>JACDFR010000006.1 GCA_013815685.1 Ramlibacter sp.
CACCCGGGCCGCGGCCCGGCCGTTGCTGGCCGATACAACCGCATCCACGCCGCCGTGGATCACCAGCAACGCAGGCCATAGCGCCGCCATAACGGCGGGCGTGGCGGCCAGGGGCTTGGCCTGGCGCACCCCGTGCATGGCGCCCACGGCGGACATGCCCGAGTGCGCGGCCCCCGGTGCAATGCCCGAATGCATCATCACCGCCTTGAAGCGCGCTGGATGGCGCGTCACCAGCAGTGCGGCCATGCTGGCGCCCGCGGAGAGCCCGGCCACCGCGATGCGGGTGCGGTCCACCATGTAAAGAAGGCACACCTGGTCCACGGCTTTCATGATGAGCTCGACTTCGGCGTAGGCGCGCCCGGAGCGGGTGTCGAACCAGTTCCAGCAGCCTTGGGGATTGGCCAGGCGGTCCTGCTCGGGATACAGCACCATGAAGCGCTCGCGCGCGGCAATGCGATTCATGCGCGTCGATTGCGCGAAGCTCTTCGCATCCTGCCCGCAGCCGTGCAGCATCACCACCAGCGGCAGGCGCTCGCCGAATTTCATGTCGGGCGGGCGGTAGAGTCGGTATCGCCGCGCACCGGCCGTGCCCATGGCGATGCCTGCGATCCAGTCGCCGTCGCCCGCGGGCGGCATGCGGGCCCGGATGGTGCCGCGCGCCATCTGCGCCCAGCCGCGCTGGAATACTTTGGCCCATCCCGATGTGCCGGTGCGTCTTGCCATCGATGGATTCTGCGGCCCATCGCATTGCACGGTGCTGACAGGGCGCTGTCGGTGTGCTGTCTGTGCTATTTTTGGCCATGGACTTCTGCCTTCTCTCGATCCCGTGGCGCGCCATTGCCGCGCTTGGGCTATCGGCACTTTGCGTCGGGCTGTCCCGGGCCGGGGAGGATGTGCCGTTCGTCACGACGCCCGACAATGTCACGCTCGAGATGCTGCGCGCCGCCCAGGTAGGGCCCGGCGACCATGTCATCGACCTGGGCTCGGGCGACGGACGCATCGTCATCCTGGCGGCGAAGCGATTCGGCGCCACCGGCCTGGGCGTGGAGATCGTGCCCGACCTCGTACGGCAGAGCATCAGCAACGCGCAGGCGGCGGGGGTTGCCGGGCGTGTGTCGTTTCGCGAGCAAGACCTGTTCAAGACCGATCTGGCGCCGGCCACGGTGATCACCATGTACCTGCTGCCGGACGTGAACCTGCAGTTGCGCCCGGCACTGTTGTCCCTCAAGCCCGGCACGCGGCTGGTGTCCCATGACTGGGACATGGGTGACTGGAAGCCCGACCAGACCACCATGGTTGTGGCGCCGGACAAGAAGGTGGGACTGGAGAAATCCAGCAAGGTGCACCTCTGGCTGGTGCCTGCCAAGGTCGACGGCTTGTGGTGCGGCGCTGGCTTGCTGACGGGCACCCGCCTGCAGCTGTCGCAGCGCTACCAGGAAATCGAAGGCACGCTCGCCCACCGCCAGCGCAGCCGCAAGATCGAAGGACGGCTCGAAGGTGCGACGCTGCGCGTGCTGGGCGGCCGTGCCGGAGAACTGGTACTGGAGGTGGCCGGGGACGGGTTGCGCATCACCGCGGCAGGCGGGCCGCTGACGCTGGCACAGGGGCAGGTCTTCAAGAGGGCCGCGGCGGACGGCTGCGGATGAGCCGACTTATTTCCTGCTGGCGCTCGCCGCGCTGGGATAGGCCGGCTTGCCCTGGGTGCCTACCATCAGGTAGTTGACGACCCCCATCACATCGTCGACCAACAGCACGGCTTTTTCCATCGCTTCGGCCTGCTCCTTCGACTGCACGCAGCCCATCAGCGTGATCAGCCGCCGCTCGCCCAGGATCCAGACGCTGGTGTCGTCGAAGCGGCCGTCTAATCGCAGGTATTGCGCCGCGCGGGGAACGATTTCCTTGTCGTACAGGTACGAGTTGGGCAGGCGGCACCGTCCCGACCGGTAGCAGCTGGTGCCATGGTGCGAGCGCACATGGGCCAGTGCCGCCACTTCGGCCTGCGACATGGCCGCAGCTTGGGGCACCGGGCACCGGGACAGAGCCGAGGTGACCTGTTCGAAGGGGTCATCGAAAGCGGGGGCCCGCTGCTGCGCAGACGCGGACAGCGATATTCCCAGCAAGCACAACAAGGTTGAAACCGGTCGATTCATGGGCCGGAGTTTATCGCGAGCTGTTCTAATCGTCCGGGTATGAGCACCATCTTCGGCACCCTGCCACTGAATCCCGCGACCCTGGCCAATCTCGAGCGCCTGGGCTACCACGAGATGACGCCGATTCAGGCCGCCAGCCTTCCGCCGGCGCTGCTGGGCAAGGACATCATTGGCCAGGCCAAGACCGGCAGCGGCAAGACCGCGGCTTTCGCCCTGGCACTGCTGGCCAACCTGAATGCGCGCCGCTTCGCGGTACAGGCGCTGGTGCTGTGCCCGGCACGGGAACTGGCCGACCAGGTCACCGCCGAAATCCGCCGGCTGGCCCGCGCCGAGGACAACGTCAAGGTCGTCACCCTCTGCGGCGGGGTGCCGCTGCGGGGCCAGCTGGCCACCCTGGAACACGGCGCGCACGTCGTGGTGGGCACGCCCGGCCGGGTGATGGATCACCTGGCGCGCGAAAGCCTGAAACTCGATGCGCTGAACACGCTGGTTCTGGACGAGGCGGACCGCATGCTCGACATGGGATTCCTGGCCGACATCGTGACCGTTGCGCGCCAGTGCCCCGGCGCACGCCAGACACTCTTGTTCTCGGCGACCTATCCCGAAGGCATCGTAGCGCTGGCCGCCCGGTTCATGCGCGCGCCGGTGACGGTGAAGGTCCAAGCGCAGCACGGGGGTGGGCAGATCGAGCAGCGCTGGTACGAGGTGCCCGATACGGATCGCGTCGGCGCCGTGAGCCTGCTGTTGAATCACTTCCGGCCCGACAGCACATTGGCCTTTTGCAATACCAAGGCCCGATGCAAGCGGCTCGTGGATGCGCTCAAGGCCGAAGGCTTCAGCGCGCTGGCGCTGTACGGCGAGCTGGAACAACGCGAACGCGACCAGGTGCTGGTGCGCTTCGCCAACCGCAGCTGCTCGGTGCTGGTTGCCACCGATGTGGCGGCGCGCGGATTGGACATCGCCAATCTCGCCGCCGTGGTCAACGTGGAAGTGACACCCGATCCTGAAATCCACATCCACCGCATCGGGCGAACCGCACGCGCGGGCGAAACCGGTCTGGTGCTCAACCTGGTGAGCATGGACGAGATGGGGTCGGTCGGGAAGATCGAGCAGTTGCAGGGGCGAGAATCCGAATGGCACCGTCTCGATGAGCTCAAGACGGATGGCAAGGGCTCGCTCATGCCGCCGATGGTCACGCTGCACATCCAGGGCGGCCGGAAAGAAAAAATCAGGCCCGGCGACGTGCTGGGGGCGCTCACGGCCGACCTGGGCTACGCGCGCGGGCAGATCGGGAAGATCGACGTCAATGAATTCTCGACCTACGTGGCGGTGGAGCGGGCCGTCGCGCACGAGGCGGCGGGAAGGCTCAACAATCGCCGCGTCAAAGGTAAAAGTGTGAAGGTTCGGCTGCTGGAGGACTAGTGGATCGAAAGCAGTTACCCATGACCCGATCACAGGTGTATCAAATGCTTTCGACTGTACGCAGGAGCCCCACCGACTTCCTGGCCGGCGGCGGCGAGATGGGAGCGCTGATGCGCATCCGCGACTGGCGGCTGACGCCGATCGGGCCGCCCGAGAACTGGCCGCAAAGCCTTGAAAACGGCCGTGCGGCTGCTGCTGTCGACCGGCCATCCCATGTTCATCTGGTGGGGTCCGCAGCTGATTCAATTCTATAACGATGCCTACCGTCAGTCGATCGGGCCCGAGCGCCATCCGTCGGCGCTGGGACAGGAGGGCCGCGCCTGCTGGGACGAGATCTGGCCGATCATCGGGCCGCAGATCGAGCAGGTGATGAGCGGCCGCGGCTGCACCTGGCACGAGAACGCGCTGGTGCCAATCACGCGAAACGGCAAGCGCGACGACGTGTATTGGACCTACAGCTACGGGCCCATCGACGATCCCGGCTCGCCCACCGGCGTGGGCGGGGTGCTGGTCGTGTGCACCGAAACCACCGAGGCGGTGGTTTCGCGGCGCCGCTTGGCGTATGAGCGTGAGCAGTTCGCGCAGCTGTTCGAGCAGGCGCCGGCGTTCATGGCCATGTTGCGCGGCGCCGAACATCGTTTCGAGCTGGTCAACCCCGCCTATACACGCCTGATCGGCGAACGCGAGGTGGTGGGCAAGACGGTGGCCGAAGCCTTGCCCGAAGCGGTTGCACAGGGTTATGTGGCGCTGCTGGATCAGGTCTACCAGACCGGCCAGCCCTATGAGGCACACAGCCGCAAATACGCTTTTCGGGCCTTGCCCGGTGGACCGCTGGTCGAGCGCTATGTCGACTTCGTCTACCACCCGATCAAGAACCCGGATGGCTACGTGACCGGCATCTTCGTACAGGGCATCGATGTGACCGACCGTACGCGTCAGCCCGCCTCCACATTCACAGGGGCCGTGTAAGGTAAGCCAGCTCGCGGCCGACGATGGCCTGCTTGGCCGGCATGAAAACGGTGCACCCCTCGCAGGGGGAACGGATTTCGTCGGGCCCGTCGGTGGCTATCAGCTCGCCTTTGCCGAACGTCTCCATGCCGACCAGCGGCCGGACGAAACGCATGGCCCCGGTCTTGATCACCGGCGTTTCCAGCAATTCAAAGCGACGCTGCGTGACCGGTGTGCCCGGCTGCCGCTCGATCAGGCCGAAATGCCCCAGGAAATCCAGGGCCACATCGACGGCCAGATCGGCGCTGGCTTTCAGAAAGTGCTGCCCGCACTCGACCACCAGCGCCACACCCGTTGCGTCGTCGCTGCCATGGCGGCCATGCTGGATCAGCGGCGTTCCGGTGGTCATTCCATCGGGCATGACGAGGTGGATCGCGGGGCGCCCGATCGCCTGCGCCGCCTGCGCATTGCCCCCGGAATCGGGGTAGACCCAGAATGGCGCCGCCGGCTGGCTCGTGGAGTGAATGTCGAGAATGTGGTCGGCCGCTGCGACGACCGGCCGCAAGGCGCGGGCGCGGCTGAGCTCCGGGCTGTCGCGCGGGCCTTCGAGCCAATCGTCCGACCAGATACGGTTCAGGTTGTGGACGAGCTGCCTGCTGTCGTAGGGCTGCGCGGCGTCGAATGACTCGTACGCCTGCACATTGGCAAAACTCACCGTCAGGGTGCCGATGCCCGGTCGAACCTCGTTGTCCAGGAGGTGGGTTGCCGCCACCATGCCGCAGAACTCATTGCCGTGGGTGAGCGCGTTGACCAAGAGGTGAGGACCGGGCCGGCCCGAGTCGAACCGGTGGACGTAGTCGACGCCCACGTTTCCCCGCCGATAGGGAAAAAGGTCGCGTGGCGAAACCTCAAACAAATTGAGTTCTTGGCTCATTCAGTGCCATTGCACCACAGCAGGGTAGTGCCGGGCTTGCTCTCGGCGTAAACATTTTGTTACTATGAGGCCCGATATTGAAGACCGGGAGCACAAGATGGGTTTCTTCTCCAAGCTTTTTACGGCGGCCCCCGCCCCAGATCCGTCTCTCGGCCGGCGTGAGTTGGTGCGCGTCGCGCTTCGCGACACCCTCAACTTCCACGGCATTCCTTCTACCTGGCTTGGGGCGGAAACCCTGGCGAGCACATCTCGCGCCGGCCTGAGGGGCATCCACTGCCGGATCCTGATCAAGCAATGGGTGCCCGACCTGTTGCTGCACAGCGTGGCACTGCAACAGAGCTTCACCGGGCGCCTCATCGACTCCGACCCGAAGGCGGGGACCTGGCTGATGGGCATCTCATGGCAGTTCGCCCTGCCGGACGAATCGGTATGTCCTGCGATGAATCAGCGAAGCTGGACCACGGCTACGCAGGCACCCGCCACGCCGGCTCATCTGGATGCTGCGGCGGCGCCGGTTCGGCAGCCCTCGCCCGCCACGGTAGTCAACAATGCCAAAGTCGACCTCGAAGCATTGTTCGCCGCGCGGGACCAGGAACTGAAGCGCTTGGCCCAGGGTCAGCAGTCGAAGACGGCCATGGAAAAGACCCAGACCATGTTCCGACGGACCGAACCGGCGCCCCTGGACTAGCGGCGCGGTCGTCAAGAGGATTGGTACCATTCGGGCCATACCAATTTATTCGGAGGAATCATGGCCAAAGGCGACCAGCGCAGCAACAAGATGGCGAAGAAGCCCAAGAAGGACAATTCGCCGCCCAAGCCGGGAACGTCCGACCGCCCCACCCCACCCATCACGTCGGTGATCCCGCGCGGAAAGCCCAAGACCAAGTAAATCGGCCCAGCAACCGGGCGCGCGTGACTAGCTCAGCAAGCCAACGATGATATCGACGATGAGGTTGTTTTGCTGCTGGACCAGCACGATGTCGTTGCCTATGCGGGCATAGCGGTAGCCGTACGGCGCGGGTGGCAGATGGACCAGCACGGGCTGGGGTACGGCATAGACCGGCACGCCGCGCGGCAATGGCTGGCCGACATCCCAATGGGCCTGGCCCGGGGGCATGCAGCCGTTGTGCTTCTTTTCCAGGCCCGGCGGGCAACGCTGGCCGTCGCCGTACTGCTGCACGTAGTATTGACGGGCTTGGATGCGATGCTGCTCGTTGAAGTAGGTGCCCGCCTTGATTTCCTTGCGCTCCCGCTTCTCGGCGTGCTTCTCGGCCTTTGAGTGCTGCTTGGCAGCTTGCTTGTCTGCCTTGGCCTCGTGCTTGTTCGAATGCTTGCCGCCCTTGCCGTGGCCCTCATCGTTGTCCTTGGCGAGAGTGGGCCCCGCGATGAGAAGCGAGGCAATGGCCATCGCTACAAGGCGGACGGAAAAGGTCGGTGGGTTCATATATGTGACTCCAGGTAAACGCGTGAATCTACTCAACGGTTACCTTCGCCCAGAAGACGACCGCCTTCTGTAGGACGGGAGCCCGTATCTCTGTTCAGCTTGCCGCATCTCAGCGGCGGGCTGGCGGGGGACCGCTGCGGCCGGCGATGTGGCGGAACGTGATGCGGCCCTTGGTCAGGTCGTAAGGCGACATTTCAAGCGACACGTTATCGCCGGCGATGATGCGGATATGGTGCTTGCGCATCTTGCCGCCGGTATAGCAGATGACCTGATGACCGTTCTCCAGCGTCACACGAAAGCGCGAGTCCGGCAGCACTTCGTCCACGTGCCCCTTCATCTCGATCAGTTCTTCCTTGGCCATGGTAAGCGTCTCCTGTGCAAGTAATTAGATCGCGGCGCGGGCGGCGCCCTCTGTTGCGTGAGTGCGGTGGCCGATCCACTGCAAACCTTCAGCCGTGGCGTAGCGCACGGCCGCGACCTGGTTCTGGAACAGGCGGGTGAGGCGCAACACGCGGTCATGCGTGCCGCTGCCGGAGCCGGAGCGGATGGAAACCGAGCATGCATACCATCCGTTGGCGAGCAATTGGGTCAAGGGCGAGATCAGGTATTTTCCTACCGTGATGTTATCTTTTGGATTCATATTTTCCGAGAGAGCGTCCTGCGCCGCAACACTGCGGCCGCAATAAAGTTCGTGAAGGCCCGCACAAGCGGGCCGGCGCATTTCGATCCCGGCGGCATACCTCGTGCGGAGGGCCGGGACTGCGTCTTGAGGAAGACCGGCTTGCTGGGGCCGGTGCAAGGCTTTGGGATGCCTGGGAGACGCGGGCGCAGTGGGGATCTGGCGCGCCTGGAGTAGAGAATTTTTAGTTGAGCGCGCTCGATCGCCTGCGCAATCGAAGTGCTGATTGTACCGCTTCGGCCGGCTTTGTGCGGCCAGCTCAGACCGCCGCCAGGGCCGGCGCGAGCGCAACCTTGCTCAGGCCCAACCGCTCGGGCGACACGTATTGCTGGCGGTATGCTTCGAACGGCATCGTGTCGGCGGCTTCGATCGCCCGCTGGTCGCGCACCGACTGCTCGCTCAATGCGCCGAACTTCGCCTGTTGCGACGCGCTGAACGGCAACGCCAGGAGCTTGGCCTTGGCCTGCCGGGATTGCGCGGTCGTGAGCCCGATGAATGAGTTGTCGAAAGTCTGCTCCATCACGGCCAGCACACGCGCCGAGGGCAGCAGGTCAGGCTCGTTCAGCAGGGCCTGCGCCGCCCGCAGCGCGTCTGAGTAGTCGGTGCTGCGGTGCGTGGCATCCAGCAAGGCCGCGATGGGCGCGAAAGCCTGGAGCAGCTGGAACCCCCACTGCGTCAACTCCACCTCGTTCTGGCCGCGCTCCAGCACGAGGCCGGGCTGCCGGCCGAATGCCGCCGTCTTGTGCTGATTGCGGCCCAGCGCCGCGATCTCCTGGGGCGTATCAGGCGCACTGTCCGACAGCAGGCAGTGCAGCAGGAACACATCGAGGAAGCGGACATTCTGTGCCGTGATGCCGATCGGCACGAACGGATTGAGATCCAGCAGGCGCACCTCGACGTACTCGACGCCGCGTTCGCGTAATGCGTGCAGGGGACGCTCGCCCGGCCGGATGACCCGCTTGGGCCGGATGGTCCCGTAGAACTCGTTTTCTATCTGCAGCAGGCTCGTCGCCAGCTGGTTGTATTCGCCGCCCGGATTCATGATGCCCACCGACTCGTAGGCGGGATAGGCCTTGGTCAAGGCTTCCTGGAGGGAAGCGGCGTAGCCATCCAGGCCGTTGTAGCTGACCGCGAGGCTGCCTTGCGCCTCGCTCTGGTAGCCCAGGCGCCCCATGCGCAGTGACGTGCCGTACGGCATGTACATTGTGGCGCCGGCCAGCGGCTGCAGCTCATGCTGGCGGCCCGCCACGAAGCTCGAACACACCGCGGGCGACGCACCGAACAGGTAAAGCAGCAAGAAGGCGTGGCGGCGGAAATTGCGAATCAGCCCAAAGTACTGCTCGCTGGAAACGTCGGGCATCGACCAGTTGTAGTGGATACCCGAGATGGTCTGCATGCGCCGGCCATACCGGTGCGCCAGGCCCATTCGATAGACGCTCTTGGCCCGGCCCACATTGGAAGATCCGTAACGGCCGATGGGAATGTTTTCGTCGGCCGGCAGGTTGCACGGCATGCTGGACACCCACAGCATCTCGTCGGCCAGCGCGCGGTAGGCGAACTGGTGCACTTGCAGCAGCTCTTCCAGGCAGGTTTCGGGCGTGGCATGGACCCCGGTGATCAGCTCCAGCTGCGCCTCGCTGTAATCCGTCGTGATGTGTGGATGGGTGAGCGCGGAGCCGAGGGCGAGCGGGTGCGGCGTCATCGCCAGGCCGCCTTCAGGAGTCGCGCGCAGGCTTTCCTTTTCGAGGCCGCGGCGTATCCCCTTCAGCCGTTCCGGCGGAATGGTTGCAAGGCGCGCCTGCAGGTCGCTCATGTAACGAAAGCCCTTGGTGTCAATGTAACGGAGCGGACGGTAGCACGGCTCAAGATTTCGTGCATTGAGCCGGGATAAAGCAATCCAGGCAGGCAACCTGGGCGGCTGCCGCTGGAGAACAAGCCGACATCAGGTCGCAAGCACCAGGCTGCCCGGCCTCATGCGATGGTGGTCGCGCCTGTGGTGGAAGGCGAGTTTCGAAATAGCTGGCCGACAAATACGTCGCCACCTTATCAAGCGCTTCGGCGGCGAAGTCTGACTGCGGCCGACTGGTGGCCCTTCAGGCCCTCGCCAACACCTTCAACAGCCAGCGGTTGAGATCGGCAATTTCTTCCATGCACACCGAATGCGCGATCGGGTACGCGTTCCATTCGACCTGGTAGCCCAGCTCGCTCAGCACGCCGCGTGACGCCGTGCCTCGGGCCAGAGGCACGACATTGTCGTACTGCCCGTGGCCCATGAAGATGGGCGTCAGGGCATTGGCATCGCTGCGTTCGGCGGCTGTGCTGTGGGCCAACGGCAGGTAGCCCGACAGTCCCGCGATACCGGCAAGCCGCTCCCTGTGCCGCACCCCAGCGAGCAAGGCCATCGCGCAACCTTGCGAGAAACCGGCCAGCACGATGCGGCCCGCCGCCATGCCCCGGGCTTTTTCGCGCGCGAGCAGGTCTTCTACATCGCCCAGAGACATCCGCAGGCCGGCCTCGTCCTCGCGCCGCACCAGATCGGAGCCCACGATGTCGTACCACGCCCGCATCCGTTGGCCGTTGTTGATGGTGACCGGGATGACCGGGGCGTGCGGAAACACGAAGCGTACCGGCCCGGCGGCGGAGAGGTCGAGTTCCTGTGCGATGGGAACGAAGTCATTGCCGTCGGCGCCCAGGCCGTGCAGCACGATGATGGTCGCCTCTGGCTGAGGTCCGGTCTGCGTTTCGATGGTTTCGAGCACTGCCATTTTTTCCATGTTCTCCGACAAGATGCCAGCATACAGGCTGGCGCGGATCGTCCGACACGATCTTGGCGCTCCTCCTACACAGCCATGTGCAAGGCACCCCCACACTGAACAGACGACGAAAAGGATCTACCACATGCAAATTCAAGTGAACACCAGCAACGGGATCGAGAACAAGGAAACTCTGGAGCGCTGGGCCCACGAGTACCTCAATGAAGCGCTCGCCAGATTCAACCAGGAAATCACGCGCATCGAGGTCCAGCTCAGCGACGAGAACAGCGGCAAGAAAGGCGCAGCGGACAAACGCTGCATGCTCGAGGCGCGCTTGAACGGGCACGCCCCCCTGGCGGTCAACCACCACGCACCCACCCAGGACGAGGCATTTCGCGGCGCAACCCAGCGGCTGCTGAACCTGCTGGATCACACGCTTGGCAAGCTGGATCGCCACGAGCACCGGGCTCGCGAAACCATCCGCAAGGATCCCAGCATCGTTCAATGAGCGCATGCCCTACCGCGCCACGATTTGTACCCGTTTTTGTCACGCCCACCGCAGCCCGTCGCAAACACCACACAAGCATCGTGGGGGCGCGTATATTGGTGACGCGCCATTCGCGGTTCTTGTCGCCGGCGCCCAATGCCCCAACCCCATCCAAGGAGCTGATGATGAGTTCAACTATGAAAAAAATGACCTGCCGGGTCCTGGTCGTGTCACTGCTGTCACTGTCGTTCCAGACCGCCAATGCCGCAATGATCGACGCAGAAAAGGCGGCCGCCGCCGGCGTCGCGCAGACCGATCGGAGCATGGTGCTGAGCTATCTCAGCCGCGCCGAAACCGCTACTCAGCTGCAAGCCCAGGGCATCAACCCCGATATGGCCCGCGAGCGTGTGGCGGCGATGACCGACGAGGAAGTCCGCACCCTGGCCCAGGACATGCAGACGGCACCTGCCGGCGCGCTGAGCAGCGGGGGCTGGCTGGCTGTCGTCGTGATCGCGGCGGCTGTCTGGTACTTCGTCTTCCGCAAGTGAACCTGCGCCGCGGATCGGCGGCATGAGCAGCCTGCATCCTCATGCCCGCCGATGCGCGGGCTTTTTATGCTGTCTGCTACTGGCCGTGCTGTCCGGCTGCGCGCAGCTGGTTCCGCAGACCGTCGGGCTTCGCACGGGGTGGCCCGAGGGAGTCGGGCAGGCCGTCGAATTGACCGCCGTCCCGTTCTTTGCGCAGGAAGATTATCAGTGCGGGCCCGCGGCGCTGGCAACAGTGCTGTCCCACACTGGCGTGAAAATCGCACCCGGGGAGCTGGTCAGCCAGGTGTTCCTGCCCGCGCGCCAGGGCAGTCTGCAGATCGAGATGCTCGCAGCGCCTCGCCGCCATGGCCGCGTCTCCTATCAGCTCGCCCCGCGCTACGGCGACTTGCTGCGCGAGGTTGCCGCGGGAAACCCAGTCATCGTCCTGCAGGATGTAGGCCCCCTGTTTACGCAATGGCACTATGCCGTCGTCAACGGCTTCGACTATGCACCCGGTACCTTGTATCTGCGGTCGGGGACGAAACCCCGGCAGGAAATGCCTTTTACCGCGTTCGAACGGGAATGGATGAAAAGCGGCTACTGGGCCATGGTCGTGACGCCGCCCGACCGGATACCGGTGACGGCCACCGAGCAAGGCTGGATGTCTGCTGTGCTGGCGATGTCTCGTGCTGCGGGAGGCGAAGCGGTGGCCAGTGCCTACGCCGCCGCCCTGAAGCGCTGGCCCGACAACCTGCCCGCCGCCATCGGCCTGGCGAACCAGCACCACGCGCGGGGGGCTTTCGCCGAAGCGGTAGCCGTGCTGCGATCCGCGCAGCAGAAGCACCCGCAATCGGTGATCGTCATCAACAACCTGGCGCAAGCCTTGTCGGACCAGGGGCGTCACACCGAGGCCCTGGCCCAGCTCGAGAAAGCCGGCGATGCGCCGGGCATGTTCGCCGCCGAATTGCGCTCCACGCGCCAGCTGATCAAGCAACGCATGGCGCAGAAAAAAACCGGCAACCGCTAGGGGGCTCTGATCAACGCCTGATTCACGGCGCGCACCCCAGCGTATGCGCGGGTGTTGGTACAGTGGCATGAGCCCGTCAAATATCGTACTGCTGGAATTCCACCCCGTTCGGGATGACTTGGGCAAAGGCAAGGAGTTGCGCGACGGACTCTCCGTGGCCTTGCAGATGGGGTCAACCTTGTGGGTGGCGAATGACGAAACCGTCAGTATCGAACGGCTGACGCTGTTTGAAGCCGAAAATTCCGGCACCAGCAGAACCGCCGGAGCGCATGTGCAGTTTGCCCTAGCCGACTTCCTTCATCTGCCAGTACCGGTGACGGACCCAGATAAGCTGGAAGAGGCGGACATAGAAGGACTCGACCACGACGATGGCTATCTCTGGCTGACAGGCTCGCACAGCCTTAAGCGCAAGGCGCCTGCCTCCGATGATGGCGACAACGGGGCGCGCAAGCATCTTGCATCCATTAATCCGGAGGGCAACCGCTATTTGTTAGCCCGAGTTCCCGTGGTGGAGAAGGACGGACTCAGCTTCCTCACAAAAACTTCCAGGATCGGTGGGCGCAGGCGCTCGGCCGCACAACTTCACGGCACCGCCAAGGGCAACGACCTGACCGACGCTCTGCGCGATGATGAACATCTTGCGCCGTTTCTCGACATTCCGGGCAAGGACAACGGCTTGGACATCGAGGGCCTGGCCGTCCGGGGCAAGCGGTTATTTCTGGGGCTGCGTGGTCCGGTGCTCCGGGGCTGGGCTGTCGTGATCGAGGTCGAGCCCGTAGAGGATCCGGGCGATCCGGGCATATTGAGGTTAAAGCCCATCGGGCCTGGAAAGCGGCCTATCGCAAGCACTTCTTGCAGCTGGGTGGCCTGGGCATTCGAGATCTGTGTCGACAAGGACGCGACCTCCTCGTTCTTGCCGGCCCGACCATGCAATTGGATGGCCCCGTGACGGTGTTGCGCTGGCCTGGAGGGGCGGCGGCTGCAAAGGAGTGCGTGGTTCGGTTGGAGGAACTGGAAACCGTGCTGCACGTACCGTTCGGAAACGGTGTCGACCATGCCGAGGGAATTTCCCTGTTCAAGGATGCCGGCAGCAAACAGCAGTCTCTGCTGGTGGTCTTTGACTCTGCATCGGTACGGCGTCAATTGGGCGAGAGCACTCTTACCGCAGACGTTTATCCCATGCACCCGGCGAAGAAAAGTAAGAAATCGTAGGGGCTCAAGGAGCCGCCGCCCGCGCCGGTGGCGTAGCTGGACACCGTAGTCGCTTTCGAACCTGGCAATGCGCCCCGGCACGGCAGGTCGCGCCAACCCAATTGGTGCGCGCCGGCAGAAATGCCCCATCTGTGCCGCCGCATGAAGCGCGCCTTTCCGCAGCCAGGGTCATCGGCATTCGATATTTTGCGGTATCCGTGACAACTCTTAAAGAAACTGTCATGTGGCGGCCTGAGCATCAGCGCATCGGCGCAATCGCGCGCCTGCCAACAATGGGAGCATTCATGGCCACTGTGAGCATCGCCGGCGTTTGCAAGTCGTTCGGCGCGACCCGCGTGCTTAAAAGTGTCAGCCTGGATATCGAGGAAGGGGAGTTTCTCACCCTGGTGGGCGCCAGTGGCTGCGGGAAGACCACACTGCTGCGGATCATCGCGGGGCTGGACTTCGCGGACGCCGGCTCGGTCGCCATCGCCGGTGAGCAGGTCGATGACCTGGCGCCCAAAGCGCGTGACGTCGCGATGGTTTTCCAAAGCTACGCCCTCTATCCGTACATGACGGTTTCGCAGAACATCGCCTTGCCGCTGACGATGCGATGGCTTACGTGGGGCCAGCGACTTCCACTGTTCGGGAGCTGGTGGCCCCATACGCGTGCGGTGAGGCAGCGAATTGCCGGTGAAGTAGAGGCGGTGGCCGCGGCGTTGGGGCTCAAGCCCCTGCTGCTGCGCAAGCCCGCCAACCTTTCGGGTGGCCAGCGCCAGCGGGTGGCTTTGGGTCGCGCTTTGGTGCGCCGTCCCCGGGTTTTTCTCATGGACGAGCCCCTGTCCAACCTGGATGCCAAGCTGCGCACCCAGACCCGCGCCGAAATCGCAGAGCTGCACCGCCGGCTTGGCGCCACCTTCATTTACGTCACGCACGATCAGGTGGAAGCCATGACGATGTCGGACAGGGTGGCCTTGATGGTGGACGGTGGTATTTTGCAAGTCGCCACGCCCCAGCAGATCTATGACGACCCAAGCGATCTGCGCGTGGCCGAGTTCCTCGGCACCCCGAAGATCAACGTCCTTCCGGCTTTCGGGGGCGAAAACGGCCTGCGCGTGCTTGCCTTCCACTGGCCCATCTTCACCGAACACGATGGCGAAGCGCAAGTGGCGGTGCGACCCGAATGGTGGAGCCTGGCCCCTGGTCTTGCGCCCGTCGACGATGCCAGCTGCCGGGTGGTGGGGCGGGTGCGCCATCTGGAGCTTCTAGGCGCCGAAACGCTGGTTCACGTGGAGGCTGACGGCGCAACCGCGCATCTCGTCGCAAAGGTCGTTCCGAGCTTGGCCGCCGGACTGCACGTGGGCACCACCGTCACGCTATGCGCACCCGCTGAGCGCGTGCTGGTGTTTGCGATGAACGGTAAGCGCTTGGCGCGTGTTCTGCCCGAAATGCCGCGCGAGTTGCAACATGGCTGAGGCTGCACTGCGCGACTTCCGGGCAAGGCCTGCTTGCGTGCGGGGTCGCCGCATCGTATGGTCGGAAGCCTTCGCCGGATGGGCGCTGGCGGGGCCGGCGATCGCCCTGATGTGGTTGATGCTGCTGGGTCCGGTGGTGGCGCTGCTCCTGCTGTCATTACCGACTGGGCGCTAGGGGCGCCCACGTTCAAGTGGATCGCGTTCGACAACTATATCGAGCTCGGGCGCGATCGGGTCTTCTGGATCAGCCTTAAAAACACCCTGCTGTACGTGTCGGTCAGCGTCCCGGTTTCGGTTCTCGGCGGTTTGGCCCTTGCCCTGCTGATCGAGTCGGGCCGGGGTCTTAGCGGACTGTACCGCACCCTGCTGTTCCTGCCCGTGACCTCGACCCTGATCGCCATGGCGCTGGTGTTCCAGTTTGCTTTTCACCCGACGGTAGGCCTCGTCAACCAGTCGCTGGCCGCCGTCGGCCTTCCAACCACCGACCTGCTGAAGAATCCGGCGACAGCACTGTTCTCGCTGGCCGCGATCGGCATTTGGCAAGCGGTCGGCCTGAACATGGTGCTGTTCATTGCCGGCCTGAAATCCATTCCGGCCGACCTGTACGAGGCTGCGGCGGTGGATGGGGCGGACAGCGCCTGGGAGCGCCTGCGCCGGGTCACCTGGCCGATGCTGGGACCCTCTCTCGTGTTCGTCGTCACAGTGACGTCGATCCGTGCGTTGCAGGTTTTCGACACCGTACAGGTTCTGACGGACGGCGGCCCCAACAAGGCAACGAGCGTGCTGCTTCACCAGATGTATCAGGAGGGCTTCGTCTTCCTGCGATCAGCCTACGCGGCAGCACTGACAACGGTGTTCCTGGGCCTGGTGCTGTTTCTCACCTGGATGCAGACCGAGCTCCTGGAGAAAAGGACGCACTATGGGTGAAGCACCCGTTGCGCGACGCACCAGCGGGTCGTCAGCGGCCTTTCGGGTGTTCCGGCACTTGATGCTCGGCATCGCAGTCTTTCTGTCGCTCGCGCCCTTCGTGCTGATGGTCTCTATCAGCCTGAAGTCGCCAGGCGAGATATTTGCGCCTGAGTTCAGCCTTTTCCCGCAACAGTGGCACGCCTGGGAAAACTATGCCCTGGCATTCAGCAAACAACCGCTTTTGCGCTTCATCTTCAACGGCATCTTCGTTGGTGCCTGCATCTTCGCCGCACAGGCCCTGGTCGCCTTACCCTGCGCCTACGCACTGGCCAAGCTGCGCTGGAGCGGGCGCAACATGACTTTCCTGTTCGTGCTGCTGGGTCTGCTGGTCCCGACACAGGTCGCTGCGTTGCCCCTGTACATCGGGCTGTGGAAGCTGGGTCTGCTGGACACCTATGCGGCAATCATCCTGCCCTCGACCATCTCGGTGTTCGGTATCTTCCTCATGCGGCAGTTCTTCATGACCGTGCCGGACGACCTGATCAACGCGGCGCGGCTGGACGGCATGGGAGAGTTCGCGATTGTCTGGCGGATCATGCTGCCCACCGCCATGCCGGCCTTGGTGGCGTTCGGCATGTTGTCGCTGGTCTGGAACTGGAACGATTTCTTCTGGCCGCTTCTGGTCATTCAGACAGAAACCCTGGCCACACCTCCGCTCGGTGTGGTGTTCTTCCACAACGCCGAAGCCGGAACCAATTACGGCGCGCTCATGGCAGCCGCAACCGTCGTTACCGCGCCCCTGGTATTGGCCTTCCTTGTCGCCCAACGCTGGTTCATCGCCGGTGTGACCATGACCGCAGTCAAGTAGTTGAGCATCCACCGCCACCTACACATCCTCAGGAGAAATGCCATGTCGCAGAAACTTTCGCGCCGTCGATTCGTGGCGCAAGCCGCCGCAGCCTCGGCCTTCCTGGCTGCACCCGCCGTCGTGCGTGGACAAACCGCACCGGTCGATCTCACAGTGGCCTACTCCTTCCCAGTGCTATTCAAGGACTTGATGGAAACCATCGGGCGAGACTTTACTGCGAAGCATCCGAACATCCGGGTGACATTCCGGGCCCCGGAGGAGGACTACGAGAAGCTGATGCAGCGCAACTTGCGCGATTCCATCACGAACAGCCTGCCCGACGTAGCCTTTCACGGCTTGAACCGCCAGCGCACCCTGCTGGAGCGCGGCATCCCGGTCAACCTCAAGCCGTTCATGGAGGGCGATGCGCAGGTCAAAGAACTCGGCTACTCGCCCTCGCTGCTGTCGCTGGGTCAGGTGGGGGCGCAACAGACCGGCATAGGCTTTGCCATGTCCACCCCCATCCTCTACTTCAACGGCAACATGGTGAAGGAAGCCGGTGGCAACGCCGACAAGCTCCCCTCGACCTGGGACGAAGTAGTGAAACTGGGCGCTGCCATGCAGGACCCCGTGAAGAACCGGACGGGCATGTTCTTTGACTGGACCATCACCGGCAACTGGTCGTGGCAAGGCCTGGTCCTCAGCCACGGCGGTAGCCTGCTCAATGCCGATGAAAGCAAGGTGGCCTTTGGCGACGCGCCGGGGCAGCGGTCGGTAGCCCTGCTGCGCAGGTTCGTGGACGAGGGAAAGATGCCCGACATCCGGCCCGAGACCATGTTCCAGGATTTCTTCGCCGGCCGGATGGGCATGTGCATGCAGTCGACTGCGCAACTGGGACGCTTCAACCGGGAGGTGGGCGGCCGATTCCCCGTGCTTTGCGCGCGCTACCCGCTGTCGGCCACCAACGCACGCCTGCCCGCAGGGGGCAATGCTGCCATGATGTTTGCCAAGGACCCGATCAAACAGAAAGCAGCCTGGGAATTCATCAAGTTCGCGACGGGTCCTGTCGGCGGCACCTTGATGGTCAAGGCCACCGGGTACATGCCCGGGACCACCATTCCCGCGCAACGCAAGGACATGCTGGCCGACTTCTATGCCGCCAATCCCAACCACATGATCTCCATCCGCCAACAAGACGTGATCACCGGCTGGTATGCGTTCCCCGGGCAGAACGCTCTCAAGATCACCGACGTGATCAACGATCATCTGCAAAGCGTCGTTGCCCGCAAGGACCAGCCGCAGGCCGTGTTGTCGAAGATGGTGGGCGACGTGCAGGCGCTGATCGCTGCGAAAGCCTGAAGCCATGAAGTTCATCCACTTGACAGACCCCCACCTCGTCGAGCCCGGCGGCCAGCTCTACGGACTTGACCCGCAAGTCAGGCTGCGTGAAGCCGTGAAGAGCATCAATGCCGAACACGCGGATGCGCAGTTCGTGGTGGTGACGGGCGACCTGGCGCATGCCGGCGCGCCGGCCGCCTACGGCGCGCTGATGGAGGAATTGTCGCGCCTGCGGATGCCCGTTCACCTGCTGATGGGCAACCACGACGATCGGGGCGCGTTCAGCGAAAAATTTGCCGGAGCGGCAGCGGACGCGCATGGCTACGTTCAGTTCGCCTTCAGTGCGAGCGGCATGCGGTTCGTAGGGCTGGACACCAACGAGCCCGGTGTCAGCTGGGGCGTGTTCTGCGAGAAGAGAGCGCAGTGGCTTGGCGCCGAGCTCGCCTCTCACGATCTGCCCGTGTATCTGTTCATGCACCATCCGCCGTTCCCGGTGGGCATTGCGACTATTGACGCCATCGGCCTGCGCGAGACGAGCTGCCTGCGTGGGGCCATCGAGCCGCATCGAATCCGCGTGCGGCATCTCTTTTTCGGGCACGTGCACCGGCCCGTGGCAGGCAGCTGGCTCGGCATTCCTACGTCGACGGTCCGCGGCACCAACCACCAGGTGGCCCTTGAATTGCGCCCGGCCACGCGCATTCCGGGCAGCCATGAGGCTCCGCAGTACGCCGTTGTGCTGGCGTCCGAAGAGCAAACCATCGTCCACCTGCACGACTACCTGGATAGCTCGCTCAGATTCGAGCTTTAACGCGAGCGCGCAGAGCAACACTCGGCTTGTCGGCCGAGTCCGTGCGCCGGGACCTACAGCCAATCAGGCAGACTGCTTTCGCATCCGCTGTTCGGGTTTACACATACTAGACACGTGCCGGCCGGGTCTCGCGCTAGAAAGACAGGTATCGGGCTTTCACGCCATGCGAGAAATGCACGAACATTGTCCAGCGAGCCTGGCCGCATTTTTTACGAACCCGGTCAGCGTGCTCGCGAATCGTCCAGCGTCCGACATTCGCGACCTGGCGCATCAGCGGCTGCATGGTGGCTGAGAACCGCTGGCAAGCTCTGAAACGCGTTGCAAAAAAACCGGGCCTTGAGCCCGGTTTTTGCGTGTGGGCGAATGGCTTAGTTGCGGTCGGCCCGTGCAGTGCGGCTGCCCGATCCCGAAGCGCCGCTGGAAGCCGTCATGTCGGTGGAAGCCGAGCCGCTGGCACCCATGGAGGAGCTGCCGCTCGAGCTGCCCGTGGCGCCGGCGCTCGTGCCGCTGCTGCCGGAGCTGCCTGTGGTACCTGCAGCGGTGCCGCCGGTCGTCGAACCAGCCCCCGTTCCAGCAGCCGTGCTGCCGCCAGTCGGAGTGCCGGTGCTGCCCATCGGGGTGGTCTGGCTGCTTTGCTGTCCGGCGCCGGTAGCCGCGTCCTTTACGGCCGGGTTGGGCGGGTTGCCTTGGGCGATGGCGGAACCGGCAATCGCGACGGCCGCCAAGCCGGCGAGCACGCCTTTGAACTGGGTAGAACTCATGGAGACTCCTTGTACTTTGATAAATCGCCGGCCTAATCGCCAGCTGCATCAAGCCTAAAAGCTCGGCAAAATTACCGCGTCAGTTCACACCATGAGTTGGTGTAAGACGTCGCCTCCGGGGCAAAAGTTACAGGCTGTTGTGCGTCCGCGCAGCGTCGCCCCCGGCGACATACACGACGCCGCGCCCTGGCCGAGATGCCGTCTGCAAGGCAAAAGCAGTGAACGAGCTCATCGCTGTGCGAGCTTCAGGCGGGTTTCGACGTCGTAGTAGGCGGCGAACGTTTCCCCCGGACTGCGAGTCTCGGGCAGCACGTAGACAACGGCTCCCGTCAATTGCACAGTCGGCTTGAGCGTGTTTTCATAAAACTGCGGCGGCAAGTTGATGCAGCCGAAGGAGATGCGGTTGTCGTCGGGTGTGGCAGAAGCCAGGCGTTCAAGGCGCTGCTCGGCCTTCACATTCGCGCGCACCCTGTGCATGGACACAGCCGCGTCGTAATCGACCCAGACAATATCCTCGCCCTTGGTGTTCATGCCCAATTCCGCGATGAAGCGGCCGGCAGGCGTCGTCTTTTCATCGGGCAGCACCTGGGACAGCGGCTTGTCGCCGATGCCGGGTGCCGAATCGTCGCCATGGGCCGCACCCAGAAGCGCCACCGAAGCGTCCTTCAACTCGCCACGGGGGTTGAAGACATAGACCTTGGCGTCCTTCTTGTCGACGACGACAAATGACATGTTCTTGTGGTCGCCGGAATGGACCACCCAGTTGGCAACTTTGCGCGCTTCAGGGGACGGCTTGTGGACGCCGAAATTGGCCCCTACGAGGCGGGAAGCGGAAGGCGCGGGCGACTGGGACGGCTGAGTAGTGTGGGAAGACGAAGGAGATAGTGGCCCCTTTATCAGAGACCACAGGACAAGCACGACAACAACTGCTACCAACAGCAGAACTTTTCTGATTGCGCCGTGAAACTCCGCACGCTCGTCGGTTGCCAGCTCTTCCTTGAAACGCATCATCTAGGTTGCCTTGTCTTGTGAGTCTCCATCGGGCCCGGGAGACGGGCCCGATGGAGCCATGCGGACCGAGTTAGTTCCGGTCGGCGCGTGCCGTGCGGGTGCCGGAGCCCGAAGCACCCATGGCGCTGCCGGAACTGCCGGTGCTGCTGGAGCCCATCGTGCTGCCGGAGCCCATTGTGCTGCCGGAGCCCATCGTGCTGCCGGAGCTGCCGGTGGTGCCGGAGCCCATCGTGCTGCCGGAGCCCATCGTGCTGCCGGAGCTGCCGGTGGTACCTGTGCCGCTGGCGCCCATCGTGCTGCTCCCCGTGCTGCCCGTGGTGGCGCTGGAGCTCGGCTTGGTATCGGTGCTGCCGCCGCTCGCCGTGCTGCCGGTCGTGCCCGTGGTGCCGGGAGTCGCGGTGCTGCCCGAGGTGGCGCCTGCGCTGGGCGTGGTGGTGCTGGAAGAACCGGTGCTGCCGCCGGCGGCAGGGGTGCTGCTGCCCGAAGCCGACGAACCCGAAGTGCCCGAACCGCCGCCGGATGCTGAAGAGCCCGAAGTGCCCGAACCCGCCGCGCCCGACGACTGGGCGATGGACACCCCGCCGATAGCCAGAGCCGCAGCAGCGGCCAGGGCCGTCAGGGTTTTCTTGGTTGTGATCATCTCTAACTCCTTGAGTGGAAACCCCGAAGGGAAATAGTTGGAAAAAAGCCGGCGAAGCCAGCTGGTCAAAGACTACGGTTCACTCACACTCTAGAAAGTGGGGTATTGCAGGCACAGCTTGTAGGACCGCAACTGTCACTTTTTGCGGCTCAGTAAGACTCTTGCGGGCGCGCCTGCGACTCGTCGCCCCATCGCTCGATCTGCAAAGCCGGATTCGCGCACTCGCAGCCCAGGGCGATGTCGTCGTCGATCACCCGGCGCGCCGCATCGTGGCCGGCGTCCGGGCCACTGGTGGGCGCGCGGTTGGGCATTTGTTGGGAAATGTTCATTGAAACCTTCCGGAGTGATGTCAGCAGTGAAGCTATCTTCTCCGGCAAGGCAAGCTCTGCTTATCCGTTCAATGCCTGAGCCATCGTAGGCGCGTGCCTACTCTTGAGCTTTCTCCGTCTTGGTCACACCGCGGATGTTCAACGCCGCGAGTGCCACTTGCAATGCCATCAAGGCGTAGGCGCCGTCGTGCCATCCCCACATTACCCACAGCACGTTGCTGGCAAGAAAAACCCAAAAGCCGATGTTGCGGCGCATGGGCGAGTTCGATCCCACCAGCCACGCCGCCAATACCGTGGCGAGCATGGCAGGCCACTGCAGGAGGTCCAGCCAGTCAGATGAGAAGTCCATATCGAGCAGCGACCTTAGGCAACGCGGCTTCCGCTGGCCGACGGAGAATACCCCACCTCGATGTAGGAGCGGCCACCTTCAGCGGACCCCGAGCCGCCACAGCGAAGTGACTTCGCGAGCCCGCGCGCCGTGCAGGGGATCGGCGGCATCGCCGGCCTTGGGGTGGCGGGGCCGCACTTCCTGACGCCCCACAACACGCAATCCAGACGCATCGATCAGCGAAGGCAGCGCATCGGGCGTGCGCAAGCCCAGGTGCTGCGCCAGGTCCGACAGAATGAGCCAGCCCTCGCCGCCGGGCGCCAGGTGCTGCGCCAGCCCGCCCAGGAAACCCCGCAGCATCCGGCTGTCCTCGTCGTAGATGGCATGTTCCAGCGGCGAGCTGGGCCGCGCGGGAAGCCAAGGCGGGTTGCAGACGACCAGCGGCGCGCAGCCCGGCGGAAACAGGTCCGCCTGCACCACGTCGATCCGGTCCTGCAGCCCCAGGTGGGCCAGGTTGTCGCGGGCGCAGGCCAGTGCCCGCGGGTCCTGGTCGGTGGCGATGACGCGCTGCACGCCGCGACGGGCGAGAATCGCGGCCAGCACGCCGGTGCCGGTTCCGATGTCGAATGCCAGTTCTCGCGAAGGCAGCGGCGCCGTCGAAACGAGGTCGAGGTATTCGCCGCGCACCGGCGAAAAAACGCCGTAGTGCGCATGAATGCGGTTGCGCGGCGGCCCGCCCAGCGCGGGGATTTCCACGCCCTTCTTGCGCCACTCGTGCGCACCCACCAAACCCAGCAACTCGCGCAACGAGGCGACCGAGGGCTGGCCGTCCGGCGGGCCCCAGGCCTCTGTACAGGCTGTGCGCAGGTCGGGCGCACGGGGCAATGTGATTGCGTAATCGGCCTCAAGGTAAATCAGCAGCCTGCCCAACAAACGGGAGCGCTGGCCCTGGGCCAGGCGGTGTGCATGGAAAGCCTCGATGGGAGAGTCCGAGGTAGCGGCGGCCCGGCGCGGCTTGCGGTCGGCGCGCCGGGCCAGGGCCTGCAGCAGCTGCCGGGCATTGTGAAAGTCGCTTCGCCATAACAGCCCCACGCCTTCGCCGGCCATCCGGTAGGCCGCATCGGCGGGCAACGTGTCATCCACGGTCCGCACCCGCTTGGGCGGCGGTGCGCCTGCCTCGGAGCGCCAGCGCGCCATGCGCGCCACCCCGTCTTCGGCCCAATGCAGCGTTGCCGCGTCGCTCACGCAGCCGCCTTGCGGCCCCCGATTCGCTGTGCCGCGGTAACGCCGGCCAGCACCAGGGCGCCGGCTGCCACGCCGATCAGCCCGTCGATCAGTGTTGCCACCACCACGCCGGCCCCGCCCATGGCGTGGGTCCAGTTCTCGATCGCGTGGCCCAACGGCCCGATGCCATGCACCAGGATGCCGCCGCCCACAAGAAACATCGCCGCTGTGCCCGCAACCGACAGACCCTTCATCAACCAGGGTGCGGTGCGCAGGATCCCCGCACCCAGGCCGCGGGCCGCGCCGCCCCCGCGGCGGGTGAGGTACAGGCCGAAATCGTCCAGCTTGACGATGGCCGCGACAAGGCCGTAAACGCCCACTGTCATGAGCAGCGCGATCCCGACCAGCAGCCCGACCTGGACGCTGAACTCGCTTTGCGCCACCGTCCCGAGCGTGATGGCGATGATTTCCGCCGAAAGGATGAAATCGGTGCGTATGGCGCCCTTGATCTTGTCTTTCTCGATCACGCGCAGGTCGGCGGCCGGGTTCAACAATGCATGGGCGAGCTCTTCTTCGTGGGCCTCGTCGTGCGATCGGCTGTGTAGGAACTTGTGGGCCAGCTTCTCGAATCCTTCGAAGCAGAGGAAAGCGCCGCCCACCATGAGCAGCGGCGTCACCGCCCAGGGTGCGAAGGCGCTGATGGCCAGCGCGGCGGGCACCAGGATGGCCTTGTTGATGAAAGATCCCTTGGCGACGGCCCAGACCACCGGCAGCTCGCGCTCAGCGGCCACGCCCGCGACCTGCTGGGCATTGAGGGCGAGGTCGTCGCCCAGCACTCCTGCGGTCTTCTTGGTGGCCACCTTGGCCAGGATGGAGACGTCATTCAAGATGGTGGCGATATCGTCCAGCAGGGCGATCAGACTCGATGCCATGGTGCCTTCCGCCCGTCAGTCCAGAGGCCGCCGCAGGCGGATTTCCTCGAGCTTGACGCCGCCCAGCATGGCTGTCCTGGCGGTGTTGAGTTCACGCTTGAAGCCCGCGAGCTCGACGAAGCGCAGGGCCCGTTCGTTGCAAAGAGGAATCCACACCGTGACTTCGGTGCATCCTTCTTCCATCAGGCCTTCGCGCGCCGCATCCCACAAGGCCAGGCCCGCGCCGAGCGTCCAACAGGAAGGCTCGACATACAACGCCCAGATCTCGCCGGTCGTGGCCCTGGACTTGGGGTCGCGCGAGCGGTCGAAGCCCACGAAACCGATGAGGCGTTTTGCCTCGTCGAGCGCGACGTGTACCAGGGGCTCGCCATATTCGATCGCATCGCGCCAGAATGCGAGACGCTTGTCGGCGGGCAGGCTCTGGGCGGCAGGCGCCACGCTTTGGTAGGCGGCATGGGACGAGACGGCATGCACGGCGGCCACGCGTTCGGCATCGCTGTCGGCCGCGGGACGTATCTGGTAGCTGGACATGGGCTTTTTCGAGTCTCGTGGAATGGCTCGATTATGGTTGCCCCTGACGGGCAGTCTTTACCGCCGGGGCGCCCAAATCAGGAGTTGCCGGTGGTGTACGGGCTGCGCGGAACGAACTTGTGCTCCCCATCGGGCAGCGGCTCGGCATTGGGATCGGGCTTGTGTTCAACCGCGTTGGTGCCGCGCTCACCGTCGGTGGGCGCCTGCGCATGGTCTTTGTCGTCCGCCGCATCCGGCGAGGTTTGTTTCGGGCTCATGGTTACTCCGGTAGTCTCGCGTCAATTTAGGGCGCGCAGAGACGGCGGGTTGTAGGACAGCCCCGCGCCCGCCCGTCCGGTGGCATAGTCTTGGCCGCAATGAACTATTCGATGCCATACGAATGCAATTCCGGCCGGTAAGCCTGCCGCGGCAAGTGCCCGGCAACCTATGGCTGGGCTCGATGCCGGGGCGTTTCGAAACCTGGAGCGAATTCCAGGCGCAGGCCCGGCACGCCGGCCTCACCCAAGTCGTCTGCCTGACGCCGCGCAGCGAACTGACGGAACTGTCCCCGCCCTATGACAGCGCGGTGGCCGCATGCACCCTGCCCTTTCGCTGGATCCATGTACCGATGCGCAATTTCGGCCTGCCGGAAAATCCGGCGCAGTTTCGCCGCCACGTGGAGCAGATTGCGGATGGCCTGCGCCATGGCGAGGCTGTCCTGCTGCACTGTGCCGCAGGCATAGGCCGCACGGGAAGTGCCGCCGCCTGCGTGCTCAAGGCCTTGGGCGTGGAGGCCGAACAGGCCCTGCAACGCGTGCGCGATGCGGGATCGAACCCCCAGAATGCACAGCAGTCGGGCCTGGTGGCCTGGTTCTAGGGGCGACGCTGGCACGCTATTTGGCGAAGGGGTTGGCAAATACGAACATCATCGCCACGCCGACTCCGATCAGGAAGTTGGCGTCGATCAGGCCGGTATCTGTCATAAAAACTCCGTTTCGTTGAGGGACCTTGGGATGGGTTGATCATGCGGCCCCGGGGTCATACCGGCAATTACCCGGGAGGTAACCGCACCACGATCTGGTCGGCCACGGCCTGGAGCGCAGGCGCCGGCACGAGGTGGGGCGCGATCTCGGCCAGCGGAACCAATACGAACGCGCGCTGCATCATCCGCGGGTGCGGGACCTGCAGCACCGGAGTGTCCAGGCGCGCATTCCCGTACAGCAGGAGATCGAGGTCGAGCGTGCGGGGCGCGTTGCGGGCGGGCCGCTCGCGCCGGGCCTCCGCCTCCAGCTCCTGCAGGCGCGCCAGAAGTTCAAAGGCACTGAGCCGAGTCGACAATTCGGCCACGGCATTGACGTAGTCGGGCCCGCCGGCGTCGACCGGGGCCGTGCGGTAAAGGGATGAATGAACCACGAGCCGCGTGCCATCCAGCTCCCCCAGGCGAACAAGGGCGCTGCGCACCGCCTGTTCGGCGTTGCCCAGGTTGGCCCCGAGGCCCACATGGGCGGTGCGTTCGCCCGCCATGGTCAGCGGCCCCGCACGGTTATTCCTGCGTCCCTGCCGGCGGCGAAGACTCATGTCCTCCGGCCTCTCCGGTGGCCTTACGGCGGCGGCGCCGCCGCTTGCGGGGGGCATCCATGCTGTCGGCCTCGCCCTCGGCCACGGCTTCGCCGTCCGCCGGCGGCTCCGTATGGGTGGCCAGCACCGGCTTGTCGGGCCGGGGCGCCCGCACCACGCGGCGTTGGCCCTTGTGCTGCTCTTCACGCAGCTGCGCGAGCAAATCCTCGCGCACTGAATCGCTGGCCTGGCTGAACTCCTGCCACCAGTCAGCCAGCACCACGTCCACCTCGCCCACGTCAGCGCGCAGGCGCATGAAGTCGAAGGCGGCGCGAAAGCGCGGCTGTTCTACCAGGCTGAACGGCGTGCTGCCGGTGCGCTTGTCGAACCGGGGCTGCATCATCCAGATCTCGCGCATGTCGGCCGCCAGTTTGCCGCGGCCGGACACGTCGCCGATGCGGGCGTTGAATACGTCGTCGATGGCATCCTGCAGCGCGGGAAACGGGTGCTGCTTGCGCGCCAGCCGGTCGGCCCAGCCGTCGCGGACATCGGCCCAGAGCACGCAGGCCAGAAGGAAGCTGGGCGCGACCGGCTTGCCTTCGTTCACGCGGCGATCGGTGTCCTGCAACGCCGCGCTGACGAAGGGCTGCTCGGCACGCTCGACCACCACATCCAGCAGGGGATAGATGCCCCGGGCCATGCCCAGGGACTTCAGCTGCGCGATGGTCGCCAGGGAGTGGCCCGTCTGCAGCAGCTTGAGCATCTCGTCGAACAGGCGGCTTTGCGGAACGTCGGCCAGGAGCGCCTGGCATTCGATCAGCGGCCTGGCCGTCTTGGGGTCGAGCTTGAAGCCGAGCGGGCTGAGCTTGGCCGCGAAGCGCACGGCCCGGATGATGCGAACCGGGTCTTCGCGGTAGCGTGTCGGCGGATCGCCGATCATGCGGATCGTGAGCTTCTTGGCGTCCTTGATGCCGCCGTGATAGTCCACCACGGTCTGCGTCTCGGGGTCGTAGTACATCGCATTGATGGTGAAGTCGCGGCGCGTCGCGTCTTCTTCCTGCGGGCCCCAGACGTTGTCGCGCAGCACCCGGCCCGTGGAATCGACGGCGTGCTTCATGCCCGCGAGTTCGCTCTTGCTGGTCTTCTCGTTGCCGGCCACCTGTTCGGCGGCGGCATTGTCCATGTAGGCGCGGAAGGTGGACACCTCGATCACCTCGTGCTCGCGCCCGCGCCCGTAAACCACGTGGACGATGCGAAAGCGGCGTCCGATGATGAAGGCGCGCCGGAAAAGCCCCTTGACCTGCTCGGGCGTCGCGCTGGTGGCGACGTCGAAGTCCTTGGGCCTCAGGCCGACCAGCAGGTCGCGCACCGCACCGCCGACGATGTAGGCCTCGAAACCGGCCTCCTTGAGCGTGTGCACCACGTTCAGCGCGCGATCGTCCACGAGAGAGGGGTCGATGCCGTGCTCCTGGGGGCCGACCTCCTGCCTCTTGCCGAAATTGGGCCGGCCACCCCTGGCGCCAAGTGACGTTCCAAGCAGCTTGTCGATGAATTTCTTAATCATTTTTTTTGAACAGTTCAAGTATGCGCCAGCCGCGCTCCCGGGCGACGGCGCGAAGCCGCGGGTCCGGGTTGGTCGCCACGGGGTGGCCGACCTTCTCCAGAAGGGCCAGATCGTTGATGGAGTCCGAGTAGAAGGTGGCCTCCACGTCGGCCCAGCCCAGTCCACGCTGCGCCAACCACTGGCCCACACGCGCAACCTTGCCGTCGCGAAAGGAGGGAACGCCCGCGATTTCGCCGGTGATCCAGCCGTCGGCGGCGTGTTCGAGTTGCACCGCGATCAACTCGGGCACGTCCAGGGCGCGGGCAATCGGCGCCGTCACAAACTCGTTGGTGGCGGTGACGATGACCAGCTGGTCGCCGCCCGCCCGGTGCTGCCCCAGCAATGCCAGGGCTTCCGGGCGAATGGCCGGGGTGATCACCTCATTCATGAATCGGGCCTGCGCGGCCTGCGCCTGGGCCGGGCCTCGCAGCCGCAGGGCCTCGGTCGCAAAGCGCACATATTCGTGAACGTCGAGCGTGCCGGCCTTGTAATGCTCGTAGAACGCGTCGTTGCGCTGCTTGAACACGGCAGGGTCGGTCCAGCCGATCTCCTGGGTGAAGACGCCCCAGGCGTAGTCGGAATCGAGTGGCAGCAGCGTATGGTCCAGGTCGAAAAGCGCCAGCCTCAGCCTGGACCGCCCACTCGTCTTCGAAGTCGTCACTCGTTCTCCATCATGGATTTGATGAGTGGGATGGTGATGGCGCGCTTGGTCTGCAAGGCATAACCGTCGAGATGCTCCAGCAACTGCATCAGGCTGCCCAGATCGCGCGAAAAGCGTGTCAGCATGAAATCCATTACCTCGTCGCCCAGGAATACGCCGCGCGAGTCCGCGGCCTGGCGCAGCACGGCCCGGCGCTCCGGCTCGCTCAGCGCCTGCAGGTGGAACACATGGCCCCAGGCCAGGCGGGTGCGCAGATCCTCGCGCAGCTTGAGGTCCGCGGGCGGCAGAGCTCCGGCTGCCAGCACGCCGCGCTGCAGGCTCTGGGCATTGACGAACCAGTTGAATGCCGCGTGCTGCTGCACCGCGGTATAAAGGTGCGCATCGTCGAGCAGGACCACCGCCCAGCTGTCGCTGAACTCGGGCGCCTCGCTCATGGATGCGTCGAGCCAGCCCGCGGACGCCCCCTGCTCGCGCAGCGACTGCGCCACGGCCTTGAGCAGGTGTGTCTTGCCCGCCCCGCCCGCGCCCCAGAGGTAGGTGGGTACCGGCGAGCGCGTGGGGCTGCCCGCCCACAGCTGCAGGTGCTTGTGCGCAGCATCATTGGGCCCGGCGCAAAAGCTCGCCAGCGTGGGACCGCGAGCCAGGCCGATGTCGAGTGCGATCTGCTTCATCAGTTCTGGTAGAGCTTGCTCGCCATGTACCCATCGCGCAGCCGGCGCATGGCCACGAACAGCACGGCGCTCGCGGGCAGCGCCACCAGCACCCCGACGAAGCCGAATAGCTGGGCGAATGCCAGCAGGGCGAATATCACGACCAGGGGATGCAGGCCGATGCGCTGGCCCACGAGGCGCGGGGTGAGGTAGAAGCCCTCGATGACCTGTCCCGTCCCGTAGACCGCCGCGACCATGATCAGGGCCTTGATCGAGGCGAACTGCAGCACGCCCGCGACGATGGCGAGCACAAGGCCGATACCGAAACCCACGTAGGGCACGAACATCGCCAGGCCGGTGAAAACACCGATGGGCAGGGCCAGGTCCAGGCCGAAAAGCGCCAGGCCGGTGCTGTAGAAGATCGCCATGGTCAGCATCACCAGCAGCTGCCCACGAAGGTACTGCCCCAGCACCAGGTCGGCTTCGGTCGTGAAAGAGTCGACGCTGGCCCGCGCCCGCGGCGGCACCAGCTCGAGCACCCGGGAGACCAGGTGCTTCCAGTCGAGCAGGAGGTAGAAAAGTGCCACCGGAATCAGGACGGCGTACCCCACCACGATGAGCGCGACGCCGCCGCCGATACGCAGCGACGAGAAGACCGAGCCCAGCGCCTCTTCGAAGTTGGCGCTCAGATAGCGCACCAGCTGCGCCTTGAGACTGGCGAGGTCCAGCGCAATGGTGATGCCCAACCCTTCCAGCCAGGGAGTCAGCGTCGCATTGAACTTGTCGAAAAGGGATGGAAGCTGCTCGCGAATCAGCGGCACTTCCTTGGCCAGGATGGGAACGACCATCAGCACCAGGCACACGATGGCCAGGATCAGCAGCAGTTCGACCACGGCGACCGCCAGGACGCGCGGCATGCGGCCGTTCCCCAGTTCGTCGAGCCGGTCGACCAGCGGCGTGAGGGCGTACGCCAGCACAGCAGCGACAACGAACGGGGTCAATGCCCTTCCCAGGAGCCACAGCGTCAGGCCGGTCACCAACGCGATCAGCATCCAGGCGGCGGCATATTTCTGAGTGGGCGTGAATTGCATTGCGGGATGGCGGGACCGCAAATTCTATCGGGCCGGGCCCCGTCACTCTTCGGCAGGACTTCGCGCAGCTGCGCAGCGCCCCGAGCGCTACCCAGCTCCCACTGCGCGGGTCCTAGTTTCGGGCTCGGCGCAAATCGGCCACCCGGTCGGCGATCACGTCGATATCCAGGGCGTCCTGCGCATGAACCAGGTAGGTTTCCAGGTCGATGACGGCCAGCGCGGTATGGCCCTGCTCGGCGTGGGCCAAGCCACGGTCGCGGTACTCGGCCCAGGCGTCGGGCAAAAGCAACACCAGCCGGTCCTGCACCGCAATCGCGCGCTGCCAGTCTTCTTGCGCGTGGTGCAATTCCTTGAGGTTGCGCAGCATCCTGGCGATGATGTCGCGGGACGAAGCCGCCTGCAGGTACAGGCCCAGCGGCACCTCGAACTCGTCGACCAGCCCGCTGCGCCGCTTGTAGGGCTCGAGCCGCTCCGCGAGTTCCTCGCGCGACAGGGACTGCCCGGTAAATGGGTCGATCACCACCTGACCCTTGGGCAAGTTCACCTTGGCCATGAAATGGCCCGGGAAACAAACGCCCCGCGCATGCAGGCCCAGGCCCTGGGCGAGCTCTATCCAGAGGACGGCCAGCGAAATCTGGTTGCCCCGCCGGGTGCGCAGCACCACATTCAAGTAGCTGTTGTCGGGGTCGCAGTAGTCGTTGACATTGCCGCCGAAGCTCAGGTCGCGGAAAAAAAACTGGTTGAGGGCGCGCAGCCGTTGCAGCGGTGCCGCGTCGACGGGCAACCGCCGCTTCAGGCGTGCGAGCAGCTGGTCCATGTCGCCGAGCACTTGCTGGACGTCGAGGCCGGGGTATTCGTCCTGGGCGATGCTGGCGGCCGCTTCGAGAAGCGGGAACTGGTCGTCGCTTTGGGCGAGCGAGCTGAAGTACTCGAGCGGCGTCGGAGCATTCAAATTCAGCAGCATGAGTTCTTTGTAATGGACCGGCATGCCCCAGTCAAGCATCGCGCCGCAGCTGCTGCGTCAGCGCGTGACAAACTGCCGCAGTTTCAAGCCCGCGGCCCATAGCGCCGCAAAGTAGAGGGCCGCGCAGCCAAGGAGCAGGCCGGCCATGAGGCCCGCCCTTTGCAAGCTTTGGGCGCGCATCGCGATCCATGGAAAACTGGAGGCCGCCCACATGAGAAACACGGCGAGCAGCGCGCTGGCGCCCAGCACTTGCAGCGCGAACATGCCCCAGCCGGGCACGGGCTTGTAGCTGCCGCGCTTGAGCAAGCCGGCCAGCAGCCAGCCGGCGTTGATCAAGGCCCCAATGCCGATCGACAGGGCCAGCCCCGCGTGCTGGAGCGCCGGCACGAGCACGAGGTTCAGCAGCTGTGTGATGACCAGCACCACAACGGCGATGCGCACGGGCGTTCGCATGTCCTGGCTGGCGTAAAAACCGGGCGCCAGCACTTTGATCGCCACCAGCCCCACCAGCCCCGCGCCGTAACCGGCCAGCGCCAATGCGACCTGCGACACGTCGTTGTCGCTGAAGGCGCCGTAGTGAAACAGCGTCGCGACCAGCGGCCGGGCGAACACGAGCAAGGCGATCGACGCCGGCACGGCCAGCAGCACCACCAGCCGCAGGCCCCAATCGAGCATGGCCGAATAGCGCTGCGGATCGTTGCTGGCGCGGGCGCCCGCGAGCTGCGGCATCAGCACCACACCCAGCGCCACGCCCAGGAGGGCCGTGGGAAATTCCATCAGGCGGTCGGCATAGCCCAGCCAGGTCACGCTGCCGGGTGCCAGCCAGGAAGCGATCTGCGTGTTGATGAGGATCGATATGTGCGCGACCCCCACGCCCAGCAACGCCGGCAGCATCATCCGCGCCACCTTGCGGGTGCCCGGATCGTTCCAGGCCGCCCGCAGCCGCGACCAGCCCAGTCCGATCCGCGGCAGCAGGCCCAGGCGGTGCAAGGCCGGGATCTGCACCAGCAATTGAAGCAGCCCGCCCAGCATCACACCACCGGCCATGGCGTAGATCGGCTGGATGCCCATCGAGGCGAACCAGGGCGCGCCAAGCCAGGCCGCGGCAATCATCGCCACATTCAGCAGGACCGGCGTCACGGCCGGCACGGCAAATTGCTTCCACGTGTTGAGAACGCCCGCGGACAAAGCCACCATCGACATGAAGCCGATATAGGGAAACATCCACCGCGTCATGAACACGGCCGCCTCGAAGCTCTGCGGCTGCTGCTTGAAGCCGCTGGCGAGCGCCCATACCAGCACTGGCGCGCCCGCCACGCCCAAGGCACAGGTCAGCAGCAACGACCAGGCCAGCACCGTGGCCACACTGTCGATCAGCCGGCGGGTGGCTTCGTCGCCATCCTGCGACTTCGAGTGCGCCAGGGCCGGGACGAACGCCTGGCTGAATGCGCCCTCTCCGAACAAGCGGCGAAACAGGTTGGGAATGCGGAACGCGACATTGAACGCATCCGTCAGGCCAGTGGCCCCGAATGTGGCAGCCATGAGCAGGTCGCGCACGAGGCCGGTGATGCGGGATGCGAGCGTCAGGAGGGATACGGTGGAAGCGGCTTTGAGAAGACTCACCGGCGCGAGTGTAGCCCGCGCTTCGGCCGGCCATGGCCGGCGGGCAGAGCGGCGAAACCCAACGCGCCTATAATGGAGAGCTTTGCTGGCATCATCCTCAGACACAAGGAACACAAATCATGGCATCAGCCAAACCCAAGAAAAAGAACCCGCGCCTGGCGTCGGGCCGTAAACGCGTCCGCCAGGACCTCAAGCTCAACGCAGCCAACACCTCCCTGCGCTCCAAGTACCGCACCGCCGTGAAGAACGTCGAAAAGGCAGTGGCGTCCGGGGACAAGGCCAAAGCCACGGAAGCTTTTGCCAAGGCGCAAAGCATCGTGGACATGGTCGCGGACAAGCAGATCTTCCACAAGAACAAGGCCGCTCGCGACAAGAGCCGGCTGTCCGCCAAGGTCAAGACCCTGGCTACCGCGGCCGCCTGACCTTTCTTCAGGCAAACAGCCCGCAGCCCGGTCATTTGATCGAGCTGCGCCGTTTGAAGCGGGTGCGCTGCCAGCAAAGACAAAAGAACCGCCTCCGGGCGGTTTTTTTGTGGGTCACTCTTTCGATTCGGGCAGCAGGCAGGCCTCGGCCACCTGCAGGTCGTTGTCCTTGGCGAAGTTCAGGACGAAGTCCCAGGCCATGACGTCGAAGTCGCGCAGTTCGCCGTTGACGACCACCGCCTTGACGCCGTTGATCACAGTGGGCACGCACCACGGGGAATAGCTGAGGTGGCTCCCGGGTTGGGCGCCGCCTGGCCGGAACGAACTCATCACACCGGCCAGCCGCTCCGCCCAGTCGCTGGGGCGAAAGTCCTTGCCGTCACGTGTCTGCCCGAGGATAAAGACTTCTTTGGCGCTGCTCGAAACCATCGGTGTAAGGTCTGGCACCGATGGCGCGGGAGCGCGCCTTGCAGTGCACTGTATTATATCTTATATAAGACCTGATCAAGCTTTCACGCAGCTGTCGTGCCGCATTGCTGTGATGCGGAATTGTCAATCAACGCGGTGTTCCCCTGTGCCTAAAATCGGGCCTCAACGGCTCACTGGTTGAGCCTTTTTTTTCTGGAGACCGGGTAATGGCATTCATCGAGGCTTCTTCGCCCCACACCATGAACACTTATGGGCGGCTTCCGATCGCCCTGTCCCACGGCCAGGGGGTCCGGGTATGGGACGTGAACGGCAAGCAGTACCTGGATGCGCTGGGCGGCATCGCCGTCAATACGCTGGGCCACAACCACCCCAAGCTGGTGCCGGCGCTGCAGGACCAGATCGCCAAGATCATCCACAGCTCCAACTACTACCACGTGCCCAACCAGGAGCAGCTGGCGGCCAAGCTGGCCGAACTGTCCGGGCTGAGCAATGCGTTTTTCTGCTGCACCGGCCTGGAGGCCAACGAGGCCGCCATCAAGCTGGCGCGCAAGTACGGCCACGACCGCGGCATCGAGCGGCCCGAGATTGTGGTGTACGAGAAGGCCTTCCATGGCCGCAGCATCGCCACTCTGTCGGCGACCGGCAACGAAAAAGTCCAGAAAGGCTTCGGCCCGCTGGTGGAAGGCTTCATCCGCGTCCCGCTCAACGACATCGAGGCACTGAAGGCCGCGACCGAGGGCAACAAGAACGTGGTGGCGGTGTTCTTCGAGACCATCCAGGGCGAGGGCGGCGTCAATCCCATGCGGATCGAATACCTGCAGCAGGTGCGGCAGGTCTGCGACCAGCGCGAATGGCTGCTGATGATCGACGAGGTGCAATGCGGGATGGGGCGCACCGGCAAGTGGTTCGCCCACCAGTGGGCCGGTATCCTGCCGGACGTGATGCCGCTGGCCAAGGGCCTGGGCTCGGGAGTGCCTATCGGGGCGGTGGTGGCCGGCCCCAAGGCCGCGAACATTTTTCAGCCGGGCAACCACGGTACGACGTTCGGGGGCAACCCGCTGGCGATGCGGGCGGGCGTCGAGACGATCCGTATCGTGGAAGAAGAAGGCTTGCTCGATAACGCGGCCCGTGTCGGCGCTCACCTCAAGGGCGGCCTGGCCCGTGAAATCGGCGCACTGCAGGGCGTGACCGAAATCCGCGGGCAGGGCCTGATGCTGGGCATTGAATTGTCCAGGCCATGCGGCGTCCTCACCCAGCGGGCGGTGGACAAGGGCTTGCTGATCAGCGTCACGGCCGAGAATGTGATCCGGCTCGTACCGCCGCTGATCCTGACCGAGGCCGACGCGGACGAGATCGTGGCGCTGCTCGCGCCGCTGGTGCGCGAATTCGTGGGGCAGTGAGATGCCAATCAAGCATTACCTGCAGTTCAGCGACCTGACGGCGGACGAATACGACTGGCTGTTCGAGCGCGCGGCGGCGATCAAGAAGAAGTTCAAGTCCTACGAGAAATACCATCCGCTCGCTGACCGCACGCTGGCCATGATCTTCGAGAAGGCATCCACGCGGACACGCGTGAGCTTCGAGGCAGGGATGTACCAGCTGGGCGGCAGCGTGCTCAACCTCACCACCGGGGACAGCCAGCTGGGGCGGGCCGAGCCGATCGAGGACACCGCGCGCGTCATCAGCCGCATGGTGGACGTCGTGATGATCCGGACCTTCGGCCAGGAGCGGATCGAGCGCTTCGCCGAATACTCGCGGGTGCCGGTGATCAACGGCCTGACCAACGAGTTTCATCCCTGCCAGATCCTCGCCGACATCTTCACGTTCATCGAACACCGGGGATCGATCAAGGGCAAGACCGTCGCCTGGGTCGGGGACGGCAACAACATGGCCAATACCTGGCTTCAGGCGGCGGACCTGCTCGGCTTCACGGTTCACCTGAGCACCCCCACCGGCTACGAAGTGGACCAGGCCGTGGCAGGCATCCGCAGCAGCCAGAGCTACAAGGTTTTCAAAGACCCGATGGATGCCTGCCGCAATGCCGACCTGGTGACCACCGACGTGTGGACCAGCATGGGCTACGAGGCGGAGAACGAAGCGCGCAAGACGGCCTTCGCCGACTGGTGCGTGGACAGCGAGATGCTGCGGGTCGCCCGGCCCGACGCGCTCTTCATGCATTGCCTGCCGGCCCATCGTGGCGAGGAGGTCGAGGCGGAGGTGATCGACGGGCCCCAGTCCGTGGTCTGGGATGAAGCCGAGAACCGGATGCATGCACAGAAAGCGCTCATGGAGTTCCTCCTGCTGGGCAAGGTGTCCCACCCCAGCTGACTCACGTTTTCAGGACCGGTGTTGGATTTAACCGACACCGCGAGTGCGCGGCGCGGCGCACACTTTCGGCATGAAAAGGATTTGGGACATCTCTCCCCCGGTGTTGCCCGGCTCCCCGGTGTTTCCCGGCGACACGCCTTATGAGCAGCAGTGGTCGGCCACGCTCTCGCCGGGCTGCCCCGTGAATGTCAGCCGCATCACCTTGTCGCCGCACGTGGGTGCCCACGCCGACGCGCCGCTGCACTACGACACCACGGGCCGATCGATCGGCGCCGTCGACCTGGAGCCTTATCTCGGTCCCTGCCGGGTGATCCATGCGATCGGCCGCGGGCCCCTGGTGCGCTGGGAGCACCTTGCGCATGCCGTACATGAATTACCTCCTCGTGTGCTCGTTCGAACCTACGAACGGATGCCGGTGGGCCAATGGGACTCGCAACTTGCGGCCTACGCGCCCGAGGCCATCGAAAGGCTTGCAGCACGGGGCGTGACGCTCGTCGGCATCGATACCGCGAGCATCGATCCCGCGGAAAGCAAGACCCTGGACAGCCACCAGGTGATCCGGCGGCTCGGCCTGCGGGTGCTCGAAAACCTGCTGCTCGACGATGTGCCCGAAGGTGACTACGAGCTGGTCGCCCTGCCCCTCAAACTCATGACGGCCGACGCTTCACCGGTGCGGGCCGTGCTGCGCCAACTATGACAAGCTTGCAAGATTGCCGCGCGCTCGACGCGCAAGACCCCCTGCACGAGCTGCGCGGGTTGTTCACGCTGCCCGAAGGAGTGATTTACCTCGACGGCAATTCCCTGGGCGTGTTGCCCAAGGCCGTCCCGGGACGGATCGCACAAGCCGTTTCCGAGGAATGGGGCCAGGGCCTGATCCGCTCGTGGAACAGCGCGGGCTGGTTCGACTTGCCGCAGCGGCTGGGTAACAAGATCGCTGCGCTCGTGGGTGCGGGCGCCGGCGAGGTGGTCGCCACCGACAGCACGTCCATCAATCTTTACAAGGTGCTGAGCGCCGCGCTGCGTATCGCGCGGGACTCGGCCCCCGGCCGCAAAGTCGTGGTCAGCGAGCGCGACAATTTTCCGACCGACCTGTATATCGCGCAGTCGCTTTGCAGGGAGTGGGGCTGCCAGCTGCAGCTGGCCGACGACGGGGACATCGAGGGGGCGCTGGGCCGGGAGACCGCGGTCCTCGTGCTCACGCACGTCAATTACCGGACCGGCGCGATGCACGACATGAAGGCATTGACGAGCGCCGCGCACGAGTCCGGGGCCACGGCCGTGTGGGACCTGGCCCACAGCGCGGGCGCGGTTCCCGTCGACCTGCATGGCGCCGGCGCGGACTTCGCCATTGGCTGCGGCTACAAGTACCTGAACGGCGGCCCCGGCGCGCCGGCCTTTGCCTGGGTCCACCCCAGGCACCTGCATCGCTTCGAGCAGCCGCTGGCCGGCTGGTGGAGCCACGCGGCGCCTTTCGAGTTCACCCCCGAGTACCGGCCGGCCCCGGACATCGCCCGCTACCTGTGCGGCACCCAGCCGATCCTGAGCATGACGGCGCTCGAATGTGGGATCGACACGGTGCTGGCCGCGCAGCCCCTGGGCGGCATGGCGGCGCTGCGGGCCAAATCGCTGGCGTTGACCGACCTCTTCATCCGCCTCACCGAGGAGCGCTGCGCCGGCCACGGCCTGGGCCTGGCCACGCCACGCGACCCTGCACGGCGCGGCTCGCAGGTTAGCCTGACGCGCGGCGAAGGCGCCTATGCGATCGTGCAGGCATTGATCGCCCGCGGCGTGATCGGCGACTACCGCGCCGGCAATGGCGCGGGCCACGCGGACATCCTGAGGTTCGGCTTCACGCCCCTGTACATCGGGTTCGAAGATGTCTGGCATGCCGTCGAGCACCTCGGGCAGGTGCTGGAAACCCGCGACTGGCAGCAGTCCCGGTTCAACCAGAAACAGGCGGTGACCTGAGATGGAGCCTCTCAAACCCGAAGACATCGTCCGCGATGAAAATGCGCAGCTGGATTTCAGCCGGTCGATGAGCTATGCCGACTACCTGCAGCTCGATGCCATCCTCGGCGCGCAAAAGCCCTTGTCGCCCGACCACAACGAGATGCTCTTCATCATCCAGCACCAGACCAGCGAGCTGTGGATGAAGCTGATGCTGCATGAGCTGCGCGCCGCGATCGCGGCCGTCGCGCGCGACGAGCTCGGTGCGGCTTTCAAGATGCTGGCCCGCGTGTCGCGCATCATGGAGCAGCTGGTGCATGCGTGGGACGTCCTGGCGACCATGACGCCACCCGAGTACAGCGCGATCCGGCCCTACCTGGGCAACTCGAGTGGATTCCAGAGTGCGCAGTACCGCTGCATCGAATTCGCCCTGGGCAACAAGAATGCCGCCATGCTCAAGCCGCATGCGCATCGGCCCGAGCTGCTGGCGATGGTGCAGTCGGCGTACGAGTCGCCCTCGCTCTACGACGAGGCGCTGCGCCTGCTGGCGGCGCGCGGGCTGGAGGTGCCGGCGACCCACACCCGGCGCGACTGGACACAACCCTATGCCGAAAGCGAAGCGGTCGAACAGGCCTGGCTGGTGGTGTACCGCGACCCCAAGCGCCACTGGGACCTCTACCAGCTGGGCGAGGAGCTCACCGACCTCGAAGACGCTTTCAGGCTCTGGCGCTTCCGCCATGTGACGACGGTCGAGCGCGTCATCGGCTTCAAGCGCGGCACCGGGGGCACCGGCGGCGTCAGCTACTTGCGCAAGATGCTCGACGTGGTGCTGTTCCCGGAAATCTGGAAGTTGCGCACGGACCTGTAGCTAGTCCAGTGAAACAGGGAAATGGCACCCCCCGCCGGGGCGAGAAGGGGTGCAGGAGTAGGCGCGCTCCTGTGCCCCTTCTCGTCCCGGCCCTTCGGGTGAGCGCCATTTCCCTGTTTTTCACTGGACTAGCGATACAGCCAGGGCTGGTCCAGCAGCCGCGCGCCCAGCAGGCGCAGCGACCAGTCCCTGCCCTGCCGCAGCCAGCCGGTGGCATGGAAGATCTCCCCGTTGCGACGGGCGCGCGCCTGAACCCGTGCGCAGCGCCGCCAGCGGTTCAGCGCATAGCGGCGCAGCGCCAACGGCACCTCCATGCCGTTGCCGGCGGCTGTCGAAAGCGCCCGGCCCAGCTCGGCGGCGTCCTCGACGGCCATGGCCGCGCCCTGGGCGAGATAAGGCCGCATCGGGTGCGCGGCGTCACCCAGCAGCGCCACACGTCCGCGGGCCATCTCATCCGCGCTGCGCAGGGGGGCCCGGTCATACAGCGGCCAGAGCCGCCAATGCGGCATCGCTTGCAACAGATCTGCGATCGGCGCGCACAAGGGGCCGGCCGCCGCCCGCAGTTCGGCGGCAACCGCGGCCTGGTCCCAGTCGCGCCCGGACCCCTTCGCCGCACCCTGGACAATCGCAACCACGTTCAGGCGTTCGCCGGCGCTGACCGGATAGGAAACGAGATGCATGCGCGGGCCTAGCCAGACCGTGATGTCCTGGCTGCGCATCGCCGCCGGGAGCCGCGCCTGCCCGGCCAGCGAGCGGTACGCGAGATGCCCCGTTGCGCGGGGTTCGCCATCGGCCAGAAAGTGGCCCCGCAGGGCGCTCCACAAACCGTCGGCGGCTACCAGCGCGTCGCCTTCCACCTCCTGGCCGGCGGCCAGCCGCAGGCGAACCGCATCGGCAAGCGGCTGCGCCGCCGTCACCTCGCACGAGAGCTTGAGGTGAATTCCGCGTTCCCGCGCAGCGGCCAGCAACAAGCCCTGCAAATCTGCACGGTGAATCGTGAGATAAGGCGCGCCGTAGCGTTCGCCGAACTCCGCGCCCAGCCGCAACGTGGACAGTTCAGCGCCGTCGGCCGCGTTGCGAACGACGAGCCGCTGCGGTGTCGCCGCGACCGCTTCGAGCGGCTCGCCCAGGCCCCACGCATCCAGTATCCGAGTGGCGTTCGGCCCCAGCTGGATGCCTGCGCCGACCTCGCTGAATTCAGGCGCCTGCTCGTACAGGCGTGCCTCCCAGCCGGCCCGGGTGCAGGCGATGGCGGCGGCAAGCCCGCCAATGCCGCCGCCCACGACCAGGGCCTGCAGCGTCACGCGGCGAGCAGCTGCCGCAGCACGAACGGCAGGATGCCGCCGTGCCGGTAATAGTCGACCTCGATCGGAGTATCGATGCGTAGCGTGACGATGAACTCCCGGCGGCTGCCGTCGGGCCGCACCACGACCAGCTGGGCGTCGCTTTGCGGCCGCAGCATGGGATCTGGAATCACATCGATCAGCTCATCGCCATCCAGCCGCAGGGTCTGCCAGGTGTCGCTGCCCTTGAACTGCAGCGGCAGCACGCCCATCCCAACCAGGTTGCTGCGATGGATGCGCTCGAAACTCTTGGCGATGACGGCCTTGATGCCCAGCAGCTGGGTGCCCTTGGCGGCCCAGTCGCGGGACGAGCCGGTGCCGTATTCCTCGCCGGCAAAAACGACGGTGGGACGCCCTTGCGCGACATACTTCATCGCCGCGTCGTAGATGGACATCTTATGCGTGCCGCCCTCGCCGTCGCGATAGAGCGTCACCCCACCCTCCTCGCGCGATCCGTCCGCACCGGCCGGGAGCAGCAGGTTCTTGATGCGCACGTTGGCAAAGGTGCCCCGCATCATCACCTCATGGTTGCCGCGGCGCGAGCCGTAGCTGTTGAAGTCCGGCTTCTTGACCCCGTGTGCCAGCAGCCATTGGCCGGCCGGCGAGCTCTCCTTGATCGAACCCGCGGGCGAAATGTGATCGGTGGTGATCGAATCCCCGAAAAGCGCGATGATGCGCGCGCCCGTGACGCCCTCTGCTTCGTGCTGCGCCGCCGGCGCCATGGTGAAATCCTCGAAGAACGGCGGCTGCGCGATGTAGGTGCTGGTGGGCCAGGTGTAGGTTTCACCGCTGACCCCGTGGATGTCCTGCCAGAGCGCACCGGGGTCGCTCTTGACCTTGGCGTAGTTCTCGCGGTAGGCCTTGCCGTTCAGCGCGTACTTCATCAGCTTGTGGACTTCGTCGCTGGAAGGCCAGATGTCGCCCAGGTACACGTCCCGGCCGCCATGCCCCTTGCCCACGGGCTCGGTCATGAGGTCCTTGAGCATCGTGCCGGCGATGGCATACGCCACGACCAGCGGCGGGCTGGCCAGGAAATTGGCCTTGATGTTGGGGTGGATGCGGGCTTCGAAATTGCGGTTTCCGGAAAGTACGGCCGCGCACACCAGGTCGCTCTTGGTGATGGCTTCGTTGATCTCGGGCGCCAAGTCGCCCGAATTGCCGATGCAGGTGGTGCAGCCGTAGCCCACCACGGAAAACCCCAGCTGCTCCAGGTAAGGCAGCAAGCCCGCCTTTTCATAGTACTCGGTGACGATGCGCGAGCCCGGCCCCAGCGACGTCTTGACGTGCGGCTTGACGCGCAGCCCGGCCTCGACGGCTTTCTTGGCCAGCAGGCCCGCCGTCAGTAGCACGCCCGGGTTGGAGGTGTTCGTGCAGCTCGTGATGGCCGCGATGAGGACGTCGCCATTGCCGATCGTCACGTCCTGCACATTGACATCGGGTGGCGGTGCCTCGAATTTGGCCGACGCGAGCGTCGGCTTGTTCGCCTCCATCTCCATCTCGAACCTTTCGGCCGCGAGGGGCGTGGGCGGATTGGCAGGCACCTTGCGGTCGGGCTCCTCACCGCCCAGCCGCACCAGGTGCCGCGTCAGCAGCAGGTCCGACGACTTGTTGAAGCCGTTCTCCTGTACCGGCTTGCTGAACAATGACGTGAAGGTGGCGGCCACCTGGCCCAGCTCGATGCGGTCCTGCGGCCGCTTGGGTCCGGCGAGGCTGGGCGTGACAGCGCCCAGGTCGAGCTTGACGACCTGCGAATAGTCGACCTGCCCCGCCAGCGGCACACCAAAGAGGCCCTGTTCCCGGAAGTACGCTTCCAGCGCCTCGATCTTCTCGGACGTGCGGCCGGTGCCACGGTAGTAATCGATGGTCTTTTCGTCCACCGGGAAAAATCCCATGGTGGCGCCGTACTCGGGGGCCATGTTGGCGATGGTCGCCCGGTCCGGGACGGCCAGGGTGCGCGTGCCCTCACCGAAGAATTCGACGAATTTTCCCACCACCTTTTCGCGCCGCAGGATCTCGGTGACCGTCAGCACCAGATCGGTTGCGGTGCAGCCTTCGCGCAATCGCCCGGTCAATTCGAAGCCGACAACGTCGGGCGTCAGCATGTACACCGGCTGTCCCAGCATCGCCGCCTCGGCCTCGATGCCGCCGACGCCCCAGCCGACCACGCCGATGCCGTTGATCATGGTCGTGTGGCTGTCGGTGCCGACCAGCGTGTCGGGGTAGCAGACGCCGTCGGCGGTGCGGTGCACGCCGCGCGCCAGATACTCCAGATTGACCTGATGCACGATGCCGAAGCCGGGGGGCACGACGCCGAACGTGCTGAACGCCTGCATGCCCCACTTCATGAATTCGTAGCGCTCGCGGTTGCGCTGGAATTCCAGCTTCATGTTCAGGTCCAGCGAGTTCTTGCTGCCGTAATGGTCGACCATGACGGAGTGGTCCACGACCAGGTCGACAGGCACGAGGGGCTCGACGGCGCCGGACTGCTTGCCCAGCCGGGCGGCTACGCTGCGCATGGCCGCGAGGTCGGCCAGTAACGGCACGCCGGTGAAGTCCTGCAGGACCACGCGCGCCACGACGAAAGGAATCTCATCCGTACGATCGGCATTGGGGAACCAGTTGGCCACCTGGCGCACATGCTCAGGCGTCACCTTGTTACCGTCGCAGTTGCGCAGGACCGACTCCAGCACGATGCGCATGGAGACCGGCAGTCGCGAGATCTTGGGAAACTGCCTGGCCAGTGCGGGCAAGGAAAAGAATTTCCCAGTGTTGCCCGGCCCGGCTTTGAAGGTTTTGAGGGTGTCGGCGAACGGATGGGTCATTGGCAAAGGCCTCTTTTGTTTGGTTTGCCTCATTGTGCCGCGACCGGCGACAATCAGCTTCTCAGCCGCTACCTGCTCCAGTCGAATGTCCCTTGCACGCTTCATCACCGAGAATATGGAAGAGATCGTCCAGGAATGGCAGGCTTTTGCCACGACGATGGAGCCTGCGGCTTCCACCATGAGCGCGCTGGCCCTGCGCGACCATGCCCGGCCCATCCTGCTGGCGATAGCCAAGGACCTCGAGTCGACGCAGACCGCAGCGGCGCAGTCGGAAAAGTCCAAGGGCCTGGGGCCCACGTTGTCGGTTCGCGAGACCGCCGCGGCGACGCATGGCGCGCTTCGCCACGTGAGCGGGTTCGACCTGAACCAGCTCGGCGCCGAATACCGGGCCTTGCGCGCCAGCGTCATCCGGCTCTGGACGAAAAAGCACTCCAGCGGCATGGACTCGGGCGTGATGGACGACATGATCCGCTTCAACGAAGCCGTCGACCAAGCCGTGGCGGAGTCGACCTCGCGTTATGCGGCGGAACTCGCGCTGTCGCGCGACACGTTCATGGCCATTCTGGCGCATGACCTGCGCAGCCCGCTGGCGGCCATCCGGGTGCTGTGCCAGCTGCTTGAGAGTGGCGCGACCAACGAAGGGGCCCGCAAACAGGCGAACCAGATCCAGCGCAGCGCCAAGGAAATGGGGGTCATGATCCGCGACCTCCTGGAATACGCCCGGACGCAGCTGGGCAAGGGCCTTTCGATCGCCAAGGCAGCTTGTGCGATTCCGGCGATCTGCCGTGAAGCGGTGGAAGAGGTGCGATCCGCCCATCCCCAGCGGGAGTTCCTGCTCGACGTCCCTGAGGGGCTGGCGGGCCTCGTGGACAGCGGGCGGCTTCGCCAGGCCTTGTCCAACCTGCTGAATAACGCCGTTCAGCATGGGGACCCCGAGGCCAGCATCGGCTTTGCCGTACGATCAGAGAAATCCAACCTGGTCTTCGAAGTGAAAAACCAGGGCGAGCCGATCCCGGCGCAGTCGCTGCAGGTGATATTCGACCCGCTGGTTCAGCTGTCCGAAGACTCCGCCGTGAAAGTCAAGGCGCCATCGACCAATTTGGGGCTGGGGCTGTTCATCGCCCGCGAAGTTGCGCTGGGCCACGGCGGCACCATCGACGTCACGTCCAACCGCGAAGACGGCACGGTCTTCACGATCCGCCTGCCCGCACAGCCTGAGGGCTACTGGTCCGAGTGCGGCAGGTAGCACACGGCCAGTACGCCTTCAATGCCCTTGAGCGCGGCGACGACGTTGTCGCCCACCGCGCTGTCCACATCCACCAGCGTGTAGGCCATGTCGCCGCGCGACTTGTTGACCATGTTGTGGATGTTCAAGCCGGCGTTGGCCATGGCGGTGGAGATCTGGCCCAGCATGTTGGGCACGTTGGCGTTGGCAATCGCGATGCGGAACCTCGACTCGCGGCTCATGCTCACGTTGGGGAAGTTCACCGCGTTGGCGATGTTTCCGTTCTCCAGGTAGTCGCGCAACTGGTCGGCCACCATGATGGCGCAGTTTTCCTCGGCCTCGCGCGTCGACGCGCCCAGGTGCGGCAGTGCCACCACCTTGGCATGCCTGAGAAATTTCCCGCTGGGGAAGTCGCAGACATACCAGCCAAGCTGCCCGCTGGCGAGCGCGGTGAGCACCGCCGAATCGCTCACCACGCCTTCGCGCGAAAAATTGAGCAACACCGTGCCCGGCCTGGTCAGCGCCAAGTTCTTCTCGTTGACCAGATCGCGCGTGGCTTCCAGCAAGGGCACATGCAGCGAGATGAAATTGGAGTTCTTGAGCACGTCGCTCACGCTGCCCGCCCGCTTCACCTGCGCCGGCAAGCTCCAGGCGGCGTCCACCGTGATGTCCGGGTCATAGCCCAGCACGTTCATGCCCAGCTTGATCGCAGCGTCGGCGACCAGGCAGCCAATCTTGCCCAGGCCGATGATGCCCAGCGTCTGGCCCGCGAGCTCGTAGCCCGCGAAATTCTTCTTGCCGTCTTCGACGGTCCTGTCCAGGTCGGCAGAGGCGGGGTCGAGCTGTTCCACGAACCGTTGGGCCGGCGCCAGGTTGCGCGCCGCCATCAGCATCCCCGCGAGGACCAGCTCCTTCACGGCGTTGGCGTTGGCGCCGGGCGCGTTGAACACCGGCACGCCGCGGGCGCTCATCGCCTTCACCGGAATGTTATTGGTGCCGGCGCCGGCGCGGCCGATCGCCTTGACGCTCAGGGGTATCTCCATCCCATGCATGTCGGCAGAGCGCACCATCACGGCGTCGGGCTCGGTGATGTCCTTGCCGGTCGTATAAGCCGCCGCGGGAAGGCGCTTGAGGCCATTCTCGGAAATCTGGTTCAGGACCAGCACCTTGAACAGCCTGTTAGCCATGCTGCGCCTCGAATTCCTTCATGTAGGCGACCAGCGACTTGACGCCTTCGATCGGCATCGCGTTGTAGATCGATGCCCGCATGCCGCCGACGGACCGGTGGCCCTTGAGCTGGATCATTCCCTTGGCCTGGGCGCCCTTGAGGAAGGCATCGTCCAGCGAATCGTCTTTCAGCTTGAAAGGCACATTCATGAGCGAACGGTCTTCCTTGGCCACCGGGTTGCGGTAGAACGCGCTGTCGTCCAGGTAATCGTAGAGGATTGCCGCCTTGGCCCTGTTGCGCGCTTCCATGGCCTTCAGGCCGCCCTGGCCCTTGATGTACCTGCAGACGAGGCCCGCGATGTAGATCGCATAAGTCGGCGGCGTGTTGTACATCGAGTCGTTCTCGGCCTGCAGCTGGTAGTTGAAGGCCGAAGGCGTGATCGGCAGCGCCTGGCCCAGCAGGTCGTCACGGACGATGACCAACGTGACGCCGGAGGGGCCCATGTTTTTCTGCGCGCCCGCGTAGATCAATCCATACTTGCTGACGTCGACCGGCCGCGACAGGATGTTCGACGACATGTCCGCCACAAGCGGCACCGTGCCGGGGTCGGGCGTCCAGTGGTATTCCACGCCGCCGATGGTTTCATTCGAGCAGATATGCACATAGGAGGCCTGGGGATCGAGCTTCCATTCGCCTTGCCTGGGGATCGCGGTGAAGTTGCTGCCCTCGCCGGAGGCCGCCACATTCACCTTGCCGTAGGTCTTGGCCTCCTTGATGGACTTCTTGGACCAGTCGCCGGTGCTGACGTAGTCGGCCTTGCCGCTCTTGCCCATCAGGTTCATGGGCACGATGGCGTTCTCGCCAATGGCGCCGCCCTGCATGAACAGCACCTTGTAATGGGCCGGCACCCCCAGCAATTCGCGCAGCAGGCTTTCGGCTTCGGCGTGGATCGAGATGAACTCCTTGCCGCGGTGGCTCATTTCCATCACCGACATGCCGGACCCATGCCAATCGAGCATTTCCTCCGCCGCCTTGCGCAGCACGGACTCAGGCAATGTGGCGGGGCCAGGGCTGAAATTGAAAACGCGTGTCATGCGGGGCTTTCTCTCTTGAGGCTGGGAATGGAACACGGACAGCGCAGCGGCAGCGCCAAAGTTTCACAGCATACAAGAAAGAAAAACCCCTTCGATGCCGCGTCAGGCCCAGCCCACCGTCCGGGTGTGCCGCAGCCCGGACCATTGCAGTCCGGCCAGCACGGCAACTGTGGCTGCCTGTGCCAGGACCCACGCGATGCCCAGGGCCGTCGGCGCGATCCAGCCACTGGCCAGCAAAGTGCCACAACCGACGGCCCACCCCGCGTTGCCCACGACGAGCAGGCCGGCCAGCGGGCGAGGCAACGGATCGCGGGTGGCGACGAAAGCGACCGTCGCCCCATAGGCCAGCAGGAACCAGCCGGTGCCGCTCAGCAGTGCCACCGGCAGGTTGAGCAGCTGCGCCAGGGGTGCCGTGAACACTAGTTGGGCCGCGCCGGGGGCCAGGCATGAGGCCGCATCCGCGAACAGCACATTGCGCAGGAAACGGGGAGAGGCGAAGATCGACATGGCGGCTCCTTGGTGGGTTGAACGATGGCGCAATGATCATTGCCCGCCGTGCGCGAGTCGATTACGCGTGAGGTAATGGGGATGCGCGCCTCCTGGTCCTACCATGGCGTCATGGACATTTCGACCGATTCTGCCCACCGTCCGATTCCCCGGCCCTTTGGGGACCACCTGCGCCACTGGAGGCAGCACCGACGCCTGTCCCAGCTGGACCTGGCGCAGGAGGCGGAGATTTCACCCCGGCACCTAAGCTTCGTGGAGACCGGCCGGTCCGTTCCGAGCCGCGAGATGGTGCTGCGGCTGGCCGAGCGCCTGGATGTACCACTGCGAGAGCGCAATGCGCTCCTGCTGGCCGCCGGTTATGCACCCATGTACCGCGAGCGCCCCCTGAGCGACCCGGCACTTTCCGCCGCGCGCCAGGCGGTCGAGCTGATCCTCAAGAGCCACGAGCCCTATCCCGCTCTGGCCATCGACCGACACTGGAACTTGCTGGCAGGCAATGCCGCGCTTGCGCACCTGCTGGCAGGGGCTGATCCTGAGCTGCTGCAGGGACAGGTGAACGTGTTGCGATTGAGCCTGCACCCGAAGGGCCTGGCGCCGCAGATCGTCAACCTGGGTCAATGGCGAAACCACTTGTTCGAGCGCCTTCGCCAGCAGATCCACGCCACCGGGGACAGCCAGCTCGCTGCACTGCTGGACGAATTGCGCGGCTATCCGATACCCGAGGGCGCCAACGACACGCACCTGGACGGCGAGATGCTGGGCGTGGCCATGCCTTTCAGGTTTCGCACTTCCTACGGCGTTCTCAACTTCATCAGCACAACCACCATATTCGGCACGCCAGTGGACGTGACGCTCCAGGAACTGGCGCTGGAAACCTTCTTTCCAGCGGACGCCGCGACCGGTGACCTGTTGCACAAGATGCTGTCGGCCGGGTGATCGGCCCGCCTGGCTAGGCCGCCTCCGTCGCGCCGGCCGGCGTCTCGTCGGTGTCCTGAATCTGCTTTTCGAAAGCACGCAGCCGCTTGTACACCGAGATCAATTCAATGACGGTGCTCCAGCTGAGAACCAGAAACTGGAACGCGCTTTCCACGCGCCCGAACGCGCGCACGATCTGCTGCATCACGCCCAGCGTGACGACGCCGCCGACCAGCGTGGGCGCCAGGGCGATATAGGGCACCATCGCCCCGAACTGGATATACGACCACTTCGCGACGTCGAAATACAGGTAGTGGAAGAAGAGGCGGAAATAGTTGAATCGCACATCGGCAAAGAGTTTTCCGGCTACCGGCGGCGATGCGCGGTTGGGGTCGTCTTCGCCGTACACGAGTTCCTTGCGGTAGGCCGCCTCGACGCGCTGGTTCTGGAATTGCAGGCCGGGCAGCTTGACCCCGACAATCGCCAGCAACACGGTGCCGGCCAGCGCAAACCCGATCGCGACCCAGACCAGCGAGTACGGCACAGGGCCGATGAATGGAAGCTCGGTCACCTTCGCCGAGAGGTTCGCGAGTATCGGCAGAAAGGCAACCAGCACCATCAGGCTGCGCATGAAGTCGATACCCAGGCCTTCCATGATGCTGGCGAAACGCATGGTGTCTTCCTGCACGCGCTGGGCCGCGCCCTCGATGTGGCGGACCTTGTGCCAGTGCGCCATGTAGTAGTCGTTCATGGCCTGTCTCCACCGGAAGATGTAGTGCTTGACGAAGAAGTCCAGCACCACCGCGATGGTCACGTAGACCATGGCGATGCGCAGAAAGCTGCTCACCTGCGTCCAGTAATCGGCCATCGTGATCGTGCCCGGCTTGCCCAGCGCCCGCTGGATCAGGTCGTAGAACGTGCCGAACCATTCATTGATCTGGACGTCGAGTTGCACCCGGTACCAAGTGGCGAAAAGGATCAGGGCGGTACCGAGGACCGACCAGGGCAACCACCGGCGCGACAGGAAGAAAGACTGAAACATCGAGATACCTCGCGAATGTGATGGCGGGCATCGTAGCCGCTCGCCGGCGGTGCAACGGCTGAGTCGAAATTTTCGGACAACGAAACTCACCAGCGCCCACATCCGGATGACATCGCCGCCGACGTCATTGATCAGCTGTCCTAGACACGATGAGGCACCGGCAGGTTTGTACTCTCAACCGCTTGCCCATCATCACAGGATCCAAAAAATGAAACCGCTCAACAGCAAATTTGCAGTCACCCTGGTAGCCGCCGCGCTCGCGGGGTCGTTTGGCTTGACATGGTCGGAAGCCAGCTTTGCGAAGGGGGGCGGCGGTGGCGGTGCGGGGGGCGCGGGAGGTAGTGGGTCCGCGGGCAGCGCAGGAAGCGGCGGAGCTGGGGCAGGTGCAAGCGCCGGCGGAGCTGGAGCAGGTGCAAGCGCCGGCGGAGCTGGAGCAGGCGCAAGCGCTGGTGGCGCTGGCGCTGGTGCAAGCGCCGGCGGAGCTGGAGCTGGTGCAAGCGCCGGTGGAGCTGGAGCAGGCGCAAGCGCCGGCGGAGCTGGAGCTGGTGCAAGCGCCGGCGGAGCTGGTGCCGGCAGTGCGGCTGGCGGCACTGGTGCAAGTGCTGGCGGCGCGGGTGCGGGGGCTAGCGCGGGCGGAGCTGGTGCAGGTGGCGCGGGAAGCTCAGGTGGCACGGGCGCCGGAGCCAGTGCGGGTTCTGCAGGTGCTGGCGGCACAGCGGCGGGCGGCGGAAGTTCAGGTGGCGCGGGCGCCGGAACCGGTGCCAGCGCCGGAGGATCTGGGACTGGTGCGGCCGGTGCCGGCACAGGCGCTGGAACAGGCAGTGCCGGTACGGGCGCCGCAGGCGCGGGAAGTGGTACCGGCACTGGTACCGCCGGTACGGGTACGGGTACTGGAGCGGGTACAGGCGGCGCAGGTACAGGTACCGCGGCCGGTACGGGGTCAGGCGCGGGGGTAAGCGCCGCTGACATGGGCGGGGGCGGGCCCGGCGTCAGCTCTGGTGGCGTGGCCACAGGCACTACGGGGGCCGGAGTCGGCGTAGCGTCCGTGCGCCGGACCGCTACCCCGGCTGTGGTGAACACGTCCGTTCCGCTCGGCGTGATCGTCGTCTCTCCAGTGGCCGAGTCTTCGCCGGTGCGTGCGGCTTCGCTTCCAGCCGCGCAGCCTCTGATGGCGCCCCAGCAGCCCAACACCACGGCGATGGGTGCATCGCAGCTCGCAGCCCCGTCGGCCAGCAGCTCGCCCACGGGCATCGCGACAGGTGAGCGAGAGCCGTTGGACAACCTGTCCAACAATCCGCCGGCCGGACCGTTGCGCGCCCCGCGAGCCTTCTGATTAAAAAAAACGGCCCGAAGGGCCGTTTTTCCGACGGGCGACTTATGCCGCGACGGTGTCCGCAACGTCCTTGAACTCCTTGATCTGATCGAAGTTCAGGTACTGGTACACCGTGCCGCTCGCCGCAGTGAGGACGCCCATGTCGACCAGGTACTCTTCCTTCGTGGGAATGCGTCCCAGCTTGGAACAGATCGACGCCAGTTCGGCGCTGCCCAGGTACACGTTGCTGTTCTTGCCGAGCCGGTTCGGGAAGTTGCGGGTCGAAGTGGAGAACACGGTGGCCCCTTCCTTCACCTGCGCCTGGTTGCCCATGCACAGCGAGCAGCCGGGCATTTCCATGCGCGCGCCGGCCGTGCCGAGTACGCCATAGTGGCCTTCCTCGGTCAGCTGCTTGGCGTCCATCTTGGTCGGCGGGGCCACCCACAGCTTGACCGGGATGTCGCGCTTGCCTTCGAGCAGCTTGGATGCCGCGCGGAAGTGGCCGATATTGGTCATGCAGGAGCCGATGAAGACCTCGTCGATTTTGGCGCCGGCGACTTCGGCCAGCGTCTTCACGTCGTCCGGGTCATTGGGGCATGCGACGATAGGCTCGTGGATCTCGGCCAGGTCGATCTCAATCACGGCGGCGTAGTCGGCATCGGCATCGCCCTTGAGCAGTTGCGGATTCTTCAGCCAGGCTTCCTGCGCCGCGATCCGGCGGGCGAGTGTGCGCGCATCCTGGTAGCCCTGGGCGATCATCCAGCGCATCAGCGTGATGTTGCTGTTGATGTACTCGATGACAGGCTCCTTGTTCAGGTGCACCGTGCAGCCGGCAGCCGAGCGTTCGGCCGAGGCATCGGACAGTTCGAACGCCTGTTCGACCTTCAGGTCGGGCAGGCCTTCGATCTCCAGGATGCGGCCGGAGAAGATGTTCTTCTTGCCCTTCTTCTCGACCGTCAGGAGGTCCTGCTTGATCGCGTACAGCGGGATCGCGTTCACCAGGTCGCGCAAGGTGACGCCGGGCTGCATCGTTCCCTTGAAGCGGACCAGCACCGACTCGGGCATGTCCAGCGGCATCACGCCGGTGGCGGCGGCGAAGGCCACCAGGCCGGAACCGGCGGGAAAGCTGATGCCGATCGGGAAGCGGGTGTGGCTGTCGCCGCCCGTACCCACGGTGTCGGGCAGCAGCAAGCGGTTGAGCCAGCTGTGGATCACGCCGTCGCCCGGGCGCAGCGATACGCCGCCACGCGTGCTGATGAAGTCGGGCAATTCGTGGTGCATTTTCACGTCGACCGGCTTGGGGTACGCGGCGGTATGGCAGAACGACTGCATCACCAGGTCGGCGGAAAAGCCGAGGCAGGCAAGATCCTTGAGTTCGTCGCGGGTCATCGGGCCCGTCGTGTCCTGCGAGCCCACCGACGTCATGCGCGGCTCGCAGTAGGTGCCGGGACGCACGCCCTGGCCCTCGGGCAGGCCACAGGCGCGCCCCACCATTTTTTGTGCCAGCGTGAAACCCTTTTTCGTGTCGATGGGGGCCTGGGGCAAGCGAAACAGCGCTGATGGCCCCAGACCCAGCGCCTCGCGCGCCTTGGCCGTAAGACTTCTGCCGACGATCAGCGGAATGCGACCACCGGCACGCACCTCGTCAAACAACACGTCGCTCTTGACCTTGAACTCGGCGATCACTTCGCCGTTCTTCAGCGCCTTGCCTTCGTAGGGGCGCAGTTCAACCACATCGCCCATTTCCATCTTTGACACGTCCAGCTCGATCGGCAGGGCGCCTGCATCTTCCATGGTGTTGTAGAAGATCGGGGCGATCTTGCCGCCGAGGCAGACGCCGCCGAAACGCTTGTTCGGCACGAAGGGGATGTCTTCGCCCGTGAACCACAGCACCGAGTTCGTAGCGGACTTGCGTGAGGAGCCCGTGCCCACCACATCGCCAACGTAGGCGACCAGGTTGCCGCGCGAGCGCAGCTCTTCGATGAACTTCACCGGGCCGCGCTTGCCCTCTTCCTCTGGGGTGATGCCGGCACGGGGGTTCTTATGCATGGCCAGTGCGTGCAGCGGAATGTCCGGGCGGCTCCAGGCATCGGGAGCGGGCGAAAGATCGTCGGTGTTGATTTCACCGGAGACCTTGAAGACGGTGACATTGATGCTTTGCGCCACTTCGGGCCGGCCGGTGAACCACTCGGCGTCGGCCCAGCTTTGCAGCACGGCCGCAGCAAAGGCGTTGCCCTTGTCGGCCTTTTCCTTGACGTCGTGGAACTGGTCGAACATCAACAGGGTTTTCTTCAGGGCCTGCGCGGCGACACCGCCTACCTCGGCGTCATCGAGCAGGTCGACCAGGGGACCGATGTTGTAGCCACCCAGCATGGTGCCCAGCAGCTGGGTCGCTTTCTCGCGGCTGATGATCATGCATCTCTCGGTGCCGTGCGCAACCGCCGCGAGATAGCTGGCCTTGACCTTGGCCGCATCATCGACCCCGGCCGGCACGCGGTGCGTGATCAGGTTCAGCAGGAAGTCGGCCTCGGCGGTGGACGGGTTCTTGAGCAGCTCGATCAGGTCGGCGGTCTGCTTGGCCGACAGCGGCAAGGGCGGGATGCCCAGCGCGGCGCGTTCGGCGACATGATCAACATAGGCTTGCAACATCGTTCTTCTCTCCGTTCTCAGATGGCTTTGATCAGTTCGTCTTGGTGACGGCGTCGGGGGTCGACGGCATCGGCTCCAGGATGCTCGGCAGCGGGCTGGTCTTGAGGGTTTCCGCATAGGTCAACTGCGCCGGGCTCTGGCATTCGTCGGCAAGGCGCTGGCCCAGCTTCTGGCTCATCAGCATTGACTTGTTGCCCAGCTGCAGCCACATCGCGCCGCGTTGCGGATCTTCCAGGCGAATGGCGCCGGTGCGGCTTTCCACCGGGTGCATACGGAAGCGGTGGCCTCGCGTCGTCACCATGAACATGCCTTCGCGCTTCATCGGCGTGATCTTCACGCTGGCCCCCAGCTCGCAGGGAATCTCACCCACGTAGACCTTCTTGGACATCTCCACGTCGGCTTCGCTCAGCTTGATGCTGGGGTCGTCGTCGATGGGCGTGTTTTCTTCCACGGCCTTGCGCGCCGAGGGGGCCAGCTTGCCCTTGGCCGCCGGTTTCGCGGCGGGCTTGGCCGCGGAGGCGGCAGCGGGAGTCGCAGCGGGTTTGGCTGCCTGGGCCAGAGCCAGCGCGGGTGCGACGGCGAACAGCAAAGTGGAAAGAAGCGTTTTCATGAGATATGTCTCCGTTGATTTAGTGACGCCGGGCTTCGAACCAGCCCAGAACTTCTACAGGGAGCTGCCTTCCGGTCTGGTGCGCCTTCTCCAGCACCTGCCAGTAGTAGCGGTAGCTTGCCCTGTCCTCCAACTTACCTTCGAAACTGATCGGTGCCCAGTCGGCCTGGACGGCTTTTGTGATTATTTTGGTAGCCGTGTCGATTTCGTGCGCACTCGGGGCAAACGCTTCCAGGATCGGCCTTATCTGGTCCGGGTGGATGCTCCACATCCGCGTGTAGCCGAAGTCGCGGGCGGCCTTGCGCGCCGCTTCGCCCAGCGCCTTGGCATCCTTGAATTCGGTGACAACCGCATGCGACGGTACCTTGCCGTGCGCATGGCAGGCCGAAGCGATCTCGAGCTTGGCGCGAACCACCAGCGGATGGGTGAACTGGCCCTCGATGCCCATGCCCTGCGAGGGAATCGCGCCGCCGTGGGCCGACACGAAATCCATGAGCCCGAAACTCAGCGACTGCACACGCGGGTGAGACGCGATGTCGAAGGCACGGTGGACCGCGGTGGGGGATTCGATCAACACATGCACCGGCAGCGGCCCTGCACCGGCCGCGTCCAGCGCCTGGCAGGCCCGCTGGACGTCCTGCACCGACTCCACCTTCGGAATCATGACGTGGCGCAACTTGTGGCCGGCCTTGCCCGCGATGGTCGCAATGTCCTGCTCGAAAGCCGGATGGTCCACCGGGTGCACCCGCACCGCGACTCGCGCCTGATCCCCCGCCAGCAACGCCAGCGCGACGACCAGGGCGGCATGCTCGGCCTCACCGCCGATCGGCGCTCCGTCCTCGCAATCGAGCGTCACGTCGAACACGCAAGCGCCGAACTCTTGCGTCATTTCAGCCTGCAGCTGCAGGCTCTTTCGCATCCGCGCCTCGACGCCGCTGTAATGGTCGCAGACCGGGATGAAACCGGTTTGCGCCTGGGCACCGAGGAGGATGTCGCGGGGATGAATGCCAGCCCCCACGCTTGTCACTTCGTGTACTGCGCTGCCCCCCGAGGGGGCCTTCGCGCCTTGGGGCGGCCCTGCGTCGCTCACTAGTTCTCTGTCCATCAGAGCAGGTGGGCCACGCCCGCCTGCTCTTCCTGCAGCTCCTTCAGGGTCTTGTCGATGCGCTCCTGGCTGAATTGGTCGATGGCCAGGCCCTTGACGATGGTGTACTTGCCATTCTCGGTGGTCACCGGGAAGCCGAACATCACGTCCTTCGGAATGCCGTAGTCGCCGTCGGATGGCACGCCCATGGTGACCCACTTTCCGCCGGAGCCCAGCGCCCAGTCGCGCATGTGGTCGATGGCCGCGTTGGCCGCCGACGCGGCGGAGGACAGCCCGCGGGCCTCGATGATCGCGGCGCCGCGCTTGCCCACCGTGGGCAGGAAAACGTCGGCATTCCAGGCCTGGTCGTTGATCATGTCCTTGAGGGCCTTGCCGCCCGCCGTGGCAAAGCGGTAGTCGGCGTACATGGTGGGCGAGTGGTTGCCCCAGACCGTGAGCTTTTCGATCTCGCCGACCTTGGCGCCGGTCTTGGCCGCGACTTGCGACAGCGCGCGGTTGTGGTCCAGCCGAAGCATCGCGGTGAAGTTCTCGCGGGGAAGGCTGGGCGCGCTCTTCATCGCAATGTAGGCGTTGGTGTTGGCGGGATTGCCCACGACCAGCACCTTGACATTGCGGCTGGCGACCTGGTCGAGCGCCTTGCCCTGGGCGATGAATATGGCGCCATTGATGGAGAGCAGCTCGGCGCGCTCCATGCCGGGGCCGCGGGGACGCGAGCCGACCAGCAGCGCATAGTCGGCGTCCTTGAAAGCGGTCATCGGGTCGCTGTGGGCTTCCATGCCGGCCAGCAGCGGGAAGGCGCAGTCTTCCAGCTCCATCATCACGCCCTTGAGTGCCTTCTGGGCCTTCTCGTCGGCGATTTCCAGCAACTGCAGGATGACCGGCTGGTCCTTGCCGAGCATCTCGCCCGAAGCGATTCGAAACAGCAGGGCGTAACCGATTTGGCCTGCGGCGCCGGTGACGGCGACGCGAACGGGCTTCTTGCTCATGGGAAATCTCCGAATCGTGTGTTGTGAAACTGGGGGCCGCCCGGCCGGTGGCCGTGGCGCTGGGCCGTGCTGGACAGCCGGCAAGTTTACCCGCCAACCCCCGGCGCGTCAATTTGTCTTATGTCTTATATAAGATATCATTCCAACAGTTCAACCAGCAACTCCAGCCCCCCACAACCCGACAGCGATGGCACCAACGCCCTCCACTTCCGCCGACAGCGGCACCGCCTCGGCCGACATCCAGTCGCCGGGCACGCCCGCCTTCAGCCCGCTTTACCAGCAGATCAAGGCATTGATCCTGCAAAGCCTGCAAGCCGGCGAATGGAAGCCCGGTGAAGCGATCCCCAGCGAAATGGACCTGGCTGCGCGGTTTCGCGTCAGCCAGGGCACCGTTCGCAAAGCCATCGACGAGCTGGCCTCCGAAAACCTGGTGGTGCGTCGCCAGGGCAAGGGCACCTTCGTGGCCACGCACGCGGAACAGCAGGTTCAGTATCGCTTCCTCAAGCTGATGCCCGACAGCGGCGACCTGGGCAGCGCAGGACCGGCCCAGCGCACCGTGCTCGAATGCAAACGGGTCCGGGCCGCCGCCGAGGTGGCACGCGCCCTGGCCCTGCGTCCCGGCGACCCGGTGATCCAGGTGCGTCGGGTGCTGGCATTCGGCGGCGTGCCCACGATCCTGGAAGACCTCTGGCTGCCGGGCAATGCGTTCAGGGGCATCAATTCCGAGCAGATGGCGGGCTATCACGGCCCCACGTACGCCATGTTCGAAGTCGAGTTCGGGGTGCGCATGGTGCGTGCCGAAGAAAAGATCCGCGCCGTGGGCGCCGATGTCCAGCAGGCGGCGCTACTGAAAATAGAACCGGCGAGCCCGCTGCTAAGCGTCGAGCGGGTGGCTTACACCTACAACGACGTCCCCATGGAATTGCGCCGGGGCCTGTACCGCACCGACACCCATCACTACCGAAACGAGCTCAGTTAGTGGGCTTGGCCGAAACCCCCATGTCAGGTTGTTGCGTTGCAATAGAATTTTGGATTGTTCGGCATCTCCCTGGAACAACGAAGCGCACGCCCGCCACCATGAAAGCCACGCCATGACAGCTGCCCCCAAACGGCCTGAATTCCGCAACATCAATGCGTTCACCGATCTTCCCTCATACCGTCTCCCCGCGGCGGGCTGGGTGTCGATCCTGCATCGCGTGAGCGGTGTGCTCATGTTCCTGTTGATGCCCTTCATCATATGGATGTTCGACACTTCGCTGTCTTCCGAATTTTCATTCGCCAGGTTTCGCGCGGCCTTCAATGCGGGCCTCGGATTCATCCCCGGCTGGTTCATCAAGCTGGTGGCGCTCGGCCTGATCTGGGCCTACCTGCATCACTTCATCGCCGGCGTGCGCTACCTGTGGATGGACGTCAGCCATGCGGCGGTGAGCAAGGAATTCGGCATGAAGTCCGCCCAGGTGACCCTGATCGCCAGCGTGCTGCTCACGCTGGTCCTGGGCGCCAAGCTCTTCGGTCTTTACTAATTCAACAACTTTGCGGGACAGATCTTCAGCTCTGTCCTCAACTGATCAGGAACTGTCTTTATGTCCGTGAATTACGGCTCCAAGCGCATCGTCGTCGGCGCGCATTACGGCATGCGCGACTGGCTCAGCCAGCGGGTCACCGCCGGCCTGATGGCGCTTTTCACACTGATCGTGCTTGCGCAGGTCATCTTCTCCAAGGGGCCGATCGGCTACGACAAGTGGGCCGGCATCTTCGCGTCCCAATGGATGAAAGTCCTGACCTTCGCCGTCATCGCCGCCCTGCTCTGGCATGTCTGGGTGGGCATGCGCGACGTGTTCATGGACTATGTGAAACCGGTCGGGATTCGCCTGCTGCTGCAGATCTTTACCATCGTCTGGCTCACGGGATGCGCCGGCTGGGCCCTGCAAGTACTGTGGAGGCTGTGAGACATGAGCTATACCCATAACAACATCACGAGCCGCAAGTTCGACGTCGTCATCGTGGGCGCCGGCGGCTCGGGCATGCGCGCGTCGCTGCAACTCGCCCGCGCCGGCCTGAACGTGGCCGTCCTGTCCAAGGTCTTCCCGACCCGCTCGCACACCGTGGCGGCACAAGGCGGGATCGGCGCGTCCCTGGGCAACATGTCCGAGGACAACTGGCACTACCACTTCTACGACACCGTCAAGGGATCCGACTGGCTGGGCGACCAGGACGCGATCGAATTCATGTGCAGGGAAGCGCCCAAGGTCGTCTACGACCTGGAGCACATGGGCATGCCGTTCGACCGCAATCCTGACGGAACGATCTACCAGCGCCCGTTCGGCGGCCACACGGCCAACTACGGCGAGAAACCGGTGCAGCGCGCCTGCGCCGCCGCGGACCGCACCGGTCACGCCATGCTTCACACGCTCTACCAGCAGAACGTCAAGGCCAAGACCAGCTTCTTCGTGGAGTGGATGGCACTGGACCTGATCCGCGACGCCGACGGCGACGTGGTCGGCGTCACCGCGATCGAAATGGAGACCGGCGACCTGCACATCCTGGAAGCCAGGACCACGCTGCTGGCCACCGGCGGCGCGGGCCGCATCTTCGCGGCGAGCACCAATGCCTTCATCAACACCGGGGACGGCCTGGGCATGGCGGCACGGGCGGGCATCCCCCTGGAAGACATGGAGTTCTGGCAGTTCCATCCCACCGGCGTGGCCGGCGCGGGCGTGCTGCTGACCGAAGGCTGCCGGGGCGAGGGCGCGATCCTTTTGAACAGCAATGGCGAACGCTTCATGGAGCGCTATGCGCCCACCCTGAAGGACCTGGCGCCGCGCGACTTCGTGTCGCGCTCCATGGACCAGGAGATCAAGGAAGGCCGCGGCTGCGGGCCCAACAAGGATTACGTGCTGCTCAAGCTCGATCACCTGGGGGCGGACACCATCCACAAGCGCCTTCCCTCGGTGTACGAGATCGGCGTCAACTTCGCCAACGTCGACATCACCAGGGAGCCGATCCCAGTGGTGCCGACCATCCACTACCAGATGGGCGGCATCCCCACCAACATCAACGGCCAGGTCGTGGTGCAGCAGGGCGAGGTGCACAACGCGGTGGTCAACGGCCTGTACGCGGTGGGCGAATGCTCATGCGTCAGCGTCCACGGCGCCAACCGGCTGGGCACCAACTCGCTGCTCGACCTGCTGGTGTTCGGCCGTGCGGCGGGCAACCACATCGTCGAGTTCAATAACAGGAACAAGGCCCACAAGCCGATTCCCGCGGACGCGGCGCAGCGCACGCTGGAGCGGCTGAATCGCCTCGAAAACACCACCGGCGGCGAATACGCGCAGGACGTGGCCAACGACATCCGCGCCTCGATGCAAAAGCACGCTGGCGTGTTCCGCACCCAGGCCATGATGGACCAGGGGGTCGGGCAGATCGCCGCGCTGCGGGAACGCGTGCAGTCGCTGGCGCTCAAGGACAAGTCAAAGATCTTCAACACCGCGCGCATCGAGGCGCTGGAAGTCGAGAACCTGATCGAGTGTGCACAGGCCACGATCGTTTCGGCCGCCGCCCGCAAGGAGTGCCGCGGCGCGCATACCGTCAGCGACTACGAGCGGCCCGCCGATGACCCGGTGGCGCCGCTTGGCCGCGACGATGCCAACTGGATGAAGCATTCGCTCTGGTACAGCCAGGGCAACCGCGTCTCGTACAAGCCTGTCCACATGAAGCCGCTCACGGTGGAATCCGTGCCCCCCAAGGTCCGTACCTTCTAGTACCCAACCGCGCAGCCTGTCATTCTTCAAGAGCACCCCATGCAAAAACGCACGTTCCAGATCTACCGTTACGACCCCGAAAAGGACGCCAGGCCCTACATGCAGACCGTCGAGATCGAGCTCGACGGGGAGGAGCGCATGTTGCTCGACGCACTCATGAAGCTCAAGGCGCAGGACCCCACGCTGTCGTTCCGCCGTTCGTGCCGCGAGGGCGTGTGCGGCTCGGACGCCATGAACATCAACGGCAAGAATGGACTGGCGTGCCTCACGAACATGCTCACCCTACAGGGAACTATCGTCCTGAAGCCCCTGCCCGGCCTGCCGGTGATCCGCGACCTGATCGTGGACATGACGCAGTTTTTCAAGCAATACCACTCGATCAAGCCGTACCTCGTCAACGACAACATCCCGCCCGACAAGGAGCGCCTGCAGTCGCCCGAAGAACGCGACGAGCTCAACGGCCTTTATGAATGCATTCTCTGCGCCAGTTGCTCCACGAGTTGCCCGAGCTTCTGGTGGAACCCCGACAAGTTCGTCGGCCCGGCAGGGCTGCTGCAAGCCTACCGCTTCATTGCCGACAGCCGCGACGAAGCCACGGCAGAGCGCCTGGACAATCTCGAAGACCCGTACCGGCTGTTTCGCTGCCACACGATCATGAATTGCGTCGATGTCTGCCCCAAGGGCCTGAACCCGACGCTGGCGATCGGCAAGATCAAGGAACTGATGGTTCGCCGGGCGATATGAGGCCCCCGCACTTGTCGCTGCGTGTATTACGCTGCCCCGAGGGGGCTGGGCCGCCTTGGGAGCGGTCCGGCGGCGGCCCGATGGATGGATGAGATGTGAACGATGAGGTCATCGATGAACGCGCGCTGAGCAAGCTGAGGTGGCGCTGCCGCCGGGGTTTGCTCGAAAATGACCTGTTCGTCGAACGGTTCTTCGGCCGGTACGCGGCCTGCCTCACGATGAGGCAGGCCGCGGCCCTGAACAAGTTGATGGATCTGGCCGACAACGACCTGCTGGACCTGTTGCTTGGGCGCCGGGAGCCAGAAGGTGAAATCGACACCGACGATGTCAGGCAAGTGCTCGCCATGCTGCGCAGCAACAACCTTGGGGGTCAACCTGCGGTCCCGCCCCAGCCGGCCCGATGAAGGAAACCGTATGAAACTCGCCGGGACCAAGCGACCCCTGTCAAGATAGGCCGCCCGCGCCAGCTGTTCACCGGATCGTCCATCGCGACGTCCGGCCCATCGCCGGACGCTGAATCCGAACGGCAAGCCCGTCATCGCATTATGCGATGGCCACTTGGATATTTGTGGCGCAAAATACCGCCGGTCATCGCCGTATGCGATGACTGGATGCATGAAAACCTCCGAACGCACCTTTGCCCGCCGGATCGACCTGACGTCGCTGCAGCTTTTTGTGGCTGTGTGCGAACTCGGCTCCATCGGCAAGGCCGCCGAGCGCGAATTCATCGCGGCGTCGGCCATCAGCAAACGGCTTTCGGATCTGGAAGCCACGCTCGATACCCCGCTGCTTTACCGCCATACGCGCGGAGTCAACCTCACCCCCGCAGGCGAAAGCCTGCTGCACCACGCCCGCAGCGTGCTGTTCAGCCTGGACAAGATGCACGGCGAGCTCAGCGAATATGCGCACGGCGTGCGCGGCCATGTTCGCGTCCACGCCAATATCTCGGCCATCGTGCAATTCCTGCCGGAGGACCTGGGCGCCTTCATCAAGGCACGCAGCGAGGTCAAGATCGACCTTGAAGAGCATCTGTCGACCGAGATCGTCCGGGCAGTACAGGAAGGCACGGCTGACCTGGGGATCTGCAACGCAAGCGCATCGGGCAACACCCGGGGACTGCAGACTCTGCCCTATCGCCAGGACCAGCTGGTGCTGATCGTGCCCCGCCGGCACCCGCTCGCCCGCAGGAAAACGCTGGCTTTCGAAGACACCCTGGACTGCGACCATGTCGGCCTCCATGCCAACAGCTCGATCCATCTGGCGATGCGCGACGCGGCAGCGGCGGCCGGACGGACGATCAGGCTGCGCATCCACGTGACGGGCCTCGACGCGATGTGCCGCATGATCCACAACGGGCTGGGCGTGGGCTTGATGCCGCGCCGGGCTTTCGAGCTGATGCACGGCGTTGGCGACCTGGAAAGCGTGCATCTCAGCAATGTCTGGGCCCGGCGCAGCATCGAACTGGTAGCTCGCGATTTTTCTACCTTGCCGGTCGCCGCGCGGCTGCTGGTCGACCATTTGAAGGCCCGGGCCGAAGCGCCCGAAGCTGCCCTGGCCGCCTAAACACTTTCACCGAACAGGAAGCACCCATGGGAAAAACGCTGTACGACAAGATCTGGGACGAGCACGTCGTTCATACCGAAGAGGACGGCACGGCCATCCTCTACATCGACCGCCACCTGGTGCACGAAGTGACCAGCGCCCAGGCCTTCGAAGGCCTGCGCGAAACGGGCCGAAAGGTCTGGCGCGTCAGTTCCATCGTCGCCACCGCGGACCACAACACCCCCACCACCGGCTGGGAGCTCGGTTACGACGGCATCACCGACCCCATCAGTAAGGAGCAGGTCACGACACTGGACAAGAACATCAGGGAGTTCGGCTCGGCCGCCTACTTCCCCTTCCTGTCCAAACGCCAGGGCATCGTGCACGTGATCGGCCCCGAGCAGGGCGCGACGCTGCCGGGCATGACCGTGGTGTGCGGGGACTCGCACACGTCGACCCATGGCGCCTTCGGGGCACTGGCGCATGGCATCGGCACCAGCGAAGTCGAGCATGTGATGGCGACGCAGACCCTGCTGGCCAAGAAGGCCAGGAACATGCTCATCAAGGTCGACGGGACACTGGGCCGCGGCGTTACCGCCAAGGACATCGTGCTGGCCATCGTCGGGCACATCGGAACGGCGGGCGGCACGGGCTACACCATCGAGTTCGCGGGCTCGGCCATCCGCGCCCTCAGCATGGAGGGCCGCATGACCGTCTGCAACATGGCGATCGAAGCCGGCGCGCGCGCCGGGCTGGTGGCCGTGGATGAGAAGACGATCGAATACGTCAAAGGCCGTCCGCTGGCACCCGCGGGCGTCGAGTGGGCCCAGGCAGTCGCCTACTGGACGACGCTGCGGTCCGATGCCGATGCGAAGTTCGACGCCGTCGTCGAACTCGACGCCGGCAAAATCATCCCCCAGGTCACCTGGGGCACGTCCCCCGAGATGGTGCTGGGCGTGGATGGCCGGGTGCCCGATCCCGACAAGGAAAAGGATCCCGGCAAGCGCGGTGCGATCGAGCGCGCGCTGGCCTACATGGGCCTGGAACCCGGCAAGGCGGTCAACGATATCTACGTCGACAAGGTGTTCATCGGTTCGTGCACCAACAGCCGCATCGAAGACATGCGCGAAGCCGCGGGGGTGGTCAAGAAGCTTGGGCAAAAGGTCGCCAAGAATGTGAAACTGGCGATGGTGGTGCCGGGCTCCGGTCTGGTGAAGGACCAGGCGGAGCGCGAAGGCCTGCACGAAATCTTCAAGGCCGCCGGTTTCGAGTGGCGCGAGCCCGGCTGCTCGATGTGCCTGGCCATGAACGCCGACCGCCTGAACCCGGGCGAACGCTGCGCCTCCACAAGCAATCGCAACTTCGAAGGGCGCCAGGGCGCCGGGGGCCGCACGCACCTGGTCAGCCCGGCCATGGCGGCGGCCGCGGCCGTGCATGGCCACTTCGTCGATGTTCGCCAATTCGCCTGAAGAAAGACCGACATGCAGAAATTCACCGTGCATCAGGGCCTGGTCGCCCCCATGGACCGCGAGAACGTCGACACCGACGCGATCATTCCGAAGCAATTCCTCAAGTCGATCCGCAAGACGGGATTCGGGCCCAACCTGTTCGACGAGTGGCGCTACCTGGACCACGGCGAGCCGGGCCAGGACCCCGCCACCCGCAAGCTCAACCCGGACTTCGTGCTCAACCGGGCCCGCTTTCAAGGCGCATCCATCCTGCTCGCCCGCAAGAACTTCGGCTGCGGCTCCTCGCGCGAGCACGCGCCGTGGGCACTGGACCAGTACGGCTTTCGCGCCATCATCGCGCCGAGCTACGCCGACATCTTCTTCAACAATTGCTTCAAGAACGGGTTGCTGCCCCTCGTGCTGTCCGAGGTGCAGGTGGGGCGGTTGTTCGACGAGGTGGCCGCCTTTCCCGGCTACCGTCTCACCATCGACCTGGAGCGGCAAGCGATCGTCAAGGCCCAGGGCGAAGAACTGAGTTTCGATGTCGAGCCCTTTCGCAAGTTCTGTCTCACGAACGGCTTCGACGACATCGGCCTGACCCTGCGCCAGGAAGACAAGATCAAGGCCTTCGAAGCCGAACGGCTCGCCGAAAAACCCTGGCTGGCCCGGTCGCTGGCCCGTTAGGAGAGAAAGATGAAAATTGCGGTTCTACCCGGTGACGGCATCGGCACAGAAATCATGGCCGAGGCGGTAAAGGTCCTGAACGTTCTCGACCTGAAGTTCGAGACTGAAACTGCCCTGGTGGGCGGTGCGGCCTACGAAGCTCACGGCCATCCGCTCCCCGAGGCCACCCTCAAACTGGCCAAGGACGCCGACGCCGTGCTGTTCGGCGCCGTAGGCGACTGGAAATACGACAAGCTGGACCGGCCCCTGCGCCCCGAGCAGGCTATCCTGGGGCTGCGCAAGAACCTGGGCCTGTTTGCCAACTTCCGTCCGGCCATCTGCTACGAACAGCTGGTCGGTGCGTCCAGCCTGAAGCCCGAACTCATCTCGGGCCTGGACATCCTCATCATCCGGGAGCTGACGGGCGACATCTACTTCGGCGCACCGCGGGGCCGCCGCACCGCGACCGACGGCCACTTCCCCGGCGCCGAGGAAGCATTCGACACCATGCGCTATTCGCGCCCCGAGATCGAGCGCATTGCGCATGTGGCTTTCCAGGCCGCGCGCAAGCGAAGCAAGCGCGTCACCAGCGTCGACAAGGCCAACGTCCTTGAGACCTTCCAGCTGTGGAAGGACGTGGTCACCGAGGTCGGCGCACAGTACCCTGACGTCGAACTGGACCACATGTACGTGGACAACGCCGCCATGCAATTGGTCAAGGCACCCAAGAAATTCGATGTGGTGGTCACCGGCAACATGTTCGGCGACATTCTTTCGGATGAAGCGGCCATGCTGACCGGCTCGATCGGCATGCTGCCCTCGGCCAGCCTGAATGGCTCGACCCAGGGGCTGTACGAGCCCAGTCACGGCAGCGCCCCCGACATCGCCGGCAAGGGAATTGCCAATCCTTTGGCTACAATATTGTCTGCCGCCATGATGCTTCGCTTTTCGCTCAACCAGCCCCAAACCGCCGACCGGATCGAATCCGCGGTGAAAGACGTGCTCGCGTCGGGCCTACGTACGGCGGACATCTACTCGGACGGCACGAGGAAGGTCGGCACCCGCGAAATGGGCGACGCCGTCGTGGCGGCCATTACCAAGAAGACCACCAAGGGCTAACAGCTCCGGTTCGTCGCGCCCCTTCCCGGCCGAACGAGCCGGGAAACAAAAAGTTTTCAGATACTTTTGAAAGGGCGATGAAATGACACTCTCGAACGCACAACGGCCGGTGGTCGGGCTGGTAGGCTGGCGGGGCATGGTCGGCTCGGTCCTCATCGACCGGATGCAGGCGGAGGGCGACTTCGCCCTGATCGAGCCGGTATTCTTCTCCACATCCAACGCGGGCGGCAAGGCGCCGCCGCAGGCGAAAAACGAGACGCGGCTGCAAGACGCGCTCGACATCGCCCGCCTTTCCAAGTGCGACGTCATCATCACGTCCCAGGGCGGCGATTACACCTCCGAGGTATTCCCCAAACTGCGCGCGGCGGGCTGGAACGGGCATTGGATAGATGCCGCTTCTACTCTGCGAATGAAGGAGGATGCCGTCATCATCCTCGACCCCGTCAATTTGCCTGTCATCAAGAATGCCCTGGCCAAGGGTGGGCGCAACTGGATCGGCGGCAATTGCACCGTCAGCTGCATGTTGATGGGTGTGGGCGCGCTCTTCAAGGCAGGCCTGGTGGAATGGATGAGCAGCATGACGTACCAGGCGGCTTCGGGCGGCGGCGCGCAGCACATGCGTGAACTGCTGACCCAGTTCGGCACACTCAACGCCGAAGTCAGGCCTTTGCTGGACGACCCGAAGTCGCCGATCCTAGAGATCGACCGCAGGGTGCTGGCCCGGCAGCAAGGCCTGTCGGCGACTGAGGTCGAGAATTTCGGCGCTCCCCTGGCTGGGTCGCTCATCCCCTGGATCGACAAGGACCTGGGTGACGGCATCAGCCGCGAGGAATGGAAGGGTGGCGTCGAAACCAACAAGATCCTGGGACAGGGCGAAGGTTTCGGCATCCCGGCGGTGCCGGTGGACGGCATCTGCGTGCGCGTCGGTGCCATGCGCTGCCACAGCCAGGCATTGACCTTCAAGTTGAAGAAAGACGTGCCCGTCGCGCAGATCGAACAACTCATTGCCAGTGACAACGCCTGGGTGAAGGTCGTCCCCAACCAGCGCGAAGCGACGCTACAGCAATTGACCCCGGTGGCGGTCACCGGGACACTCGACATCCCTGTGGGAAGGATTCGCAAGCTGGCGATGGGCCCGGAATACATTGGCGCGTTTACCGTTGGCGACCAGCTGCTGTGGGGCGCGGCGGAACCGCTGCGCAGAATGTTGCGCATTCTGCTCGACGCCTGACTTCGTTCACAGGCGACGACGGCCTGTTGTTTACACCGTTGTCCGATCACCACATAGCCGACCCTGTAACCATGCTCCGATTAACCGCGCGATAGTTAAAAGCTGTCTCAGCTTGTCAGCCTAAGGCATTGATGTTATGGTCCTTTTAGCAAATTCAGCGTCGAGGCGTTTGTTCGCATGATGAGAAAAAAATCGCCTTCAGACCGAGCAATAGGGGCGCAAAAACCGATGGAAAAGCCGTATTGGCGCACAACCGCCCTGGCAATCGCCACGGCCGTGCTGTTGAGCACTTCGGCATTCGATGCTCATGCCCTGGCGCTTGGTCGGATCAATGTCCAGTCAGGCATCGGCGAGCCGCTGCGTGCCGAAATCGACATTCCCGAGATCAACGCGGAAGAGCTGGCCAGCTTGCGCACGACGGTAGCCTCGCCGGAAGCGTTCCGTGCAGCGGGGCTTGAGTACTTCCCGGGGCTCAGCAGCATTGTCATCACGCTCGAGAGGCGCTCCGACGGACGCCATTTCCTTCGGTTGTCGAGCTCCCGGCCGGTCAATGAGCCCTTCGTCGACCTGCTTCTTGAAACCAGCTGGTCGTCGGGCCGGATCGTTCGTGACTACACGCTGCTGTTCGACCCGCCCAACCTGCGCCAGAATGCCCCGCCGCTGGCCGCGCAGGTCCCGCAGCGGGCGCCGCGGCGGGCAGCAGCGCCCGCTGCTGCCCCATCGGCCGGGCCTTCGACACGTGCTCCAGCGGCTCGCCTTGCTCCTACGCCGGCCCCGGCGCCGAGCCAGGCCGCATCGGCCGCGCCGCCCGCCGGTGACGGCAAGCAGCAGGTTACGGTCAAGGCCGGCGACACCGCGGGCAAGATCGCGTCCGCCAGCAAGCCGGCGAACGTCTCGCTCGATCAGATGCTCGTGGCCTTGTTGCGTGCCAACCCCGACGCATTCATCGGTGGCAACGTCAATCGCCTGCGGTCCGGCGCTGTGCTCGAGGTCCCAAGCGGCGAAGCCGCAGCCCAGGTGGCGCCCGGCGAGGCCCGCCAGGCCGTCGTCGCTCAAAGCCGCGACTTCAACGAATTCCGCCGCCGGCTGGCCGAAGGCCTGCCGACCACCGGTATCGGCGCCTCCGACAGGCAAGCATCAGGAAAGATACAGGCGCAGGTCGAGGACAAAAAGGCTGGGGCAGCCGCTCCCGACAAGTTGACCCTGTCCAAGGGCGCGGCACAAGGCAAGGCCGCCGAGGACAACATCGCCCGTGACCGCGCCGCTCAGGATGCGGCAACGCGGGTCGCAGAGCTCAACAAGAATATCAGCGACCTCAACAAGCTCGGCACCACTCCTGCATCGTCGGCGACCGGCCAAGCCGCGACGGCAGCCGCACCTGCGGGCGGCGCAAGCACCTCCAGACCGGGCATAGCGCTGCCTCTGGGATCGGCCAGCACCGCGAAATCCGTCCCTGCCCCGTCGCCGGCGCCAACTGCTGCGCCAGCTGCTGCAGCCGCGCCCGCGGTATCCGCCGTGAGCCCGGCATCTCCAGCATCCGCATCGGCTCCCGTTGCGTCGACAGCCGTGACAGCCGCATCGGCACCCGAAGCCACGGCACCGGTTTCCGTTGGTGCCGTTTCGTCGTCCCTGCCGCCGACCCAGCCGGCAGAAACATCACCCCCGACGGCGGCGGCGTCCGCACCGGCTATCCCGGCTACGACAACGGCCTCGGCGCCCAAGGCTGCGGCCGTGGCGCCGGTGGAAACCAGTTTGGTCGACGACTTGCTGGAAAACCCGATTGTCCCGGCCACGATCGGTGGATTGCTCGCCTTATTGCTGGGCTTTGGCTTCTATCGCGCACAGCAGCGCAAGAAGTCGACCCAGGTGGACAGCTCGTTCCTGGAAAGCCGCTTGCAGCCCGATTCGTTTTTCGGCGCCAGCGGCGGTCAGCGTATCGATACCAACGAAGGAGGCGCCACCGGCTCCTCCCTGGTCTATTCACCCAGCCAGCTCGATGCGGCAGGCGATGTCGACCCGGTCGCCGAGGCCGATGTTTATCTGGCGTATGGGCGCGACCTGCAGGCCGAGGAGATCCTCAAGGAAGCGATGCGCACGACGCCCCAGCGCGTTGCCATCCACAGCAAGCTGCTGGAAATCTATTCCAAGCGCCGCGATACCAAGGCATTCGAAGTCGTGGCGAACGAGGCCCACGGCCTGACCAGCGGCGCGGGACCGGAGTGGGAACATATCTGCGAGATGGGCCGGGAGTTGGACCCCACGAACTCACTGTACCGCCCGGGCGGCGAACCTGTCGGAGGCTCCATCCCAGCCGCTGCGGCTGCGGGTGTTGCCGCAGCCGGTTTTGGCGCTGCCGCCGCATCGACTCAACCCATGCCGGCCGCCGCCGACCTGGACCTGGACCTGGATTTCTCCATCGGTGACGACGAGCCTGCCCCGGCAGCAGCGCCGATCGCCCGCATCGATGCGCCGGCCGCTGCTGCGCAGCCGTCCATCCCGAGTCTGGACATGGATTTCGGCGGCGCCACAGCGTCGCTGGAAGCACCGATGCTTCCGCCGTCCCAGCCTGAACCCGCTCGGCTGGGCACGCCGGACCTGATGCTCGACGAGAACAGCCTGAGCTTCTCGGCCGAACCGCCTGTGGCAACCCGCCCCACTGCCCCTGCGCACCACCTCTCCGCCCCGGCGGCGCCCGCGACCGATGCCGGCATGATCGAGTTCGATATGGGCGCATTGTCCCTGGATCTTGACTCGCCGCCAGCTACCGCCTCTGCCGCCGAGGCAAGATCCGACGCGGGCCACACGCCGATCAGCACTGCCGGCGCGCCGCTGATGTCCGTCGACTTCGACGACAGCGCGGACGACCCGCTGGCCACCAAGCTTGCGCTCGCAGAAGAGTTCAACGCCATCGGCGACCCCGATGGAGCGCGCAGCCTGGCCCAGGAAGTCCTGGCGGAAGCGTCGGGCGATCTGAAGAGCCGGGCACAGCGATTTCTCGCCGAAATCAGCTGATCCGGGCATCCTGAAAGCCCGCCAATGAGGCTGGCTCTGGGCATCAGCTACAACGGAAAGGCCTACGAGGGCTGGCAAAGCCAGCCGTCCGGCCGCACCGTGCAGGATCAGCTGGAACTCGCCCTGAGCCGGTTTGCTGCGCAGCCGGTCTCGACCGTTTGCGCCGGACGCACGGATACCGGCGTGCACGGCCTGATGCAGGTGGCGCACTTCGACACACTGCTGGAGCGCGAAGAGTTCTCCTGGGTACGGGGCACCAACCGATTCTTGCCGGCGGATATCGCCGTGCAGTGGGCCAGGGCTGTGCCGCGGGAATTCCACTCCCGCGCCAGCGCCACCGCGCGGCGCTATGCCTATGTCGTGCTGGAATCGCCCGTGCGGCCCAGCGTGGACGCGGGACGTGTCGGCTGGGTCTTTCGCCCGCTGGACGGCGCGGCGATGGAACAGGCGGCAACCCTGTTGGCCGGTCGCCATGACTTCACCTCCTTTCGGGCCTCCAGCTGCCAGGCCAAATCGCCCGTCAAGACCATTACGGAGCTGAAAATCAGCCGGCGCGGCCCCTATTGGCGATTCGACTTCCAGGCGGATGCGTTCCTGCACCACATGATCCGCAACATCATGGGCTGCCTGCTGCAAGTAGGCCAGGGGTTTCAGGCGCCGCAATGGATGGGCCAGGTGCTTGCCGCGCATGATCGCGATGCCGCTGCGCCGACCTTTGCGCCCGATGGCCTGTATTTCCTGGGCCCGGTCTACGGCCCGGAATGGAACCTGCCCGGCCGTACGGCTGCGTATGATTGGCTGCCATGAGCGCTGCCAACCGGACCCGGATCAAGATTTGCGGCCTGACACGCGAGCAGGATGTGGATGCGGCCGTGGCCGCCGGAGCCGACGCGGTGGGATTCGTCATGTACGAAAAGAGCCCGCGCTTGATCTCGCCTGAGCGCGCTGCCGAGCTGACCCGGCGTTTGCCGCCCTTCGTCACGCCCGTGCTGCTGTTCGTCAACGCGCCGGCAGCCCAGGTCATGGCGGCCTGCGAGCGCGTGCCCGGCTCGGCCGTTCAGTTTCATGGCGATGAGACGCCCGATGAGTGCCTGGCTGCAACCGCGGGAGGCCGGCGCCCGTTCATGCGGGCCGCGCGCATCCCCTTGGATGACACCCCGTTCGACTTGCTAAAATTCGCTTCCGATCACGCCAGCGCCCGGGCGATCCTGCTCGACGCCCATGTCGAGGGTTACGGCGGCGCCGGGAAAGCATTCAATTGGTCACGTCTTCCTCCAAGCGTCAACTGTCACCTCGTTTTGTCTGGTGGGTTGACGCCTGCAAACGTGACCGATGGCATCGTGCAGGTACGGCCGCGCTGTAAGACGCTGGCTGTCGATGTGAGCTCGGGCGTCGAGATTTCCAAAGGAATCAAGGACCCCGAAAAGATCAATCGGTTCGTCGCGGCCGTGCGTGCCGCCGACGCGCTACTTGCCTGAAAAATTCATGCCTTCCTATCAACAACCCGACCCGACGGGCCACTTCGGAATCTATGGCGGAAGCTTCGTCAGCGAGACGCTGACCCACGCCATCAACGAACTGCGCGATGCCTACGCAAAGTACCAGCACGAACCCGAGTTCCTGGAGGAATTCCGCTACGAACTGGCCCACTTCGTCGGTCGTCCCTCGCCGGTTTACCACGCGGCGCGTACCAGCCGCGAGCAGGGCGGCGCGCAGATCTACCTGAAGCGTGAAGACCTCAACCACACCGGCGCGCACAAGATCAACAACGTCATCGGCCAGGCCCTGCTGGCCAAGCGCATGGGAAAGCCCCGGGTCATTGCCGAAACCGGTGCCGGCCAGCATGGCGTGGCGACGGCGACCATCTGTGCGCGCTACGGGCTGGAATGCGTCGTGTACATGGGCAGCGAGGATGTCAGGCGCCAAAGCCCCAATGTCTACCGCATGAACCTGCTGGGTGCCACCGTAGTGCCGGTGGAGTCGGGCAGCAGGACCTTGAAGGACGCGCTCAACGAGGCGATGCGCGATTGGGTCACCCATGTCGAGAAAACCTTCTACATCATAGGCACGGTGGCAGGACCGCACCCCTACCCGATGATGGTGCGCGACTTCCAGAGCGTGATCGGCAACGAATGCCTGACGCAGATGCCCGAGATGACCGGCCGCCAGCCCGATGTGGTGATCGCCTGCGTGGGCGGCGGCAGCAATGCGATGGGGATCTTCCACCCGTACATTCCGTACGAGAAAACGCGCCTGATCGGCGTTGAAGCCGCCGGTGAAGGCCTGGAAAGCGGCAAGCATTCGGCATCGCTGCAGCGCGGCAGCCCCGGCGTGCTGCATGGAAACCGGACGTATGTCCTGCAGGACGACAACGGCCAGATCACCGAGACGCACAGTATCAGCGCGGGCCTGGACTATCCGGGCGTCGGCCCGGAACATGCCTGGCTCAAGGACATAGGCCGCGCCGAGTATGTCGGCATCACCGACAAGGAAGCGTTGCGGGCGTTCCACTACCTGTGCCGCACGGAAGGGATCATTCCCGCGCTGGAGTCCAGCCATGCCATCGCCTACGCAATGAAGCTCGCGGCCACCATGAAAGCGGACCAGACCATACTGGTCAATCTCTCGGGTCGCGGCGACAAGGACATCGGCACGGTGGCCGATCTCGCCGGCGTGGATTTCTACGACCGCCCTTCCATGCGCGGGCTGCAGGTCAAGGGGGGCAGGTCATGAGCCGGCTCGCGGCCACGTTCGCAGGCTTGCGAAATACCGGGCGCAAGGCGCTCATCCCCTACGTCACGGCGGGTTTCCCGTTTGCCGACATCACACCGGAATTGATGCACGGCATGGTCGAGGCGGGGGCCGACATCATCGAATTGGGTGTCCCTTTTTCGGACCCGATGGCCGACGGCCCGGTGATCCAGAAAGCCGGCGAAAAAGCGCTCGCCCTGGGTATCGGTTTGCCGCAGGTGCTGGCCATGGTGAAGTCCTTCCGCGGCAAAGATGCCACAACGCCCGTCGTGCTCATGGGCTACGCCAATCCGCTGGAGCGCTACGACCTGATCCACGGCAAGGACTGCTTCATTCGCGATGCGGCCCAGGCCGGGGTGGATGGCATCCTCGTTGTCGACTATCCGCCTGAGGAGTGCGAAGAGTTCGCCGCCAAGCTCAAGGCCCGGGAGATCGACCTCATCTTCCTGCTCGCGCCCACCAGCACCGAAGAACGCATGCGTCAGGTGGCACGGGTGGCCAGCGGCTATGTCTATTACGTGTCGCTCAAGGGCGTCACCGGGGCCGGGCACCTCGACACGGACGCGGTAGCGCAGGCGCTGCCGCGAATTCGCCGGCACGTTGGTGTCCCTGTGGGTGTCGGCTTCGGCATTCGCGACGCCGCAACCGCACGCACCGTCGGCAAGGTCGCCGATGCGGTGGTGATCGGCACCCGCATCATCCAGCTGCTCGAGGCGCAGCCGCGCGGCGCGGCCGTTGCCGCTGTGGCTGGGTTCTTGCGCGAGATCCGTGCCGCGCTGGACGCATAATCATGTCCCTCCAAGGAGCTTTTCCTCTATGAGCTGGCTAGAAAAACTTCTCCCGCCTAAAATTCAGCCGACCGACCCGGCCGACCGGCGGCAGGTCCCTGAAGGCCTGTGGATCAAATGTCCCAGCTGCGAAAGCGTGCTGTACAAGACCGACCTGGAGCAAAACCGGAACGTCTGCCCGACCTGCAGCCATCATCACCGCATCGGCGCGCGCGCGCGCCTCAATGGCTTCCTGGACCCGGAGGGCCGTTACGAGCTCGGCCAGGAAGTGCTGCCCGTCGACGCCCTGAAGTTCAAGGACAGCCGCCGCTATCCCGAGCGGCTCAAGGAAGCGCTCGAAAACACCGGCGAGACCGACGCCCTGGTGGTCATGGGCGGCGCGGTGCAGAGCATCAACCTGGTGGCAGCGGCCTTCGAGTTCGATTTCATGGGCGGCAGCATGGGCAGCGTGGTGGGCGAGCGGTTCGTCCGCGGGGTCGAAGCCGCGATCGAGCAGAAAGTACCTTTCCTCTGTTTCACGGCTACCGGCGGTGCCCGCATGCAGGAAGGCCTGCTGTCCCTGATGCAGATGGCCAAGACCAACGCAGCACTGACGCGCCTGGCCAAGAAAGGCCTGCCCTACATCAGCGTCCTCACCGACCCCACCATGGGCGGGGTGAGCGCCGGATTTGCATTCGTGGGCGACATCGTGATCGCCGAGCCCAAGGCGTTGATCGGTTTCGCCGGGCCGCGGGTGATCGAGTCAACGGTACGGGTCACCCTCCCTGAAGGCTTTCAGCGTGCCGAGTTCCTGCAAACCAAGGGTGCGGTCGATTTCATCTGCGACCGGCGCGAGCTGCGCAAAACCGTCGCGCATGCGCTGGCCATGCTGCAGCGCCAGCCGGCCGACGCGGTGAGCTAACGCAGCACCGCACCCTGCAAGTACGCCAGCATGATGGCGGCGACCTGCAGCACCACCAGAAAGGCCAGCGGCGACAGGTCGAAGCCGCCGACCAGCGGGATCACCTTGCGCCAGGGGCGCAGCAGCGGCGCGCACAGACGGTCGATCACGTCCGCCAACAGCGAGTCCGCCTGGACCCACGACAAGATGGCATAGACGATCACCAGGCCGGTCAGGCCCGAAATGACCAGGCGCAACACGCCGAACAGTGCCAGCAGCGGCAGCAGCGCCATGCCACCCACCCGGCCCATCAGCAGCCAGAGCAGCCCGAACTGCGCCAGCTCGATAAGGAAGACACCGACCAGGCTGGCCGTGTCCCAGCGGCCCACGGCAGGCAATATCCTGCGCAACGGCAAGACCAGCCAGTCAGTAAGCGCAAACACAAAGCGGCCTACCGGATTGCCGAACGGTATCCGCTGATATTGCATGTACAGGCGCAGCAGGCAGGCGCCGCCCAGCAGGCCGGCTGCAACGTCGAGCAGGAAAGAAATGATTTGGTAGCCCATAGGCACAGGAAAGTGGGTCCGTGGGATGATAGCGTCCAGAAAAAGCGAAACCATGCCGTCAGCCCTTACCTTGCAGTCGTTGCCGCTGTTCCCCCTGGGCGCGGTGCTGTATCCCGGGGGAATCCTGCAGTTGCGGATTTTCGAGGTCCGCTACCTGGACATGATCGGCCGGTGCCACAAGGCGGGCGCACCCTTCGGAGTCGTCTTGCTGACCCAGGGCTCCGAGGTCAGGCAGCCGGGCGGCACGGAAGCCTTTTCCAGTGTCGGAACCCTGGCGACCATCAGCGAACTCGAAAGCCCCCGCCCCGGCCTGATGATGATTCGTGCGAGCGGCGCACAGCGCTTTCGCATCACGTCGAGCGACCAGCTCAAGCATGGCGTGTGGATCGCCGACGTCGAGCGCCTGCCGGCCGACATGGCGGTACCGATTCCCGACGATCTCAAACTCACCGCCACCGCGCTGGGACGGCTTATCCAGTCGCTGCAGGAAAAGGCCGACTCACCAAGCCGCATGCCGCTGCAGGGCCCGTGGCGCCTGGACGATTGTGGCTGGGTCGCGAACCGTTGGTGCGAGCTGCTGCCCCTGTCACCCCAACTCAAGCAGCGACTGATGGAACTGGACAACCCGCTGGTGCGGCTGGAGCTTGTCAGCGACGTGCTGGCACGCACGGGCATCGCGAACCAGTAAGGCCGGCAACTACCGGGGGGTGTATTCAGGGACCTGGCTGCGCAGCCACCGGCGCAGGCTGTCCCCTGCCGGCGCGGCGCCCGCATCGCCGATCCAGCGGATCACGCTCTCGATGTCGGCCTGATGATGACCTGCCGTCTTGGCCACCCGCAGCTTGGGGTGCGGCGTGGATTCCGTGGTCTCATCGTCCGCGAGCAATTCCTCATAGAGCTTTTCACCGGGGCGCAGGCCCGTGTAGCTGATCGGAATCTCATGTTCGGTCCTGCCGGACAGCCGTATCAGCATGCGGGCCAGATCGACGATCTTGACCGGCTCTCCCATGTCCATGACGAAGATCTGGCCCGAGCGGCCCATGAGCCCGGCTTGCAGCACCAGCTGCGCCGCCTCGGGGATGGTCATGAAGAAACGCACGATTTCGGCATGCGTCACCGTGACGGGGCCGCCTCGGGAGATCTGCCTGACGAACAGTGGCACCACCGAACCGCTGGATCCCAGAACATTGCCGAACCGCACCGAGACGTACTGCGTGCGGTCGTACTCGCCCGCCACCCCCTGCACCATGAGCTCGGCCAGGCGTTTGCTGGCCCCCATGACATTGGTCGGATTGACGGCCTTGTCGGTCGAGATCATGACGAAGCGGCGGGCCCCGCATTCGCCCGCCACGCGGGCGGCGTTCAGGGTGCCCATCACGTTGGTGCGTAGCGCCTCGATCTCATTGAGTTCCTCCATGAGCGGCACATGCTTGTACGCGGCAGCGTGCAACACCACGGCGGGCCGGTGCTTGAGCGAAATCGCCCGCAACCGCTCGATCTCGCGGACGTTGGCCGTGTAGTACGAGCCGTGCATCTGGGGGTGTGCTTCGCGCAGCTCCTGCTCGAGCTGGTAGACGGCGAACTCCGAAACATCGACGAGGACCAGGTGGCCCACGCCGAAGCGCGCCACCTGCCGGCACAATTCCGAGCCGATCGAGCCGCCCGCCCCCGTCACCAGCACCGTCTGCCCGGACATCAGGTCCGCCAGCCCCGCTTCGTCCAGTTGCACGGGCGTTCGCCCGAGCAGGTCGTCCAGCTCGATCTTGCGCGGGCCCGTGCTCTCGGTCTTGAGCCATTCATCGGGACGCGGCATGGTCAACAATGCCACGCGAGAGCCCGCGACGCTCATCAGGGCCTCGCGCCGGGCCGATGATCCGGCGGGGCTGGCGATCAATGCGGCTTCGGCCTGGGCGGCGGCACAGATGTCCGCCAGGGCGGCCGTCTGGCCCAGCACCCGCACATTCTGGATGGAACGCCCGACCTCGGCCGCTTCGGGCGACACGATGCCGACCGGATGCCACTGGTGCGAGCCCTTGAGGGCGCGCAGCGCATCCGACGCGTCCTGGAGCAAGCCCACGATGACCAGCCGCCGTCCCCCGCTGGGGCCCAGCGTGCGATGCTCCGAGAATGTGCGCCAGCCCGCACGGGCGGCACCCAGAAAAATGAGTGCCAGCATCGGCTGCAACAGCAGCACCGAGCGGGGAAACCAGGGCACTCGAAGCATCAATACCGCCGCCGCGGTCAGCAGTCCCCCCAGCACCATCCCGGCCGCAAGCTGCCTCAGCTCCGGCAAGCCGATGTAGCTCCAGACCTGGCGATAGACCCGCGCCAGCGTCAGTCCCGCCGCATAGCCCGCCAGGCACAAGGGGCTGGTCAGCAGCGCCAGTCGCTCGAACTCACGGGGAATATCGAAATTGAAACGCAGCCAGAACGCCGCCCACCCCGCCAGCAACACCAGCGCGAGGTCGACCATCAGCAGGACAACGGGCTTCCTACGCAGCTGCACGCCCATCCTCGGCGAGTGCCAGCGCGCGGCGCAACTGCTCGATCACCCGGCCCTGCTGCCCGGCCGTGAGGTTGGAGCCCGAAGGCAGGCAGATGCCGGTTTCGAACAACTCGGTGGAAACGTCGCGATCGGCGTGTGCGAAAAATGGCGCCCCCCGGAACAACGGCTGGCGATGCATGGGCTTCCAGACCGGACGCGCCTCGATCGAGTGCCGCTCCAGCGCACGAAGGACGCGATCCCGCCGCAGCCGCGCATCGGCGCCGAGCATAGTGAAACACGTCAGCCAGCGCGTCGAGCGGAATCCCGCCGGCTCCGGCATCCAGTTCACCTGGGACTGATCCGACAGTGCTTCACGATACCTATCGAACACCTGGCGGCGTTGCTCAACGCGCTGCTCCAGCACGCGCAGCTGCCCCCGCCCGATGCCGGCCAGGACATTGCTCATCCGGTAGTTGAAGCCCATCTCCAGGTGCTCGTAGTGGGCGGCGGTCTCGCGCGCCTGCGTGGCGAGCTTGCGGGCGCGCTCGACCACGGCGGGATCGTCCGCGACCACCATGCCGCCACCGGAGGTCGTGATGATCTTGTTGCCATTGAACGAGTACACGCCGATCCGCCCGAAACTGCCGCTGGCCCGGCCTTTGTACAAGGCGCCCAGCGACTCGGCCGCATCTTCCAGCACGGGCACGCCATAACGCTCGCAGATCGGCAGCAGCGCGTCCATGTCCGCGCTTTGGCCGTAAAGATTCACCACGATCACCGCGCGCGGCAGCCTGCCTTCGCGCCGCGCCCACTCGAATGCGCTGGCAAGCGCCGGCGGCGACATATTCCAGGTCTGCGGCTCGCAATCGATGAACACGGGCCGCGCACCGCAATAAAGTATCGGGTTGCAGCTGCCGACAAAAGTGAGCGACGAACAAAATACCGTATCGCCGGGCTGTACACCGAGCAAAAGCAACGCCAGATGAATCGCGGCCGTGCCCGAACTCACCGCCGCGCCATGCCCCACACCGACGTGAGCCGCCAGTTCGCGCTCGAACCCATCGACGTGCGGGCCGAGCGGCGCAATCCAGTTGGTCTTGAAGGCGTCCTCCACGAATGCAGTCTCTTCATCCCCGAGGTGGGGCGACGAAAGCCAGATCCGCTGGGAGAGCTCGCGCCGGAACATGACATCCACCACGCGCCCCGCCTCGTCCACCACGGGCAGGTGATCGATCTGGTGCTGGTCCAGCAAGGCGACGACGCGGGCCAAGCTCGCGTCGGTATCGACGGTGATGGCCGCCTGCCCGGGAAGGTCTGCGATGGCGGTACCGTCGTTCACCTGTCGCAGCGCCGCGCGCCTCAGGTCGCCATCGGTGAGTGTGCGGCGCAGCCGCCGGTCGGCATCCACCACCAGCAGCACGCCACGGGCGGTCTCGTTCAGCGATGCAAGTGCCTGCCGCAATGTGCAACCAGGCTGCACGCACAACGCCGCGAACTCATCGGCGGTCATTTTTTCAGCCTCCGGGCCGGCACGCCCGCGTACACCCCTGGTTCGTCGAGGTGATCGCAAACCACCGCACCGGCACCTACCACCACGTCGTCGCCCACGCGCAGGCCCGACAAAACGCAGGCACCGCTTCCGATCAGCACCCGCCGGCCCACCTGAACGCGCCCGCCCAATGCGGCACGCGGGGCGATATGGGAAAAATCACCCACGGTCGCGTCGTGATCCACCACGGCGCCGTGATTCACGATGACCGAACGGCCCAGGCCCGCGAGCGGCGCGACCACCGCCTGCGCGGCGATGAAGCAGCCCGGTGACAACGACGCCTGGGAAGACACCGCGGCCTGCGGATGTACGACGGTCGCCAGCACGCCGGCAGCGAGGACCGCCACCTCTTTCTCGCGGCTTGCGGCATTCCCGATCGCCACATGCACGGCCTGCGCCGTGGCCAGTGCCCCGTCGGGCTGCAGCAATGCGATGCCCGCCAGCAGTTCGCCTCGGCAGCGGGCGGGGTCGCGGTCACTGGCGACGATCACGGACCACTTGCCTGCGAGCCGCGCGGCATCAGCCACGACGCGGCCATGGCCGCCGGCGCCGAATATCAGGAGGCTAGCCACGTTGGAAGGCCCTCGGTTCAATAGCTGTTCACCTTTTCCAGAAGCTGCGCACCGGCCGGCAGGTTCGCGAGCAGCGACGCAATGCGTTCTCCCGCGTGGCCGTCGCCCCAGAGATTGTCACACGGCCACCGGCCGTGGTTCAGGGCGGCCCGCAGCCCGGATTCGATCGGCACGCGCTCGGCGGGCACGTCGATCACGTTGGCGTTGCGCTCCCGCAAGCGCTGGCGCTCGCCGATATTCACCACGGGGGTGCCGAAGGTGGCGGCCTCGATAATGCCCGCAGATGAATTGCCGGCGAGTACTTCGCAATGGCGCAAGGCTGCTGCGAACAGCGGCCTGGGCAGGTGCCGCACACGCAGTGAACCTGCCGGCAACGCAGTCCCATCGAGCGCGGCCAGGATTTCGAGCGAGCCGGCATCGGCATTGGGTTCCAGCCAGATCACCGGCAACGCCACGGCTTGCAACGCATGCAGGAGCGCTTGCGCCTGCGCGCGGGCCTGCCCCGCCTGCTGCACCACAGGATGGAACAGCGCCAGTGCGAAAGCGCTGGCTGGCGATAGCCCGAGGCTGCGCAGGCAGTCCTCCCGGGCCATCTCGCCCAACTGGGACAGTCCATCCAGCCCGGGGGCTCCTGTCACGAAAATGCGCACGCAGTCCTCTCCCATGCACACCAGGCGTTCGCGCGAACCCGGCGTCGCCACGAAGTGATAGGTAGCCAGCTTGCTGATGGCGTGGCGCACCGGCTCGTCCACCGTGCCCGATCGCTCGCCCCCGTGGACATGCACGGTGGGAACCCCGACATGCAGTGCGGCGATGGCGCCGGCCAGCATCTCGCCGCGGTCTCCGAGCAGCAGCAGGAAATCGGGCCGCTCCCTCATGAGCAATGGCGTCAAGCCGCTCATGCAGTCGGCCACCGCGACCGCCATGCTGCCGGCGCTGCGTGTATCCATGTCCAGCGGCAGCTCGGCACAGATAGGCAGGCCGCTGGCTCGAATCTCCCCGATCGTGCCACCATGCGCGCTGCTCAGATGCATGCCAGTGACGGCCATTTGCAGGCTCAGCCGGGGCGTCGCCGCGATGCGTTGCAAGGTGCTTTGCATCAAGCCGAAGTCGGCGCGGGTGCCGCTCAGGTAGATGACGCGGCGCGCAGGTACTGTGCTCACGGCGCCCCGCCTTCCAGGTCGTCCCACGACAGCGGGCTTCCGGCCGCTATTGGCGCGCGGGCCGTGCGGCCGACGATGCGCGGCAACTCGCGCGGGGCAAGGCCGGTTGCCGGACGACGGCAGGCAAGCATGTTCTGCACGATGAGCGTTCCCGCCGGAATGTCTCTCGCTGCGACGACACTGCGCCGCGCCACGCGCGCGGTGTCCTGCTCCTCGATACCGGGCGCCTTGACACCGTCGCCCAGCATCGCGCCGATGCGCCGGATACCCCTGACCATGCTTGAAAATTCCAGCGGCTCCAGCGAGGCACCGTGATCGGGCCCGGGCAAGGTACGGTCCAGCGTGATGTGCTTCTCTATGGCCACGGCGCCCAGCGCCACGGCCGCCAGCGCCGCCTCGATTCCCAGGCTGTGATCGGAGTAGCCGATGGCCAGATCGAGATCCCTCGCCATCGACCGAATGGCATTGAGGTTGAGGGATTCGTCTTCGGCGGGGTAGGCCGAAGTGCAGTGTAGGACCGTGACGCTCCGCAGATGGCCGCGGGAGGCAGCGACCCATTCCAAGGCCTCGCCGATCTCGGCCATCGTAGCCATACCGGTGGACACGAGCAGCGGCAGCTGGGCAGCGGCGGCCTTCTCGACCAGTGCGCGGTGCGTCAGCTCGCCGGATGACAGCTTGATCCGTTTCACGCCCAGGCGCACCAGCATGTCCACCGCCGCCACCGAAAAAGGCGTGGAAAAGAACTCGATGCCGATGGCATCGCAGTGCGCCTTGATGGCTTGATGCTGTTCCTGGGAGAGCTCGAGTTTGCGCAGGAGCTCGAACTGGTCCTGCTCGCCCGTCTGCCTCGCCTGGTACGCGGCGGTTGGCGCGCCGGGGACCACCAGGTCCTGCGCGTGGAAAGTCTGGAACTTCACCGCGTCGGCGCCGGCCTGGTGCGCCGCGTCGCACAGGCGCAGCGCCATTGCCAGGTCGCCATTGTGGTTGACGCCGGCCTCCGCAATGACGAACACCGGCTCAGCCACGGGAACCTGCCGGGGCGGCGTGGCGTCCGAACAGCCACTGCACGTAATCGAAGTCTTCGAGCGTATCGATGTCCACCGATTTCCAGCGGGGCATGACATACGGCGCGACCCCGACGCTCCACAGGCCATGCACTGCCGCATGCGCCAGGGCGGCGCGATCCCAGACATAGATGGAACCGTTGAGCGCGTAGACCGGCGGCACGTCCTGGCGCCGCGCGCTGCCCTGCCCCTTGCACAAACGGACCAGGCCCTCGCCGACCTCTTCGACCAGATTGAAGTAAGGGTTGTCGGCTGCGGCGGTCACGCTGGCAACCAGCTGTGCACCAGGCCGAAGATGCAGCGCGGCACTGATATCCGCGCTGTCGCGCAAAGGCGACGTGGGCTGCAGATCGACGATGCGGGCTATCGGGATGCCCTCGCGCTCGAGGTGGGACACCAGGTGCTCGATGACGGGAAGCTTTCCGGCCTCGTCCGTCGCCAGTTCCGCCGGCCGCAGGAAAGGCACCGCCGCGCCCGCGGCGCGCGCGGCCTGGGCTATCTGCGCGTCGTCCGTGGAGACATACACCCCGTCGATATCTGCGCAGTGCAGGGCCTGCGAGATCGTGTGCGCGATCAGAGGCCGGCCGGCGAAGGGCCGGATGTTCTTGCCCGGCAGGCCCTTGCTGCCGCCGCGGGCGCAAATGGTCGCTATGGTGCGGCCGCAGACGGGTGAGGCGCTCATAACCGCAGGAACCGCCTGAGCACGCCCAACCCGGTATCGGCGCTGCGCTCGGGGTGAAACTGGCAGCCGTAGAGGTTGTCCTGGTGCACGGCGGCGCAGATCGGGACACCGTCGTAGCACACCTGCGCCAGCCGCACACTCTCCTGCGCAGGCTCCGCGGCGAACGAGTGAACGAAATAGACGCGCTCCAGCGGCCGGACGTCGGCCAGCACGGTGCCCTCCCATGACGCCTCCTCCTCCAGGGCGCGCCATCCGATATGCGGAATTCGATGTGGCGAACCATCCGCCCCCACCGCCGGCACCGCACGCACCCGCCCAGGCAACAACCCGAGCCCGCGATGCTCACCCATCTCCTCGCTCGCGTCGAACATCACCTGCATGCCCACGCAGATCCCCAGGAAGGGCCGGCCGGTCTGCGCGAATCTCTGGACCAATTCGTCCAGGCCGCGCGCGCGCAGCTGCGCCATACCGTCACCAAACGCACCCACGCCGGGGAGCACCAGGCGCTGCGCATCCGCATCCTCACGCGATGCTTTCTGGACAACCTTCACCGAAGCGCCGCAATGCTCCAGTGCCCGCAGCACATTCAGCTGATTGCCGATGCCATAGTCGAGCACCGTGACCGGGATGTTCATGCGATCGTCCCGTCGATGGGACGCACGTCCAGCCCGGCCTGCGCCGCGTGCCGCTTGATTTCGGCCAGCGTCATTCTTTTCCAATGCAAGGCGTCTGCGATGGCGATGCCCGAGACGCCCAAGGCTGCTGCCGCCGCCAGGTCCTCGGCGCGCCCGAACCCGCCGCTCGCGGTGATGGGAACGGTCACGGCGTCGCATACGTGCTGGATCAGCGGCAGGTCGAAGCCCTTGCGGGTGCCCTCCTGATCGACGGAGGTCAGCAGGATTTCGCCGGCGCCCAGGTCCACGGCCTGCCGGGCCCAGGCAACCACGTCCCGGCCGGTTCGCTCGCGGCCATTGTCGGTATAGGCTTCCCACCGTTGCGGCGCGACACGCTTGGCTTCGATGCCCAGCACCATGCACTGGGAGCCGTAGCGGCGCGCCACGTCAGTGACGAGCTGTGGCCGCGCGATGGCAGCGGTATTGATCGCCACCTTGTCCGCCCCCGAATGCATCATCCGGCTCACGTCGTCCAGAGAGCGGATGCCTCCTCCCACGGTGATCGGGACATAGACCTGGTTGGCGGCGCGCTTGATGATGTCGGACAGGTTGTTGCGCTGGTAGAGGCTGGCCACGATGTCGATGAACAGGAGCTCGTCGGCGCCCTGCGCGTAGTAGCGCAGCGCATGTTCGTGCGGATCGCCGACAACCCGCAATCCTTCCAGGTGCACCCCCTTGATGAGGTTGGGCCCCTTGATGTCCAGCCTGGCGATGATGCGGACATGGTTCATGGTGCGTCCATGCTTGCCGGTCAGGCCGGCTGCTGCCAGACGCTGTGGCGCAGTTTCCACTCGCCGCCCTCGCGCCTCCACAGGTGCGGCGAGCGGAAGGTGTCGGCCAGGCGCATGAAGTAATCCGCGTCCATCACCGGCGACTCGAACATCTTCGATGCTTGCGGGAACTCCCTGGCCGGGATGCTCAGGTATTGGAAAATTTCCTCGGCGAAGCGCGCGGGAAATTCCCCGTCGTAGCGGCGCACCAGCGCCGCGCCCTCCTCGCGCGTGATATCGCCGGAGCGAACTTCCTGCGCGGCGTCGTAGGTCGCCCGGCCGATCCCGAACTTGGTGAACGTGGTGTAGTAGTGAAAGTCGTCGATGCGGTCGTCGATGCTGTTGTACTTGCTGTAGGTGCCCGGCGTACGCTCGGGCGAGGCCTCGAAGCCCCCATGCTCGACCGCGTAGTAGTAGCAGCTCTGGGGGTGCCACCTCAGGTAGAAGCCCAGGTAGTGGACCTCGACCTGCTTCTTCTCGATCTGGGCCGGGTCGGCCGGGAGGTATGGAAGCAGATCCTGCTCTTGCAGGCCGTAGTCGTCGTAAAGGCTCGCAATCGAGGTGCCGCCCAGGTAGATCTTCGACTTGTCGCTGGAAGTGAAATACGACCAGTCGCGCCGGGCGCTGGCCGTGTCGCCGATGGGGTTGCCGTACTCGGCCTCGTTTTCGCCATACACGACGAAGGGGATGTCGTGCAGCAACGCCACCTTGGGGGCGAGCGATTTCTGGCCGAAGATGAATGCCTGGAACGGATGAAACAGGTTCTCCACGGCGAGGCGTGTGAGCAGCCGGTGCACGCGCCCGTTGGGAGTCATCAGGTAGTTGTCGAACCCCGCGTGCAGCCAGGACTGGAAGTTTCGCCAGCCCCATTCGGTGTAGACGTGCGGCGCCCAGGTGCAGGTGAGCGGGTGCATGCCAAAACGGGTCTTGAGGATGTGGGATGCGTAGAAGCTGTCCTTGCCTCCCGAGCCGGGTACCACGCAGTCATACCCCGACTTGCTGCGGAAGCGGTCGCACAGCGCGGCCAGCTGGGCCTCCCGCGCCTTCCAGTCGATCGAGCCGCGCTTTTGCTCGGCGAACCGGCAGGCATCGCAGACGCCTTCATCATCGAACGCGATGGTCGCCTTTTTGCTGTCTTTCGTATGCTGGTACTCGACCGCAGAATTCGGCCGCTGGTTGGAAATGACGCAGTGCTTGCAAAAATGCACGTGCCGCGGCAAGCCGTATTTCGTTTCCGCAGATTCCTGCGGCGCCTCGAACAAGGACAGGTCGACCGGCTTTGGGTTGGGTATGAGTGGCATCGGCACAGGATAGCGGTCGCGTGAAGGCGATTATAGAAATTCGGCAAGAACCTCGACCACGCGCCGCGTAGCGGCCCCGGACGAAACCGGATCGCGCCGTGGAAGGGCCGTCCACCGGTCCAGCGCCTGATCCAGCCCGTTCAGCGGGACGGCGGCGTCGGCGATGCCGAAACGCGCCAGCGGCATCGCGTCGTCGAACACCGATCCTCGAACCTGGACCAGCCGCGCGCCGCAAAGATGGCCTTCCAGGCCCACGGTCGAAGTGAGCGTCACCACCGTGTCGACGGCATGCAGCAGGTCCGGCAACGCCCAGTCCTGCCCGGTCAGGACAATCCGGGGGTCGGCAGGCAGGGCAGGCATGGTTTCACCGGCACGCGGGCGCACGCACAGCACAGCGTCGGGCTGCCGCATGACCCATTGGGCAAGCCGGGCCAGGACGCGGCCGGGCAAGCCGGGGTCCCCCGGCCTGCCGTCGAACGGATGGACCACCGGTTCAGCCTGATTGGGCCAGAGCAGCAGCCGCCGGCCCTCCCATCCGTGACGCCGGCGCAGCTCCCGGGCGCGGCGCGTGTTGCCGGGATCGAGCAAGGCATCGAACGCGGGGTTGCCGGTCACCACCACTTCGCCGGGCCCGCGGCCGGCGGCCAACAGGAACTGCCTGACGCCGGCGTTGAGCACGCACACGCGCTGCGCGTAGCCGGGCAAACCGATCCAGCGCACTTCGTCCACGGCGAAGAGATCGACCATGCACACGCTGGGCACACCCAACTGCGCGGCGGCCTCGACCGCCGCGCGCTCGGCGCGCGGAGAATTGGTGACCACCAGCAGATCGGGACGCACCTGCTCCAGCACGCGGCTCATCATCTGGACGGGCAGGAATGCCTGGCGCCCGAGCGCTCCATAGCGGCGCTGGGCCTCTTGCGGACCGGCTTGCGCTTCGAGTTCCGCATAGCTCAGTCCGAGGTAGGCTTCACTTTCGGCGGCATCGTCCACATCGCCCATCGACGCCAGGAGTTTCCGCCCCATCGCGAGCGCGGCTTCGTCGCCCCGCCGGAGGAAATCCTTGACTTGCAGCAGAGGCAGACCCGCGTCACGCACCACGCGGGCGGCGGTGGTCAGGCCAACGACCTGCACCTGGGCCAGCCCAGCCGCTTGCAATGCGCGCGCCACAGGCACCACCATTCGCACATGCCCGGACCCGTAGCACACGAACAGGACTTTTTTCATCGCTGTGCCTGTTCAGCCCAAAGCGCCAGCGCCGCCAGCGCGCGCAGCTCGCGCGTGTGGTTGGCCGTGCCTTCGCGGTGCGCGGACAGCATCGCGGCGATGACTTGGGGTCGCATCAGCCGGCGCAGGAGATCGCTGGCTTGCAGGGTGCGGGCCAGCCAGCCGTAGCTCTCGCGCCTGAACCATTCGCCCACCGGGACGGTGAACATCTGCTTCTTGCGGTGAGCAAGATCGGCCCCGATCAGCGGGGTCACCGCCTTCTTGTACCAATGCTTCTTGTCGCCCGCGCTCAGCTTGGTGTCCCCGCGCGAGCGGAAAGCGAACTCCATCATCCGCCAGTCGAGGAAGGGGGTGCGCGCCTCGATCGATACCGCCATGCCCATCCGGTCGGGCTTGACGAGGTTGTTGCCGCACAGGAGCAGCTGCATGTCCAGGTACAAGGCCTGGTTGATCCGGCCCAAATGCCCAGCCTGGTCGAACCACGGTTTGGCGGCCAGCTCGAAACTGTCGACCCCTTCGAGTCGCGCGGCCACTGACGGCACGTAGAGGGCACGCTTGGCTTGCGGCGAAAACAGCGAAATCGATTCGAAATACCCACGCTGGAAATCGCCAACCGGCTGCGCGTGGGCTTCGGCACGGGCGAAGTACTCAGCGTACTTGTCGTAGCCGGCGAACAGCTCGTCGCCGCCGTCGCCGGTCAGCACCACCTTGACATGCCTGGCCGCCAGTTCGCTCACGCGCAGCGTGGGCATGAAAGACGCATCGCCATGGGGCTGGTCGAGGTGATAGAGGACGTGCGGCCAGCGGTCCAGCATATTGAGCTCGGCGATTTCGCTGGTGTGGTCGCAACCGAAGCGGGCCGCGGCCTGTGCGGCAAAGGCCGATTCGTCGTAGCGCGGGTCCGCAAAGCCGATGCAGAAGGTCTTGACCGGATGCGCCACGTGTCGCGCCATCAGCCCCACGATGCTGCTGGAGTCGACCCCGCCTGAAAGGAAAGCGCCCCAGGGCACGTCGGCGCGCAGGCGGATCCGGGTGGCGTCGTCCAGCGTGGCCATGAACTCCTGCGCCCAGTCTCCGTATTGGTAGTCGCGCTCCTGCTGCGCCGCCAGGTTCCACCAGCGCTGGGTCACCGCGCCTTGGCGGGTGAACTTCATCCAGGTGCCGGGCATGACGTGGCGGATGCCGCGCCAGATGGTCCAAGGCGCCGGAATGTAGTTGAAGCTCAGGTAGTGGTGGATGGCTTCGATGTCGACCCCGTCCAGTCCCGCGGCGCCCGTCACGGGCAGCATGGCCTTGATCTCGGATGCGAATACCGCCCGGTTTCCGTCGTCGGCCACGTACAGGGGCTTGACCCCGATACGGTCGCGCGCCAGGTACAGCGCGTCCTGGCGTGCATCGTCGATCGCAATGGCGAACATGCCATTGAGCCGGCGCAGGCACGCGATGCCTTCCCGCTCGTACAGGCGCAGGATCACCTCCGTGTCCGATGCGGTGCGCAGCAGCACGCCCTGGCTTCGCAGTTCCGCAGCCAGTTCGACAAAATTGAAGATCTCGCCGTTTTGGACCACGGCGATCAGGCCGTCGTCGGACACGAACGGCTGGTGCCCGCCATCGATATCGATGATCGAGAGCCTGCGGTTCCCGACGGCCACGCCTCGATGCGGCTGGTGCCGCATGCCCTCGTCGTCCGGGCCCCGGTGCACGAGCTTTCGCGACATCAGATCCAGTGCCTCGCCCGCCAGCGCACGCCGGGACCGGTCCCAATAACCGAAAACGCCGCACATCTAGTTGCTCGCCTTTCCCGAAAGCCGGCGCAATGTCCAGGCGAATATCCTCAGGTCCAGCCCCAGATCGTGTTCCCGTGCATAGCGCAGGTCCAGGGCGAGCCGCTCGGCGGGGGTCGCGTCGGAGCGCAGCAATGCCTGCGCCAGGCCCGTGATGCCGGGTCGGACGCTGCAGCGGACGGCCCAATCCGCCTGCGAATAAAGGACCCGTTGCTGCGGGACGTCGGGTCTCGGGCCGACCAGGCTCATGTCGCCTCGCAGCACATTCAGCAATTGCGGAAGCTCGTCGATGCTGGTGCGCCGCAGCAGCCGGCCCACGCCAGTGATCCGGTGGTCGTCCTGCGCCGTGTGGTACGGCCCCGCCGCCGCGGCATTCCCGACCATGCTGCGAAGCTTGAACATGGTGAAACCGCGGCCGCCAAGCCCCAGCCGGACCTGGCGGAACAGGATGGGCGGCCCGCTTTCCACGGCAATCGCCACGGCGGCGGCCACCAGCACGGGGGACAACAGCGCCAGCAGCACAATGGCAATGACCACGTCGAGCATGCGCTTCATGCGCTCAGGGCCCCACGCCGGCCGCAATGCCACGGATGCGCGCCGCGATTCGCCGGCTATCGGCCGCGACCTGCTGCGGTGAGCGCCGCGCAAGCTCTTCTTCCGCCTGCCGGAGCATGGCCACTTCGGCCTCGAAAGCCTCGCTGTCCTCACCGCGATGGAAAGTTCGCGAGAGGATGACCGAGCCCGATCCCAGCCGCAAATGCTCGGCAAGGACATCGCGGCCGGGCAGCATGCCTTCCTGGGGCCTGGCGATCCCACCGAAGCCGAAGCGCAGGCCCCGCTGCCGGGCGGCGGCAGCGACACGGTCCACCATTCCCGATGCCAGCGGCTCGAACATGAAGCGATGTCCCAGCGAAAGGTGCAGGTCGTTCAGGCCCACGAACACCTCGGCCAACCCCGGCGTCCCGGTCCACTCCGCCAGGGAGTCCAGCGCCAAAGCGGTTTCCAGCAGCGCGACGATGGGTGCGCGCCCCCCCACGGCCCGGGCGAACTCCTGCAGTTCGGCGGCCCCGGTGAACATCGGCAGCATGACCTGGTCGGCTCCGGCCGACAGGACCGCCTCAACCTCCGCCGGCGTGCGGTCGTTCAGCGGATTCACCCGAACCATGAGCGGCGATCGCCGAAGCACTCGCTTGATGCGGCTCACATCCTCGAGACCGTGCGCGCTGATGAAAGTGTTGCGCCCGGCTTGCCGCTCGGCCTTCCCGAGGCGTTCGAGATCGACGAAGAGTCGAAAGCCGGCGAGCGCGTCGCAGCGCCGCGCGAACGCAGGATCATTGGTGATCTGGATCAATTCGAGCATGGAGCGGCTGGATTATCGCGCCAGAGCGCCGCGCAGTTCGGCGCTTCCCCACCACGTGACCGAAACGACCGTCACACCTGCCGCTGTTGCCAGCGCCAGACCCGCCCACAAGCCTGGATCCGACGGCAATGACAAGGCGGCTGCCCCTGCCGCAAGCAGCAGGCACCCGAGTGAAATTCCCATGGACCGCCAGGGCAACCATGAACGGGCGCCGGCGCCAAGCGCGCCAATGGCCACGATGGCGACCGCGTATTGAAGCAGATTGAGCACCACCATCAGGCGCCCACCGTCGACGCCGCCCCGTACCCCGCAAGACAGCAGCAATGCCAGGGCAACGCCATAAGCCAACACCGGGGCACGCATCCGCCCGCGTGCGGCCAGTGCCGCCAGTGAGACGGCAATCACGGCCTGGGCAGGCAGGCCCCACGCACCAATGGCGCCCCACTCGGCCACCCGCACCAGCGCGCTCGTCTCCATTCTTCCCCACCCAAACAGCAGGTCCGCGATCGCCGGCGCTCCGACGACCAGTGCTGCGGCCGCCCCACAGGCAAGGGCCCAGGCCAGCGCGAAAGCGCTGCGCGCAGCAGTCCGGCCGCCGGCGGCATCGCCGCCGGCGACCGCCCGCGCGATGCCGGGGAGCGCCAGCGCGGCGACAAGCTGGATCGCCAGTACCAGCGGCAGTTCGACCAGCTTCCACGCGTAGTTGAAGGTCGCCAGCGAACCCTCCCCCGACTGCGACGCGATCGATCGGGCGGCGAATGGCAGAGTCAGAGGCAGGCCCGCCGACAGCGCGGCCCACAGCCACACGGACGGCCCCGGCAGCGATGGTTCCCCGCCCGCCGAAGGGGCGTCCGGCCCAACAGCTGCGGCCCGCATTCGCCAGCGCAGCCACGCCAGCCGCAGCAGCATGGCGCAAGCCAGGGCGGCGCCCAGCCAAGGGACCGTGTCCGCGGCGGGGATGCGTGCCACCGTCCATGCGATGGCCGCTATCAGGGCCCCATTGACCACCAGATTGGCGGCGTACATTCCCGTGAAATCGCGCTCATGCTGCAGCCGCGTCGACCACAGCGCTGCCAGCAGTGCGGCGGGAAGTGCGAGCGCACTCCAGGCCAGGCCCTGCGCGGCACTCGCAAGCAGCGTCGAAGGCACACCGGCCGCAAGCCAGGCGGCCAGCGGCTGCCGCCCCAACGCCAGCAGCAATGCCAGCAGGCTTCCGCCGGCCAGCAGTGCCAGGCCCAATCGCCGCTGGGCAGCCGCGATCTGGACGCGGCTCTGCCCCGCCCAGGCGGGCACCAACACATAGGCAAGCGCGCCGCTGGCAAGCACGCTCGCCAGCCAGTCCGGCAGCGCGAGCATCAATACCACCACATCGGCCATGCCGGAGGTTCCGAAGGCGGCTGCCTGGGCCGATTCGCGCGCCAACCCGAGCAGCCGGCTGGCCAGCAGCAGGGCCAGTGACAGGGCGCCGGCTTTCAGAAACATGCGCTGGATTATCGAGCGCGGCGGGCAGGGCGCACAAAAACCTAAAATCAGCGGTTTCGCCCGCAATACTCATTCCGCCCTTCCATGTCCGACAACAACAAGTCCGCCCTGCCCGTGCCTCACGCCGACGAGAACCAGCTGATCGCCGAGCGCCGCGAGAAGCTCAAGGCCCTGCGCGAAGCGCAGCGGCAGGGCAAAGGAATGGCTTTCCCCAACGACTTCAAGCCAGGCCACCGGGCTGCGGACCTCGTCGCACACCATGCCGACAAGAGCACGGAGCTGCTGGCGCAGCAGGGTACGGCGGCGAGCATCGCCGGGCGGATGATGCTCAAGCGGGTGATGGGCAAGGCCAGCTTTGCGAGCCTGCAGGATGGCACCGGCCGCTTCCAGGTGTATGTCACCCGCGACGATGTCGGCGAGGATACCTACGCCGCCTTCAAGCACTGGGATCTGGGCGACATCGTGGCGGCCGAAGGCAAGCTGTTCAAGACGCGAACGGGCGAGCTCTCGTTGCATGCGACGAGCATCCGCCTGCTCACCAAGAGCCTGCGGCCGATGCCGGACAAGTTTCACGGCGTGGCGGACCAGGAAGTGAAATACCGGCAGCGTTATATCGACCTGATGATGGACCCGGCCGCGCGCGACCGCTTCGTGGCCCGCAGCAAGGCCGTGAGCAGCATTCGCGAATTCATGGTGTCCAACGGCTTCCTCGAGGTGGAGACCCCGATGCTGCACCCCATTCCCGGGGGAGCCAACGCCAGGCCGTTCGTCACGCACCACAATGCCCTGGACCAGGAAATGTTCCTGCGCATCGCGCCCGAGCTGTACCTCAAGCGGCTGGTCGTGGGTGGTTTCGAGCGTGTTTTCGAGATCAACCGCAACTTCCGCAACGAAGGCATCTCGATTCGCCACAACCCCGAGTTCACCATGATGGAGTTCTACGCGGCCTACTGGAACTACCGCGATCTCATGGATTTCACCGAGGATCTCATCCGGGACGCCGCGCAAAAAGCCGCCGGCACGCTTCAACTGAGCTACAGCGGCCAGCCCGTCGATCTGGCACGGCCTTTCCAGCGCCTGACCATCCGCGAAGCGATCATGAAGCACACGCAAGCGGGCGAAAGTGTGGACGATCGGGAGTGGCTGGCCGATGCGCTGGGCAAGCTGGGCTTCACGCAAGAGAAGAACGGGCTGGCCGGCCGGTCCCTCGCCTCCCTGCAGGTGATGTATTTCGAGGAGACGGTCGAAGACAAGCTGTGGCAGCCCACCTTCATCATGGAGCATCCCACCGAAATTTCGCCCTTGGCCCGGGCCAACGACACGCGGCCGGAGGTCACCGAGCGTTTCGAGCTCTACATCACCGGCCGGGAGTTCGGCAACGGTTTTTCCGAGCTCAACGACGCCGAGGAGCAGGCAGCCCGATTCGCCGCCCAGGTCGATGCCAAGGACTCGGGCGATGACGAAGCCATGTACCACGACCACGATTTCGTGCGGGCGCTCGAATACGGCATGCCCCCCACCGGCGGCTGCGGCATCGGCATCGACCGCCTGATGATGCTGCTGACCGACAGCCCGAGCATCCGGGACGTGATCCTGTTCCCGGCATTGCGCCGGGAAAGCTAAGGCAGCAGGTCCAGGGCCTGTATGTAATCGGGATGCGCCATCAGCGTGTCCCAGGGCGATGCCGGCGCTTTTGGCAGCAGAGCGAGGCGCCGCTGCTCGCTTGCCTCGCTGCCTTGCCACTGCCCCTTCCGTTGCGCCTGCGTCAAACCGTCCAGCAGTTCGTCGACGGCCTCGCCTTTTCCGACCGACTGGTTGCACAGAAGCACCAGATCGCAGCCGGCAGTCAGGGCCGCAACCCCGGCCTCGGTGTAGCTCACTTCCCGCCCGTCGATGATCCGCGCGCCCGCCATGCTCAGGTCATCGCTGAAAATGGCGCCGGTGAATCCCATCTGCGCGCGCAGTATGTCGTGGAGCCAGCGGCTGGAAAAACCAGCCGGGCGCGCATCGACCTTCGGATAGATCACGTGGGCCGGCATTACGCTGGTCAGCGTCGTGTTGAGCCAGGCATAAGGCGCCGCGTCAGCCCCCAGGATGGCCTTGAGGCTGCGATTGTCCACGGGAATCTCGGTATGCGAGTCGGCCTTCACGAATCCGTGCCCGGGAAAATGCTTGCCGCAGTTCGCCATGCCGGCGCGCAGCAAGCCATGCATCAGGCTCTTGGCCAGCAGCGCAGCGACCCGCGGGTCGCGGTGAAATGCGCGGTCGCCGATCACGCCGCTTTCGCCCCAGTCCAGGTCCAGTACCGGGGTGAAGCTGAAATCGACCCCGCAGGCGCGCAATTCGGCGCCCAGGACATAGCCCGCGGCTGTGGCAGCGTTGGTGGCGGCCATGGCGCCGGCGCCCCGGCCGCCCTTCTCCTTCATCCACAGCTCGCCCAGCGCCCGCATCGGGGGCAGATGGGTGAAGCCGCCGGTTCGAAAGCGCTGAACTCGCCCGCCTTCGTGGTCCACGCAGATCAGCAGATCGGCGCGGACGGCCTTGATCTCGGCACACAGGCTTGACAGCTGCTGCCGGTCCTGCCAGTTGCGCCCGAACAGGATCATGCCGCCAGTCAGCGGATGCGCGAGCCGGCGACGATCCTCCGCGGTGAGGGAAGTCCCGGCGACATCCAGGACGACGGGTGCGTGTTCATTCATGGGGTAACTTTCTTTTCGACCACGACGAACGTCGAGGCGTAGTCGGTTTCGTCACTGACGCTCACGTGGGCGGCAAGTCCCTGGGCTTCGAACCATTCCTTCAGCCCCCCGTGCAGCACGATGGCGGGCCTGCCGCCCGCCAGATTGGTGATTTCGCAGGCGCGCCAGGTCATGGGCATGCGCAGCCCCAGGCCGATCGCCTTGCTGAAGGCTTCCTTGGCGGAAAAACGCGTTGCCAGGTAGCGCACGCCGCGTTCCGGCCAACGCGCGCTGCGGGCGCGCCATACGGCCATCTCGGCATCGCACAGAATCTTGCCGGCAAAGCGGTCGCCATGGCGCTCGAGCGATGCGCCGATGCGCCGCACATCGCAGATGTCGCAGCCGATGCCGTGGATCATGTGCCCGCGCGTCCGTCGAGGGCTCGTTCTATGCTTTCCAGGTAGGCTTTTACCGCCTCAGCGTAGCCAAGTTCCAGTGCATCCGATATCAGGGCATGGCCGATCGACACCTCGCGCACCGAGGGTACGGCGCGCAGGAAGCCGGTCAGGTTGTCCCGGTTGAGGTCGTGGCCCGCGTTGACGCCCAGGCCCGCCGCGACGGCGGCCTGCGCGGCCCGCGCGAATCCGTCCAGTACGGGGCCATGGCGGCCGGTGCCGAATGCGCTGGCATAACTTTCGGTATAGAGCTCCACCCGGTCGGCGCCCAATGCCCTGACGGCGGCCATCGCTGGTGGAACCGGGTCCATGAAAAGGCTGACACGCACGCCCAGAGAGCGCGCCTCCTCGACGATGGGCCCCAGCCGACTCGCATCCGCGGCCAGGTCCCACCCGTGGTCGCTGGTGGCCTGTCCTTCGGCATCGGGGACCAGGGTGCATTGATGGGGCCGCAGCTCGCGCACGAAATCCATGAGGTTATGGAACGGGTTGCCCTCGATGTTGAATTCGATGCCGGGCCATGAACGCAGCAACTGGTGCAGCTCGCGCACGTCGTCTGCCCGGATATGGCGCGCGTCCGGCCGCGGATGAACCGTGATCCCCTGCGCGCCCGCCTCCAGGCACAACGTGGCCGCGCGAAGGACGCTGGGGATGCCGAGGTGCCTGGTGTTGCGCACCAGGGCCACCTTGTTGAGGTTCACCGACAGCGCGGTTTTTGCTTTGGTCATGAGCCGACGCCGGGCCGCCCCAAGGCGGCGAACGCCTCCTCGGGGGGCAGCGAAATACACGAAGTGATGAGCGTGGGGGTCATATCCATCATAGGGCTTGCAGATCCATCATGAGCTGCCGGGTTCGCAGCGCCGTCACACCGCAATGGTAGTGCAGCAAGGTCCGCAGCTGGGGCTTGAGCTCGGCCATCACGTGGGCAGCCTGCTGCAGGGTCGCGTGAAACGGCCCGGGTTCGTCGAGCGCGCGCTGCAATCCCAGCCACTGCGAACCGCTGAGGCTCGCGCGGCCGTCCGGCTCCTGCCAGGACTTAAGGCCGGCTTCGGGTACCAGGCTGTAGCGTGCGTGGGGCTCCAGCGCAACCAGGGTCAGGGTCTGCATGTCGAGCGACGGCAGCAGGCCGATCTCGCGCAGCAGGATCAGCTCGAACGCGCGCAGCGCCGGCTCGAGCGCCTCGCCATGCCCGGACGCCAGGACGCTCACCGCCGACGCATAAGCATCGAACAGCTGCGGATGCCCATCGTCCCGGGCCAGCAGGCGCAGCAGCAGTTCATTGAGGTAGTAGCCCGACAACAGCGCCTCGCCTGTGGGCATCACCTGCCCTCCGACCCATTCGGCGCCCTTGAGCGTCCGGATCTCGGCATCGCCGCCAAAGGCGACGCGCAGCGGCTGCAAAGGCAGCAGCACCGGCCTGAAGTTCGAGCTGGGCCGCTTCGCTCCCTTGGCCACCAGGGCGACGCGCCCGTGGTGGCGGGTGAACACCTCCAGGATCAGACTGGATTCGCTCCAGTCGTAGCGGTGCAGGACGAAGGCGGGCTCGTCAGAGATGCGCTTGGTCGCCATGGGACAAGCCGCTCAGGTGCCCGACGGGCCGCCCCTGGGGCATCTGGGCCCCCTCGGGGGGCAGAGCAGCAGCGCAGCGGCAAACGTGGGGGCCAACATTTCACTCGTAGCCGAAGCTGCGCACGCGCGCTTCGTCGTCGGCCCAGCCCGAGCGCACTTTGACCCAGATCTCCAGGAATACCTTGCAATCCATGAGCTTTTCGAGTTCCTGGCGCGCCTCTGTGCCTATCCGCTTGAGCCGCTCGCCTTTGTCGCCGATCACCATGGCCTTGTGGCCGTCCCGTTCGACCACGATGGTGGCGGCGATCTTCACCATCCGCTTGTGCTTGGGGCTTGGCTCTTCCTCGAACTTGTCCACGACCACCGTCGAGGTGTAGGGCAGCTCATCACCCGTAAAGCGAAAAAGCTTCTCCCGCACGGTTTCGCCCGCCAGGAATTTTTCGCTGCGGTCCGTGAGTTCATCCTCGGCATACCACCATGGCTGCTCGGGCAAGTACTTCTCGCAAATGGCGAACAGACGCTGCACATCCTTGGCATTCCTGGCCGACATCGGCACGAACTCGGCGAACGCATGGCGCTTATGCATCTCCTGCAGCCAGGGCGCAATATCGCCGCGGCGATGGACCTCGTCGAGCTTGTTGGCCACGAGCAGGGCGGGAATGCCCGGCTTGAGCAGGGACAGCACCTTGGCATCGGCCGGCGTGAACTTGCCCGCCTCGACCGTGAAGAGGACCAAGTCGACGTCGCCCACGGCACCCATGACGGTCTTGTTCAGCGACTTGTTCAGTGCGGTGCTGTGGCGGGTCTGGAAGCCCGGCGTATCCACGAACACGAACTGCGCCGCGCCCACGGTCCGGATGCCCGTGATCCGGTGCCGGGTGGTCTGCGCCTTGTTGGACGTGATGCTGATCTTCTGCCCGACCAACCCGTTGAGAAGGGTCGACTTGCCGACATTGGGCTTGCCCACGATGGCAATCAGGCCGCAGCGCTGCGTGGTTTCCACTACTTCTCCTTGGCTTTGAGGGCCAGCAACATGGCGGCCGCGGCGGCTTGCTCGCCGGCGCGGCGAGAGGCCCCAATGCCCCGCTCCACCGCGCCCAGTTCCGGGATTTCGCACTCGACATCGAAGGTCTGCTTGTGGGCCGCCCCCAGCGTGGCGGCTACCCGGTAGATCGGCACCTTCATCTTGCGACCCTGCAACCACTCCTGCAGTTCCGTCTTGGCGTCCTTCGCGCTGGCAGCCATCCCGGGATTGACCTCGACATCGTGGAACAGCCTGTGCACCAGCGCCTCGGCCGCGTCATAGCCTGCGTCCAGGTGGACGGCCCCGATCAGGGCCTCGAGCGCGTCGGCGAGTATCGAAGGCCTGCGGCTGCCGCCGGAGCGCAACTCTCCCTCGCCAAGGCGAATGACCTCGGGCAGTCCCAACCCGACCGCCAGCTGGTGCAAAGTGTCCTGCTTGACCAGGTTGGCGCGAATCCGCGACAGGTCGCCCTCGGGCAGTGCCTTGAGCCGGTCGTACACCAAAGCCGCGACGGCGAGATTCAGCACCGAGTCGCCCAGGAATTCAAGGCGTTCATTGTGATCCGCCGAGAAGCTGCGATGGGTCAGCGCCTGCGCCAGCAGCTGCGGCTTGACGAAGCGGTGCTGCAGCCGCGCCTGCAGCGCAATGAGCTGGCCATCCACGCTTGCCCTGACTTGTGGGGTGCTTATTTGGACTGGCCCGCGTACTTCAGCAGGAGCCAGGCCGGGCCAAACATGTGGATTTCCTTGTTATAGGCAAACTTCACCACCACCTTGTCGCCGTCCTTGGAAACGTCCAGGTCCTTGGCTTTGATCGACTTGATGTCGTCGATCGAGGCTGCCTTGTCGAAAATCAGCCGGACCTCGGGCACGCTGTTCCCCTCGGACGCCTTCTGAACGGCCTTGAGCACGGCCTGGTACTCCACCACAGTGGGGAAAGCCTGGGCTCCCAGAATTCCCAGGCAGGCCAGCACACCCACCACGAAGAGCAGGCCGATGAACGAGATGCCGGACTGCCTTGCCTTGAATTTCATGAGCTAACCCTCTGCAGGAAATGAGAACTTATTCAAACGAACCGATCCGCTTGAAGCTGCCGAAATTCATCCAGATGAAGAAGGCCTTGCCCACGATGTTGCGGTCGGGCACGAAGCCCCAGTAGCGGGAGTCGAGCGAATTATCGCGGTTGTCGCCCATCATGAAATAGTGGCCCTGCGGGACCTTGCACACCACGCCTTCAACACTGTAGCGGCAATTCTGCTTATTAGGATAGTTCTCTACGCCGGGTATGAACGCCGGGCGGGCGTCGTCGTTCAGGATGCGCGGCTGCTTGGCGCCCAGCATTTCCTCGAAGTGCTTGAAGTAGAGCATGCCGTCTTCCTCGAGAAAGTCCGGCAGGGCTTTCTTGGGCACCGGTTGGCCGTTGATCGTCAGCTGCTTGTTCAGGTAGGCGACCTCGTCCCCGGGCACCCCGATGACGCGCTTGATGTAGTCCAGGCTCGGCTTGGGCGGGTAGCGAAACACCATCACATCCCCGCGCTGGGGCGGCGTGCCTTCGGTCAGCTTGATATTGACGACCGGCAGGCGAATCCCGTAGGTGAACTTGTTGACCAGGATCAGATCGCCGACCAGCAAGGTCGGGATCATCGAGCCCGATGGGATCTTGAATGGCTCGAACAGGAAAGAGCGCAAAACGAAGACGGCCAAAATCACCGGGAACAGGCCGGCAGTCCAGTCCAGCCACCACGGCTGCATCAGTAGCCGCTGCCGGGCTGGGGCTACATCTTCGTCCACCTGGGTAATGCCCTGGGCGGCGAGGCCGGAACGTCGCTGGACAGCCTGCTCGTCCAGGCCGGCGGCGGCCCGGCGCCGCTGGGGGAGGAAATACAGCCGCTCAGCCAGCCAGTACAAGCCGGTGACCACCGTCGCCAGAAACAGCAGCAAGGCGAAGTTTCCTTCGACCAGGCCGAAGTACCAGGCGCCCGCGTAACAGGCGAAAGCCGCGAGCACCGCGGCCGTGAGGACCGGCATCATGATGCCGCCCGACGAGCCGCCTCTAGGGCGGCATTGGCCCCTGGAGGGGGCAGCGAGCGATAGTGAGCGTGGGGGCTCATTCCTGCACCTGCAATATGGCGAGGAACGCTTCCTGGGGTACTTCGACGGAACCGATCTGCTTCATTCGTTTCTTGCCTGCTTTTTGTTTTTCGAGGAGCTTGCGCTTGCGGCTGATGTCGCCGCCGTAGCATTTTGCCAGCACGTTCTTGCGCAGGGCCTTGATTGTCTCGCGGGCGATGATATTCGCACCGATGGCCGCCTGGATCGCGACGTCGAACATCTGGCGGCTGATGATCTCGCGCATCTTGGCCACGACCGCCCGTCCGCGGTATTGCGACTGGCTGCGGTGCACGATGATCGACAGGGCGTCGACCTTTTCGCCATTCAGCAGAATGTCGACCTTGACAACGTCCGAAGCGCGGAACTCCTTGAAGGTGTAGTCCATGGACGCGTATCCGCGGCTGACGGACTTCAGCTTGTCGAAAAAATCCAGCACGATCTCGCCCAGCGGCAGCTCGTAGGTCAGCATGACCTGCTTGCCGTGGTAGGCCATGTTCAGTTGCACTCCGCGCTTCTGGTTGGCCAGGGTCATTACCGGGCCCACGTATTCCTGCGGCATATAAAGGCGCACGGTGACGATCGGTTCGCGGATCTCGGTGATCTTGCCCTGGTCGGGGATCTTGGATGGGTTCTCCACCATCATCATTTCCCCGTCGGCCTTGAGGACCTGGTAGACCACGCTGGGAGCGGTAGTGATGAGGTCCTGATCGAATTCGCGCTCGAGCCGCTCCTGCACGATTTCCATGTGCAGCAAGCCGAGGAAGCCGCAGCGAAAGCCGAAGCCCAGTGCCTGACTGACCTCGGGCTCATAGTGCAGCGAGGCATCGTTCAGCTTGAGCTTTTCCAGTGCGTCGCGCAGCGAGTCGTACTGATTGGCCTCCGTCGGGTACAGCCCGGCGAAGACCTGGGGCTGTATTTCCTTGAAGCCCGGTAGCGCTTCGGTCGCCGTGGCGGCCGCGCCCCCCGTGCCGGGCCTGATCAGCGTCACGGTATCGCCGACTTTCGCCGCCTGGAGCTCCTTGATGCCCGCGATGATGAAGCCCACCTGGCCGGCCTCGAGAGAGTCGCGCGCTTCGCTGGCGGGCGTAAAGACGCCGAGGTTGTCCGCGTTGTAGGTGGCCCCGGTGGCCATGAGCTTGATGCGCTCGCCCCTGCCCAGCCGCCCGTCGACCACGCGCACAAGCATGACGACCCCCACATAGGTATCGAACCAGCTGTCGATGATCATGGCGCGCAGCGGCCCATCGGGATTGCCGCGCGGTGCCGGGATGCGGGACACGACGGCTTCCAGGATTTCATCGATCCCCATCCCGGTCTTGGCGGAACAGGGAATCGCGCTGCCTGCGTCGATGCCGATCACGTCCTCGATCTCCGCCTTCGCGTTCTCGGGATCGGCTTGCGCCAAGTCCATTTTGTTGAGTACCGGGACCACCTCCACGCCGAGGTCCAGCGCCGTGTAGCAGTTGGCGACGGTCTGCGCCTCCACGCCTTGACTGGCATCGACCACGAGCAGTGCGCCCTCGCACGCCGACAGCGAGCGCGAGACTTCGTACGAGAAGTCCACGTGGCCGGGCGTGTCGATCAGATTGAGGCTGTAGACCTGTCCATCGCGTGCCTTGTAGCGAAGTGCGGCGGTCTGTGCCTTGATGGTTATCCCACGCTCTTTTTCGAGATCCATCGAGTCCAGCACCTGCTCCTGCATCTCCCGATCGGACAATCCGCCACAGCGTTGAATCAAACGATCGGCAAGGGTGGATTTGCCATGATCGATGTGCGCGATGATCGAAAAGTTTCTGATGTGATTCATCAACGGGAACGCTTAAGTGATTGAATTCAAAAGGCGCCGCAAAAGAAAAAAGGGCGCGTCGAGTAGCGACGCGCCCTGAACCAACAATCTATGGCAACTGCGATAGTTGGAGCTTCATTGTAGGCAAAAAGCCCCGGGCGTACAGCCGAAGGGGCGTCGAAACAGGGTCGTTGCGGACCAGCAACAAGAAAGTTATTCACAACTTATCAACAAATTACGGGGGCAAGCTTCGGGACAACATGTGGGCGATCTGTGGATCGGCTGTGCACCACGGTAGTTTGTCTCGCATCGTGGTTTAGGCAGTTTTCAATATGCCGACAATCGCCGATGAGGTGACTGGATTCTATCCAAAAATGTAGTTAACGCCGCAGAAAGTTAGCGCGCGCAAACATGCGAAGTGCTGAGCGGCGTCCAAAATATTTTTTAGTACAGCGTATTTTTTGGGTCACCGGCCATAAAAAAGCCCCAAACCCGACATCGGGTTGGGGCTTTATGCGTGGCACGGTCGCGCTAACGCGCCGGGCGGATCAGCAGATAAGTAGCCAGTTCACCCCTGCGCAAGAGCACCGGGATGGGCTTGTTCTTGTCGATCCGGGCCACCACGTTGTCGAACTCCCTGACACTGGCGATGTCGGTGTTGCCGATGGCCACGATGATGTCGCCTTCGCGAATGCCGGCCCGCACTGCGCCTTCGGTGACGGCCTCGACCTTGACGCCTCCCTTGATCTTGAGATCCTTCTTCTGCGCGTCGGTGAGATCGCTGACGGCTAGGCCGACGGACTGCGCCGCCGGTGAACCCTTGGGCTTGTCTTCCTTCTCGGCGGTACGGCGAACCGGCTTCTCGGGCTCGATCTCGGCGATGGTGACATTGAGCTCACGCGAGCCGCCCCTGCGAAACACCGTCATGGTGCTGCGCGCGCCCGGTTTGGTATTGCCCACCAGGCGCGGCAGATCGGTTGCCCTCTCGATCACCTTGCCGTCGAACTTGGTGATGATGTCGCCCGCTTCCAGGCCTGCCTTGTCGGCCGGTGAGCCGCTTTCGACGCTCCGTACCAGCGCGCCTATTGGCCGGCCCAGCCCGATGGACTCGGCCACATCCTTGGTGACCTGGTCGATCTGTACCCCGATCCTGCCGCGCGACACCCGCCCCGCCGGAGAGCGCAACTGCTCGGCAACCCGGATGGCCTCATCGATAGGAATTGCGAACGAGATGCCCATGAAGCCGCCGGAGCGGGAATAGATCTGGCTGTTGATGCCCACGACCTCCCCGCGCATATTGATCAGCGGCCCGCCCGAGTTGCCCGGATTGATCGCCACGTCGGTCTGGATAAACGGCAGGTAGTCCCCGGTGTCGCGCTGCTTGGCGCTGACGATGCCGGCGGTGACCGTGTTCTCCAGACCGAACGGAGACCCGATGGCCATCACCCATTCGCCTACCTTCAGGCGGTTGATGTCCCCGATCTTGACGGCCGGCAGGCCAGTGGCGTCGATCTTGATCACGGCGACGTCGGTGCGCTTGTCCGGCGTGCCGACGACCTTCGCCTTGAACTCGCGCTTGTCGGGCAGTGTCACCAGCACTTCTTCCGCGCCTTCCACGACGTGCGCATTGGTCATGACGAATCCATCCTGGGTCAGGATGAAGCCCGAGCCCACGCCGCGCGGCTGCGCCTCTTCCTCTTGCGGGCGGTTGGGCCGCGGGCCCTGGCGCGGCGCGCCCGGCAAGGGTTGGCCGAAGAACCGCCGGAAGAACTCCTGCATCTCTTCGTCGATGGCCCCCGGCGCCGTTGCGCCCGCTCGTGCCCGCTCGAGCGTCCTGATGTTGACCACGGCCGGCCCGACCTGCTCCACCAGATCGGTGAAATCGGGCAGCGAGCGGCCCTGCGCCACCACCGGCTTGGCCGGCATCAGCGCAACCGTGCCCGAGATCGCCAGCGCGATCACCACGCCGTAAGCGCGCAGCTTTTTCCAATCGATCATGAACATATCGACCTTTCCATTCAGTACATGCTGAGAACAAAAAGCGGAAGAATGGTTCGCCCGCGGCGCCAACTCCGCCCTGCAACCCGGTCAATATGAGGACTTATTTGCGCCGCTCAAGGTTCTGTCCAAAAGCTTTGAGCGTTTGCGGCGGGACTTCTCCCACCGCCGTAAGCCACCAGTCCTGGATGCGCCGGGTCAGCGTCTGAGTCGCGCCACTGGCGAAGACACCTTCCTGGACGTGCCGCTGCCGGTCATAGGCTTCGACGAACAGCGACACGGCCGCCAATCCATCGGAAAATATCCACTGCATCGTGCCCTCGGGCACCGGCGCGGCAGTGCTTGGCCGCTTGTAGCAGCTGATCGGCTTAAAGCCCGGCACAGCCGCCTTGAGCTGCCAGCCCTCGGCACCGGCGGTGGTCTTCACGGCCTCCGCCTTTTCGATGCGCCAGCCATCGGTGGCAGCCATCATCTGGCTGAGCTTGTCGATGCGCACCGGGGCATCGAGCTGCAGTTCGGAAAACGCAGCCTGCTCCAGAACGTTGTTCTCGGTGTCCAGCGTCTGGAGCTTTACCACCAGGCCCGTCTTTTTTTCGCTCCAGATGCGGTAGCCAAAGCGCAGATTGTCTTTTGGAGCGAGCTGCACGACGTCGGTTTCGAAGCCCGCGACCCGGTCGCCGCCGACTCGCCGCGCACCGTAGAACTCGGGGATGGAGGTTTCGCTGGACTTGAGCAAGTTGGGAAACAGCCCCAGCGACTCCCTCTTTTCCGTGCGCGCCACGCGGCTCTCGGGCAGGAAAGTGATGACTTCGTCATTGCGCCTGAAGGTGGACCGGGGCGCCCCCGTCAACGACTCCACCCGTTCAACCTGCAAATCGCCGTCGCAGGCATGCCAGATGCGGGCAGTGGACATGCTGCCGGTATTGGACGACACGACAAACGTGCCCACATAGCTGCGAACGCGCGAGGCCTCGTGCATGCGCATCAGCCACTCGCTGATGCTGCGCTCGGCGTGCTGGCCCTGTATCAGCGTCCCCTGCTGGGCCGCAGGGGCGGCCTGTGCCGAGGCCAGGCTCGCGGCGCACAGGGCCCACAGCCCGGCGAGGATCAGCTTCGGCATCCCGGTATCTATCATTCGTCACGCACCGCCTCAGCGGCTGGGCCCTTCGAACGTGGCATTGCGCAGAAAACCCGCCGGCATCTGGAGCGCGGATGCGCCGCCGAGCTGGCGGTGCGCCGCAAGGAACTCGTCTAGCCGGGGGTCCCGGATCATCGCGCCACGCTCGCTGCCCGCAACGACGCTGGCACCCGCACCGGTTGCCAACTGGCCCTGTTCGGGCTTTCCTGCCAAGCCGCCCACGGCGGTCCAGCCAATTGCGGCGACGGCCGCGACAGATGCGAAGCCGGCGACCAGCTTCCAGCGGAAGCTCGCATCATTCGCTGCTCCCTGCCTGGGTGCGGGCCGCACGCGAAGGCTGGGCTGCGGGACCGGGGCGATCCCTTGCTCTTGTTTCAGCTGCAACTGCAGCCGGTCCAGGAAAGCCGAGGGCATCGTCCCCGCGGCCATTTCGCCAGAGCGTAGCACCTCGCCGATAAGGTGATAGGTGTGCCAGGCCTCCCGCCCCGCTGCGGCGCCGGCGGCTGCCTCCACGCCGCGGGCCAGGGCCTCGCCACGCAATTGCCCGTCCACAAGGGCCGAAATCAGTTCCTGCGTTTGCATTTTTTCCATCACGTCTGTCGCCCGTTCATTGCTCTGGTCGCCTACCAGCGCTTGCCCGACTGGTTCTCCAGCATGGGCTTGACCTTCGCCGAAATCGCCTCTCGCGCCCGGAATATCCGGGATCGCACCGTGCCAATCGGGCAATTCATCACTTCCGCTATCTCTTCATAGCTCAGCCCCTCGATCTCGCGCAGGGTTACCGCCTGGCGCAACTCCTCGGGCAGGGCTTCCATGGCCGAGTTGACCGTCGCCGCAATCTCCTTGGCGGCCAGCACCGTTTCCGGCGTTTCGGCGGTGGTTAGTTCGTTCTCCACCGCGGAAGTTTCATCTTCGTCGTCCCCACCCCCCCGCAACGCGCTTTCGGACACCGTGGGGTCGCGCTTGAGGTCCACCAGGGCTTTCTTGGCAGTATTGACGGCAATCCGGTACAACCAGGTGTAGAACTGCGCCTCGCCGCGAAACTGCGCCAGCGCCCGATAGGCCCGGATAAATGTTTCCTGGGCGACATCTTCGACCAGATCCGTATCGCGCACCATGCGGCCAATCAGGCGCTCGATCCGGCGCTGGTATTTCAGCACCAGCAGCTCGAACGCTTTTTGGTCGCCCGCAACCGTGCGTTCGACCAGCATCAGGTCGGTATCGGCAGCCGAGGGGGATTCGAAGGGCGCTTTTGTCATGGGTTCGCTTGCGCGGATGGGTCCGGCCGCAGCGCTTGCGGTCTGGCGCGCGAATATACAGCACGGCGCAGGTCCGGCCAGCGTTCCAGGTGCTTGGCGCGCTCGATCCACAGCCAGTGTGACGCACTTTCACCCCTCCAGCGCAGCAAGAGCCAATGCTGGAGGTCCAGGCTGACTTCCAGCATGCCGCGATCGCTTTGTCCCGCCGCCAGCCAGTTCCAGCCTTCGCCGTCCCAATGAAGCACCCCGTGCGGCGCCCGCCACCACTTCCAGGCGGCGCACCACCCGGCCAGCACCAGCAGCGCTGCCGCGGCCAGCCTCCACCTCGAGCCCGGCACCTGGCCGGACCAAAGGACAACAGCGGCGACACCCATCAACCACATCCCCAGCTGTAGCCACGCCGCAAAATGCGAACGCCCCACCGGATAACTCACCGATGGGGCGCTGTGCATGGATGGCCCGATGTCAAGATTGGCTGAACCCCGAGGAATCGGCGTTAGCGAAGACGCCTGAAGACCAAAGTACCATTGGTTCCGCCGAAACCGAAGTTGTTTTTCATCGCGACGTCAATCTTCATGTCGCGCCCGGTATTGGCGCAGTAGTCCAGGTCGCACTGAGGATCCTGGTTGAAGATATTGATCGTCGGTGGGCTTTTCTGCTCGTGCAAAGCAAGCACGGTGAAAACCGACTCGATTCCGCCCGCACCGCCGAGCAAGTGGCCTGTCATCGATTTGGTGGAATTCACCACTGCGGTTTTGGCCGAGTGGCCCAAGGCGGCCTTGATCGCCTCGCTCTCGTTGAGGTCACCCAGCGGCGTCGACGTTCCGTGGGCGTTGAGGTAATCGATCTCATCCGCGTTGATGCCGGCGTTGCGCATCGCATTGACCATGGCCCGGCGCGGGCCATCGACGTTCGGGGCGGTCATGTGATAGGCGTCGGCGCTCATGCCGAAGCCCGCAAGCTCAGCGTAAACCTTGGCGCCCCTGGCCTTGGCATGCTCGAACTCCTCGAGCACCAGGACGCCGCCGCCCTCGCCCAGGACGAAACCGTCCCGGTCCTTGTCCCAGGGACGCGAGGCGGTCTTCGGATCTTCGTTGCGCGTCGACAAGGCACGCGCCGCGGCAAAACCCCCGATGCCCAGCGGCGAAATCGCGGATTCCGCGCCCCCGGCGACCATCACGTCAGCGTCGCCCGATTCGATCATTCGGGCCGACAGCCCGATCGCATGCAGCCCGGTCGTACAGGCCGTGACCACGGCGATGTTCGGGCCCTTGAAGCCGTATTTGATCGACACATGGCCCGAGATCATGTTGATGATGGAGGCGGGCACGAAAAAAGGCGAGATGCGGCGAGCCCCGCGGCTCGTCAGCTCGGAATGGGTCACCTCGATCATCGGAAGGCCCCCGATGCCCGCGCCAATATTGCAGCCTATGCGGCTCGACAATTCGTCGCCCAGGTCTTCGCCGGTGGGCAGCCCGCTGTCCGCCACCGCCTGGCAGGCCGCGGCCAATCCCAGGTGGATGAAGCGGTCCATATGGCGGGCTTCCTTCTGGGGGATGTACTCGGCGATGTCGAAACCCTTGACCTCGCCCGCGAATTTGCAGGCAAAACTGGCCGCATCGAACTGGGTGATGAAATCGATGCCGGGCTTGCCCGCCAGCAGGTTGGCCCACGATTCGGCCACGGTGTTGCCCACCGGGCTCACGCAGCCCAGGCCGGTGACTACGACTCGCCGTCTAGACATGGCGCCTCCACGAAAGCCGCTGGGCCGGCGGCGCCGGCCCACGAGGGCGCCGAACTTGCTCAATACGGAACTTCACTGCGCTCATGCGCTATCAGGCCTTTTGATGGGCGTTGGCGTAATCGATCGCGTTTTGCACCGTCGTGATCTTCTCGGCATCCTCGTCGGGGATCTCGATTCCGAACTCGTCTTCGAGCGCCATCACCAGTTCCACGGTGTCCAGAGAGTCCGCACCGAGGTCTGCCACGAAGGCTTTTTCACTGCTGACCTGGGACTCCTCCACGCCGAGTTGCTCGGCGATGATTTTTTTGACACGTGATTCGATATCGCTCATGGTTCCCTCAAAGGGTTGTGAATGAATCCGCGATTTTAGCGTCCAGAGGGTTGTCCCCCTGGAAGCCGCCGCCGGGCGGATAAACCGGCGCTTGATGCTTCAGGACATGTACATGCCGCCGTTGACGTGGATCTCCTGCCCGGTCACATAGCCTGCTCGCGGTGAGGCAAGGAACGCCACCGCATGCGCTATGTCGGCCGCCTTGCCCAGGTGCCCCACGGGAATCTGCCCCAGCAACGCCTTGTACTGGTCTTCCGGCAACCCGGCCGTCATGTCTGTCTCGATGAATCCAGGCGCCACACAGTTGACGGTGATGCCCCTGCTGGCGAGTTCGCGGGCAAGAGCGCGCGTCATCCCGGCGACTCCGGCTTTCGCCGCGGCATAGTTGGCCTGGCCGGGATTGCCCGTTGCTCCAACGACGGAAGTAATGCTGATGATGCGGCCGTAGCGCTGCTTCATCATGCCGCGCATCACGGCCTGGCTCATACGAAACACGGCCTTCAGGTTGGTGTCCAGCACCGCATCCCAATCCTCATCCTTCAACCGCATGGCCAGCGTGTCGCGGGTGATGCCCGCATTATTGACCAGCACGTGCAAGCCGCCTCCCTCGCGTACGATCGTGTCGATCAATGCCTGAGCGGCGCCGACGTCGTTCACGTCGAGCACAGCGCCCCGGCAGCCGGCATGGGGGGACAGCGAATGGCCGATCCGGGCGGCGCCCTCATCGGTCGTCGCCGTGCCTATGACCTTGAGCCCGCACTGGGCCAGTTCAAGCGCGATTGCAGCGCCGATGCCCCGCGAAGCGCCGGTCACCAGCGCTACTTGACCTTCGAAACCGGAAGTCATGCCAGCAGCCCTTTCGCTTCGGCGAGCGTTGCCATGTCATAGAGGGCGATGCCGCTCAGGTCGTGGTCTATGCGCTTGACCATTTTGGCAAGGACCTTGCCGGGGCCGCACTCGACCAGGGTGGCGATGCCGCGCGACTTGATGGCCCGCACGCTTTCGACCCAGCGCACCGGACCGAACGCCTGCTCGTAGAGGGCCGCGCGAATGCGGTCAGGTTCGGTTTCGACCTTGACCTCTACGTTGTTGATCACCGGGATCTGCGGCGCCGCGAACGTAATGGCTGCAAGTTTTTCCCTGAGCTTTTCGGCGGCGGGCTGCATCAGGCTCGAATGGAACGGCGCCGACACCGTCAGCGGCAAAGCCCGCTTGGCGCCCGCAGCCATGAGCAATTCGCAGGCCCTGTCGACGGCAGCCTTGCTGCCGGCGATCACCGTCTGCGCCGGATCGTTGAAGTTCACCGCTTCGACCACTTCGAGAGTGTTGACGCCGAAACCGCGCACGGCCTGGGCGCAGCCTTCGATGACCTGTTGCGCCCCGAGGCCAAGGATGGCCACCATGGTCCCGGCCCCGACCGGCACCGCCTCCTGCATGGCCTGGGCGCGATAGCGCACCAGGGGCGCGGCTTGCGCCAGTGTCAGGACGCCCGAGGCCACAAGCGAGGAGTACTCGCCGAGCGAGTGGCCGGCGACGACGGCCGGGACGGCGCCGCCCTCGGCGCGCCAGGCGCGATAAGCCGCGACGCCTGCTATGAGCATCACAGGCTGGCTGTTGGTGGTCAGCGCCAGGGCTTCTTTCGGACCTTCGCGGATCAGCTTGCCAATGTCCTCCCCCATGGCGTCGGCCGCTTCCTGGAGCGTCTGCATCACGGCGGGGTGGTCACCCCAGCCATTCAACATGCCAACCGACTGCGAACCCTGGCCGGGAAAGACGAATGCGAAGGATTTCATGCTCGTTATCCAAATGAAACTGAAGTGACGGCAGCTGGTATTGCGCTAGAAGTCCAGCAGGACGGCGCCCCAGGTGAATCCCCCGCCCACGCCTTCGAGCATGACCGTGTCACCCTTCTTGATCTTGCCGCTGCGCACGGAGACGTCCAGCGCCAGCGGGATCGATGCCGCGGACGTGTTGCCGTGCTCGTCGACGGTGACGACCAGCTTGTCCATCGGCAGTTTCAGCTTCCTGGCCGTTCCCTGCATGATGCGTATGTTGGCCTGGTGCGGAATCAGCCAGTCGATGTCGGCCTCGGTTTTTCCGGCCTTTGCCAGCGCGGCGCGAGCCGCATCCTCAAGCACGCCCACCGCCAGCTTGAAGACGGCCTGTCCGTCCATCTTGAGAAGGGGATCACCCAGGATCCGCCCGCCCGAAACAGTTCCCGGAACACAAAGAATGCCCACGTGCTTCCCGTCGGCGTGCAGATCGCTCGCCAGGATGCCTGGCGTGTCCGACGCCTGCAGCACCACCGCGCCTGCGCCATCGCCGAACAGCACGCAGGTGCCGCGGTCATTGAAATCGAGAATGCGGGAAAACACTTCGGCGCCCACAACAAGCGCATTGGTGGCGGCGCCAGTCCTGATCATCGAATCAGCGACGGTGAGCGCGTACACGAAGCCGCTGCACACCGCCTGGACGTCGAAGGCCGCGCAGCCTCCCACGCCCAACTTATGCTGCAGGATGCACGCCGCCGAGGGAAAAATCATGTCCGGCGTGGACGTCGCGACGATGATGAGATCGATGTCGCTTGCGCGCATGCCCGCCGCCTCCAGCGCCTGGCGGGCCGCATGAGCGCCCAGGTCACTGGCACTGACTTCAGGCGCGGCGAAATGGCGCGCCCGGATCCCGGTCCGCTCGACGATCCACTGGTCGGATGTCTCTACGCCCCTGGCTGCGAGTTCGGCGGCCAGGTCGGCATTGGTCACCCGGCGCGCCGGCAGATGGCTGCCCGTACCGGTGATGCGCGAATATGGTTTCATCGGTCAGGCGACGACGTCGAGCGGCGATGTATCGGCTTCGCACGCCAGCAAGGGCCTGGCATGTGCAATGCGCGCTTGGACGCGATCAAGCAAGTTGTTACGGGCCGCATCATACGCGCGGTTCAAGGCCTGCTCAAAAGCAAACGCATCGGCTGAACCATGGCTCTTGAAGACCAGCCCGCGCAGTCCCAGCAAGGCGGCACCGTTGTAGCGCCGGTAGTCGACTCGGTTCTTGAACGCTGATAGCACCGGATAGACAGCAATTGCCGCAAGTTTGGTCAGGGCATTGCGTGAAAATTCTTCCTTGAGAAAGCCCCCGATCATCGCTGCCAAGCCTTCGCTGGTCTTGAGGGCGACGTTTCCGACAAAACCGTCGCAGACCACGATATCGGTTGTGCCCTTGAATATATCGTTGCCCTCGACGTTCCCGTAGAAATTCAGATCGCCTGAGTTGCCGGCCGCTCTCAGCAGTTCGCCCGCCTTTTTGATCATTTCGCTGCCTTTGATGGCCTCTTCGCCGATATTCAAGAGCCCGACCGACGGCGCATCGACATGCTTGAGGGCGGACACCAGGGCCGATCCCATCACCGCGAACTGAAGCAAGTGCTGCTCGGTACAGTCGACATTGGCGCCCAGATCCAGCACCGTCGTGGCGGAGCCCTTGGCGTTGGGGAGCGGATAGGCGATGGCGGGCCTGTCGATCCCGTCCACCGTCTTGAGCAGGTAGCGCGCCAGGGCCATCAGCGCGCCGGTGTTGCCGGCCGACACCGCCGCCTGGGCGTTGCCGTCCTTGACCTGCTGAATGGCCACCCGCATCGACGAGTCCTTCTTGCGGCGCAGCGCCGCTTCGACCGAATCGTCCATGGCAATCACTTCCGACGCATGTACGACGCGTGCCCGAGGGTGGCTCAGAGTGCCCAGGCTCGTCTGAGCGCCAACCAGCAGCAACTGCGCATCGGGGTGGCGCTCCAGGAACTGGCGGCACGCGGCGAGCGTGACAGCCGGGCCATGGTCACCGCCCATGCAATCGACAGCCAAAGTAGTCATGGCCTAAATGTAGAGCGAATTCGACCGCCAAAAAAACAAAGGCCCGCACTGCGCCGCAGCGGGGCCTGGTAGTCGAAGTCAACCTCGGTCAGGCTTCGTTTTTCGTTTTCAGCACCTTGCGGCCCCGATAAAAGCCGGTAGGGCTGATGTGGTGACGCAGATGCGTTTCGCCCGTAGTCGGTTCCACAGCGATGCCGGGCACCACGAGCGCATTGTGCGAGCGGTGCATGCCGCGCTTGGAAGGCGATTTCTTGTTCTGCTGAACGGCCATGATGGGCTCCTGATTCGAAGCGCCTTGCACATCGCGCAAGGCAGCTAAAGGTTAGATACGCTGGGGTACGCGCAGCCTCGATCCCGATCGGAGGGGCCGCTGATGCGAAGCCCGTGATTATAGCCCATGCTAGTTTTTCCGCTCCCTGAGCTTGCCCAGAAGGGCAAACGGATTCTCGCGGCCGGCGGCCGGGTCCTCGAATTCCGCATCGGCGGCGGCCAGCTGCACAGGCTCGGGACATATCTCGTGGCGCGGGGCCAGGGGCAGCTCCATGAGCAGTTCGTCCTCGACCAGTTCCACCAGGTCGAAGCTGCGGCTCAGTGCAAGTACGTCCTCTTCCGATTGCTCATCCTGCGCCGCGGCCATGTCCTCGTCCGGCACGAACCGGAAAGACCGCTTCACCACAACCGCCACGTCCACCGGCGCCAGGCATCGCTGGCAGGTCAGGGGCAGGACGGCATCGACCGTCATATGCAGCCAGATTTCCGGATGAACATGCCGCGGGTTACGCAGCTCTCCCGCGGCCGACCAAGTCACCGGCGATGCCGCGCCGCGCCCCTGCGTCTCGGTCATCAGGCGTTCGAAGTCCTGCGCCGGTACCTGGCCGCTGATGGCCCCCGCGTCCTCGGCAAAGCCCTTCGCATCGAGACGGCGGGCGGCAAACTCTCTGCTCATGCAGCCAGTGTAAGAGAATCGGGCATGTCCGAGTCTCCCTTCGTTCCCGCCACCCGCCCGCTCGTCCTGGGGTCGAGCTCGAGATACCGGCGCGAGCTGCTTTCGCGGTTGCGGCTCCCGTTCGAAATTGCGGTGCCGGACGTGGACGAGACCCCGGGCCTGCGCGAATTACCGCCCGATCTCGCCTTGCGGCTGGCGCTGGCCAAGGCCCGGGCCGTCGCCGCACGCTTTCCGCGCGCCGTGGTCATCGGCTCCGATCAGGTCGCCGACCTGGACGGTGAACCGATGGGCAAGCCCGGCACGCATGAAAACGCCGTGGCGCAGCTGCGGCGGATGCGCGGCCGCTCGGTTGTCTTTCAGACCGCGGTCGCGGTGGTATGTGCCGCAAGCGGATTCGAGCAACTCGAGCTGGCGCCGGTGCACGTGCGATTCCGGCAACTCAGCGATGAAGAAATCCAGGCCTACCTCGACGCCGAGCAGCCTTATGACTGCGCCGGCAGCGCTCGCAGCGAAGGCCTGGGCATTGCGCTGCTCGATGCCATCGAAAGCGACGATCCCACCGCGCTGGTCGGCCTTCCCCTCATACGCACTTGCCGCATGCTCCGGGCTGCGGGCCTGAAAGTACTGTGATGGCGGTCACCCCCGGCAGGCTCTATCTGGTCCCCGCGCCCCTGGATTTCGGCTGTGCGACGCAGGCCCCGCTGGATGAGGTGATGCCGGCGGGCACCCTGGCTGCGGCCGCGAAGCTGACGCACTGGATTTGCGAGAACGCCAAGTCGGCGCGGGCCTACCTGAAACGTATTGGCGAGACGCACCCGCTGGCGCTGCCGGTTCGGGAACAAGCCATCCTCGAGCTGCCGCGTGAAGTGCACAAAAGAGGCGATCACGAGGGCGGCTTCGATGCCGCGCCGCTACTCGCGCCTGTGCTGCAGGGTCACGATGTCGGCCTCCTCAGCGAGGCGGGGATGCCGGCGATCGCCGACCCGGGTTCGTCGGTCGTGCGCGCCGCCCATGACCTGGGGGCGGCAGTCATTCCCCTCGTGGGCCCGGTTTCCATTTTGCTGGCCCTGGCCGCCAGCGGCCTGAATGGCCAGAACTTCGCCTTCGTGGGTTACTTGCCGCAGGACCCTGCCCCGCGCGGGCTGCGCATCAGGCAACTGGAAGCGCTGTCAATGCAGACCGGGCAAGCCCAACTCTTCATCGAGACACCTTACCGCAACGCCGCGCTCTGGGATGGGCTGCTGAAAACCTTGCAGCCGGCAACGCGCCTGGCCGTCGCCGCCGGCCTCACCCTGCCCGATGCCCACACGCGCAGCTGCCTCGTGAAGGCTTGGAGGCAGCAGGGCGCGCCGGTGAACAACGACACCCCTGCAGTGTTCGCTATCGGGCGCTAGCCGGAAACCTTCAGCGAAGTGCCGGCACGGCCTTGAGTGCCCGGATGGCACCGTCGCCGATCGCGGCGCCGAACTTCTTGGCCAAACGTTCCGCCACGTTGTCGCGGCGGGTGTAGTCCACCAGGTCTTCGGCCTTGACGACTTCCCTGGCCACGAAATCGAGATTGCCGAGCTGGTCGGCCAGTCCCATTTCGACGGCCTGCTGCCCCGTCCAGAACAGTCCGCTGAACAGCTCCGGCGCTTCCTTGAGCCGCTTGCCGCGCCCGGCCTTGACCACCTCGATGAACTGCAGGTGTACCTGGTCCAGCATGGCCTGGGCAAAAGCCCGGTGTTTCTCGGTCTGTGGGCTGAACGGATCGAGGAAGCCCTTGTTCTCGCCCGCCGTCATCAACCTGCGCTCCACGCCCAGCTTGTCCATGAGCCCCGTAAAACCGAAGCCATCCATCAGCACGCCGATGCTGCCGACGATACTGGCCTTGTCGACGAAAATGCGGTCGGTGGCGGCGGCGATGTAATAGGCCGCCGAAGCACAGGACTCCTCGACCACCGCGTAAACCGGCTTCTTGTGCTTGGCCCGCAGGCGCTTGATCTCATCGTTGATGATGCCGGCTTGCACCGGGCTGCCGCCAGGCGAATTGATCAGCAGCACCACGGCCTGGGCGCCGGCGTCCTCGAATGCGCTGCGCATTGCTGCCACGACCGATTCGGCACTGGCGTCCCCCTCCGATGCGATTTCCCCCTTGATTTCGATCACCGCGGTGTGCGGGAGGGTCTTGTCGGCGCCGGGCCCGCCACGGTGCATGAGTGCCCACAGCAGGAACACGAAGAAAGCCAGCCAGGCCAGCCGGATGAAACTGCGCCAGCGGCGAGCCGTGCGCTGCTCCTGGAGCGTGGCGAACATCAGCTTCTCGAAGGTGGCGCGTTCCCAGCCTGGCGGCGCCGGTTCTGGCGGTTGCGATTCGTTCATGGTTTCTTAGAAGAGGACGGGTTGGAGGTTGTAGGCAGTATGCCAGTGCACCACCCCGCGCTGCTCGGTCAAGGAGATTTTTACCAGGCCGCCCCGGCATGGGCCACCGGCGCAGTCCCCGGAATCGGGCCGGTAGACGGCGCCGTGGGTACCGCACAGCAGCCAGCGACCGGTGTCGTCGAAGAAGCGATCGGGTTGCCAATCCATCTCCATGGCCACGTGGGCACAACGGTTGAGGTAAGCGTGAACGCTTCCCTGGTAGCGGATCGCGAAGGCGCGGCAGGTCTGCCCCCCGAAGGTCACGTCGAAGGGCACGGCCTTGCCGCCATCGACCAGGTCGGCGGAGTTGCAAAGGGGCACCGCTTGTTCCATGGCGTTCAGGCGTTCTCCAGCAACCAGTCGCGCAGGCCGCCTACCGAATGCGCCACGAAGAGCGGGCGCAGGGACTCGAATTCGCCCGGCTCGTGCGCGCCATAGCTCACACCGACGGCGGGACATCCGGCATTCAAAGCCATCTGCAGGTCGTGCGTGGTGTCGCCGATCATCAAGGTGCGCCGCGGCTCGGCGCCGAACTCCCGCATCAACTCCTGGAGCATCAGCGGATGGGGCTTGCCTGCCGTTTCGTCAGCGGTTCGCGAGCCGTCGAACACACCCTTGAGCTGCACCGTCTGCAGGACGTCGTCCAGCCCCCGGCGAGACTTGCCCGTCGCCACCGCCAGCCAGTGATGGCGGGCCTTGAGGTCACCCAGCAAAGGCAGCACGCCATCGAACAGGCTGAGATCATTCTGGTGAGACGCGTAATGAAAGCGGTAACGCGCCCCCAGCTCCGGGTACTTTTCCTTGGGCACGTCGGGGGCCGCGTGCGCGAGCGCCTGCATCAATCCCATCCCGATCACGTACGAGGCGGCCTTGTCGGTCGGCATGCGGCCGCCCACATCCACCACGGCGCTCTGGATGCAGCGCACGATGATCTTGGTGGAATCGAACAGGGTGCCGTCCCAGTCGAAGGCGATGAGGTCAAACTGGCGGGCGCGAGGCAGCGGCATGGTCGGCGAACTTCGTGAGGTCCGGCGGCGGCGCGCAAAGCAATTCGATGCGCTCGCCGCTGGCGGGATGGGTGAACTGTAACCGCCACGCGTGCAGGTACATGCGCTTGAGCCCACGCTTTTGCAGCAGCTTGTTGAGATCGAAGTCGCCATACTTGTCGTCCCCGGCGATCGGATGGCCCTGCGACGCGAGGTGGACACGAATCTGGTGGGTGCGGCCGGTCTTGATGGTGACTTCCAGCAGCGTGAAACCCACCAGCCGCCTGGCGATCTTCACCAGCGTGATAGAACGCATGCCGTCGGCGGCGTCCCGGGCGACCACCTTCACCCGCCTTTCCCCGTCGGTCTGGAGATACTTGTGCAACGGAACGTCCACCACCTTCTTGTTGGGGGGCCAGTCGCCGGCCACCAGGGCCAGGTAGGTCTTGCCTGTCTCGCGCTCGCGAAACTGCTCCTGCAGATTCAGCAGTGCGGACCGTTTCTTCGCCACCAGCAAAATGCCGGAGGTTTCACGATCCAGCCGATGCACCAGCTCGAGCAGCTTGGCGCCGGGCCGCGCCTGGCGCAGCTGCTCGATGACCCCGAAGCTCACGCCGCTGCCGCCATGGACGGCAACGCCCGCCGGCTTGTCGATGGCAATCAGGTGCTCATCCTCCAAAAGCACAGGAAATTCGCGCGCCGGCGCCGGTTTCGCCTGCTTTTCGGCTGCACTCTCGGACACCCGCACCGGCGGCAGCCTCACGACGTCCCCTGCCGCGACCCGGGTATCTGCTGCAGCGCGGCCTTTGTTGAGCCTCACCTCACCGCTGCGGATGATGCGGTAGACATGTGTTTTGGGGACCCCCTTGAGCTGGCGGATCAGGAAATTGTCGAGCCGCTGTCCGGCGGATTCTTCGTCCACCTCGACTAATTTGACCTGCCCGCTTGCAGGGGGGGCGGCGCCCCCTATAATGTGTTTCACTAGCGTAACGCTGTAAGTGGTTGATTTGCCTTGGAGTTTAGTCCACGCGTCACCACCGGCCACGCTGGAAGGTCGATGCCACCATCGCCCGCGCGCGCAGATCGCCAGCCAGATGCTGGCGGTGGCCCGTCGGGGTGATGTGAAGCCGGCACTTTGAAACACTTACGGAATACCAGTCCGCCAGCCCACGCTTGCGGACGGACTAAAGCGAGAAATCCCGTGTTGATGGCGATCCTCATGGCCTGCTGGCGGTGGCTCACAGCCCCCGCCGAAGGCTTGTCTTCGCCGCCGGCCCGCGCACCGCGGGCTCTACACGCCACAGTTTTTGTGGCACCCAGGGGACGCCGCTGCGGCCCCCCTTCCCTCGCCCCCATCCACGCGCCCTTGCCCCGCCTGCCGAGTTAGAACTCGGCAGCCGCGTCGCATCCCCGGCAATTCCATCCCGTTTCGAAGCGTCTGTCAGGCACCGAAGTTAGCGCCCCGAAGGGCGCGTTTGCGGTTGTTAAACAAGAAGGTGACGCTATGAAGCGGATGCTGATCAACGCCACGCAGGCGGAAGAACGCCGGCTGGCGATCGTCGACGGACAAAAGCTCCTCGACTATGAAATCGAAATCGAAGGGCGCGAACAGCGCAAGGGCAATATCTATAAGGCCGTCGTCACGCGCGTCGAGCCTTCGCTGGAAGCCTGCTTCGTCGATTATGGGGAAGACCGTCACGGCTTCCTGCCGTTCAAAGAGATTTCCAAGAGCTACTTCGCCCAGGGCGTATCGGTCTCCCAGGCTCGCATCAGCGACGCCATCCGGGAAGGCCAGGAATTGCTGGTCCAGGTCGAAAAGGAAGAGCGCGGCAACAAGGGCGCGGCGCTTACTACCTTCGTGTCATTAGCGGGCCGCTATGTGGTGCTGATGCCGAACAACCCGCGCGGCGGCGGCGTCAGCCGCCGCATCGAGGGCGACGACCGCGCCGAGCTGAAGGAGAACATGGACCAGTTGGAATATCCCAACGGCATGTCCATCATCGCGCGCACCGCCGGTATCGGCCGCAGCGCCCCGGAGCTGCAGTGGGACCTGAACTACCTGCTCAAGCTCTGGAACGCCATCGACGGAGCGACCAAAGGCGGCAAGGGCGCCTTCCTGATCTACCAGGAATCTTCCCTCGTCATCCGCGCCATCCGCGATTACTTCAATCACGACATCGGCGACATCCTCATCGACACCGACGACATCTACGAGCAGGCCCAGCAGTTCATGGCCCACGTGATGCCCGAGCACGCACCGCGCGTGAAGCGCTACCGTGATGACGCGCCGCTGTTCAGCCGGTTCCAGATCGAGCACCAGATCGAATCGGCCTACGCCCGCGAGGTGAAGTTGCCCTCAGGCGGTGTGGTCGTGATCGACCACACCGAGGCGCTGGTGTCCATCGACGTCAACTCGGCGCGCGCCATCAAGGGCGGCGACATCGAGGAAACGGCGACCCGAACCAACCTGGAGGCGGCCGACGAGGTGGCGCGCCAGATGCGCCTGCGCGACCTGGGCGGCCTCATCGTCATCGACTTCATCGACATGGAAGAGTCGAAGAACCGCCGCGAGGTGGAAAACCGCCTGCGCGACGCCTTGCGCCAGGACCGCGCGCGCGTGCAGTTCGGCACCATCAGCAAGTTCGGCCTGATGGAAATGAGCCGCCAGCGCCTGCGCCCGGCCTTGTCGGAAGGCGCATCCGTCCCCTGCCCGCGTTGCGGCGGCCACGGTCACATCCGCGACACGGAAAGCTCGGCGCTGCAAATCCTGCGGATCATCCAGGAAGAATCGATGAAGGACGGCACGGCCGCCGTGCACGTGCAAGTGCCGGTGGAAGTGGCTTCGTTCCTGTTGAACGAGAAGCGCACCGAGATCGCCAAGATCGAACTCAAGCAGCGCCTGAACGTGATCATGGTGCCCAACAAGACGCTGGAAACGCCGAATTACCGGCTCGAGCGCTTGAAGCACGATGATCCGCGTCTGGACAACCTGCAGGCCAGCTACCACATGGCCGAGGAAATCGAAGACCCGACCACCGTCACCCGCCGCACGCATGAGCGCGCCAACAAGCAGGAGCCCGTGATCAAGGGCGTGCTGCCCGACGCACCGGCGCCGATCGCGGTGCCCCGCCCCGAGCCGGTCAAGGCAGAACCGGTCGTCAAGGCGGCCGTCGCGGCTCCTGTTCCGGCACCCGCTCCCGCAGCGGCAACGGCCCCGGCAGAGACCGGATTCAGTGCCTGGATCAAGGGCCTTTTCGGTATCGCGGCGCCTGCAGCGCCGGTCCCGGCGCCCGTGGTGGTGGCGCCCAGGAAGGAAGAGCCCCGTCGCGAAGGACGCACCGACGCGCGCGGCGAAGGTCGTGGGGACGGCCGACGCGGCGGCCGAGGCGAGGGGCGCGGCGGCGAACGCCAGGGGGGCCGCCGCGGTGATGGCAGGGGACAGGGGGGCGAACCCCGCCGTGAACGGGTCGCAGCAGACGGCGCCGAAGGCCAGCAGCCCCGCACGCCCGAGGGCGGACGCCGCGATGGCGAACAGCGCCGCGGCGAGCGCGCCGAACGCGGAGAACGCGCAGAAGGCCGCGCCGATCGCGAACCACGTGAAAACCGGGATGGCCGCGGCGAAGGCCGGAGTGAACGCGGGCCCCGCGAACGCCGGGACGCGGACAGCCGGGCCCCGGTCGAGGGCGTGATGACGGCCCCGCAAGCCGTGGTCGAGGGTGCCGCGGCCGAGCAGCGCCAGGAC
>JACDFR010000110.1 GCA_013815685.1 Ramlibacter sp.
GGGCGGTGCCGCACGAGGCCGGCGCTGCCGTGCCAGGCCGTCGCTGCGCGCGGCGATGACCTGCTGGCCCAGGTCGTGCGCATGGCTCGCCGGAAACGTGATCGCCGTGAAACCTTCCGCGTGCAAGATGCGCTGCCACGATGGTGGAGACAGCGCGGGTGTTCCCGGCATGCGAAGCGGCGCGTCCTCGTACCGCCACCAGCCCTCCAGCAGGCCGAAGGTGAGATGGCTGAACAGCGCCTTGCGCGCGATCTCGTTGACCAGCAGCAGGCCGTTGTACCGCAGGAGGGCCTTGGCGTTGCGCAAGGTCTGGCGCATGTCGCGCGTCGCATGCAAAACATTGGTGGCCACCACGATGTCGTAGCCGCCCGCCGCAATCGCCTGCCCGGCCAACGGTTTTTCGACGTTGAACAGTTTGCACGTGAGGTACGGGTGGCCGGGCGCGAAGTGCTTTTCCGCATGCAGCAGGAATGCCCTGGAAATGTCCGTGTAGCAGTATTCGTCGATCCACTCCCGATAATCCCCGAGCTTGCCGAGCAGCATGGCGCTGGTGCCCCCGGTCCCGGCGCCGATCTCGAGCAGCCGGATGCGCGCCGACGGGTCGGCCTGCCGGCGTTGTTCGAGGTAGGCCACGGCGCTGTCCGCGAGAACTTCGTTGAAATAGTCGGCGTGCGCGTTGTGCCGATAGATGCCTTCGACCAGCGCCATGGAGGAGTCGGGAAACAGCACGTCGGTCGCCGTGCGCCGGCCCGTCAGGACCTGGGGCAGGGCGCGCAGCGCCGCTTCGAGCAGGACCGCTTGCGCCTTGTGGTTCGGGTTGGCCAGCCAGTGATTCTTTTGCTCTTCCCACTCGGCCCAGGCGGCCGTGCCGTCAGGCGCCGCCGCGGTGGCGATCCAGTCGTCCTGCTCGCGGCGAAGATAGTTCTGCGCCGCCAGCGTGTTGAAGCTGTCCGCCAGCCACGGTCCGTACAGGTCCAGTACGCCCGCGGCCGTCTTGCGTTGTACCAGCGTGGCCCGCGGCTGCGCCAACAGGCCGGTGGCATGCAGTTGGGCCCACAGCATCTTTCCCAGCAAGGCGTCGCTGGCGGCGAAAACGTCGCCGCCGGGCATGGCGGGCAGCGCCGCGCGCTTCGCCGCCTCTCCCCACGGTCCGGCGAGGGTGCGGGGATACAGCGCCAATTGCTCGTCGGTGCGGATGATGTCCAGCACGTCCGGCCTGGTGGTCTTGAGCAGCGCCAGTTGATCCAGCGGCCCGTCCAGCAGCGTCTGCAAAGCCTGCATGGCCTCGGGCGGCTCGATGGATCCGATGCCCGCTTGGGCCATTCGCTCCTGGTACGCGGCGCCGGCGACGATGCCGACGCTTCCCCAATAGCCCCAGTTCATCACCTTCACGGCCGCGGGCCATTGCCGGGCCAGCGCCTTGGCGAACGCATCCTTGAAAGTGCAGCCCGCAGCATAGTTGCTTTGCCCGGCGGCCTTGACGAAGGTCTGCGCCGACGAGAAGAACAGCACGAAATCTAGCGGCTCCTCGCCGAATACCTGAGCCATCCGCACGCTCACGTCGATCTTGGCCGACAGCCCCGCGCGGAATCGCGCGTCGTCCATATGGGCCAGGCTCTTGTCCTGCAGCACGATCGCGGCGTGGACCAGCCCGTCGATCTGGCCGTACCGCTGCTTGACCTCGCGATAGGCGCGAAGCAGCTCCTCCCCCCGGGCCGCGTCCGCCGCGATGTAGTGGGGCGCCGGGCCCAGTGCCGACAAGCGCTGCAACTTGGCTTCGATGGCTGCGTCGGACGGCCTTCGGCCTATCCAGACCAGCTGGGCCTGGTGCGAGCGGATCATCGCTTCGCCCCACACTTCGCCGATTCCGCCGGCGCCGCCGATCACCACGTAAACGCCGCCGGTTTTGTACCGGCTGGGCGCGGCCGCCGCCTCGACGACCGGCAGAAGTTGCTGCCGATGCCACTGGCCGTGCCGCCAGGCCCAGGCGTCCCCGTTCGCGTCCGTGGGCAATTGCAGCAGTTCTTCCAGGGGCCAGCCGCTTTCGGCCGGCACATCGGCGAGGCGGATTTTCCAGTTCGGGTATTCCTTGGCCATCGCACCGACCAGCCCGTGCAGGCTGGCATGCGTGGGGTCGATCGCCTCCTGCGGCAGCACGGCCTGCGCCTGCCTTGTGACCACGCTCCAGCCCAGCGTGCCGTCGCCGTAGCCCGCGTCGAGCAGGGCCTTCACCAGGCGGAAGCACGACAGCACGCCGCGCTGCTGGTCGTCGATCATCGACTCCGCCGCGGCCGAATCGAGGGCACGGTGCGGCGCAAGCCAGATCACGTGGTCGACGGGGCCATGGGCCTGAAGGGCCTGAACCCAAAGGTCGGTGGATGCTTGCGCTTCCATCTGCATGGTGTGCGCATCGGGCCAGCACCGGCCCAGCGCCGCTTTCTCATCCGGCGAGCCACCCACCAGCAGCACCCGGCCGTTTGCCGGGCGAGGACTGTCGGTGCGGCTGACAGCTTCGGGTTCCCACACAGCCGTCAGCATCAGGGTGCCGACCAGCGGCCGCCCTTCGCCAAGCACGCGCGTGCTCAAGCCCAGCAGCCGGACGCACACATTGCCTTCGTCGTCGAGCACGTCGACATCGAATTCGCGCAAGCCTTGCGAGCCCGCATTCTGGCGAGCAACCGCCCAGGCCGCCGCCGGGCACCGGCGAAACACCTGCAGTTGGCGCAACGCGAATGGCAATGCGGCCTGGAAATCCTGGCCCGCGGATTGCCGGACGCCGTAGGCGAAGCCCAGCGTCGCCTGCAGTGCCGCGTCCATGACGCTCGGGTGCAGCACATAAGCGTCGGCCGTATCGCGGGCGCAGGCCGGCAAGCGCAGCCTGGCCAGCAGCAGCGCGCGGCCGGATTCGTCCTCGCCCTTGTGAAGTGTTTCCATCGCCAGATGGGCCGGCCCGTAAGCGATCCCCATCGCCAGGAAATCCTGGTAGCACTGCGCAACGGAAAGGGCTTCGGGGCATTGCGATACGAGTGCCGGCAGGTCGGCCCGGGTGGCAGTTTCGTCTTCGCCCGGCAACGTGGCCTCCCCTTGCGAGTGCACGACCCGCTCGTTCCCCGGGCCCGGCTGCGCTTCGGTGTAGATCTCGAAAGCGATCGCCCCGCCGTCTTGCGGTTGAAGGTCGACATGCAACTCGACCGGCCCTGCGCCGGCCACGAGAGGCCGTATCCAGGCCATGTTGTGGAGCGATATCGGCGCGGCGTCGCCGATCTCGGCCGCGTGCGCGATGGCGGCGCGTGTCATCTCCAGATGGGCCACACCCGGGAGAACCTGCACACCGTTGACGCGATGGTCGGCGAGAAAGAACTCCTCGCCCGTGAAGGTGGAGCTGTAGCGCTGCGACCGCAGGCTGGACGTGTTCCGCTGCAGCAGGGGATGAAGCATTCCCTGGCCTGCGTCCGGCAACTGCCTTGACGATGCTGGTGAAGGGCCGAAGGTGTCGGGTCCCCAGTGGCGTTCGCGCGCGAAGGGATAGGCGGGCAAGGCGATGCGGCGGGGTTTCGGCTCGGGGTGCATCAGCTCCCAGTCCAGGGCCAGGCCCTTGGCCCACAGCTGGGCTAGCGGGTCGTGCTTGCCCTTGGCCATCCAGGCCGAGACGGCCTGCT
>JACDFR010000090.1 GCA_013815685.1 Ramlibacter sp.
CGTCCGCGGTGCGCACCTGGAGCGAGGCCAGCGACAGCAACCCATCGGCCCAGCGCCCGCGCGCCAGCGCTTCGCGCAATTCCAGCGCGCCCACGGCCTGCGCGACCTCGTTGGCCGGCGTGCGCGCCGCCTTGGCGCTGGCGCCGCCCCGCGATTTGAGGTCCAGGTCGAACGACACCGCCTTTCCCTCGCCCTGCAGGTCGGCGCGCCCGCCCACCGCGAGGGGCGCCATCACGCTGTGCATCGCTGCCGGGTTGATGCCCGCCAACGTGCTCTTGAGCGCCCAGCCTCCGGCGCTGCGCCATTCGCCGGCGGCCTGGATGCGCCCGCCGCCCAGATGCGCTTCCAGGCTGCGCACCAGGGCCTGTCCCGACTGGCGCCACTCGCCGCTGGCCGTCAAGCGCTCCACGGGAAGCCGCTGCTTGTCCCAGGGGCCGGCCTGTGCATTGGCCAGGTCGGCCGACAAGGCCCAGGTTCCGGTCCCCGCCGGCTGCACCCGCACCTGCCCGGCGAGGCTGGTGCGCGGCGCTTGCGGCCACAAGGCGCCCAGGTCGAGCCGGCGGAAATCGGCGCGGGCCTCGGGCACGGGTTGCTCCGCCCAGGGCGTCACACGCGCGGTGGCAGTCGCCAATGCCGTGCCGCTGGGCGAACCCGCCGGCCCCTCGAGCAAGGCCCGGGCCTGCAGATCGGTGACCGGCCCGCGCAGCGTCGCGCTGAAGACCAGCGGCAGTTTCTTTTCGCTGCCCGGCACGGCGGTTTCGAAGCGCCCCTGCAGCTGCGCCTGCACCGGCAAGACGCCCTCCGCGCCGACACTGGCTGTTCCGGCATAGCGCCCGCCGGCCCAGCTCAAGCCGTCCAGCTTCACCTGGTGCTCGACACCGTTGAAGCGATAGTCGCCCGCGATATCCGAAGCTTCGAACGAATTGGCGGCGGCGATCCATTGCACTTTGCCGACCTTGGCTTCGTCGAGCGAGACCCGCATCGGGATGAGCAGGGATACCGGCGCGATGCTCGGCTTGGGCGGACGGCGGTCCTCTATCCGCAGCGTCGACGCTCTTGCATGTTCGAGTTTCACCGTGCGCTGGAACAGAGCCCAGGGCTGCCACGCCAGCTGCACATCGGTTGCTTCGACCTTGAGCCCGTCGGCCTCCCAGTGCAGACGCCTGGCCTGGAAACCCGAGCGCAACGAACCCTGGACGGCTTCGGCGGCGACCGGCTGGTAGCGGGCGAGCTGCTTGAAGGTCCACGCCGCCGAGCCTTCGGTGCCGGTCCACCACCACAGCCCCACGGCCAGCAGGGCCAGCAGCAGCACCACGCCCGCCAGCAGGGCGGCCAGGGCTTTCGCGGGGCGGGCGACGCCGACGGCGCTCAAAACGTGACCCCGATGTTCAGGTGCAGGCGCAGCCGCTTCGGCTTGATGCCGTAGGCCAGGTCGGCCTGCAACGGACCCAACGGGCTTTTCCATCGCACACCCGCGCCGACACCGAAGACCGGCTTCAGGCCGCCCAGGCGGTTGCTCACCGCGCCGCCGTCGATGAAAAGCGCGCTTTCCCAATCGGTTTCCACGCCGGCGCGGCGTATCGGCCTTTGCCATTCGGCGCTGCCCACGGCCATGTAGCGGCCCGGTGCGATGACGCCGCCCGGGCGCTCGACGCCGATGTCGCGGTAACCGTAGCCGCGCACCGACGTGTCGCCGCCGGTGCGGAACAACTGCGTCGAGGGCACCCGCGCGCTGGCCGGGGCCAGCACCGCCCCGGCCTCGGCCCGCAGCTGCAGCCGGCCCTGCGTCAAGGGGCGAACGCCCAGCCATCGCACCACGGTGCGCTGGAACGGGCGCTTGCTGCCCGTCAGCGTGAGGCCGCCGCCCAGTTCGAAGCCCAGGCCGAAACCACTGGAGGGAAACGGCGTCTTGTCGAAATAGCGGCCGGTCCAGACGTAGTTGGCGCTGATGGCCGTGCCGTCGCCGGTGTCTCCCAGCGCCGGCGCCGTCGCGCCGTCCTGCACCTTGACGGTGGCGCGGTCGTACTGGACGTAGGCATTGCGTTCGATGTGGTCGCCCGCGAACGAGCGGCCGAATCGCAGCCGTTGGCCGTGGGTCAGCAGCACGTCGTCGTCCACCCGCTCGGCCCGCGCCAGCGCGCCCCAGCGCCAGCCGTCCTCGCCGGGGATCGCCGTCCACTCCGTTTCGACGAAAGGCGACTTGCGCTCCAGCTGCAGCTTGGTCACCGCGCGCCAGCCGATGCCCGGCACGCGGTTGTTGCGGTACTCGGCCGACGCGCGCGCGCCGCTGTCGGTGGACAGGCCCAGGCCCAGCACCACCTTGTGCAGCGGCGCCTCGCGCACGTTCACCTGCACCTGCGCGGCCCGGGGGTCGCCCTCGGGATCGATGAAGATAAAGGCCGAATCGTAGTAGCCGCTGCCCGAGAGCCGCAACTGGGCCCGGACAATCGCTTCCTGGTCATAGAGGCTGCCTGCGGGCAGGCGCGCCAGACGGGGCGCGAGTTGGGGGTCGTAGCGCTCCACGCCGGTGACCTGCATCGCTCCGAGGCGAAAGAGCGGCCCCGAATCAAGGCGCAACCCCAGTTCGGCCCGGCCGGCCGGCGCGTCGATGTCGGCCAGGCTGTGGCTCAGGCGGCCCGCCGGATATCGGCGCGTCACCAGCAGCCGCAGTGCATGGGTCTTGGCGCGGTCCCAGTCCTCCTGGGTGAAGCGGTTGCCGCTGGGCAGGCGCCAGCCGGCGCGGATCTCGTCGCGCTGGGCCACGGCCCCGGGGTCGGCGGTGTTGGCGATGTCGCCCTCGAATTCCACCTTCACGCCGGCCACCTGCGTGATGTCGCCCGGCTCCACTTCGACCACGATGACGGACTTGCCGCCGGCGCCGGGGTCGCGCCGGATCGCGATGCGCGGATCGAAATAACCCAGGGTGCCCACCAGCTCGCGGACGTTGCGCTCGGCCAGCACGATCAGGCGGGCCAGCTCGGCATCGTCCAGGTCGGTGACGTCGCGATAGCGCCGCAATTCGAGATGCCGCTCGAGCAGCGGCCGCACCGACGACGGCGCGCGCACCTCGATCGTGAACGAGCGCGCATCGGCCGACGGGGCCGCCGGCCCCGACGGTTCCGGCTGCTGCGCCGCCGCCGGCGCGGCAAGCAACGCCGCGGCCAGCGTGGCCGCCGCCACCCATTGTGTTTTTTGGACTCGCCCCGTCATTCGGGCGATTTAAAGGAAAGCCATGCCATGCTCGTGAACGCCACGAAATGCCAAATGGAACTATGGCCGCTTTGCCCGCCGCCGAGCGTAGGCGAAGGCCGACATCGGTGTCACACGACGACCGGCTCGGGTTCCAGGCGGATGCCGAAACGCTCGTAAACGCTGGTCTGGATCGCCCGGGCCAGGGTCACCACTTCGCCGCCCGTGGCGCCGCCGCGATTGACCAGCACCAGCGCCTGCTTATCGTAGACCCCGGCATTGCCCACCGACTTGCCCTTCCAGCCGCAGGCGTCGATCAGCCAGCCCGCGGCGAGCTTCACGCTGCCGTCGGGCATGGGATAGTGGACGATGTTCGGTTCACGGGCGATGATGTCCTGGCACTGCTCGGGTGTGACGGTCGGGTTCTTGAAGAAGCTGCCGGCGTTGCCGATCACCCGCGGATCGGGCAGTTTCGCGCCGCGAATGGCGCAGACCCAGTCGAAGACCTGGCGGGCGGTGGGCAGGGTAACCCCGCTGTCCTGAATCTTGCGGACCAGGTCCAGATAGCCCAGCACCGGCTTCCAGGGCTTGGGCAGGCGAAACCGCACCCGCAGGATCATGGCCCGGCCGGCCAGGCCGAAATCGCCGTCCTTGGCCGCCACGTGCTTGAACACGGAATCGCGGTAGCCGAAGGCGCACTGGCCCGCGTCCAGGGTAAAGATGCGGCCGGTCACCAGGTCGATCGCGTCGAGCGAGTCGAAGCGGTCCTGCAACTCGACCCCGTAGGCCCCGATGTTCTGCACGGGGGAGGCGCCCACGGTGCCGGGGATCTGGGCGAGGTTTTCCAGCCCCGGAAGGCCCTGGTCCAGGGTCCAGGCAACGAAATCGTGCCAGTTTTCGCCCGCGCCGGCTTCCACCACCAGCGCTTTCGACCCATTTTCGACCAGCCGGCGCCCCATCACCTCGACCTTGAGCACCAGCGGCCTGACGTCGCCCGTGAGGACGATGTTGCTGCCGCCGCCCAGCACGAACTTCGGGACGGCCGCATGCTCGCCGTGCGCCAGCAGCTGCTGGACATCGGCCTCGGATCGCACACGCACCAGGGCCCGGGCCTTGGCGACGATGCCGAAGCTGTTGTGCGCCTGCAGTGGTACGTTTTGTTCCACGATCATGGGAGAATTGTCGCATCAGCACAAAGCGGGAAGCCCATGCCTTCATTCGACACAGTCTGCGAGCCGAACATGGTGGAGGTGAAGAACGCCGTCGACAACGCCGCCAAGGAAATCGGCACGCGCTTCGACTTCAAGGGCACCTCCGCCGCGGTGGAACTCAAGGACAAGGAGATCACGTTGTTGGGCGACGCGCAATTCCAGCTGAGCCAGGTGGAAGACGTCCTCACCGCCAAGCTCGTCAAGCGCGGCGTCGATGTGCGCTTCCTGGACAAGGGAGAAATCCAGAAGATCGGCGGCGACAAGGTCAAGCAGGTGCTGAAGGTGCGCAACGGCATCGAGACCGAGCAAGCCAAGAAGATCACCCGGCTCATCAAGGACAGCAAGCTCAAGGTGCAAGCCGCCATCCAGGGCGACGCCGTGCGCGTCACCGGCGCCAAGCGCGACGACCTGCAGGCCGCGATGGCGCTGATCCGCAAGGACATCGACGACGTGCCGCTGTCCTTCGACAATTTTCGTGATTGATATGAGCCCCCACGCCGGCGGCCGAGGCCGCAGCGCTGCCCCCTCGGGGGGCCCTCGCGCCTTGGGACGGCCCGGCGGCGCTCAAGCCGCGAAAACCTTCCTGACCTGTCTCGCCCTGCTCGCCTGCATGGCCGCGGGCGCGCAGTCGGTGGCCTTGCAAGGCATGCTGGGCAACAAGGCGCTGCTGATCGTGGACGGATCGGCTCCCAGGAGCGTGGCGCCGGGCGAGTCGCACCAGGGCGTGAAGGTGGTTTCGACCGCCGGCGACCAGGCCACCGTGGAGATCAACGGCAGGCGCCACACCTTGCGGGTGGGCGAAGCCCCGGCCAGCGTCGGCGGCACCGGCGGCGCGGCTGCTCGCGGGACCCGGATCGTGCTCACGGCCGGCAGCGGCGGCCACTTCATGACTCAGGGCGCCATCAACGGCCGCGCGGTCCACTTCATGGTAGACACCGGGGCCACCATGGTCGGGATGGGCGCCTCCACGGCCGAGCGGCTGGGACTGAACTACAAGGCCGGCCAGCAAGGTTTCGCCAACACCGCCAACGGAACGGCGCCCGCGTGGCGCATGACGCTCGGCTCGGTGCGCGTCGGCGACGTCGAAGTCCACGATGTCGAGGCGCTCGTCACACCGCAGCCGATGACCTACATCCTGCTGGGCAACAGTTTCCTCGCCCGTTTCCAGATGAAGCGCGAGAACGACCAGATGGTGCTGGAGCGCCGCTTCTAGGCACGCCGGGAATCCATGCCGGAGCATCCGACCGAAACCGCCGCCGCCCGGCCGTCCGAAGAATCGCAGTCCGCCTTTGCGCCGTTGGGCAACCCGGTGTTTCGCATGCTGTGGCTCACCTGGCTGGTTGCCAACACCACGATGTGGATGAACGATGTGGCCGGCGCATGGCTGATGACCTCGCTGGCTCCCTCGCCGCTGTGGGTGGCACTGGTTCAATCGGCCTCCACGCTTCCGGTGTTCCTGTTGGGCCTGCCCAGCGGCGCGCTGGCGGACATCCTCGACCGACGGCGTTTCCTCATGGTGACGCAGTTCTGGGTCGCCGGTATCGCGACGGTGACCTGCCTCGCGGTGCTGATGGACTGGATGACGGCGCCGCTGCTCCTGGCGCTGACTTTCGCCAACGGGGTGGGCCTCGCGATGCGCTGGCCGGTGTTCGCCGCCATCGTGCCCGAACTGGTGCCGCGCACCCAGCTGCCCGCGGCCCTGGCCCTCAACGGCGTGTCGATGAACGCCTCGCGCATCATCGGTCCGCTGGTGGCGGGCGCCGTGATCGCGGGCGCCGGCAGCGCCTGGGTGTTCGCACTCAATGCCGCGCTGTCGGTCGCCGCGGGCTTCGTCATCATGCGGTGGCGACGGGAGCACAAGGAAAGCCCGCTCGGCCGCGAGCGGCTCGCCAGCGCCATGCGGGTGGGCGTGCAGTTCGTGCGCCAGTCCGGCCGCATGCGGTCCGTCCTGGTCCGCATCGCCCTGTTCTTCCTGCACTCCACCGCCCTGCTCGCGCTGCTGCCCCTGATCGCCCGGGCGCTGCCCGGGGGACAGGCAGGCACGTTCACGGTTCTCCTCGCCGCCATGGGCGCGGGCGCAATCATGGCCGCGCTGCAGATGCCCCGCATCCGCAAGCTGCTGCCGCTGCAAACCCTGCTGTTCACGGGCACCGTGTTGCAGGCCGCGGGCGCCGTGACCACTGCCTTCGCGCCCAGCATCTACGTGGCGGTGCCTGCCATGATCGTGGCGGGAATGGCCTGGATCGCTGTCGCCAATTCGCTCACGGTGGCCGCCCAGATGGCGCTGCCCGATTGGGTGCGCGCCCGCGGCATGTCCATCTACCAGATGTCCTTGATGGGCTCGACCGCTGTCGGCGCCGCGCTCTGGGGCCAGGTGGCCACCTGGACCAGCGTCCACGACAGCGTGGCCATCGCCGCGGTGTCCAGCATCGTGCTGATGGGCCTGGCCCAGCGTCTTGTTGCCGATCGGGGCATGGAAGAGGACCTGACACCCTCCAACGTTTTCAAGGTGCCGAGCGCGCAGGTGCCGCCGCGGCCGGGGCGTATCCAGGTGAATATCGAATACCTCATCGATCCCACCCGTTCGGCCGAGTTCATGGAGCTGATGCAGGAAAGCCGCCGCAGCCGCATGAGCCAGGGCGCGCTGGACTGGCAGGTGCTGTGCGACCTGTACGAGCCGGGGCGCGTGATCGAGCAGGTCACCGATGAATCCTGGACCGAACACCTGCGGCGCTTCGACCGCGTGACGGCCGCCGACGTGCAACTGCGCGACCGCAAGCTCGCGTTCCATGTCCGCGAACTGCCGCCGCGCGTGACGCGCTTTCTCATCGAACCGTAGCTGCGCCGGGTCGCCTTTACTTCAACCCCGAGCGCACCTATGACGATCGCCGCGTCAACATCTTGCCGTCCATGAACTGCTTTCGTTAGCGGGCGAGCGCCAGGTCCAATGCGGCCATGCCGTCGTCCCAGGCCTGCGCCATCTCCTGCATCATGGCGCCGGCGTCCAGCGGGCGCCGGGTGTGGACCGCCCTCGCCCCTTTGAGGATGAGCGCCTTGTTGCCTTGCGAGATGGCGTTGAACCGTTCCGCGGGCGAGCCCAGCTCGCCGTGGCCGAGTGCGGCCAGCCAGCGCAGGTTCGCCGCCAGAAGTTCGAACGCCGCACCCGCCTGGCGCACCGAGGCGAAGGCCCAGGCGTGGTAGCTGTCCAGGCCGGCGGCGGCCATCTCGGGCAGCCCGCTCGCCATGCTTTCGCCAAAGCGGGTAAAAGGATTCGATGCCGGGCGGCGCGCCAGGTGCCGGCGCAGCAGCGCGAGCGAGGCCGCGGCCAACTCGGCCTGCGGCGGTCGCACCAGGCGGTCGATGCGCACGCGTTCCGCGAAAAGAGGCAGGAAGGCCGGGTCGTGCGGCATGCCGAGCCGGAACAGCTGCGCGAAGTCGTCGCCGGCCAGCTCGAAGTAGCCGGCGTTATGAAAATAACCCAGCCTGCGTTTGTCGAGATCCAGCTTGGCCACGACAATGGTGGTCTTGGTGTGCTTGCTGCGATAGTCGGTCCCGGCCGTGTCCGGCAGCCAATACGCATCGGCCTCCGTGCTGATGAGACGGCCCGCACCCAGGTGTTCCACGCAATGGTCGATGAGCGGGCGCCACACGGTGAGCTCCTGCACGTCGATGCCGTACAAGTCCCACAGCTCGGCCAGCGGCGGCTTGAAGAAGATCCACTGGTCGTCCTCGAAATCGGCGCCCAGGGTGAAAGGCAGCATCGCCAGCGGCTCGAGCCCGAGCGCGTGCACCAGCTCGATCCACAGGTCGACGTAGCAGTTCTTTTCGAGCCATGCCGCGTTCTCGCCATGCAGGGCGTGGCGGCGATAGCTCGCCGGATCCAGACCCGGCATGCCCTCGATCACGCTCATGGCCACAGCTGCTTGCGCACGGCATCGGGCCACGATTGCGGCTCGAAACCGTGTGTCTTGATCAACGCCAGGGTGACGCGTTCCATGCCGAAGCCCAGGCAAGCCGTGTGTGCGACGGCCTCGTCCGAGCTGCGGATACCGAACTTCGAACTGAAATGGTCCTGGTGCCAATTGAAGGAGCAGATGGCCGTGGGCTTTTCCTGCGAGATCACCGGCACCAGGATCTCGAATTTCAGCCGCTGGTCGACCTGCTGGGCCGCCATCATCTTGCCGGCGCGCCCGAAGAAGGGATCGGATGCCACGTCGCTTTGCACCGGCAGGCCCAGGCCGCGCAGCAGTTCGAGCCCGCGCTGCAGCCAGTTGTCGCGCCAGGCCAGCACCTCGTCGGGCTTGCCCATGCGGATGAACTCGCGCATGCGAAACGACTGCAGCCGCGTCGGCTCGTCCGAGGGCTCGTGGCGGAACACCCAGCCCAGCACCGTGACCAGCCGCCCGCCGCCGGGAAGCAGGCCGCTGAACGCCGGGTAGACCGGGTAGCACGCGGCGGGCGTGAGCATGACTTCGGTGGGATCGAGCAGGTGCTCCCAGCGCTGGCCGCCATTGACGTGGGCCGACAGCTCGCGCGCCTTCGCGTCGCTGCCCGTGAAGCTGTGCACCGAGCCGGCCAGTTGCGGAAAGTCGTCCAGGTAGCCCACCTTTTCGACCAGCGCGCGCGGCAGGATCGGCGGGAAGGTCATCTGCTCGGCGCCATCGGGGGCGGCGATGCGTCCCACAAGGTCGTCGAAGCGCTGGACGATGTCCTCGAACACGGCCCCTCGGCCGTAGGCGCCCTTGACCTGCGTCGGCAGGATCAGGCGATGGGCCACCAGCTCGCGGTGGAAGTTTTCGATGTCGTAGGTGGCGGTCAAGGCGAGTCCTTGAAAACGAGCAGCATGGAGGCACTTTTGGCGGCAATGCGGTCGTTGGAGATCATCAGCGAGGCGGACAGGACATCACGGTAATGCCGTCCCAGGCTGAACGGGCTGTCATTCTTGTAGCCGAGGATGCCCACGATCTGCAAGGCCCCGTGGACGATCTGGGGCGCTGCTTCCGAGCAGCCGATCTTCAGGTTGTTCAGCTGCAAGGCCCAGCCGATACTCATCAGCTCTTCGCGGCCGGCGGCACCCGTCGCGACCGCGTCGAACGCCTGCGCCGCGGACATCCAGTTCTGCTTCATGGCCTGCAGCTGCAGCGACACTTCCGCCAGCCGCGTCGCCGTGGGCGGCGTGGTGCCCGGCTTTTGCCGGGCTTGCCCGCGCACGAAATTGGCGGCGCGGCCCACCGCGTCGGCGGCGACTCCCCACCACAGCGACGCCCAGAGGATGTGCGAATACGGCACCATGGTCTGCGCCGAGCTGTCGGCGAAGGCCCCGGGCACGATCTGTTCCTGCGCGCCGCCGGACTCGAGCTTGAAGCCGGGGCTGCAGGTGCCGCGCATGCCCAGCGTGTCCCAGCTGGTGGTTTGCTTCAACGTGCAGTCCTCGCGCCGCACCATGACCAGCACCTGGTCGCCGGATGCGGCGTCCTTGTCGCGGCGGCAGGTCACCAGGACCGCGTCGGCATGCTGGCAATAGGAACCTGTGGTTGCGTCCTTCTTCAGCGTGAAGCGGCCGTCGGCGCGTTCGACCGCGCAAATGCTCGATCGCGTGTCGCCGAAGGTCCCGACCTCGGATGTCATCGAAGCCAGCAAGTATTGATGCGTGACGAGATCGCGCAGGTAGCCGCGGAAGAATTCGGTCTGCTCGCCGTGCCGCGCGATGCAGGCCAGCTGGCTGTAGTGCATCGCCAGCACCATGGCGCTGGACCCGCAGGACTGCGCCAACGCGGCACACAGTTGACCAAGCTCGACCATGCTGCAGCCCGCGCCGCCCAGGTCCCGCGGCACTGCGGCCGACAACACCCCGGCCTGCCGCAATGCTGCCAATGTTTCAACCGGAAATCGGGCCTCCTTGTCGACATTGTCGGAATGGGGCGCCGCAACCTCGGAGGCGAGCCGGCGCACCGCTGCAAGCAATGAGCCGAAATTTTGGTCAGTGCGTGATGTATTCATGGTGGACGTACGAGATTGTTGCTTCGCCCCCTATCGCGATGGGGCCTGCAGTGTCGGACAACGCCGCGAGCTTGTGACAGTCTCAGTAACTGGTTACCCAAATTCGTGTTTGTTTGGTACAAATCAATAGCCGCAACCCCGACTGGAAACGTGTCCGGATGAATTTCATGCCCGCCCTTGATCGCGCCCACAGCGCAGCTCTGCATCAGCGCGCTCGGATGGGCTTCGACCTGGCGCAGATCAGCGCCGTGGAGCAGTCGATCGCCCGGTTCGGCGCGGCCTACACCGATCGCGTATTCACGCCCCATGAACAGGCCTACGCCCGCAGCGGAAGCGGCATGGCCGCGCAGCGGCTGGCCGCGCGCTTCGCCGCCAAGGAGGCGGTGATGAAGGCCCTGCGCTTGAGCGAGGCCGGCGTGAGCTGGCTCGACATCGAGGTCGTCAAGCAGCAAGACGGCGAGTGC
>JACDFR010000007.1 GCA_013815685.1 Ramlibacter sp.
TATAGGTGACGGACGTCTCGATCCGGTCATAGCCCTCATCGGCCGACTCGATCACCGCGTCCCTGGAGTTATCCACGACGTAGGTATCGTCGCCGTCGCCGCCCCGCAGCGTATCGGCACCCGCCAACCATCGATTCGGTCGTCGCCACCTCCGCCAACAAGAACATCGGCTGCTGCGGTGCCCACGATGTTCTGGCCTGGGGTCTCGCTCACACTCAGATCGAAGAGTTGGGCGGCGGTGGAACCTGCCGAGTCGGCGACGGAAACCTGCAGTGCCACCATCCCCGCGTCCTTATTCTTTGGCGTACCACTCAAAGTCCGGGTCGCTGCATCGAAGCTAAGCCACGTCGGCAGTGGGGCGCCATCTGCGAGTTGCACCGACCAGTGCAGGCTGTCGCCTGCATCTGCGTCGAGAAACGCGAGGGAAGGCACTGTGTAAGTCCAGGCCTGCCCCTGTGCCACTGACTGGTCCTCAATGACTTGGCTCACGCTCGGCGCATCGTTGACATTTGCCACGGCGAGGGTGAAGGTGGCACTTACAGCGGCGCCATCGCCATCAGTCGCCGTCACCTTGAAATCGACGTTGCCGACCTCGGCGTTAAGTGGCGTTCCGGCGAAGGTCCGCGTCAAGGGGTCAAATGACACCCAACTTGGCAACGCACTGCCATCCGCCAGGGCCGCGCTGTAGGCGAGTTCGCCGCCGTCCTCGTCTGCAAAAATATCATCCTGAACGCTAAAGGTCCATGCTTGATCTTCCGTCGCGCTTTGGTCGCCGATAGATCGAGTCACGACCGGTGCGTCATTGGTATTCGCGACAGTTAAGGTAAGGATCGAACTGATCTCGGAGCCGGCCTGGTCGGAAGCAGTCACTTTTAGCGTCAGGCTTCCAACGTCGCCGTTCGAGGCGGTACCACTGAAGGTGCCCGTTGACGCATCGAAGCTCAACCAGGAAGGCAAGTCGCCACCGTTGCCCATGGACGCGGTATACGAGAGCGCGTCCCCTTGGTCTGGGTCGGCGAAGGTATCAGCGGGAATCGTGAAACTCCAGGCGGAGTCTTCCAGCGCGCTTTGCTCCTGAATAGGCTGCTGGACTACGGGGCCGTGATTGGTGGCGCCCATCTGCGCGCCCGTGATGGTAGTGCCGTCTCGGAAGACGGCACTGAAACTCGTCAGATTTTCAGGATTGTCGTACCAGGCGAGCAATCGCCATTGGTCGGCGCTAGCGCTGTCGGTCAGCACCATGTCCGAGCCGTCCCGGCGATACGAAATATCGGCAGCAGCGATGCCGTGGCCGAACTTGACGGAATTAACCCCGGCGGCAAGAACCAGCGGCTGGACACCATCTCCCTTCCAAAGGTTGAGGCTGTGCTCGCTGCTGCCCGCGACCAAAGTCTGCATCTCGGCCATGGTGATCGTTGTGCCGTCGGCGAACTTGAAGAACTCGATGCCGTAGCCATCGTTCTCCGGCGATACCCAACTGCCGGGACGGGCAAGCAGCACCTTTGCTACACGGCCATCGGCCCAAGAGAAATCGAGCGTGTCGTAAAAACCATCGTCACTTGTCTCACTGCCGTCGGTATCGATAGGGCTGGCGTAAGAGCCGCGCCTGATAGTCAAGTCGCCCAGGCTGATGCCGGCACCGAATTCAACTGTATCCACGCTGTATCGATCACCCTCGTTCCATTTCGACCGCCCGTCTGGCAACTCAGGCAGAAACCATGCCGTCGCCGCCTCGTCGATGATCTTGGTGCCAACTTCAGCAGCGATGAGATGGTAAGTATCGTTGCCTTGGCCGCCAGCCAGGTAATCGTTGCCGTCGCCGCCGATCAACATGTCGTTGTTGCCGAAAGCGAAAATGACGTCGTCGCCCGCGCCGCCATAAAGAAACTGGCCGGGCGGATAGTACGCCTCCCAGCTGTGATAGATGAGGTCGTCTCCGTCACCCGCATCAACGGTACCTATGCCCCAGGTGTTGATCACATTGGAAGATGCGCCGCCGATGATGTGCTCCAGGACCTCGGCCTCGCGTTTGACTCGTACTTCAACGGTTTCGGTCACCGTCACATACTCTGTCCCGACGGTTGTCGTTCCGCTCGGACCCACAAACACCACCGTAGGCTGCCCGTTGCTATCCAGATTTCCGAAGTCCTGCAGTATGGTCGATCCGGAGTCGCCGCCGACCACGTTGTATCTTGTCAAGGCATACGTTTGGGTACGCGTGACGGTGGTGGTTTCGTCGCCTTCCGACTGGCTGGTGTCATTCGATACGCGCTCGAAGTAGGCCTCGTCCGTGACTTGAGTCGTTTCGTCGAACGCATAGTTGACTTGGGCATAGCCCGGGTAATCAACGATCAGCGAGTCAGCGGAGGCGAACCAATATTCATAGGACGCCGCGTCCTCGACGTATGACTGCAGCAACGCCGTCTTGGCCTGGCTGATCCAGGCATCGCGCAATTCCTCTACCGTTTCAGGCGCGGGGAGGTTTCCGTTGTCCGCGATGACATCGGCCATGGACTTTTGTTGGCCTGTGTCGCTGACCACGCTCCAGCTGCCGACGCCGGCGAAGTAATTCTTGAGCACCACGCCGTCGCTCGCCGCGGTGAAATTCACGTAGAGGTCATTGCCCTGGCGCTGGGTCACGAGCTGTTCGAACGTCAGGCCCGTCGTCAACTGAAGGACGTTCGTGTCGCCGGCGACTTCCTGGATGGTGTCCAGCCCCATGCCTCGCCGCAGCACGTAAGTGTCAGACCCCTGGCCGCCCGAGACGCGGTCGTTGCCCCCGCGCCCGTCAATGAGGTCGTTTGCCGAACTGCCCACGATGACGTCGCCGTACGTCGTTCCTGTGACTGGCGTGCCCGGCGTCACAACGATCTCCGACTGCAGGGTATTGTCGAACCTGGACGTGTTCAGTACTGTGCCATCGGCATAGATGATCTGCTGAATCCGTTTCGGAGAATCGCTGTACCAATCCCGGATTTCTATCGTGTCGTAAGACCCGTTGATGTGAACGAGGAGACTTCCATTGGCTTCCCGCGTATAGGCTACCTCCGTTGCGTTCAGATCGACAAACCTGAGAACGTTGACGTCTCCTTCAATTGCCTCCTCCGTAATCACATCGCTGCCGTCACCGCTTGCATACACATAGCTGTCACTGCCAGCGCCGCCGAGCAGGCTGTCGTTTCCAGCACCGCCGTCGATGACCTCGTCCCCATTGAAACCATACAGGGCATCCGCTCCGCTTCCACCGCGTAGCTTGTCGCCGAGATCGCCGCCCCTCAGCTGATCGTTTCCAGAACCACCCTCGATCAGGTTGCCTTGACTGTTGGCGCTCAGATAATCGTCGCCAGTCGTCCCGATCACGGCATAGGGCGCCTTCTGAACTTGCGTTGCGGTGGCTGCCAAGCTTGCCTGCGTCAAGACGGTGCCGTTCGCGAAGCGATAGTCCAGGGGCCCCGTGCCCGCACCCAGCTGGATCAGCATGCTGTCGGCGCTGCTGTACTGCACGCGCACGTACGGCTGCGAAACACCGGAAGGGCTGAAGAACATCTTGATGTCGCCCGGCTGCACCCCCGCGCCAAACTCGATGTGCCGCGTTCCTGAGTACGCGGTCAGCACGTCATTACCGTCCCCCAGGTCGAAGCGATACGTCTTCTCGCCAGTACCGCCTGCCATCAGCAAATCGTCGCCGCGCCCGCCGATCATCACGTCGGTTCCATCGCCTGCGATAAGTTCATCGCCCCCGTCGCCGCCGTAGAGTGAGTCGTCGCCATCGCCACCCCACAGCCTGTCGGAGCCGCCATCTCCATGCAGCTGGTCGTTTCCGATTCCGCCTATGACGGCATCGGCCCCGCCGCCTGCATGCATCAGGTCATTGCCTTGATCGCCGAACAGCACGTCGTCGCCGAGAGCCGCGTCGACAGAATCATCCCCCGCACCGCCGAGGATGTAGTCAATCGACGCACCACCCACCAACACGTCGTTGCCATCTGCGCCCATGACCCGAACGGGATCGGCCGGCTGCTGGGATGGCGGGAGCTTGGCCACGATCTGCTCGCGGCTAAACACCGCCCCATCGGCAAAGCGATACTGCGCCACCACCCCGTCGATCGTGATGCTGTCGCCGCCCGCAGTCCTCAGCACCAGCAAGCCGTCCAACATGGAAACCGAAATCGAATCCGCAGTAATGCCCTCGCCGAACACGATCGTGTCCGTCCCGCTTGTGTCGTTGATCGTATCGTGACCGTCACCGAGGCCGAAGTGGTAGCTGTCGTCGCCTATACCACCCCGGAGCACCTCATCCCCAACGCCGCCGTCCAGTACGTCGTTGCCTGCTTGGCCGTACAGCGTGTCCTGGCCAGCGCCCCCTATGAGCACGTCGTTGCCATCGCCGCCGTCCATGTGGTCGGCGCCTTCCCCTCCGTCCAGTACGTCGTCGCCCGCTGAGCCGTAAATCTGATCGTTGCCGCCAAATGCCTTGATGCGGTCATCAACACTGGTTCCCACTAAGACGTCATCCTCCTCGGTGCCGCCGATATCGAAGCCCCGGGCCAGCAGGCCGGCAACGCTCAGTGCGCTGCCATCGGCGAACTCAAAGCTCTCTATGCCCACGCTGTTCAACGCGTCGGTCTTGTCGAACCCTTCTATGTGGATCTGGTCGCCGTTGCCCGCATCGAGCATGAGCGAGCCCAGATGCAAGGTGATATCGCTGGCATTGATGCCCGTTCCAAATCGAAGCACGTTGCCTTCGCTCCTGGTGTCGTAGACACGGTCCACGCCGTCACCGCGGTTGAAGATGTAGATGTCACGCCCCTTGCCGCCCACGAGCGTATCGCTACCGGTTCCGCCAATGAGGATATCGTCACCCTCGTTTCCGTTGAGCAGATCGTCCCCGGAGCCGCCATCCAGGTAGTCATCGCCCCGGATCGCCATAGGCGTGTTGGCCTCGTCGCGGTCATCGCCGAACAGGATGTCGTTGCCTTCGCCCCCGTATAGAACGTCTTCCTTGCCCTGCCCGATCAGAAGGTCATTGCCACCGCCGCCATAAAGTATGTCGCGACCCTGCTCGCCGGCCGGGGTGTAAGTCATGGTGTCGGGAAGGTTGGCCGGTCCGTCCCCATAGATTCGGTCGCCCCCTTCGTCGCCGAACAAGACATCGTCTCCGCCCATGCCCACGATGTCGTCGCGATCATCGCCGCCATGCACCACATCGTTGCCCGTACCGGCGAAGACGGTGTCATCGCCCGCGCCGCCTTCGATGACGTTGCCCGCATCGCCGGGCTGACGGTCGCGCCCCACGGTGCTGCTGAGAAAACCGCGGTAGTACCCGTCTGTGTCCGCTGCGTCGGAGGTGCGCCGCCAATTGAAGCCTTCGGCCAGCAGAAACTCAGATGGGGTTTCGACCAGCTGGTAGTTGACCGGCAACGGGTATTGCAGGCTGCCAGTGCTGGAACCATAGATCAAATCCCGTCCCGCCCCACCGTTGAGGACGTCCGCGCCCAGCCCGCCCATGAGCACGTCATTGCCTTCGCCGCCTTCGATGATGTCGTTTCCGTCCTTGCCCAGCAGGGCATCGTCGCCGCCCAGGCCCTGGATCAGGTCGGCCCCGCCGGTGCCGGTGATCAGGTCGAGCGCGTTGGCTTGCGCACCATCAGCGACGTACTGGCCGTCTTCGCCCAGCAGGAATTGGGTGCCCTCGGGGTTGGTTTTTTTGGCGAAGTCGCCGGTGTAGGAGCTGGTGGTGGCTGGTAGGGGTGCGGGTGTGTCGCTCAGGGTGATGCCCAGTTGGCCCTGGGTCCAGTCGTTGACGGTGAGGATGCCGGAAGCGCCACTGCCCGCTGTGGGGCGGATGACGAGGTTGCCTTCGATCAGGACGTAGGTGAACTTCTTGTCGTCGGAGATCCAAGTGTCGGCAGCGACTTTGTTGCCGCCCGACAGGGGCGCGGAGCCGGACGCTCCAATGACGATCTTGCCTGCACCATCGCTGTCGCGGACGATGTCCAGTCCGATGTTGCCTTCGAAGTAGTAGGTGTCGGCGCCTGCGCCGCCCAAGAGCAGGTCATGGCCTTCCCCGCCCGCCAAGGTGTCATTCCCAGCGCCGCCTAGCAACGTGTCTATGCCGGCGCCGCCGTCCAGCGAATCATCGTTGGAATTGCCTTCGAGGTAGTCGCTGCCGCCTAGGCCGCTCAGGATGTCGGTGCCGGCGCCGCCATAGAGGCGATCACCCAGCGTGGGGTTGGCGTTGCCGGTGAGTGTGTCGGCGCCGTCGCCGCCAAAGGCAATGATCTGGGCCGGCGCGCCGCTCTGGCTGCGCGAGACCAGCAGGACACTGTCTTGTGCGCTGGCGCCTTCTTTCCAGTGGTATTCGTAGGTGCGGTCTGCGGGGGCGAAAGGGCTGTTGACGAACGGTTGATCAGCGATGTTCGCCACATTGCGCCAGTTCAGCAGGGCAGCCCGGTCGTTGAGGTAGTTGTCGGTGAAGTTCAGCGCATCTGCGGACGCGCCGGAGGCCAGGGCCTGCCGGTCGGCTTGCCAATCGGCGTAGGCGGCGGCATGCACGCCTTGGAGAGAGGTTTGAACGGCAGTGGCATCCAGGCTGCGCAGGCTGAAGGTGGCGCCCGTGGTCAGGCTGATCAGGGCAGCGAAGTCTTGGTGCGCGGTGCTGGCGGTGGCGGGATGGGTGGCTTCGATGGTGACTTTGCCGGCGAGGGCTTTGAAAGCCGTGCTTTCCTGAATCACTGCGATGGCCTGATACAGCGCCTCGCGCTGGTTGTTGCCTACCGGCAATGGTGTCGAACTCAATCCCAAAAAAGACTGCAAGCCCTGGACCAGCCTTTCCAGTCCGGCATATTCGCGATTCGCCGCTGCTTGCAGCAGGGCAGTCAGGGTGGTACTTGCGAGTTCCGGTTGTAGCTTGCTTAACAAGGCTTGAACGGCTAAAGCATCAGCCAGAATCATTTGCGAATGATTGAACGAAGCTGGCTTGGCAGGTTCGTCACTGCCTATTTGGCGCTCGATCGGCACGTTCACGGCCGTGCCCGGTCGCGAGTGCGATGCAGCAATCCCCTGCCATGGCACATCGGCCTGGCTGGTGTGGTTGGCGATGACGTTGGTTGTGATTGCGCCGATATTGCTCTGGGAGGGGACCGCGCCGCCTAATCGGCTGAAGAACTGCTGGTTAATCGAGGACTCGGTGAAACCCGGGGCGTTGAACGTCGTCACGCTGGCGGCGGCTGTGGGAAACATGGCCCCGAAGGCCATGGCCAGATGCCCACCCAAACTGTGGCCGGTGACGTCGAGCAGGTGGTCAGAATCGGCAGCCAGGGCAGCGACTAAGTCTCCAGTGGCACTGGCGTCTGCAATACGTTCCAACGCCATCACCTGGTTGCCGCCCATGCTGGGCAAGCCATACAGCAGCAAGAGGGTTGCCGTAGGAGAGGTGCCGTCAAACTCAACCGGCCGTACGCGGTATTGCGCTACTTGCTGTCCCGCAGGGGTGCTCGCGCGCTGCCACCAGTTGTACAGCGCCGCAATCTGGTCATAGCCCGCGCCCATGGTGACGATGTTGGCGTCGGTGGGGGTGAAGTCCCCCGGCTCCAGCGTGCCGCGGATGGCCAGAGTGAGGCGACCGCTGTTGTCTTTGAAAACGGTTAGCGAAAGGCTGCTGCCGGTGCCGCCCGATCCAGCGCTGTCGTCGTTGTATTGGAGAATGACTGAGAACTGATTCGCAAACAAGGTTGCCTGTGTTGCAGAAAATCCAGCGGTGCCGCCAGTGAGAGCGCCAATCATTTGCTGCCCAGTAGTCCCCGACGAAAAAGAAGAATAAGAAGCTTGAGCCAGCTGAGCCAATCCGCTCAGCGTTGTGGTGATGGCAGTCATTTGCCCTCCTTTTGAATAAATATCTTTGATTCGATGCCGTGGCCATGAAGCTCTTTCTCAGAACACGCATGGCTTGAGTCATGCCATGGTCCGGGAAAATCGCCGCCCCTGCGCACGTATGAAACTTGCTCGCCCATCACACGACGATCAGCCTGCCGAACAATTGCGAATGAAAACCTATATAAGGAAGGTGTTCCAGAAATAAGCACTTTTTCTTCCGGCCGAAAATAATAGTGCGTGCTGTAACGACCCTTCTCCAATGGCAACCCGCGATATTGCGGAAACACCTCACCGTCTGGCCCAAAGTTCTCTTTGGATAGTTCGACGGTTTCGTATACGTGTACACCCCCGTCGATGGCGCAGAGTCGGTCGACTTCTCGATCAAGCCTGGTCTTCGCGCGCTCACAACCAGCAAGCAAGAGCAGTACGGTGATGACTAAGATCGAAGCACTCAAGCGATGCATGCGAATATCCTTTCGTTGCCGGTTGGCGAAAGGCTGCTGCCGGTGCCACCCGACCCAGCGCTGTCGTCGTTGTATTGGAGAATGACCGATTGTTGGGCAGCGAATTGTTGGGATTGGGTGACCGTGAAGCCACCGACTTCCCTCTGCACTGCTGTTTCGATATCTGATCTGGACATTCTGCCGAAAAGCTGCGCATAAGATGCCTGCGCCAACCGAGCTAGTAACGATAGTTCTTGCATAGTCATTCTTTTTCTCCCTGTGATTTGAAGACCTGCTGTTCAAGATTGAATACAGGGCCAGTTGGACACGAATAGCGCGACGGCTCCCAAGGTCCTGGTAGATCACCACCGGATCGCCGATAGACAACTAGTTCGCCGAGCACTTTCTTATCTGCCAAGCGAATGATTTGATTTCTAATTCGCTGAAGTGCGGGATCTCCCGGCACAAGAAGCTCGTTGTTAAATCGACCTTGATAACTAGGGCCTAGCCCGCCTCTGTCAGAGGCCAGACCTCGATACTGCGGAAATACTTCTCCCTGCGGGCCGAAGTTTTCCTTAGGCAGCTTGACAGTTTCGTAGACATGCACGCCCCCGTCGATGGCGCAGAGCCGGTCGACTTCCCGATCCAGCTTGGTCTTAGCGCGCTCACAACCAGCAAGCAAGAGAAGTACGGTGATGGCCAAGATCGAAGCACTCAAGCGGCGCATGCGAATATCCTCCCGTTGCCGGCGTTGCCTGCCAGGTAGTTGGCGCGAGCCAAGCCGGTGATCATGTCAGCGCCGCCCCCGCCGTACAGGCGGTCTCCGAGGCTGGGATTGGCGCTCCCGGCCAGCGTATCGTCGCCGTCGCCGCCCACCAACACGTCGTTGCCTCCCAGCCCGCGGATGCGATCGTCCACGCTGGTGCCGCTCAGGACATCGTCGCCCTCGGTGCCGTCGATGTCGAAGCCGCGGCTGAGCAGCTCGGCGGTACTGAGCACGCTGCCGTCTGCGAACTCGAAGCTATCGATCGATACGCTGTTCAAGGCGTCGGCCTGGTTTTGAGTAAATTAAATGCCGCGTCGTATTTGTCTTGAGTGGTGCCGCCGTTCAAGGCGCTCACCGCATTCACCGTCCCGGCGTACGTATCGGCCCCAGAGCCATACTTTCCGACGAGTTCATTGATGCTTGGTACAGCAGTTCCCATGTCAGCTCTCCTTAGATTTAGATTGTTTGTTGGGCGGTGTTTGCTCGCTCAAGGCCTGTCGACGCCATAGTTCTTTCACGATCAGCCAGCACAACATGCAGGGCATCAGAAATGGACCAATGAAACTTACCGGTGTGCAGCGTGAAAATTCGACATCACCTCTCCCTCAAACTCTCATGCCCCGCCCTTTGAATCGGGCTGAGCAGAAACTCGATCACTCTTCTCTGCCCCGTCTTGATCTCCGCCGTCAGATTCATCCCCGGCGAGAGCCGGATCGCCTTGCCATCGACATCGATCCGCGTAGCTTTCAACGTCAGCGTGGCCGGGAACAGCGCGCCGCGCTTCTCGTCATTCACCGCATCGGCACTCACGCGGCTCACCGTCGCGGGCACCGTGCCATAGCGGGTGAACGGAAACGTCTCCAGCTTGATCTCCGCGCTCTGTCCCGCGTTGACGAAACCCACATCCTTGTTCTCCATCGTCACTTCGGCGGTGACCTGTGCGCCGTCGGGCACGATCACCATCAACGTCTGCGCCTCGGTCACGACGCCACCTGCGGTGTGGGCAGCCAATTGTTGAACCGTTCCGGCGACGGGAGCAACAAGCACCGTAAGCTTCTCTCGCTGCGTCGCCTTGGTCTGGTCCTGCGAGGCCTGCTGGTGCTTGAAATCGGCTTGCGCTTCGCGGTCGCGTAGCGTCCGGCGCACCTCGGCCACGAAAGCCGTGCGAGCGCTCTCGCTTTCACGCAAGGTAGCCTGCGTCTCCAGCAAGCGGGCGCGTTGCGTGGCAAGGTCGCGCTCCAGTTCGATACGGTCGCGCGTTCGGTCTTGCCCCGCGTGGCTGGACATGAAGCCCTCTCCCGAGAGTTTAAGAACATCCTTTTCGCGCTGACGCGCCAGCGGTACGGTAGCTTCCAGCTTGGCGACTATCTCGCGTGCCGTGCTGATCTCGGCCTGGCGCCGGCTGATCTCGGAGCCGAGCTTGGCGAGCTTGGCGGTGATGTCGCTCCATTCCGCGGTCAACTGGGCCTTGGCTGCTTCCGCATCGTTTGCCGACCAGTTGGCGGGGAATCTGGCTTTGGGGTGTTGCTGGCCAGCCGTCAACGCGGCAAGCATGGCGCGCGCCCGCAACGCGTCGGACTCGGCCGACTTGACCTGTTCGTCGACACTGGCTTTGTCCGCGCTGGCCATGGTGGGGTCCAGTTCCACCAGCGGCTGCCCGGCTTGAACCATGTCGCCGTCTTTCACCAGCACCCGCTTGACCACGCTGCGCTCCAGGGGCTGCACCAGCTTGGTCCGCTCGCTGACGACGATGCGGCCCTGGGCCACAGCGACGATGTCGATCTTGCCGAAGATGGCCCACAGCAGCGCGATGACGAAGAGCGCCATCATGGCAAAGGCAAGCCGGCGCGGCGCCGGGTGCACGGGGGTATTTTGCAAACTGAGTGCGGCCGGCAGGAAAGCGACTTCATCCGCCAGGCGCGTGGGGCCCGCAAGTTCGGCGCGGGCTTGCCAGGCGGCGCCAAAGATGGCGCGGTAGCGGGCCAGCAGTTCGATGACGGGGTGGCGCACGCGCTGGGCTTCGACGGGCTCCGTCATGCAGCGGCCCCTTCAGTCTTGGTGCCATCCTGCATGCGCCACAGGTACGCATAAAGCCCTTGCGGCATGACGACCAGCTCGTCGTGCGATCCCGCCTCCACGATCTTGCCTTTGTCCATGACGATGATGCAATGCGAGTGGCGCACCGCGCTCAAGCGATGCGCGATGACAAAGACCGTGCGGCCCTTGCAGATCTGCGCCATGTTGCGCTGGATGATGGCCTCGCTCTCATAGTCCAGCGCGCTGGTGGCTTCGTCGAAGATCAACACCCGGGGATTGGTGAACAGGGCCCGGGCGATGGCCACGCGCTGACGCTGGCCGCCGCTCAAGGAGCTGCCTTGCTCGCCCACGATGGTGTCGTATCCTTCCGCGAGTTCGCTGATGAATTCATGGGCGCCCGCCAGCTGTGCGACACGAATCACAGCCTCGATCGGTGCTGCCGGGTCGGCAATGGCGATGTTCTCGCGCACGCTGCGGTTGAACAGCAGGTTTTCCTGCAGCACCACACCGACTTGGCGGCGCAATTGCGCGGCGTCGATCAGGCTGATGTCGATGCCGTCGACCAGGATGCGGCCGCCTTCGGGAACGTAGAGGCGCTGTACCAGCTTGGTCAAGGTGCTCTTCCCCGACCCCGAGCGGCCGACGATGCCGACGACCTCTCCGGGACGAACGTCCAGGCTGATGCCCTGAAGCACGGGTGCGGCCTCGGGCCGGTAGCGGAAGGTGACGGTGTCCAGCGTGACGCGGCCCTTGATGGCGGGGAGCTGCGCGGCGCTGGTGGGCGGCACCTCGGTACGCGTGTTCAGGATGTCGCCCAGCCGCGCCATCGAGATGCCGGTTTGCTGAAAGTCGGTCCACAGCTGTGCCATGCGCATGATGGGCTGGGCCACACGCTGCGCGAACATGTTGAACGCGACGAACTGGCCCACGGTCAGTTCGTTGTTCATCACCAAATGCGCGCCGTACCAGAGCGTGGCGGCGTTGACCAGCTTGCCAATGAGGTTCACGCCCTCATGTGCCCAGGTAGCGAGGTTCTGCGTTTTAAAGCTGGCGCTGACGTAGGCGGCGAGCTGGTTATCCCAGCGCCGGCCGAAGCTGGGCTCCAGCGCGCCGGCCTTCACGGTCTGAATGCCGGTGACGGTTTCCACCAGCATGGCCTGGTTCTCCGCGCCGCGCGCGAATTTGACGTCCAGGCGTTTGCGCAGGATGGGCACCACGGCCAGGCTCAGGCCGAAGTAGAGGGGCAGGCTCACCAGCACGATCAGCGTGAGCGGCACGCTGTAGAACAGCATGACGGCGACGAACACCACCGAGAACAGGACATCCAGCACCACGGTGAGCGCGTTGCCGGTGAGAAAGCTGCGGATGTTTTCCAGCTCGCGCACGCGGGCCACCGAGTCGCCGACCCGCCGGGCCTGGAAATAGGCCAATGGCAGTTGCACCAAGTGGCGAAACAGGCGCGCGCCCAGTTCCACGTCGATGCGGCTGGTGGTGTGGCTGAAGACGTAGGCGCGCAATCCGTTGAGCACGCTCTCGAAGATGACCACAACCACCAGCCCGATGACCAGCACGTCCAGAGTCGTTACTCCGCGATGAACCAGCACCTTGTCCATCACCACCTGGAAGAACAAGGGGCTGACCAGCGCGAAGAGCTGCAGCATGAAGGAGATCAGCAGCACCTCGCCCAGCAGCTTGCGGTATTTCACCAGGGCGGGGACGAACCAGGAAAAATCGAACTTGGCCAGTTCGCCGGCCAGGCTGGCGCGGCTGGTGATCAAGATCAGGTCGCCGGTCCACTGCGATGCGAAAGCTTCCATCGATTCGATGGTGGGCCGCGGGCCGGAGCCGCGAGGGTCCTGGAACAGGACGCGTTGGCCGTCGCATTGGGCGAGGATGACGTAGGCCGTCGAGCCATCCTCGCGGTGCATGGCGGCCAGAGCGGGCAGAGGCGTGAGCGGCAGGCGCTCAGGCGTGGTGCTGGAGAGTTTGGCTTTGAGGCCCAGATGCTTGGCCGCACGCAGCAGTTCGCCGGTGCCGATGGGCTCGCTGGGCTGCAGGCCCAGTTGGTGGGCCAAAGTAGCCGGGTCTGCCGCGACCTGATGAAGCCGCGCGACTGCACAAAGGGCCAGCAACGGCGCAAGGCCGGATGGCGAAACCGCCGCAGGCGGTTTCGCCTGCGCAGCAGACTGCTTCGCGGTCATTTCGACCGCCTGTGCCTCCCCACCCATAAATCCGCCCCTTCCTGGCTAGCTCAGCCATCAGCGGATTATATGTATTAAAATGTTACTGCGCCTCCTTAAACTGAGGGAGATGAAGAACTATTGATTTCAGCTCCGGTCGCACTAACCTGCGGCCGACGCGCGCTTGGACTGCCCAGATGACGCGACGACCGAAACCGCCTGACCCGCGTCCGTCAGTTGCAGCGGCATGCTGTCGTCCACCCCCGGCTGGGACTGGGCGAAGTCCTCGGTGCTATCGAAGGCCGCGTCGGCTTGTTCGATCAGCTCGGCCATGGCCTGCGCCGTGCTGTCCCAGGAGGTGCGCGCCACGATCTCGGCCAGCGCCCGCGAATGGGCCAGCTGTTCCTCGCGCGAGCGTTGCAGGATCTCCTCGCAGGAAGTGACGAAGCCCTCGGGCGTGTCGGCAATCTGCACCAGCTGTCCATAGGGCTCGACCACGTCGCGGATCGAGGTGCTGACCGACGGCCGACCGCAAGCCATGTATTCCAGGGTCTTGGTCGGGCTGATGTACTTGGTCGCCTCATTCAAGGCGAACGGCATGAGGCACACATCCCAGCCCGAGATGAAGGCCGGCAGGTCGTCGTAGCTCTGCTGTCCCAGCCAATGAATATTGGCATGCTTGGGCAAAGCCGCGGAATCGATCTTGGCGATGGGCCCCACCATCACGATCTGCCACTGCGGCCGGGCTCTGGCGATGTCGGCGATCAGGTTCAGGTTGATCCGCTCGTCGATCACCCCGCAGTAGCCCAGGCGGGGGCGGCCGATGGGCGCTTGCAGGGGATGGTCCTGCGTGACCTTCGAGAAGTGCTTCGCATCGACACTGCTGGGAAAGCAATGGACTTCAGGGTGCCGGCTGCGCTTGGCGTTGTAGATGCTGCGGCCTCCGGTGAATACCATGTCGGCCATCTTGAACAGCGCGTTCTCGCGCTGGACCAGCTGGCGCGGTGCGTTCTTGAATGCCGCGAGCTCGTCCATGCAATCATATACAACGCCGCGCGGCGCCAGGCCGGTGGCCAGCGGCAGGGCCATCGGCGTGTAGAACCAGATCCAGTAGTCGGTGATGGACTGCTCGCGCATGGCCGTGGCCACCAGCCTTTGCAGGGCGGGCAAATGATCATCGTGGAAGCCCGGGGCATCGCCGGTGACATGCGGGCGCCACACTTCCACGCCGGCGGCCGGCTGGAAGCGCTCCAGCTCGTTGCGCTCGGCCTTGAGCACCGGCTCTTCAATGAAAATGACTCGCCACCGCAATGCCAGCCGCGACAGCAGATGTTGCGGGCGCTGATAGACGAAGTTCCAACGCAGGTGGGAAAAGACGACGAGGGTTTTCATTAAGCTTCCTTCGGTTTATAGATACAACGATGCGCGAAGCTGCCAAAGGCCAGCCCGCCTCATCCTCAGGGGCAAACGGCGTGCCCCAGGCCAGGACGCAGCGGGCCGCAGCATGTCAGAGCTGAGTCACGGGTGAGGGACGCTGGGCGACCGGCCGGCGCAGGCTACGGGGCCGGCTCAGCAGGTAACTGCACGCCAGGAGGGCGCCGGCACCCATGACGAGGCCGCCGGTGCCGACCGAGCGGGCCATCCCGCCGGCGATTTCGCCGGAGCGCGGGACCGCCAGCTGAAGCCGGCGCTTGGTCATCTGGGCACCCAATTCGCCCAGACGGTCGGCCAGTACCCGCTCGGCCATGGGCAACAGCAAGGTTTCCTCATCCGCCACGTGGTGCATCACGCTGTTCATGAGCTCGAAGAACGTTTCGTCGTACGTGGCGTGGGCCGGTTCCAGGTTCCGCAGCTGGGTGATCAGCCGGCGCATCTGGTCGTGTTCGGGGACGCTTTTCTGCAACGTTTCGGTGTCGGAGGCCGCACGCAGCGCGGGATAGAAGATCTCTTCTTCCAGCTGCGCATGGATTTCCAGCGCCACGCAGATGGTATCGACCAGGCCCTTCTTCACCCGCAAGGGGGTGTCGACCTCGTACTGGTGGAACGTGGTGAGCACATGGGTGTGATCCATACGGATCATGTTGGTGATGCTGGGAGCGAACCGGCTCAGCAGTTGGTTCATAGGCGACCTCCTGGATGGGTGACCGCTTATTGGAAAGCCTGAGTCCTAAGTTGTCTGTCGGACGCAAGCTTGTCCGTGGGTAGCCCCGGGCTCAGGCATACGCCATGTGCCGTATATCACGCACGCGCGCCCAACCCTAGCATCCAGGTTCCATTCGCAAGGAGCTCCAAATGCAACGTCGTTTCACTCTTAAGGCGCTCACGGCCGCCGTCGCGCTGGCGGGCCTGTCGGCGCTGCCGGTCCACGCCCAGTCCCGGGACACGATCAAGGTCGGCATCCTGCACAGCCTGTCGGGGACCATGGCCATTTCCGAAACCGTGCTTAAGGACACGGTGCTGATGGCGATCGATGAAATCAACGCCAAGGGCGGCGTGCTCGGCCAGAAGCTCGAGCCGGTGATCGTCGACCCGGCCTCCAACTGGCCCCTGTTCGCGGAAAAAACCAAGCAGCTGTTGACCCAGGACAAGGTCGCCGTGATTTTCGGCTGCTGGACTTCGGTGTCGCGCAAATCGGTGCTGCCGGTCGTGGAAGAGCTCAACGGCCTGCTGTTCTATCCGGTGCAATACGAAGGTGAAGAGCTGTCGAAGAACGTCTTCTATACAGGGGCCGCGCCCAACCAGCAGGCCATCCCCGCGGTGGATTACCTGATGGGCAAGGACGGCGGCGGCGCCAAGCGCTGGGTCCTGTTGGGCACCGACTATGTCTACCCGCGCACGACCAACAAGATCCTGCGGTCCTATCTGAAGAGCAAGGGCGTGAAGGACAGCGACATCGACGAGAAGTACACGCCGTTCGGCCACAGCGACTACCAGACCATCGTGGCCGACATCAAGAAGTTCTCGGCGGGCGGCAAGACGGCGGTGGTCTCCACCATCAATGGCGACTCCAATGTGCCTTTCTACAAGGAGCTCGGCAATGCCGGCCTGAAGGCCAAGGATGTGCCCGTCGTCGCCTTCTCGGTCGGTGAGGAAGAGCTGCGCGGCGTGGATACCAAGCCGCTGGTGGGCCACCTGGCCGCCTGGAACTACTTCCAGTCGATCAAGAACCCCGACAACGATGCCTTCCTGAAGAAGTGGGCGGCCTACGCCAAGGCCAAGAATCTTCCCGGCCATAAGGACAAGGCCCTGACCAACGACCCGATGGAGGCCACCTACATCGGCGTCAACATGTGGAAGCAGGCCGTGGAGAAGGCCAAGTCCACCGACACCGACAAGGTCATCGCCGCGATGGCGGGCCAGACCTTCAAGGCGCCCAGCGGCATCGTCTCCAAGATGGACGAGAAGAACCACCACCTGCACAAGTCGGTGTTCATCGGCGAGATCAAGGCCGACGGCCAGTTCAACGTGGTCTGGAAGACGCCGGGCCCGGTCAAGGCCAAGCCGTGGTCGCCCTACATCGAAGGCAACGACAAGAAGCCCGACGAGCCCGCGAAGAAATAGGACGCCCCCCGAAGCGGCCCCGGAGGGCCGCCGCCCCCCACTGGGGCGCGGCGCGGCCGCTTTGGGCGGCCAGGCGCGGCGCCGAAAAGGCACGGCGCTTGCAGGATGGGTAGCGTGCTGCCCACCCTACAGGTTCCTTCATGTTAATGCGCAGCATTCTCCTTCTGACCGCGTTGCTGTCAGGTCACGCTCACGCCCTGACCGCCGCCGAAGCGCGCGCCATCGCGACGGGCGAGGCCGACGCGCGCATCGAGGCGCTGAACAAGGCCGTTGCGACAGCTGACGACAAGACGGCCGCGTTCATCCGGGCGCTGGCGGACGAGGCCGTGAAGGTGGCGGGTGACAAGGTGCTGGTGGTCAAGGATGGAAAAGCCTTCGATCCGGTTAGCGGCACCGAGATGCCTTTGCCCGCCGACGCCGAGGATGTGATCAACAACAATCGGATGCGCGGCGAGCTGGACACCGCGATGGCGGGGCTCAAGCTGTTCTCCAGGGACGAGAAATTGCGCGCCGAGGCGGTTGCCACCTTGCGCAATGAAAGCGATGAATCGCGGCTGCCCCTGATCGAGAAGGCCTACGCCGCCGAGACCAACGCGCTGCTCAAGGATCAGCTGGGCCTGGTACGCGCCGCCGTGCTCCTGGGCAGCAGCGACAAGTCCAAGCGGATGGAGGCGGCCAAGCTGCTGGCGCAAAGCAACAACCCCGCGACCAAGACGCTGCTGATCGAGCGGCTGAAAGTGGAGACCGAGGGCGACGTCAAGTCGTCCCTCCAAGCCAGCCTGCGCACCGTCGAGGCTTCCCTGGCCTGGGGCGACAAGGTGGGCGCTCTTTTCTCGGGTCTCAGCCTGGGGTCGATCCTGCTGCTGGTGGCGCTGGGCCTGGCCATCACCTACGGCCTCATGGGCGTGATCAACATGGCGCATGGAGAGCTCATGATGATCGGCGCCTACGCCACCTACGTCGTGCAGGGCCTGTTCCGGAGTTACCTGCCGGGCGCGTTCGACTGGTACCTGGTCGCCGCGGTGCCGGTCGCCTTCGGCGCCTCGGCCCTCATGGGCGCGGTGCTGGAACGCAGCGTGATCCGGTTCCTCTATGGCCGGCCGCTCGAGACGCTCCTGGCCACCTGGGGCATCAGCCTGGTGCTGATGCAGCTGGTGCGCTCCGTGTTCGGCGCGCAAAATGTCGGCGTCGAAAACCCCAGCTGGATGAGCGGCGGCGTGGTGGTCATGGGCAATCTGCAGCTGCCCTGGAACCGCATCGTCATCGTCGGCTTCGCCTTCGCCGTGCTGCTGGGGATGGCGTTCCTGATTGCCCGCACACGCCTGGGTTTGTTCGTGCGCGGCGTCACGCAGAACCGGCCGATCGCCTCGTGCATGGGCGTGAACACGGCCCGCATCGATACCTATGCCTTTGCCCTGGGTTCGGGAATCGCGGGCCTGGCCGGGTGCGCGCTGAGCCAGGTGGGCAACGTCGGCCCCGACCTGGGCCAGGGCTACATCGTCGATGCGTTCATGGTGGTGGTGCTGGGCGGCGTCGGCCAGCTGGCCGGTACGGTCTATGCCGCACTGGGGCTGGGCGTGCTCAACAAGCTGCTCGAGGGCTGGGCGGGGGCGGTGCTGGCCAAGATCGCGGTGCTGGTGTTCATCATCGTCTTCATCCAGAAGCGGCCGCAGGGCATTTTCGCGATGAAGGGCCGCAGCGCGGAAGCATGATGCAAAGAGACCTGCCCCCCACCGTCGCACCGCTGATACTGCCCTCGCGGGCCCCCGTGCTCAGCCGCACCGGCTGGACGGCCTTCGTGATCGCGCTGCTGGCCGTGTGCGCGATCGCGCCCCTGCTGAACCTGGCCGTCCCGCGGGACAGCTCCTTCCACATGAGCGACTACGCGGTCGCGCTGATCGGCAAGATCATGTGCTATGCCATCTGCGCGCTCGCGATGGACCTGATCTGGGGCTACACCGGGATCCTGTCGCTCGGACACGGCCTGTTCTTCGCGCTGGGCGGCTACGCCATGGGGATGTACCTCATGCGCCAGATCGGGCGCGACGGCAACTACCGCAGCGACTTGCCGGATTTCATGGTGTTCCTGGACTGGAAGTCACTGCCCTGGCACTGGAGCTTCAGCGACAGCTTCGCCGCCACGCTCATCCTCATCGTCGCCGTCCCGGGCCTCGTGGCTTTCGTTTTCGGCTACTTTGCTTTCCGCTCGCGCATCAAGGGCGTGTACTTCTCGATCATCACCCAGGCGATGACCTTCGCCGCGATGCTGCTGTTCTTTCGCAACGAGACCGGCTTCGGCGGCAACAACGGCTTCACCGACTTCAAGCGGATCGCCGGCATCGCCATCGCCACACCGTCGATGCGCATGGCGCTCTTCGTCCTCACCGGTCTGGTGCTGCTGGGCTTCTTCCTGTTCGCGCGCTGGCTGGTGACAGCCAAGTTCGGGCGCGTGCTCCAGGCCATCCGCGATGCCGAATCGCGCGTCATGTTTTCCGGCTACAACCCGGTCGGCTACAAGCTGACCATCTGGACCTTGTCGGCGATCATGTGCGGCATTGCGGGAGCCCTCTATGTGCCCCAGGTGGGCATCATCAACCCCAGCGAGATGAGCCCGGCCAATTCGATCGAGATCGCGATCTGGGCCGCGGTCGGCGGCCGCGCCACCCTGATCGGGCCGATCATCGGCGCCTTCATCGTCAGCGGGGCCAAGAGCTGGCTCACCGTCGCGGCGCCCGAATTCTGGCTTTACTTCCTGGGCGCGCTCTTCATCGCCGTGACCCTGTTCCTGCCCCACGGCATCGTCGGGCTGGTCAGGCAGTGGAAAGGGACGCCGAAATGAGCGCGGGGGCCATGACATGACGCCGGACCTGCTGGAACAGGGCGCACAGCGCCTTCGGGGCCGCCAGGCGGGGTCGGGCGGGCGCCAGGCTGGCTTCGGCCGTGTCGCCGCCGCCGGCGAAGTGGATGTCACGCACGGGCGCATCCTGTACCTGGAAGGCGTCAGCGTGAGCTTCGACGGCTTCAAGGCCATCAACAACCTGTCGCTGGACATTGCGCCCGGCGAACTGCGCTGCGTCATCGGCCCGAACGGCGCCGGCAAGACCACGATGATGGACATCATCACCGGCAAGACCCGGCCCGACCAGGGCACCGTTTTCTTCGGCAGCACCATCGATCTGTTGCGTTACAGCGAGCCGCAGATCGCGCGGATGGGCATCGGCCGCAAGTTCCAGAAGCCCACGGTGTTCGAGCAGCTCACGGTATTCGAAAACCTCGAACTCGCGCTGAAGACCGACAAGGGCGTGAAATCGTCGATGTTCTTTCGGCTGCACTCCGAGCAAAGCGACCGCCTGGCCGAAATCCTGCAGACCATCCACCTCGCCGAAAGCGTGACGCGGCCGGCCGGCACCTTGAGTCACGGCCAGAAGCAGTGGCTCGAGATCGGCATGCTCCTCATGCAGGACCCGAAGCTGCTGCTGCTGGACGAACCCGTTGCCGGCATGACCGACGAAGAGACGGCACGCACCGCCGAGCTGTTTCTGTCACTCAAGGGCCGACACTCGCTGATGGTGGTGGAGCACGACATGAGCTTCATCAAAAGCATCTCGGAAATCGTGACGGTCTTGTCCGAAGGATCCGTACTCGCCCAGGGCACGCTGGAGCAGGTGCAGAACGACGAACGCGTGATCGAGGTGTACCTTGGGCGGTGAGACTGCAATCCCTGCGCGCGCGGCCGAGGGTGCCGGGCAGCCGGCTCGACTCATGTCCCCCGCCGCGGGCGATGCCCGCGGCTCCTCCTTGACTTCGCCGAGCCGGCTGCCCGGCACCCTCGGCCGGGTCTGTGATGGGCGGACGGTCTGCGCACGCCCACGCTTGATCGGGTGGGTGGCGGCCTCTGCTCCGGGAAGTCAAGGGGGAGGCTGCGCCCGCTTGCGGGCGCAGACGGAGGACATGACCGGAGCAGAGGCCGCCACCCGCCCGATCCCGCACACCAAGGCTGTTCAATACGCTCAGGCCGCCAAAAAATGCTGACCGTCAAGAACATCAACCAGTACTACGGCGGCTCGCACATCCTGCGTGGCGTGAGCCTGCAAGCCCGCCATGGCAAGGTCACCGTGCTGCTGGGCCGCAACGGCGTGGGGAAGACGACGCTGCTGAAGTCGCTGATGGGCCTGGTGCCGATCAAGTCCGGTAGCATCGAATTCGAAGGCAAGCCGATCCACCAGGCCACGCCGTACCAGCGCGCCCGCGCCGGCATCGGTTTCGTGCCGCAGGGCCGCGAAATCTTCGCGCGCCTCACTGTCGAAGACAACTTGCGCATGGGCCTGGCCTGCAAAAGCGCGGGCACGCCGATTCCGGCGGAGCTGTTCGAGCTGTTTCCCGTGCTGCGGAAGATGCTGGGGCGCCGCGGCGGCGACCTCTCGGGTGGCCAGCAGCAGCAGCTGGCCATCGCGCGGGCGCTGGCGGCGCGGCCGCGGCTTCTCATCCTGGACGAGCCCACCGAAGGCATCCAGCCCAGCATCATCAAGGACATCGGCCGCGTCATCCGCATGCTCGCCGACCGGGGCGACATGGCCATCGTGCTGGTCGAACAGTACTACGATTTCGCCCGCGAACTGGCGGACGACTATCTGGTGATGGAGCGCGGTGAATTCATCGCGCAAGGGCGGGGGGAAACCATGGAAACCGACGGCGTGCGCCAGCTCGTGGCGATCTGAGCAACGCGGCTGTAGGCAGGTGCCTACCGGTTTTCGCGCGGGGGCCTACCGGGTTTGGCGCTTGCGGCGCTCAGGCGGTGCGAGGACGGGCACCTAATCTAAAGGCATCAACTACCTGGAGAATCAAATGCCCGTCGTCCTCTGGCTTCTTGGTGTGCCGCTCACCGTCGTTCTGCTGTTGATGCTGTTCGGCGTGTTCTGACACAGCGCAGCCCTCACGGCTTTTTCTTGACCTGCTCGAGCTGTTCGAGGTTGCGCCCCGACAGCTCGCCGCGGTCTCCTTCGGCGAATTCATCGCCGCCGCTGGGCTCGCGCCCCTCCACCTCGCCCTGGTTGGAATAGGGCTGGCGCCCGGCGCCGCCCTCCCAACTGACTTCACTGGGCGTCCCATGTTCGGCATTGCCCGGCTGAGGGCCTTTCCCGGCTGGTTTTTCGTTCATGAGCGCTCCTTGTGTGACAGCGTGATTGTGAATTCAGGGACCGTAGCTGAAGTTTACGTTCACCGACCCGCCGCTGATGTCGGCTGGCTTGTCTTGCGTCGCACGGCCCGGTGTTTCCGCACGGATCGTGTACTTGCCGGCGGCGGCAGCGTCGGCAGCGAAGCTCAAGGCCGCCCCGGACGATACGAATGCTGCCTTGACAGGGGCACCCACAGGCAGCCGGAAGCGGTAAGTGCCCAGCTCAGGATCAATCGCCTGGCTTGCAATGACAACTGCCGGGCCGCCGGTCAGCGCCTGCGAGGCCTGTACGGTGGCGTCGGTGATCGCCGTCGTGGTCGTGCCGCCGCCGGACACCGAAGTGAGCGTCGCCGCTCCGGTCACATCGGCCATGGTCGACAGGGGTGGCGCAATGGCGGTCGCGGTGCCGCTGACCACCGTGGTGCCGGTGCCGACCGGAACGCCGGTGACCACCGCCGTGGCACGGCCATCGGACATCACGACCAGCGTGTACGTGCCGGTCGACAGGTAGGGAATGCTGAACTTGCCTGTGCTGTCGGGCGCCGTCGACCTGATGGTGGCTCCGTTCACCTGGGCGGCGACGGTCGTGCTGCTCAAGCTCAGGGTTGTCGTGACATATCCATGGATGCCGGTATTGACGCGCGGCAGGATGGAGATGACTGGCTTGAGGTTGTACTTCCCCGAGTTGCCTGCCTTGACCACCGACTTGCAGGCGTCGAAGTCCAGCACCAGGTCGGCCATCTGGCCGGGCGCCACGTCGAAATGAGCTTGGAGCTTCAGGCCACTCTGCTGGCCGCTGGGCGTGTCGAGCGCAGTCAGGGCGCCGCCGGTGGGTTGAACGGCGTTGGCCATGCTGGACGTGCCGGTCGCGGTGTTGCTGGACAGCACCAGGCGCAGCTGCGAATAGCGGCCCGAGGGCAGTGCGACCGTGCCGAGCTCTTCCAGCAGGCCGTTGTTCAGCTCAAGCAGGTCGATTCTCCGTGCAGGCGCCACAGCGATCTCTCGCCAACCGCCCTCGGCGTCCGCCGCCGTCCCGCTCTGGTGGACACGGACTTTCTCGACGGTCACATATACATGGTCGTAGCCACAGCTGGGTGCATCGGTGAGCGCCACGCGCAGGCTGCCGTCGGCCTGGAAGCTGGCGTCCCCGCCACCGCCGCCGCATGCGGCCAGCATGGCTGCCGTGCCCAAGGCCGTGCCCCAACGCAAGGTCCTGGCCCACGCCACGTTCATCATCTTGATTACTGCCATGTCGGTTGCTCCGTTACTGTTGAGCCTCCATGGTCACCGCCGGACTGAATCCGCCTGTAAGAAAACGTGACGTAATCGGCTCATAGACGGGATAATCATGTAAATAGTTACTTGTAGTGCAGGACCACCACGAAAAAAACGGGCCCCGGGCCCGTTCAATTCCTCTGACACACACTTATTGAGTACGGGAGGGAACCAGCACGACCGGGTCGGAAGTCTTGGGTTCGATCGTGACCGAGGTTGCGCCGGCAGGCAACACGACCGTTTCGACTTCGCGCAGCACCCCGCCACCGGCAACGCTGCCAGTGGTATTGCCACGTCCGGCGACGCGTGCCTGGCAGGCGGCTTTTTCTTCACCCGCGAGAACATCGCAACGGGCATCGGCATTGGTTTCGAATTTGGCGCCGGCATTGTCGAGCACGCCACGCTTTTTGTCGGACTGGGCATTACGTGCCTCGGTCAGGCAGGTGTCGCGATCTTGCTGGGTCTTGCCGGTCATGCAGGCGTTGACTTCCTGCTGGAAGCTGCCCGATGCATCGATGCCCGTGGTTCCGGTGGCGACCTGGGCAGTGGCGGCGGTCACCGCCAGCAAGGCCGCCACACCGAACGACACGAGGCTCTTGCGTGAGCGGACGTTATCGGGTGCATTCATGAGGGACTCCTGGTGTCGGTTGAATGACTGTAGTCTAGGCAGAGCACCAGCCCAACCATGCGGGACAGCACACCCCATGTGCGGCGGTTCGATTCCGGTCGGCGCGTAGGACAGCGGATTGCCAGGCGTGTGCCTACACGCTGGCTGAGAATTAGTTTGCGTTAAAGCGCCCAGGTGCGAGGCTGTATTGCCTCGAGGCCCCACAGGGCCGGACGCCAGGCGTTGCGGACTGCTTTCAACAAGTCCAAAGCCGGCTCGACCAGAGGTGCGAGTACCCGAACGACGACGATGCGGGGACCCGGTGCGGTCGCACCCGCCAATGCCGACAGCGGATGAGCCGCGATCGCGCCGCGCGCGATTTCCAATGCCTGCTCGCGGCGCGCACGGCCGAGATCGCTGCCGCCGGCCAGGAAGAGTGTCGCGACACAGCGATAACCGGCCAGGCCCAGTGGCCCATCCATCAGCCGCGAATCGCCGGCGGCGATCCGGCCGCGCTCCAGCCAGGCGCCTTCCAACGCCAGGTGCTGCAGCATGCTGCCCTGTTCGAAAGGCAGTTGGGCTTCGGGCAAGCCGAGCGCGCAGACATCCCAGCCGATCAGTTCGGCCCCAGGATCGAGTCTCATCGAAAGGTGGTTCTCGGCGATGCAGCCGCTGTAGCAGATGGTCTCCAGGGGCAGCCATTCGAAGCGCGCGCCCTGTTCCAGGCTGATGCGGGTGCGCTGAGCCGCGGCCTGTGCGTCCGAACGGTAGAACCGGGATGCGCCGGGCGTGGTGACCAGGCCGTGCGTGCCCGGGGCCCCCTGGACATCGAGCTCCAGCGTATCGCCGCCGACCAAGCCACCCGGCGGATGAACCAGCACGTTGTGCGAGATGGCCTCGCCTTCCGGATAAAGCGTTTGCAGGATCCGCAGCGGGCCCTGGTGCTCGAACCGGGCGACGCAGCGGCCCGCCTCCAGGCGCAGACCGAGCGACAGGCGCGCGTGCCAGACCAAAACTATCTGCCCTGCGAGCCGCGGTGCGCCCAGGCCGTCGTGTGGTTCTCGATCAGGCTGAACAGCTCGTACATCAGCATCGCCATCGCGCCCACCACGACCAGCCCGGCGAAGGCCAGGCCCATCTGCATGGCCGACCCGGCCGAGATCAGCAGATAGCCGATCCCTTCGTTGGCCGCCGTCATCTCCGAGACCGTGGTGCCGACGAAGGCCAGCGTGATGGCGACCTTGAGCGAACCGTAGAAGTACGGCATCGACCGCGGCAGCCCCACCTTCACCAGCACGTCCCAGCGCCGCGCGCCCAGCACGCGCAGCACATCCTCCAGCTCGGGCTCGAGCGTCGCCAGCCCGGTGGCGATGTTCACCATGATCGGAAAGAAGGAGATGAGGAAAGCGGTAAGGATGGCCGGGCCCGCGCCGATGCCGAACCAGACCACCAGGATCGGCACGAAGGCCGCTTTGGGCAGCGCATTGAAGGCCGTCATCAGCGGATACACCGCGGCATAGGCGAGCCGCGAACTGCCGATCACGAATCCCAACAGCACGCCCACGACGATCGCCAGGCCGAAACCGGCCATCGTGACCCAGAAGGTGCGCCAGGCGTGCGCGGCGATAATGCCCCGGTACTCGACCATCTGGTTCCAGATGCGCAAGGGGCTGGGAAAGATGAACTCGGAAACGTTGAACACCGAGCACACGAACTGCCACAAGCCGAGCACGGCGACGAGCAGGATCCACGGCGACCAGCGCTCCAGTTGCCTGGTTTTCATGGCGTAACCTTTTCCGTCGACTGCCGGCGGATGGCGCCGATGTGCCCACGCAGTTCATGCACGATGTCGCTGAACTCCCTGGTGTAGGTGATCTCCAGGTCGCGCGGGCGCGGCAGTTCGATTTCCTTGCGCACCATGAAGCGGCCCGGACTCTTGCTCATCACGTACACGGCGTCCGCCAGGAAGACCGATTCGCGCAGGTCGTGTGTCACCAGGATCACGTTGAAGCGCTGTTCTTCCCACAGGTCGCGCAGGATGCACCACAGCTCTTCCCGGGTGAAGGCGTCCAGGGCACCGAACGGCTCGTCCAGCAGCAGCATCTTGGGCTCGTGGATGAGCGCACGGCAGATGCTGGCGCGCTGCTGCATGCCGCCCGAGAGCTGCCAGGGGAACTGGTCTTCGTAGCCGGCCAGACCGACCTTCTGCAGCAGTTTGCGGGCGCGCTGCTCGTACTCGGCGCGCCTGGCCTTGAAGTTGCTGCGGTACGGCTCGACGATCTCCAGGGGCAGCAGCACGTTGTCCACCGTGGTCCGCCAGGGCAGGAGCGAGGGCGCCTGGAACGCCATGCCGGAGATCTTGAGCGGCCCGGTCACGGTCGCCCCGTCGATCAGGATCCGCCCGCGCGACGGCATCTTCAACCCCGTCGCCAGCTTCATGAAGGTCGACTTGCCGCAGCCCGAAGGCCCGACGATGGCGATGAATTCGCCCTGCCGCACCGCCAGGTCGATCGCCTCCACCGCGAACTGGCCCTGCGCCAGCAATTCCTCGTTGTACGAGAGCCAGACGTCCTGAAAATCGACGAAATGGCCCCCACGCTCCCCCACTTCGTGTGGGTCGCTGCCCCCCGAGGGGGCCTTCGCGCCTTGGGGCGGCCCGGCGGCGCTCATTGCCGCACTCGACGCTTCGCTCACTTCCTGGGCGCGGGAAGCACGCTGTTCAATTCGGCCTTGGCCGGCAGGAACGAGCCGTTCCAGACCGCGTCGGGGTTGACCCGGGTCTTGGTGCCGAACGCATCGGACACCTGGGAAGCCATCAGCGCCAGACGGCCGGCATTGAGCTGGCCGAATCCGTCGGCCCGTGCATCGGGGCTGTTGATCACCGTGTCGATGGCGAGCTTGAGCCTGCGCGTTTCGAGTTCGGCATTGATGATGCCGTCGCGTGCCTTGACGTCGGCGATCGCCGCCTCGGGCTTGCTGATCACCTCGCGCGCACCCTTGGTGAAAGCCGCCAGGAAGGCCTTCACCGCGGCCGGGTTCTCCCGGATGATCTTGGGCGTGGCGATGATCACGTTGCCGTAGAGCTTGACCCCGTATTGCGAGTACGGCAGCACCACCACATCCTCTGCCTTGACCCCGCGCGCCTCCAGGTTGAGCAATGAAGTGAAGGTGAATCCCGTGATGGCGTCGACGTCGCCCCGCGCCAGCATGGTTTCGCGCAGCGGCGGGTCCATGGCCGTCCAGGTGACGTTGCCCACGCCGTTGGCCTTCTGGAAAATCGGGAAGGCGCGGCGCCCGGCGTCGAACACCGGCGCGCCCATTTTCTTGCCATTGAGGTCGGCGGGGCTCTTGATGCCGGACTTCTTCAGGGCCATGACCGAGGCGGGGGTGTTGTTGTAGACCACCATGACGGCCACCGGCTTGTTGGGGGCATCGGGATTGTTGGCGTGGAATTCCATGAGCGCGGCCAGGTCGGCGAACCCGATGTCGTAGGTGCCGGAGGCGACCCGCGTCACGGCGCCGCCCGATCCGTTGCCCGCGTCAATGCTCACATCGAGCTTGGCCTCCTTGAAGTAGCCCCTGGCCGCGGGCGTCAGGAAGAGCGCGGCCGGGCCCTCGAACCGCCAGTCGAGCTGGAACTTGATCGGCGTCACCTGGGCCTGGGCGGCGCCCAGGAAGGAGGCCAGCGCGATCACAGCCGCGGATTTGAGGACGACCCGTTTCTTCATTGAGTAAGCTCCAAGCAGGAATAGAAAGAAGAAGAATACAAAGCAAAAACGGTGCCGCTACGCTCGGGCAGGGCACCGGAACCCTATTTTCCCTGTGCCGGCACTGCCGCCGCTGGGGACTTACCCCCAAAAAACCCCGTCCGGAGGTAGGGCCCGTCCGACGCCGCCATGCGACAAGCGCGCACGCTGAGCCTTTATTTGTGACTACGCGCCGCGTTGAGTCCGCAGACCATATTTGCCTTCACCGGCCGTTCGTAATTTGGCGGCGGGTGGCCGGAACCGAGAGGGCTGGCACGCTATCAACAACACGCCGTTCGCGGCAAGGAGTCTCATATGAGTTTCATACTCTGGTTAATCGTAGGTGGTATCGTTGGCTGGCTTGCCAGTCTGATCATGAAGACCGACGGTCAGCAGGGCATCCTGTTGAACGTGATTGTCGGTATCGTTGGCGCCTTCATCGGAGGCTGGCTGATTTCGCCGATGCTCGGCACCGGCACCATCAATGACGGCTTCAGCATCGGCTCGGTCGTGGTGTCCCTGATCGGCGCCGTCATCCTGCTGGCCATCGTCAACCTGTTCCGTCGCGGCCGCGTCCGCTAAGAACCCGCCGGCGCGAGCCGGCACAGCAAGATTCAGGCATTCGGCCCGCAAGGACCGGATGCCGTTTTGCTTCCGGGGCTCTCAGGCCAGCAGCTCCAGCAAGGTTCGCGCAACGACTTTGGTCGCGCGCCGCAAATCCTCCAGCTCGAGACGCTCGTCCGCCCGCTTCGCGCGCGACTCGAGCACGGTGCGGGGCCCCGCACCGTAAATCACGCCCGGTATACCGGCCGCGGCATACAGGCGCACATCGGTGTAGAGCGGTGTGCCCATGGCCGGTATGGGCTCGCCGAATACCACCTGCCCGTGCTTCTGGATGGCGTCAACCAGGGGCTTGCTGCCGGGAAGCGGCTTCATGGCGTTGGCCAGCAGCAGCCTCTTGATCTCAACGCCGATGCCCGGGCAGCGCGCCGCGGCCTCGGCAATGACCGCCCGAATCGCCGCCTCGACCTCGGCCGGGTTTTCTTCCGGGATCATGCGGCGATCCAGCCTGAAAGAAACTTTGCCGGGCACCACATTGGTGTTGGTGCCGCCATCGATGCGCCCGACGTTCAGGTAGGGGTGGCTGATGCCCGGCACCTTGGAGGTAATGTCCCGGTATGCCCGGTTCTGCGCGTACAGCGAATTGAGGATCTGCACGGCGCCTTGCAATGCATCCACGCCGGTGTGCGGGATCGCCGCATGGGCCATCTCGCCGTGCACCGTCACTTCCATCTGAAGGCAGCCGTTGTGGGCGGTGACGACCTCGTAGCTGAAGCCCGCGGCGATCATCAGGTCGGGCTGGGTGAGCTTGTTGCGCAGCAGCCAGCCGGGGCCCATCTCCCCGCCGAATTCCTCGTCGTACGTGAAGTGAAGCTCCACCGTCCCTTTCAGCGGGGACTGCAACGATTCGAGGGCGCGAACCGCGAAGGTGAAGGTGGCGAAGTCGCCCTTGCTCACGGCCGTCGCGCGTCCGAAGATCTTGCCGTCGGCGATCTCGCCGCCGTAGGGGTCGTGTGTCCAGCCCTCGCCCGGCGGCACCACGTCGCCGTGCGCGTTCAGTGCGATGGTCCGGCCCTCGCCGTAGCGGCGCCGTACGATCAGGTTGGTGATCGACCTCAGGCCATGGGCCTCAACCTCGGCCTGGGGTACCGCGTGCTTCTCGGCTTCGAAGCCGAAGCCTTGCAGCAATTGCGCGGCGCATTCGGCATGCGGCGCGTTGTTGCCCGGCGGCGTGTCCGTGGGCACGCGAACCAGCTCCTGCAGGAACCGCACTTCCTGGTCGAAGTGGGCATCGATCCAGGCATCCAGCTTGTCGTAGTCGGTCATGCCGGATCACCCGCAAGGTTGTCCAGCAGCAGCCCGAACGCCTCAATGGCCAGCTGCATGTCGTCGCTGGTGGTGCTTTCCAGTGGGTTGTGGCTGATGCCCGCGTTCTGGCCGCGCACGAACAGCATGGCCTGGGGCATGACTTCGTGCAGCTTCATGGCGTCGTGCCCGGCACCGCTGGGCATGCGGTAGACCGGCACGCCCAGGGCTTCGACGGCCCGCTCCCATTGCCGCTGCAACGCCGGCGCGCTGGGGGCTGCGGCGGCGCGCATCGTTTCCTCGGTGACGTACCGGACGCCCCGTCGATCGCAGATGGCCTTGAGTTCGCCCAGCACGTCGCCAACGAGCGCGTCGCGCTGCGCATCGGTCGGCGCGCGCAGGTCCAGGCTGAACAGGCAGCGGCCCGGCACGACGTTGATCGAGCCGCCGGGCACTTCGAGCATGCCGATGGTGCCGACCGAGTCGCCGTCGCGCGCCGCCCGCTTCTCGATATACAAGGCCAGTTCCGCCACGGCGGCAGCGGCATCGCGGCGCCGGTCCATGGGCGTGGTGCCCGCGTGGCTGGCCATGCCGGTCACTTCGCACTGGTAACGCACACCGCCGTTGATGGAAGTGACGATTCCAAGAGGAAGGCCCGATTCATTGAGCACCGGGCCTTGTTCGATGTGCACTTCGACGAATCCCAGGTAATCGGCCGGGTTGCGCCGCAGCCCGGCGATCGCCTCCAGCGTGGCGGGCAGGCGCGCGTGCTTCATGGCGTCGCGCATGGCCACGCCATCGGCATCTTTCTGGTCCAGCCACTCGGGTTTGAAGGCGCCGATCAGGGCGCCCGAGCCCAGGAATGTCGCCTTGTAGCGTTGTCCCTCTTCTTCGGCGAAAGCGATCACCTCGACGCCGAACGGCAGCCGCCTGCCCTGGCGCGCCAGTTCGCGCACGCAGGCCATGGGCGTGAAGAAGCCGAGGCGGCCATCGTACCTGCCGCCGTTGCGCACCGTGTCGTAGTGGCTGCCCGTCATGAGCGTCTTGGCGCCGGCCGCCGCTGCCCGGTATCGTCCCACGACATTGCCGACGGCGTCGATTGCCACTTCGTCGAAGCCGCTCTCGCGCATGTCCTGGACGATGCGCGCGGCCGCGGCGCGGTGCGCGTCGGTGAGGTAGGTGACCGTGAGCTGTCCCTTTTCCTGGTAGCCGGGGTCGCTGAACTCGCTCAGGGCCTGCTGCCAGTCCCACACCAGGTTGCCCAGCGAGGGCTCGGCGGCGAACTTGTCGTTCAGGCGCAATTCGGCGATGCGGTGGATGTTGCGCAGGCACTCCGCGATCTCGATATCGGCCGGGTTGGCCAGGCGGCGCTCGAAAGTCTCGATGATGTCGGCGCGGCTCAAGCCGGTTCCCCGCGGGCCGCGCACCGCCAGGATGAACGGAAAGCCGAATCTGGCGTTGTAGCCGGCATTGAGCTTTTGCAGCCTGGCGAACTCGTCGGGCGTGCAGGCGGTGAGGCCGGCCTTGTCCTGCTCGCTGCTCGATTCGCTGGTGAGGGACTTGCTCACCATGGCCTTGCCGGCGAGCTCGGGGTGGGCGCGGATCAGCGCGAGCTGTGCTTCCTGGCCGGCTTCCGACACGACGCGGGTCATCGCGTGCTTGAGCTGCGCCAGCGAACGGAACGGCCGCAGCGCGAGCGCCGCCTGCACGATCCAGGGCGAATGCTCGTACAGGCCGTCGAGCATCCGGGCGGCCTGCGCTTCGTCGGCCGCGTTGAGTTGCTGCAGGGTAAGAGCCATCGTCATTCCCGATAGGGGTGTACTTGCTTCCAGTGCCGCGCGATGTCCAGGCGGCGGCAGACCCAGACCCGGTCGTGCTTTTCCAGATGGTCCAGGAAGCGCTGCAAGGCCACGATCCGGCCCGGGCGTCCGAGCAGCCGGCAGTGCATGCCGATGCTCAGCATCTTGGGCGATTCCTCGCCCTCCGCGAACAGGGCGTCGAAACTGTCCCGCAGATAGATGAAGAAATCCTCCGCCTGGGAAAATCCCTGCGGCAGCGAAAAGCGCATGTCGTTGGTGTCGAGCGTGTAGGGCACGACCAGGTGCGGCACCGGCGTGCCGTCGGTGCGGGCCACCTTCATCCAGAATGGAAGGTCGTCGCCGTAGTAGTCGCTGTCGTACTCGAAGCCGCCGTAGTCGGCGACCAGGCGCCGCGTGTTGGGGCTGTCGCGGCCGGTGTACCACCCCAGGGGCCGCTGGCCGGTCAGCTGTTCGATGACCTGCATGCCCACGCGCATGTGTTCGCGCTCGAGCGCTTCATCCATGCCCTGGTAATTGATCCACCGCAGGCCGTGGCATGCAATTTCATGGCCCAGTTCCTTGAAGGCCGCCGTGAGCTCGGGATGGCGTTTCAGCGCCATGCTCACTGCGAACACCGTCAGCGGCAGGCCCCGCTTCTCGAACTCGCGCAGGATGCGCCAGACGCCCGCGCGAGCGCCGTATTCGTAGATGCCTTCCATGCTCAGGTGCCGCGCCGGATAACTGGCGGGGCTGAACATTTCGGAGAGGAATTGTTCGGAGCCGGCATCGCCGTGCAGCACCGAGTTCTCACCGCCTTCCTCGTAGTTCAGGACGAACTGCACGGCGATACGCGCCCGGCCCGGCCATTGCGCATGGGGCGGGTTGCGGCCGTAGCCGGACAGGTCGCGGGGGTAGGGGGCCGTGCTGTCGTAGGTCATGGAGCACCGTTCATGCGAGGGCGAGAGAAATGTCGGATGTGGGCATCTTTCGGTCGAAGGCCAGGCTCTCCTCGACGTGCTGCAGATGCTCGGTCATCAGCCGCACGGCCCGGCCGGCGTCCTTGGCCGCCAGCGCCCTGACGATCTCGACATGCTCTTCCTGCGAATGGCGCGCGGCGCCATCGCGCTGGTACATGAGCGAGATCAGCGAACTGCGGGACACCAGGTCGCGCAGGATCCGGGCAAGCACCTCGTTGCCCATGAGTTCGGCCATTCGTACATGGAAGTCGCCCAGCAGTTCGACGCGGCCGGCGGCGTCTTCCCGGTCGACGGCGGCTTTTTCCTGGGCGATGTGTTCGCGCAGGGCCCGAACTTTCGACGGTGTGATCCCGGCCACGAAAGCTCGTGTCATTTCCGCTTCCAGCATGCGCCGTACCGCGAAAACCTGGCGGGCCTCTTCGACGGTGGGCGCGGCTACGAAAGCCCCGCGCGCGGGCTCGAGCTTGATGAGGCGGTTTTGCGTGAGCTGGAACAGGGCCTGGCGCACGAGGGTGCGCGAAACGCCGAAGTGGTCGGCCAGCTTCTGTTCGGCCAGCTTGCTACCGGGCTGCAGCCGGTGTTCGACGATGGCCCGCGTCAGCGACTCGACGATGAAACTGGTGGTGGACGAGTGCATGCAAGGGGCATGATAGCCGCAAAGGCCGGTAAGTGTATACACTTGTGTCCACCAAAACGAAGGACAAGCCATGGGCCTGAGCACACATGTACTGGACACCATGCACGGTTGCCCGGCGGCGGGCATGACGGTGGAGCTCTACACCCTGCAAGGCAGCGTAGCCGTGCTGGTGAAGCGCTTCGATCTCAACGGGGATGGGCGCAACCCCGATGGGCCACTTTATGACAATGCCGGCCTGAAAAAAGGCATGTACCGGCTGGTGTTCGACGTGGCCAACTATTTTCGGGGCCGAGGCGTTCAGCTGGCCGAGCCGGCCTTCCTCGGCAAGGTCACACTCGACTTTGGTGTAGCCCAGCCCGAGCAGCCCTACCATGTGCCCCTGCTGGTGAGCCCGTGGAGCTACTCCACCTATCGAGGCTCATGAGCGCGGACTGTCAGTCCTGGCCTTCGGTCAGCGTATCGAGCTGGAACCGGCCGCTCTTGTGCCACAGCCAGGTGTCGGTGTAGACCACCTTGCCCATGCGCGCAGGTGCCGGGAACGGCGCGGCCGCGCGGACAGTGCGCTCGATCTCGGCCACCACCTCGGGCGCGTGCTTCGGCGCGCGCATCCAGTTCAGGTCGCGCACATTGCCGCGACCGTCTACTTCGACCTGGAGCACGCCGATCGCGTAAAGCATTGGCGGCATGCGCCCCTTGTAGATACGATTCTGGTTCAATCCATACAGGTGGGCCGCGGCGTCCTGGCGGTAGGCTTTGGCATTGGGTGCGTTCGATTTGCTCGACGCTTTTGCTTCGGTCTGGGGCTGGCCCGATGGCGCGGCGGCGCCGGGCGCCCCCGTTTCGCCGGCTGGGGCGGCGGTCGCGGCGGGCGCGGCGGGCGTAACCGGCGCGGAGCTGCAGCCCGCGAGGACAACGGCGGCGAACGCCGCCAGTGCGGCCGGCACCCGGTAACTCAGGTCGAAAGTATGCTTCATGAGGTCTCCTTGTTCGATGGGCGCCGCAGCGGAGTACCGCTGAGTTATTCAACGCCTTCGCTACCATTTGGGCGACGTCCGTTTGCCAATGCACACGAATCTTCGATTGGATGCCGTGCCAACGCCGGGGAATAACGCCCATCCACCATGAATATTGACACACAAAGGGCGGGCGGCGAAGCAGCCGTGCTGGTGACCGTGGACGCAACGCAAGGCTCCGCCCCGCGCGAGGTGGGCGCCTGGATGGTTGTCTACCCCTCCAGCTGCGTCGGCACCATCGGCGGCGGCCATCTCGAATTCGATGCCATGGCTGAAGCGCGGCGCCGGATCTCGGGCGGCGGCGGCGATGCGGTCAAGCGCTATGCGCTCGGCCCCAGCCTCGGCCAGTGTTGCGGGGGCGCCGTTCTGTTGCGCTTCGAACCCATCACCCACGCCGGTGTTCACGCGTTGCACGAGCGTCTGGCGGCCCGCCTGGCGCCGCTCGCCCTGTTCGGCGGCGGCCACGTGGGCAAGGCCCTGGTCAACGCCTTGTCGCCGTTGCCCTTCCAAGTGACATGGATCGACAGCCGTGACGAAATCTTCCCCCTCCAGGTCCCGCCCCGCGTGACCTGCGAGCATTCTGACCCCGTGCATGGCGCCGTGCCCGGACTCGCCCCGGGATCGCGTGTCCTGATCATGAGCTTCAGCCATGCGCAAGACCTGGATGTGGTCGGGGCATGCCTTTTGCGGCTGCGCGATGCCGACGACCTGCCCTATGTCGGGATGATCGGCAGCAAGACCAAATGGGCCACTTTCCGTCACCGCCTGCAGGGCCGGGGCTTCACGCAGGCCGAACTTGCGCGCATCACCTGTCCCATCGGCCTGCCCGGAATCACCGGCAAACAGCCGGAAGTCATCGCGGCTTCGGTCGCCGCGCAGATCCTCCAAGTCGCACCGCCATGAAAAGCTAATACACTCGCGTGGACCGGCCGCAGCGGAGCCCCGGGATCCAGCACGATCCCTGTTGTTCGCGGCCCCAACTGCTCAGAGCGCCCGCAGTGGTGAGCAGGCCTTCCACGGTTCAAACGACATGGAAAGCTATCTCCTGGACTGGGCCAACCTGCTGCTGCGCTGGGCCCACGTCGTCACCGCCATCGCCTGGGTGGGGTCGTCGTTCTATTTCGTCTTCCTCGACTCCAGCCTCACGCCGCCCGTGGACGAAGAGCTGAAGAAGCAGGGCGTGAGCGGCGAGCTCTGGGCGGTGCACGGCGGCGGTTTCTACCACCCCGTCAAGTTCAACGTGGCGCCGCCGAAGCTTCCCGCGCACCTGCACTGGTTCTATTGGGAAAGCTACAGCACCTGGCTCACCGGGTTCGCCCTCTTTACCGTGTCGTATCTCTGGAGCGCCGGCACCTACCTGGTCGACCGCTCGCTCGTGAACTGGTCGTCCGGCGCCGCCATCGGCGTCGCGCTCTCGTTCCTGATGGTGTTCTGGATCCTGTACGACGCCATCTGCCGGACGTTCGGGCAGCGCAAGAACGGCGACGCGATCGTCGGCGCGCTGGTGCTGGTTCTGGTGTGCGTGGCTTCGTGGCTGGCCTGCCACTGGTTCGCCGGCCGCGCCGCCTTCCTGCTGGTCGGAGCGATGATCGCCACGGCGATGAGCGCCAACGTGTTTTTCTGGATCATCCCCGGCCAGAAGAAGGTGATCGCGGCGATCGAGGCGGGCCAGCCGGTGGACCCCGTCCACGGCAAGCGCGGCAAGCAGCGCAGCGTGCACAACACCTACTTCACGCTGCCGGTGCTGTTCTCGATGCTGAGCACGCACTACAGCTTCACCTGGAGCCATCCGCAGAACTGGCTGGTGCTGATCCTGATGATGTTCGCCGGTGCGGCCATCCGCCAGTTCTTCGTCATGCGGCATGGCTACAAGCTCGGGCGCAGCCGGCATCCGCTGCCTTATGCGCTGGCGGGCATCGCCGTGATCGTGGGCGTGGCCGCGTGGCTGCGGCCGGGCCCGCCGCCCGCAGCGGCGGCCGCACCGCCGGAAGCGGGCTACCTGGCGGTCCAGAAAGTGCTGGAGCGGCGCTGCTACCAGTGCCACGACGCGCAGGTGCAGATGAAAAATGTGCGGCTGGACTCGCCGGCCGCCCTCAAGCAGCACGCGCAGGCTGTGTATCAGCAGGCGGTCGTGACCAGACTGATGCCGATGAACAACTCGACCGGCATGACCGAGGTAGAGCGGGCATCGATCGCACAGTGGTTCAAGGCGGGCGCTCAGGTTCCCTAGCGCGCGCCGAACCGCGCCGCCGAGCGGGCGCGGGCCCGCTCGGCTTCGATCTCGCGGTCGCGAGGGTCCGCCGTGGTGATGAGCGACTGGACGAGAACGCGCGTGGCGGCGGCGATGTCGGCGACGGCGCGATCGAAAGCCTCTTCGTTGGCCTTGGATGGCACGTTGAAGCCGCTGAGCTTCCTCACGAACTGCAATGAGGCATCCCGGATTTCCAGTTCGGTGGCGGGCGGCTCGAAATTGAACAGGGTCTTGATGTTCCTACACATGGGGATTCCCGAAATGGCGGCGCCGGCGGCCCGGGCCTTGGCGGCCACTATAGTCCCGAGGTGCCCGCAAGAACGTCAATGAATAGCTACAGCCTTGGCATGACCACACCCAACCCGTCCGACGAACCCCGCCGCTTCCTCGAACACCTGTACCAGGCCGCCGTGCGGCGGGCCTTGCCGCTGCACAACATGGCGGCCTTCCTGCCGCCGCCGCCCAGGGGCCGCACCATCGTGCTCGGCGCAGGCAAGGCCGGCGGTTCCATGGCGCAGGCGGTAGAGGCCCTGTGGCCGGCCGATGCCCCGTTGGAGGGCCTGGTGGTCACGCGCTACCACCACATTCCGCCGCGGCCGGCGGGATTGAAAGAACGCATCGAGATCGTCGAGGCATCGCATCCCGTGCCCGACGCCGCGGGACTGGAGGCGGCACAGCGCATCCTCGCCATGGCGCACGGCCTCACGAAAGACGACCTGGTGCTGTGCCTTATTTCGGGTGGCGGCTCGGCCCTGCTGACGTCGCCGGCCGAGGGGTTGACGCTGCAGGACAAGCAGCGCATCAACCAGCAACTGCTGGATTCGGGCGCGAACATCGCCGATATGAACTGCGTGCGCAAGCATCTGTCGCGCATCAAGGGCGGCAGGCTGGCGGCCGCCTGCGCGCCCGCAAAGGTGGTGACGCTGACCATCAGCGATGTGCCCGGTGACGACCCCTCGATCATCGCGAGCGGCCCGACGGTCGCGGACGCCACCTCGTGCGCCGATGCCGTGGCCATCCTGCAGCGCCATGCCATCGACGTTCCGGGGGCGATCGCGAGCTTGCTGGAGCAGGGCGCGCTGGAGACGCCCAAGCCGGGCGATGGCCGGTTTGCCGGCCATGAGGTGCACCTGATTGCAACGCCCCAGCAGTCGCTGGAAGCCGCGGCCCGGGAGGCCCGTGCCGCGGGGCTGGAGGCGTACATCCTGAGCGACGAGATCGAAGGCGAGTCGCGTGACGTGGGCAAGGTGCATGCGGCGCTGGCGCGCGCCGTGGCGCGGCGCGGCCAGCCATTTCGCGGGCCCTGTGTCATTCTCTCGGGCGGAGAGACTACCGTCAGCGTGAAGCGGCAGGCCGAAGGAGTGCCGCGGGGACGGGGCGGGCGCGCCGGCGAGTTCTGCATGGGGTTGGCGCAGGCGCTGCAAGGACAGGCGGGCGTGTGGGCGCTCGCCGCAGATACCGACGGCATCGACGGCGTGGAAGACAACGCGGGCGCCTTCGTCGGGCCCGACACGCTGGCCCGCGCGCGGGTCCAGGGCATGAAGGTCGATGACTTCCTCGGCCGCAACGACGCCTGTGGCTTCTTCGGCCCGCTGGGTGACCTGGTCGTCACGGGCCCGACCCACACCAATGTCAACGACTTCCGGGCGATGCTGGTGTTGTAAGGGCGCCGCGCCGGGGCGCATGCAGCTTCGGCCGCGTTTCACGGAAGAGTTAAAGTCGGGCGTCAAAGAGGAGCTTGCATGTCCACCGGGAAATCGACGCCTTCGGCCAGCGCCCAGGAAAAAGCCGCGCTCGAGGGGGCCCTCGACAAGATCAGCCGGCGTATCAAGGAGCTTCGCATTTTCGACGTCTCGGCCATAGAAGGACGCTGGGACCCGCGCATCGAGGCAGTCCAGAAGCGGATGAACGCGACGATCGCCGATATCCTGGGTGCCGGCACCGCGGACTACAAGCAGCATGCGATTGCGCCGCTGGATGCGGCGCTCGATCCGAACCTGGGCGATCGCCTGTCGCTGGACGAGCTGCGAGACGGCATCCGGCAAAGCATGGATCTGGCGATCTTGAAGCTCAACGCGGTCAAGAAGCTGCTGACCGAACGCTCCGAAGGAAGGGCCGCGGCTGCGGCCCCGCCTCAGCCTGGACCTGCACCCGCACCTGCTTCCACGCCAGCACCCGCGCCAGTTATGGCGCCCACCCCGACGCCAGTTATGGCGCCCGCCCCGACGCCAGTTATGGCGCCCACCCCGACGCTAGTTATGGCGCCCACCCCGACGCCAGTTATGGCGCCCGCCCCGACGCCAGTTATGGCGCCCGCCCCCGTACCTCCACCCGCACCCGCCGCTGTTCCCATGCCCACACCTGCTCCATCGCCCGCCGCTGTTCCCACCCCCTCGCCCGTAGCGTTACCGGTGCCGCCGCCCGGGACGGAGGGCGCCGGCCGTCGCATTGCTATTTTGGGCCAGCCGGGCCCCGCCCGCGAGGCGACCGGCGTCTTGCTGGCGCAGCTCGGCCTGGAGGTGCTGCAGGACGCGCCGGATGCGGCCGGCAGTCCGGTCGAGCGGCTCGATGCCTTGCGCGAGGCCGACTACGCTATCGCCGTGTTCGCCGCAACCGAAGCGGCCCAGGCGTCGTTGCTGGAGTTCGGCTTCCTGCTGGGCTGCGTCGGCCGCCGCCGCATCTGCCTGGTGGTGAAAGGCGCGCCGGTGCTGGCGCCGCACTGGGATGGGCTGCCCCGCCATTCAATGGATGAAGCAGGGGTATGGCGCCTGCTGCTGGCGCGCGAGATGCGGCAGGCCGGTCTGGACGTCGACCTGAACCGCGCGCTCTGACCGCGGCCTATTCGCAAAGTGCGCGGATGCCGTGCGGAATCGTCAGCGCGCGAATGCCGGTGGCCTCGCCGTCGCGCCGGCCGGCGAAGATGCGCACTTCGTCGCATTCCATGATCAGCTCGTCCCGCCTCGTCACCCGGTAGCGCTGCACGAAACTCTTGCCGCGCCACTCGGCGACTGTGGTGTGGATCTGCAGCAGGTCCCCATAGCTCGCGGTCCTGATGAACTTCGCGTGCGTATCGACCAGCGGTGTGCCGATGATTCCCAGGGTCTGCTCCGTTTCGTGCCAGGGCGGGACGCCGCACTGCAGGAAGAAATGCCGCGAGGCCGCGTCGATCCAGCGGAAAAAGTTGGGAAACCAGACGATGCGGGCGGGATCGCAATCGCCAAACTCGACGTGCTGGGAGTAGACGACTTCTTTCACCATGGCCTTCGCACTCGCAAAAATAGTGTGAACAGGCCCTAACCTGGCCGGGCTGCCCGCGCTGCCCGCGCTGCCCGCGCTGCCCGCGCTGGCGGCGCTGGCGGCGCGGTGGCTGAGCGAGATGGCCCGCCCGAAGAGGGCGCTTAAGCCCTCTTGTTCAGGCAAACATGCGGTGGGCTTTGTCGTCCAGCTCTTTTTGCCTCAGCATGATTCGGGGCAGGTCCGGATGCAGGGGGTTGATCTCGCGCATCGCCCAGCTGTAGAACGCCTGAGCGACCATGACGTGGATGAGGTTTAGAATCTTCATGCAACGTATGTTGCTGAATCCAGAAGGCTGAGCTTGTAGGCATGAGGCTCATGCATCTGCGGCTTTTGCCGACAAAGATTGTCGGACGATTTGCAGTCTCCAGCGCTGATACGGTCCAGCTAAGGCTGAGCAAGCCTTTTTCCTTCCACGAACACGTCCTGCAGCGCCAAGTCGCGGTCGAGCACCACCGCGTCGCCCCAGCTGCCCGCAGTCAAGCGGCCTCGGTCGGGCAGGCCCAGGTAGTCCGCGGCATGGCTGGAAAGCCGCATCGAGGCTTCGGCCAGATCGAGTCCCAGGCCATTGACGAGATTGCGCAGGGCCTGGTCCATGGTCAGCGTCGAGCCGGCCAGCGTGCCGTCTGCCAGCCTGACTCCGCCGAGGCATTTGGTGACCTGTTGCCGGCCCAGCCGGTAATCGCCGTCCGGCATTCCGGTGGCGGAGGTCGAATCCGTGACGCAATAAAGGCAGGGAATCGAGCGCAGCGCGACGCGCAGCGCACCCGGATGCACATGCAAGAGGTCGGGGATGATCTCAGCGTATCGTGCATGCGCGAGCGCGGCGCCGACCATGCCCGGCGCGCGATGGTGCAGCGCAGTCATCGCGTTGAACAGGTGGGTGAAGCCGCGCGCGCCCTGTGCCAGAGCCTGGACGCCGTCTTCGTAGCTGCCCAGCGTGTGGCCGATCTGGACGATGTAGCCGGCCTCGCCCAGGGCCCTGATGTCGTCCAGGTTGCCCGCGACCTCCGGCGCCAGGGTGATGAGCCGGATGGGCGCAAGCGCATGCAACCGAGCGAGTTCGGCCAGGGATACGGGCCGGGCGAAGTCGGGTTGCGCGCCGAGCTTGCCGGCGTTGATGTAGGGTCCTTCCAGGTGGACGCCCAGCACACGCGCGGCGCGCGGGCCGCGCGCGGCACAGGTCGATCGCAGCCCCGCGAAAGCGGCTTCCAGGTCGGCCATCGGCGCCGTCATCGTGGTCGCCAGCAACGCCGTCGTGCCGTGGGCCGCATGGCACTGCGCCACATGCGCCGCCGCATCGCCGCCTTCCATGATGTCGCGCCCGCCGCCGCCATGCACGTGCAGATCGATGAAGCCGGGCAGCACCATTGGAAGAAGTGAATCGCGCACGGCATCCGCCGCGATCGGGGAGCCGGTGATGCCGCCCACGCGGCCCTCGTCGTCGAAGCTGATCGCTCCGGCGATGAAACCTTGCGGGCCGAGGATATTTCCCTTGAGGGTGTTGCTCACGACACTGCTCCTGCAATCGCCCGATGAAAAATGCCAGGTTCGCAGTGCTGATTGCTCCGGCCGCCGCGGCGCCGCCCAATCCCTGACGAAGGCGCCGGCGGGGCGCGTTCACCGACGACCGGCGCGACCGGCGCGATCGGCCGGATCGGCCGTGGTTCGCAGGAAGTCGTCATAGCCGATCGGCTTTTCAACTCTCGCGAGCGCCGGTGTCGATGCTTTCGGGCAGAAGTGCTCTCCAGACATTCTCCGCCGTAGCGGGTGCCTCCAGCCTTACGGCTGTCCCGTCGGTTGCCGCCGCCACCGCCTCCCGAATCGCCTCCCAGACACTGATCGCCAACATGAACGGCGGCTCGCCCACGGCCTTGCTGCCGAACACGTTGTCCTCGGGGTTGGGCTCGTGCCACAGCTCGATCTTGAAATGCTCGGGAATGTCGCCCGTCGCCGGGATCTTGTAGGTGCTTGGCGCGTGGGTGGCCAGATAACCCCGGTCGTTCCATACCAGTTGCTCTGTGGTCAACCAGCCCACGCCCTGGATGAAGCCGCCCTCGATCTGGCCGATGTCGATGGCCGGGTTGATCGGCGTGCCCACGTCGTGCAGGATGTCCACCTTCAACAGCCGGCTCTCGCCCGTCAGCGTGTCGATCGCGACTTCGCTGCACGCGGCGCCGTAGCTGAAATAAAAGAATGGCCGGCCCGTCAAGGTCAGCTTGTCGTAGTGGATCTTGGGCGTGCGGTAGAACCCGTCGCTCCACAACTGGATGCGGTTGGCATATGCCGCCTTCACGACTTCGTCGAACGTGCGTGTGGCCTTGGGCGAGATGACCTGGCCGCGCGCAAAGCTCACGGCGCCCGCGCCGCAGGCGTCCAGGCCGCTCACGAACGCCGCCAGGTTGTCGCGGATGTTGCGCGCCGCGTACTGCGCGGCGCGGCCGTTCAGGTCGGTGCCGCTCGATGCGGCCGTGGCCGATGCATTGGGCACCTTGCTCGTATCCGCCGAGGTGGAGCGCACCCGCTCGAACGGCACGCCCAGCTCGTGCGCGACCAGCTGCGCGACCTTGGTGTTCAGGCCCTGTCCCATCTCGGTGCCGCCGTGGTTCACCTGCACGCTGCCGTCGGTGTACACATGCACCAGCGCCCCGGCCTGGTTGAAGAAGGTGGCGGTGAAGCTGATGCCGAACTTCACCGGCGTGATGGCGATGCCGCGCTTGATGACGGGGCTGCGCGCATTCCACGCGGCGATGGCTTCACGCCGCCGGCGGTAGTCCGATGTGCGCTCCAGTTGCGTGATGAGCGGGTGCAGGATGTTGTCTTCCACCTTCATCTGGTAGTGGGTGACGTTTCGCTCTTCCAGGCCGTAGAGGTTGCGCAGCCGCACGTCCAGGGCGTCCATGCCGAGCCGGCGGGCGACGTCGCCCAGGATGGTTTCGATGACGATCACGCCCTGCGGCCCGCCGAACCCGCGGAAAGCCGTGTGGCTCTGCGTGTTCGTCTTGCAGCGGTACGACACGATCTCCACGTCACTGAGAAAGTAGGCGTTGTCGGTATGGAAAATCGCACGGTCGGCCACCGGCCCGGAGAGGTCGGCCGAGAAGCCGCAATTGGCCAGCATGGTGAGTCTGAGCGCCGTCACCAGCCCGGTGCCGTCGAACCCCACGCTGTAATCGTAGGCAAAGGGGTGCCGCTTGCCGGTGATCATGAAGTCGTCGTCGCGGTCCAGCCGCAGCTTGACCGGGCGCCGGTACTTGCGAGCAGCCAGGGCGGCCCACACCGCCATGTGGCCGGCCTGGGTTTCCTTGCCGCCGAAGCCGCCGCCCATGCGCCGGCATTCCACCGTCACGGCATTATTTTCCAGCCCCAGCGCATGGGCCACCCAGTGCTGCACTTCGCCCGGGTGCTGGGTGCTGGAGTGGATGCGCCACTGGTCCTGTTCCAGCGGCAGCGCATACGCCACTTGCCCTTCCAGGTAGAAGTGCTCCTGCCCGCCGACTTCGAGCTGGCCTTCCAGGCGGTGGGCCGACGCAGCGAGCGCCGCCTCGGGGGCGCCGCGCCGCACCGTCACCGGCGCCAGCACATAGCTTTGCCGTGCATGGGCTTCGCGCGGCGACAGTACCGCGGGCAGGGGCTCGATCTGCAATTGCACCTGGCGGGCGGCACGGCGAGCCTGCATCACGGTGTCGGCGATCACGATGCCCACCACCTGGCCGACATGCTCCACCTTGTCGAGCGCGAAGATCGGCTCGTCGTGAACGAAGGTCGCGAGTTTCGGGTCGCCGGGAATGTCCCGCGCCAGCACCACGCCCCGTACGCCGGGCATGGCACGGGCGGGGCCGGCATCCACACCGATCAGCCGGCCGTGCGCGACGGTCGAAAGGATGGGCGCCGCATGCAGCGTACCCTTGACCTCGGGGATGTCGTCCACATAGGTGGCGCTCCCCGCCACCTGGGCGCGCGCGCTCTCGTGCGGCCGCGAAACACCCGCAGCCGGGCCCGGCGAGGGCGCGGCATGCGGCGACACCGTCGCCGGGGCGAGGTTGCGCTCGCCCCGGTCGGCCGCACCACCGGGGCCGCCGCCGGTGCGGGAAGTGAATTCCTTGTCGCGCACGTTCATGCAGCCTCCTCGAGCTTGAAGTTCTCGAGGTTGATCCGCGAGAGTCCCTGGCTTTCCAGCCAGAAGCGGTGCATCAGGTTGCCCAGCACCTGGCGCCGGTAAGCGGCCGAAGCCCGCATGTCGGAGATCGGCTGGAACTCGGCGCGCAGGGTGGCCGCGGCTTGCCGCGCCGTTTCCAGCGTCCACGGCTTGCCGCGCAGCGCCGCCTCGGTTTGGGCGGCGCGCACCGGCGTCGCCGCCACGCCGCCGGCGCCGATCGAGACCCGCGCGACCACGTTGTCCTGCAGCGCCAGGTTGATCGCCAGGCAGACGGCCGAGATGTCATCGTCGAAGCGCTTGGAAATCTTGTACGCCCGCAGCTGTTCGCCCACCGCGGGCAGCGGCACCTTGATCCATGCCAGCACCTCGTCCGGCGCCAGCAGGTTCTTGCGGTAGCCGGTGTAGAAATGCTCCAACGGCAGATCGCGGTGGCCCCGCGCGCTCATCAGCACGACATGGGCATCGAGGGCGATGAGAAGCGGCATCGAATCGCCGATCGGCGAGCCGTTGGCGATGTTGCCGCCCAGCGTGCCGGAGTTGCGTACCGGCAAGCCGGCGAAGCGGGCGGCGAAGGTCTTGAGATGCGGCCGGCGGGCGACCAATGCCTCGAAGGCGTCGGCCAGTGTCACAGCCGCGCCGATCGCGATGTGATTGCCGTAGAGCTCGACACGCCGCAGCTCGGCGACACGGGTGACGTCGAGTACCTTGCCCAGCCGCAGGTGCTGTTTGGTGACCCACAGGCCCACATCGGTGCAGCCCGCCACCAACTGCGCATCCGGATGGGCGGCTCGCGCGGCCAGGAGATCCGGGAGGTTCGTGGGCAAGAGGTAGCGCGCATCAGCCTGGGCGGGCCCGCTTCGCAGCGCGCACAAGTCGCGCAACAACGCGGTCTCGTCGAGGCGCACCTCGGCAAGCGCGGCCATCTGCCGGGCCGCGTCCAGGATCGGGCGATAGCCGGTGCAGCGGCACAGGTTGCCCGACAGCTCTTCCTGGGCCAGTTCGCGCGTTATGGGATTGGCCGCGGCACGCTGCGCCGGCGGGCCGCCCCCAGGCGCACCAGCCCCCTCGGTGGGCAGCGCAGCACCCGAAGTGGCAAGCGTGGGGGCAATATGGTTCTGGTACATGCCGAACAGGCTCATCACGAAGCCGGGCGTGCAAAAGCCGCATTGCGAGCCGTGGCACCGGACCATGGCTTCCTGCGCCGGGTGCAGGCTGCCGTCCGGGGCGGCCAGGTCTTCCACCGTCCACAGGGCCAGGCCGTCCACCGAATGGGCCAGGCGGATGCAGCTGTTGATGGCCCGCCAGCGAATCCGTTCGCCTCCGCCCGGGTCGCCCGGCGCCGCCTCGGCCTCAGCCACCACCACGGTGCAGGCACCGCAGTCGCCTTCGCCGCAGCCTTCCTTGGTGCCCGTGCACCCCATGTCTTCCCGCAGCACTTCCAGCAGCGTCCGGTCGGGTGGTACATTGCTCAGCGAGACGAGCTCTCCGCGGCGCATGAACCTGATCGTCTTCGATTCCATGAAACCCAGTATGGTTGATTTGCGTGCCGTGTGAGGCTTGGCTCCAAGGGTAGTGAGCCGGCCGCGCCGCAACATAAGCCGGCCCATATGACAAGCATGCAGGCCCACGTATGAGAGATCAAGCGCTTTTCGACAAGATAGACCTCCACTTGATCAGGGTCTTGCACACCGTGTTAACCGAACGCAGCGTATCGCGCGCCGCCCTGCGACTGGGCATGCACCAGCCCGCCGTGTCGGCGTCGCTCAAGCGCCTGCGCGAGCTGGCGGGCGACCCGCTGCTGGTGCGCTCGGGGTCCGGGATGGCGCCCACCGACGCCGGGCTTCGCATGGTCGAGCCCAGCGCCAGCATCCTGCGCGCGGCCGAGGTTCTTTTTACCGGTGCGCGCGGGTTCGACCCGCAAACCTCCGACCAGACGTTCCGTGTCGCCGCCAGCGACTACCTCGACCCGCATTTCCTGCCGCAGCTGGTCGCGCAGATCAAGGCCCAGGCGCCGATGTGCCCTATCGAGATCCACCCCCTGTCGGCCGACTCCGACTACCACGCCCACCTGGCCCAGGGCGAGGTCGATGTGGTGGTGGGCAACTGGCTCAAGCCCCCCGAAGACCTGTACCTGGGCCAGCTGTTCGCCGACGAGGTGGTGTGCCTGGTCGCGCAGGACCATCCCGCCGCCCGGCGCGGCTGGACGCGGGAAAGCTGGCTCGGCGCCGAGCACATCGCGCCCACGCCCACCCACCCGGGCGCCCGCGGCGTGATCGATGATCACCTGGAGAGCCTGGGCCTGGTGCGCAACATCACGGCACGCTGCCCGCATTTCGGCCTGATCCCCAGCATGGTGGCATCGAGCTTGCTCGTGCTGACCACCGGGCGCCGGTACTGCGAGCGGTTCACCGGCCGCCTGCCGGTCAAAATCCTCCCATGCCCGATCGAATTTCCGCAGCTCATGTATTACCAGCTCTGGCACGAACGCAGCCACGCCTCGGCTTCCGCCCGGTGGCTGCGCGAGCAGGTGCGGTCCGTGGCCGCGGCGCTGCGAAAAGAATGACGGGGACCCGCGATTGAGCACACCCAGGCTTCAGCTCGCGCACATCACCAAACGCTACCCCGCCGTGGTGGCGAACAGCGACGTGTCGCTGACGGTGGAGCCCGGCGAAACGCACGCGGTGCTGGGCGAGAACGGCGCGGGCAAGTCGACGCTGATGAAGATCATCTACGGCTCGGTCAAGCCCGACGAGGGCGGCGTGATGTGGAACGGCCGGCCGGTGCACATCCGCAATCCGCAGGAAGCCCGCGCGCTGGGCATCAGCATGGTGTTCCAGCACTTCAGCCTGTTCGACACGCTGACGGTGGCCGAAAACGTCTGGCTGGGACTGGACAAGCGCCTGACGCTCGCCCAGGTGACCAACAGCATCACGGCGAAAGCCGCCGAATACGGCCTGGACGTGGACCCGGCGCGGCCTGTCCACACGCTGTCGGTGGGCGAGATGCAGCGTGTGGAAATCATCCGCGCCTTGCTCACGGCCCCCAAGCTGTTGATCCTGGACGAGCCGACCTCGGTCCTGACGCCCCAGGCCGTCGAAAAACTCTTCGTGGTGCTCAGGAAGCTGGCCTCCGAGGGTTGCAGCATCTTGTACATCAGCCACAAGCTGCACGAGATCCGCGAGCTGTGCAACGCATGCACGGTGCTGCGCGGCGGGCAGGTGACGGGCGTGTGCGACCCGCGGCGCGAGACCAACGCGTCGCTCAGCCGCATGATGATCGGCGCCGAGCCGCCGGTGCTGGAGCGCCACGCCCGCCCGGCCGGAGAGGTGGTGCTGAAGGTGCATGACCTGCACCTGGCGCGAGAGGACCTTTTCGGCGTCGGCCTCGACGGCGTTTCGCTCGAGGTGCGCGCCGGCGAGGTGGTCGGCATCGCAGGCGTCTCGGGCAACGGCCAGCGAGAACTGCTTTACGCGCTGTCGGGCGAGGACGCCCGCGCGCCGGCTTCGTCGATCCGGGTTTTCGGCACCGATGCCGGGCGGCTCGGCCCGGCGCCGCGGCGCGCTTTGGGCGTGCATTTCGTGCCCGAGGAGAGGCTGGGCCGCGGCGCGGTGCCCGCGCTCGGGCTGGCGCACAACCTGATGCTGACGCGCACCGATGCCATCGGCCCGAGCGGTTGGATCCGCGTCAGGACGCTGGAGAAGCAGGCGCGGGACGTGATCGCGCGCTTCCATGTCAAGGCGGGCGGCCCGCACGCGGCGGCCCGGTCGCTGTCGGGGGGGAATCTGCAGAAATTCATCGTTGGGCGCGAAATCGACGCCAACCCCAAGCTCCTGATCGTGTCGCAGCCCACCTGGGGCGTGGATGTCGGCGCCGCGGCCCAGATCCGCGGCGAACTGTTGGCCTTGCGCGACGCGGGGTGCGCGGTGCTGGTGGTGAGCGAGGAACTGGAGGAGCTGTTCGAGGTCTGCGACCGCCTGCACGTCATCGCCAAGGGCCGCTTGTCGCCGCCGATCGAACGGGCGCGCGCCACGGTGTCGCTGATCGGCGAGTGGATGAGCGGCTTGTGGGGTGCGCAGGCCGGCCGGGAAGCGCAGCCACATGCTTGAGCTCGAACCGCGCCCCCAGGCCTCGCGCTTCTGGAGCCTGGCCTCGCCGGTGCTGGCGCTCGCCCTCACCGTGCTGATCGGCGTCATCCTGTTCGTGGCGCTGGGCAAGGACCCGGTGCGGGGCCTGCAGGTGTTCTTCTGGGAGCCGATCAAGTCGCCGTATGCGCTGGGCGAGCTCATGGTCAAGGCCACGCCGCTTCTCATCATCGCGCTGGGGCTGGCGGTGTGTTTCCGCTCCAACGTCTGGAATATCGGGGCCGAGGGGCAGTTCGTGATCGGCGCGGTGGTCGCCGGCGGGGTCGCCCTGCTCGCGGACAAGTACACCGGCCGATGGATCGTCGTCGCCATCCTGCTGGCGGGCATCCTGGGCGGGATGGCCTGGGCCGGCATCACGGCGCTTTTGCGCGACAAGTTCAACGCCAGCGAGATTCTGGTCAGCCTGATGCTGGTCTACGTGGCGGTGCAGATCCTGAGTTATATGGTCTTCGGGCCCTGGAAAGACCCGGCGGGCTACAACTTTCCGCAGAGCAGGAATTTCGAGGCGGCGACGCAGGTCCCGCGCCTGATGAAGGGCTCGCGCATGAGCATCGGCATCCTGATCGCGCTGGCCGGCGTCGTGGGGCTGTGGATTTTCCTGTTCCGCACGCGTGCCGGGTTCGCCCAGCAGGTGGGCGGCCTCGCGCCCGCGGCCGCTCGCTACGCCGGTTTTTCCTCGCGCAAGGCCCTGTGGGTGGCCCTGCTGGCGTCGGGCGGGGCGGCGGGGCTGGCAGGCGCGCTGGAGGTGGCCGGTCCCATCGGCCAGCTCACGCCCTACGTGCCGGCCGGCTACGGCTTCGCCGCGATCATCGTGGCCTTCGTCGGGCGCCTGCACCCGGTGGGCATGTTCTTCTCGGCCATTCTCATGAGCATGTTCTACATCGGCGGCGAGCTGGCGCAGTCCCGGCTGGGGCTGCCCAATTCGCTCACCGGCGTGTTCCAGGGACTACTGCTGTTCTCATTGCTCGCCTGCGACACGCTGATGGCCTATCGCATCCGCTTTGCCGGCCTGCCGTTTCGCAAGGACGCCCGCTGATGGAATCCTACGCACTGCTCCTGGCCGCCACGCTCAACGCCGGCACCGTGCTGGCCATCGCCGCGCTGGGGCTGCTGATCAACGAGAAAGCGGGCATCGTGAACCTCGGCGCCGAGGGCATCATGCTGTGCGCGGCCATCGCCGGTTTTGCCGCCGTCGTGCACACCGGCAACGACTGGCTGGGCTTCGCGGCGGGCATCGGCGCGGGCTCGCTGCTGGCCGCCGCCTTCGGGTTGCTGGTGATCTGGCTCAACACCAACCAGTACGCCACCGGCCTGGCGCTCAGCCTGTTCGGGACGGGGTTCTCGGCTTTTGTCGGCATCAAGTACGTGCAGGAGAAGCTGCCCGAGCGGGCCAGTTTCTCGTTCCCCTTCCTGGGCGACATTCCGCTCGTCGGCCCGGCCCTGTTCCGCCAGCACCCGATGGTGTACCTGACGATGGCCCTGGTGGCGGGGCTCATCTGGTTTCTGTACCGCTCCCGCACAGGATTGGTGCTGCGGTCGGTCGGCGAGTCGCCCGAGTCCGCGCATGCACTGGGCTATCCGGTGCGGCGCATCCGGCTCGCGGCCGTGGTGGCCGGCGGGGCGCTGTGCGGCTTGTCCGGCGCCTACCTGGCCGTGGTGTACACGCCGCTGTGGGTCGAGGGCATGGTGGCGGGCAAGGGGTGGATCGCGCTGGCCCTGACCACCTTCGCGACCTGGCGGCCGGCCCGCGTGCTGCTGGGGGCCTACCTGTTTGGCGGCGTGACGATGCTGCAGTTCCACCTGCAAGGCATGGGCGTCGAAGTGCCCAGCCAGTTCCTCACCATGCTGCCCTACCTGGCGACCATCGCCGTGCTGGCGATGATTTCGCGCAACCCGGCCTGGATCCGCATCAACATGCCGGCTTCCCTTGGCAAGCCGTTTTATCCCGGCTCATAATCACCGTTTGTCGAAACAACCACCCCCGGAGAAGGACTGACATGACTGACCTGAAGAAGCGATCCCTGTTGAAGGTGGCGACGCTTTCGGCCTTGGCCGCCACCGCCCTGGCGGGCTGCAGCAAGACCGAGGCGCCCGCGCCGGCACCCGCCCCGGCACCGGTGGCCGCGGCTTCGGCGCCTGCCGCGACGCCCAAGGCCGAGCCGCTGAAGATCGCTTTCGCCTATGTCGGCCCGGTCGGCGATGGCGGCTGGACCTTCGCCCACGACAACGGCCGCAAGGCGGTGGAAAAGGAATTCGGCGACAAGGTGGTGACCAGCTTCGTCGAGAGCGTCCCCGAGTCGGCCGCCGCCGAGCGGGTGTTCCGCGACATGGTGGGGCAGGGCAACAAGCTGGTCTTCGGCACCACCTTCGGCTACATGGAGCCCATGCTCAAGGTCGCGGCCGACCAAAAGGACGTGAAGTTCGAGCATGCCACCGGCTACAAGTCGGCGGACAACATGCGCGCCTACGACAGCCGCACCTATGAGGGCGCCTACATGGCCGGCGTCATCGCCGGCAAGATGACCAAGACCAATACGCTGGGCGTGGTCGGCTCCATCCCGATTCCCGAAGTGGTCCGCAACATCAACAGCTTCACGCTGGGCGCCCAGTCGGTCAACCCCAAGGTCAAGACCAAGGTGGTGTGGGTGGGCGAGTGGTTCAACCCGCCAAAGGAAACCGACGCGGCCACGTCGCTGATCAACGGCGGCGCCGACGTGCTGATGCAGAACACCGACTCGTCGGCCGTGCTGCAGACCGCCGAGAAGATGGGCAAGCGCGCCTTCGGCTGGGACAGCGACATGACGGCCTATGGCCCCAAGGCGCACCTGGGCTCGGCGATCATCAACTGGTCGCCCTACTACGTGAAGGCCGTGGGCGACGCGCTTGCCGGCAAGTGGCAGACCTCGAAAGAGAAGATCTGGTGGGGCGTGAAAGAAGGCGCCATCGACATGGTGTCGCTGGCCGCCGACGTGCCGGACGACACCAAGAAGCGCATCGACGAGATCCGGACCGGCCTGAAGGACGGCAGCTTCAAGATCTGGAAGGGCCCGATCGTCAACAGTGACGGCAAGGAAGTCCTGGCCAAGGACGCGGTGGCCGACGACAAGTTCCTGGGCGAGATCAACTACTACGTCAAGGGCGTCGAAGGCAAGGTACCCGGCGGCGAGAAGAAGTAAGCTGGCCTTGTCCAGCGCGGGTCGCCCGAAGGGCGGCCCTTTTTCATTGGGGAAGCTCATCATGCTGAATCTGGCGAAAAACATCTCCGCGCAGAGGTTGCCCGAGCTGCTGCGCCGCATGCCGAAGGCCGAGTTGCACATCCACATCGAGGGATCGCTCGAGCCTGAGCTCATCTTCGCCTTGGCCCAGCGCAACGGCGTGCAGCTCCCGTATGCGAATGTCGAGGAGCTTCGCCGGGCCTATGCGTTCACCGACCTGCAAAGCTTCCTGGACATCTACTACGCCGGTGCCAGCGTGCTCTTGAAGGAGCAGGATTTCTACGACATGGCCTGGGCCTACCTGCGTCGCGCGGCAGCCGACAACGTGGTGCGCACCGAGATATTCTTCGATCCGCAGACGCATACCGCCCGCGGCGTGAGCATGGAGACCGTGATCAACGGGTTGCACCGCGCCTGCGAACAGGCCGAGCATGACCTGGGCGTCAGCGCCGCGCTGATCCTGTGCTTCCTGCGGCACCTGAGCGAAGAGAACGCGTTCGAGACGCTGGAGCAGGCGCTGCCTTACCGCGCCAGGTTCATCGGCGTCGGCCTCGATTCCAGCGAAGTGGGCCACCCGCCGGAGAAATTCGCCCGCGTCTTCGCACGCTGCCGCGAGTTGGGCCTGCACCTCGTGGCGCATGCGGGCGAGGAGGGCCCGCCCGCCTATGTGTGGACCGCCCTGGACGTGCTGAAAGTGGAACGGATCGATCATGGCGTTCAGTCGACCAAGGACGCAGCCTTGATGCAAAGGCTGGCGCGCGACCGCATCCCGCTCACCGTCTGCCCGCTGTCCAACCTCAAGCTCTGCGTGTTTCCCCAGCTGAAGGACCACAACCTGGGCCAGCTGCTCGATGCGGGCCTGGTGGCCACCGTGAATTCCGATGACCCCGCCTACTTTGGCGGCTACATGAACGACAACTTCATCGAGACCTTCGGCGCCACCGGGTTGACCGCGCAACAGGCCTGGCAGCTGGCCAAGAACAGCTTCGATGCGAGCTTCATCGACGCTTCCATGAAGCGGCGCTACACCGATCTGCTCGACGCGACCTTCGCGGCCTTCGAATAGAGCTCCTTGTCATCCCGGACTTGATCCGGGATCCATCTGGGGCCGCCACCAATGGATTGCGGGTTCCCGGATCGGGGTGTGGGTCAGACTATTACCACTGGGGGCCTGAACTGCGACATGACGTCCCTGAAAAGCTGTTGGCAGAGGGCTTGCCTTTATTGGGCGGGACGATCAAACTTTGACGCTCAGCTCAAACATTCAACGCCTTCACTTCATCTATGACGACACGGATCAGCGCAGAACCCGCGTTGACTCCCGAGGGGATTTTTGAGATTGAGCGGGTTTCGCGCGGGCCAAGACAGAGACCGGCGCGAACGGTAACGATCAGTCTGCAGCGACGATGACGCATTGATTGCCGAAAAGCCGACGAACTATCTGTGGCCAAACTCAATAATTCCAGTGAATTATCAGTTGAAAGCTATCCCGCATGGGGAAAGTTGAGCCGAGACGGTCCCGAGTTGCGAATCCACCCGCTAGTCGATCACATGCTCGACGTGGCGAACTGCTTTACAGCCCTGGCGCAATGCGCGGCGATTCGTCGTGCGATGCACCGCACCGCGCGTCGTGTCCTTGACGACTCGGACATTGCTAGACTTTCAGTGCTCGCATTCCTGCACGACATTGGCAAGGCCAATTCGGGCTTTCAGTCGCGCCGTTGGTTAGCGCCCGAGCGCCCACCGGGGAATTGGCCAACTTCTCCGTATGGCCACGGGCCCGAAGGCTGGGCGCTTGTCACGGGCGGCATTGGCCAACTCGCAGGTGAAGTCTTGGCCGGCTTGCCACTCAACGAGTTGGCGTCATGGGGCGGCGAAGAAACCTACATGCTCTGGCAAGCGAGCATCAGCCACCACGGCCGCCCCGTGGGTGACGATCCGACCAAGCAGGTGGCCTTCATTTGGCAAGCGGTTCGTTCTGAGAGGGGCACCGCGCTCTACGATCCAGTCGCCACCGTTGCTGCCATGGGTGACCGCCTGAAGCGGTGTTTTCCAGTCGCGTTCACGCCTTGCCAGCGCCCTTTGCCGGCGGCGGCTGCATTCGTGCATCTATTTGCCGGCCTGATTCAGTTGGCCGATTGGCTTGGTTCGGACACCCGTCCGGGATTCTTCGAGTACAGCGCGCCCGGGGAAGACCGCGGCGAGACATCGCCGAGGCGCGCGGCGCATGCAGTGCGCGCGATCGGGCTCGGCGCGGAGTCATGGCGCCATGCACTCGCCGAGACCGCGCCAACGTTCGAAGGTGCCTTCGACGTGCCCGCGCCAAGACCAATGCAAACGGCAGCGGCCGATCCAGCGCTTGGTCCCTTGGTGATTCTTGAAGCCGAAACCGGAAGTGGCAAGACAGAGGCCGCGCTATGGCGTTTCGCCTATCTGTTTCAGGCTGGGCTGGTCGACAGTTTGTTCTTCGCCTTGCCCACCCGCGTGGCGGCTTCGCAGTTGTACGAGCGAATCCGGACCTTCGTTGCTCGCCTGTGGCCCGTCAACGCGCCTGTGGTCGTGCGCGCGCTGCCAGGCTACGAGGCGGCTGATGGCCAAGCCAAGATCAGCTTGCCCGACTTCAAGGTCTTGTGGCCCGACAAGCCGGGTGATGAGGTCGCCCACCAACGCTGGGTTGCCGAATCGCCGAAGCGTTTCCTGGCCGCGACCATCGCGGTGGGCACCATCGATCAGGCCTTGCTGGGTGCGCTCCAAGTGCGCCACGCTCATCTGCGCCACGCCTTGCTGAGCCGCAGCATGCTGGTGGTGGACGAGGTGCACGCATCGGACGCCTACATGACGGTGCTGCTGGAGCAATTGCTCAAGGCCCATTTGCGGACGGGCGGACAGGCGATGCTGCTTTCGGCCACGTTGGGTGCAGCCGCTCGCACGCGCTATCTCAACATTGACCACCTTCACAAACCACGCCCCGTTCCCGCGCTGGGTGATGCCAGCGGCCTGGCTTACCCCGCCATCAGCTATTGCACCGCCACGGGTGTGCAGCTTCAAGGCGTGGAGGGCAATCCGCATCACAAGACCGTGTACTGGCAATCGCTGGACGCCATCGATGCACCCGACCGCATCGCCGCGCTCGCAGTTGACGCCGCCGCGCGAGGTGCTCGCGTGCTGGTGGTGCGCAACACGGTTCCGGCTGCGGTGGCCACGCTCTTGGCGGTCGAGGCCCTCGATGCTGAGCAGAGCGGCAATTGGCTCTTCACGGTCGAAGGCGTGAGCACGCTGCACCACAGTCGTTTCAGTCGCCAGGACCGGCCGCTGCTCGACAAGGCGGTGGCGGTCCACTTCGGCAAACAGCGCGCGGCCTGTGCGGGTCGCATCATCGTCGGTACCCAGACCCTGGAGCAGAGCCTGGACATCGACGCCGATCTGCTTATTAGCGATCTCTGTCCGATGGACGTGCTGCTGCAGCGCATAGGTCGCCTGCACCGGCACTCGCGACCTGAGGCAGAACGACCAGACGGGTTCCGGGTCGCCCGCGCCTGGGTGTTGACACCGGTAGGCCACGACCTCGCGCCGATGCTCAGGCGCTCGCGCAATGGCTTGGGGCGAAGGCACGATGGCGGCGGCGTGTACCCTGACCTCCGTATTCTCGAAGCCACGCGGCAACTCATCGAAGTGCAAACCAGCCGAACTATCCCTTCCGAGAATCGCGCCTTGGTCGAGCACGCCACGCACCCCGAAGCTCTGCTGGTCATCGAATCGTCTTTGGGCGAGGAGTGGCTGAAGGTCGGCCAAGCCATTGAAGGCGACACGGGAGCGCGGCGCGGACTGGCGAGCCTGCATTCGATTCCATACGACGAGCCGTTTGCCAGCACCAGTTTTCCGGAGTCTGATCAGAAGATTGCAACCCGCCTGGGCGCTGCCGACCGTCTGGTCGAGTTCGAGCCGCCCCGGCCCGGCCCCTTCGGTCAGGAAGTGAAACAGATCTCTTTGCGGTTTCATCAAGTACCTGCTGGGTTGAGCCCTGATGCCAAGCCGAGCCACATCACGGCCTTGCCCGACGGGAAGGGTTTTGAATTTGCCCTGGGCGCTGCCCACTACCGCTACAGTCGCCTGGGGCTTGAGCGTTTGAAGGCCAACGACCCAGCCCTTGCGACGTCAGGAGAGCGTGCATGACCCTTGCCCCGAAGCTGAAGTTCTCGTTGCTCGATGAAGCGCTCATTCGCTATCGCGCGGTGGCCGATGGGCGGAATGTCAACGCCAGCCTGCCGCAACTGATGGTGGCCTTGGCGGCCGACGAAGTGCGCGACTATCCAGCGCTGCGCCCACACCAGCGGCACCCCTGGCACGCATTCCTGGTTCAGTTGGCCGCCATCACCATGCATGGCGCAGGCAGGCTTGACCCGTTTAGCACCGAAGCTGAGTGGCGTGCTGCGTTGCTGGCCCTTACTCCTGACGATGGGGATGGTGCGGCTTGGTGTTTGGTCTCGCCGCCGGACAGGCCTGCATTGCTTCAGGCGCCGGTACCGGCAGGGCACATAGACGATTGGAAATCAGTGACGCTGGCCGCCGACGAGTTGGATATGTTGGTGACCTCGAAGAACCACGACCTGAAGGCAGGTCGCGCGAGGCGCAGTAAACCCGAGGACTGGTTGTACTCTCTGCTCAGCCTGCAAACCCAGGAAGGCTTTCTCGGCGCCGGCAACTACGGTATCTCGCGCATGAACGGTGGCTTCGCCAGCCGTCCCGGCGTGGGGATTGCAGGTACCGGGCATTGCGGCGCGCGATGGCGCCGAGATCTGCGAGCGCTACTTGCGACTCGAGAGCGTACTGCAGAGGCGCGCGGCTTGCAGAGTGAAGAAGGGCTGGCTCTAGTGTGGCTCGTTCCCTGGGATGGGCTTTCCAGCCTGTCGTTTTCGACACTCGACCCGCACTACATAGAAATTTGCCGAAGGGTTCGCCTTCAGTCGGATCGTGGCGGCATCCGAGCCGTCTCTACTGGCAGCAAGGCAGCGCGTATTTTGTCAAAGGAACTCAATGGCGTGACCGGTGACCCGTGGACGCCGGTCGAGACCGAAGCAGGCAAGGCGCTCACCATCAGTGCCGAGGGATTTCACTACAAGCTGGTGGCCGAACTACTATTCGGTAGCAAGTACCAAGCGGCGGTTGCGCAAGACATGTCCATCTCTCACGCTGGCGAGCGATATGTTCTGATCGCCCAGGGCGTGACCCGAGGGCAAGGCAAGACCGAGGGCTATCACGAGCGCCGCGTGCCTATCTCGCCCAAGGTTCGCGGCTTCTTGGTGAGCGAGAACAAGGCGCCTCTCGCACGGATCTCGACCCAGCGTATAGCCGTCATCGCTGAAGTTCGCAAGCTCTTGTGGCTGGCGTTGGCCGTGCTGTTCAACAACGGCGCGCCGGGCAAAGACATCAGTGACAGTGTCAAAGACAAGGCAAGCGAATTCTCGCATCCTTTCGAGCGCGCCGAGAATGCCCGATTCTTTGAGGATCTTAACGACGAGATAGAGGCCGCCGATCCCACCGCACGGCGCCTGCAATGGCTGCAAGGCTTGGTGGAGCGCGCCGCAGCAGTCCTCAACGTGGCCTTCGGCGCCGGCCCGCGCGGTGCCATCCAACGGTACCGTGCCCAGGCCGCCGCCTTGTCGCGATTCCATGGCGCCTTGCGGGGTGACAAGTCCCCTCTGCCCGAACTCACCAACCACTATCGACAACAAGCCCAAACCAGGCAGCAGGAGGAAACCCATGACCATGACTGAGCCCGTTCTGGCAGAGGCTGAGGCCGGCCCCGTCTCGCCCCGGCGCAGCGACCCGTTCGCTGCGCTGGCGGCGTATGTCTCGCGTGCGGCGCCGGGCGAGCGCGCTGCTCTCGCACGCCTGCAGCCCGAAGCACCACAGCCGCATCAACTGGCCGCTTTGGCGCGTGCCTTGCTGGCCGCGGGAGTGTCGCCGGACCAGTGGCACGCTGATACCTGGCCGCGTTGGGCGCTGATTGCGCATGGCGTCGCGCTGGCAGGCCACGACGGCAAACAGCGGCTTGGCGTGCAACTGGCGCAAGCCGGTGTGTCCGAGTCGCGCGTCACCAAGCTGTTGACGTCGCGTGGAGACGCCTTCACCCAACTGTTGCCCCGCGTATTGCGTCTGCTGGCCAGCAAGGGTGTGGCGCCCAACTGGCGCGAACTCGGCGCCTTGGTACTGAACCAGAGCAGTACCGATCGAAAGGAGCGGGCAGATGCCGAGGCCAACCGCCTCGCTATCGCCGGCCCCTATTTTTCTGCGCTCGCCCGCGCTGCCGCCAAGTAGGCCCCACTCAATCAAGGACCTCTCATGAGCTTGCCCCGTTTCATCCAGATCCACACCCTGCACAACTATCCCGGCGCATTGCTGAATCGCGACGATGCCGGACTTGCCAAGCGTCTGCCCTATGGCGATGCGATTCGCACGCGCATCTCTTCGCAATGCCTGAAACGCCACTGGCGCACGGCTGATGACCGCTTCGCCCTCACAAAGCTGGGTGTACCGATGGCGATTCGCTCCCGTATCACGCTGGACAAGATTCGAGCGGAGCTGCAAGCGGACGGCGTATCGGAGGCGTTGTCCCAGACTGCCGCAGAGGGCCTGCGCGCGGCGGGATTGCTCGACAAGGGCAAGGATCTCAAGGGCAAGGAAGCGCTCGAAACCGGGCAGGCCGTTTTGCTAGGCCGAGCGGAGATCGACTATCTCGTCAAGCGCTGCGCCGAATTGACGCGGGAGAACACTGACGAGAAGGCGCTTAAAGCCGCCGTCGCAAAGTTCCTGAAGGACGAGAAGAAGAACATCGAAGCGCTGGTCCATGGGAGCGGCCTGGAGTCGGCGTTGTTCGGCCGGATGGTCACGTCGGATGTGTTGGCCAGTCGCGATGCCTCCGTCTACGTCGCGCATGCGTTCACGGTGCACGAGGCCCAGGTAGAGAACGACTACTTCACCGTTGTTGATGACCTGTTGCGCGAGGCCGGCGGGCAAGGCTCGGCCGGCATATTCGATACTGAGCTCGCCTCGGGCTTGTACTATGGCTATGTCGTGGTTGACGTTCCGCAACTGATCGCCAATCTCGAAGGCACGAGGGATGAATGGTCCACCTTGCCCGCTGAGCGTCGCGAACTGTCCGGCCGCGTGGTGCAACACCTGCTGCATCTGATCGCCACGGTTAGCCCCGGTGCCAAACGTGGCTCGACAGCGCCTTTCGACTGGGCCAAATTTCTGCTGGTGGAAGTGGGCGATTGGCAGCCGCGGAGCCTGGCCGGCGCGTTTCAGAATGCACTCGAACTGCAGCAATCCGACATCAGGGGTGCCGCGGTCCAAAAACTGGCCGATGAAATCGGAAAGCTCGACACCGCGTATGGCGCACCGCTGGAGCGCCGCTTTCTGGCGCTCGATGACGTCGCAGTGCCGAACGCACAGCGCCTGCCGCTCGCCGCGCTGGCGACGTGGGTGCAGGGCTGCATCACGCAAGGCAACGTGCGCACCCAAGGGGACTGACATGCCGCGTCACCTGCTGATACGGCTGTCGTCGCCGCTGATCGCGTTTGGCGGCGAGACCATCGACAACTTTGGTGTGATCCGTGACTTTCCGGCCCTGTCGATGCTGACCGGCCTGATTGCCAGCGCACTGGGTTGGGATCGTGGGGACGATATGTTGCATAACCGACTTCAGTCGCGGCTGCGGATTGGCGCGCGGCTCGAAGTTTCGGGCTCGCGCCTGACAGACTTTCAAACCGCACAGTTGGCGGCCAACGACAGGGGATGGACGACTTGGGGCTCGCCCGAAGAGCGGCGTGGCGGCGCAGGCTCCTATGACAGCCCGCATCTGCGTTATCGCGACTATCACGCGGACTTAACGGCGCTGGTAGCGTTGCGCCTCGAGCCGTCCGATGAACCGCCTAGCCTCGATGACATTGCCCTGGCCCTAGACCGCCCAAAACGCCCTCTCTTCATCGGCCGCAAGCCATGTCTGCCTACGGCACGCTTGATGGGAGGCTGGATCGACGCCGACACACTGCTTCACGCACTGCAGATGGCACCGAAGCCGCGAGACAACGTCGCCATGCGGGTGCAATGGCCTGACGGCGAAGGCCAACTGGCCGGAGACCGCGTGCTCGACGTGTGTGACGAGCGCAATTGGACGAGCGGTATCCACGGGGGATGGCGCCCTGTGCGTGAAGGGCTCATCCAGGCTGCAGCGAGCCCGACATGAGCTCCACGTCGCTCCACCTGTTGCACATCCAACCCGATCCGCAGCGCTTGGCAGCATGGGCTGCACGGCAGCGCTTGTTGGACACATCGGGCGACCTCGGCTACGCGTTGCATGGCCTGTTGCGCGTTGCGTTCGGCGAGCACGCACCACGGTCCTTCCGCTATCTCGACGCCGAGCAAGGTTTGCTCGCCTATTCCAGCTTGACTGCCGCCGAGTTGCGGCAGGCGGCCGCGGTGGCGCCGCCCGACGCGGCGGCGGCGTTGGGGCTGGGCGCGACCCGGATTCATGCCGGTTTGAACGCTCGTCCGTTCCCGACGCAATGGCCGGCTGGCCATGTGCTGGGCTTCGACGTGCGAGTGCGGCCGGTCATACGCGAAGGCCAGACGGGAAAGGAGCGCGATTCCTTCTTGGCTGCAGTCGAAAAGTCCGCCGGTGCGGCGGTGGACCGCAGTGAGGTCTATGGCCAGTGGCTTCGCGAGAGCCTCGGTCGCCAGGGTGGCGCAGAACTGATCGATGTGACGCTCGACCGCTTTCGCCTGCTCGATGTGATGCGGCAGACGCAGAAGGCCGACACGGCTGAAGCACGGCGCAAGCGAGCGGTGAGTGGCCCCGATGCCGTGCTCATAGGCCGCTTGCGCGTGATCGACCCAGCGGCATTCTCCGAACTGATCGCGCGTGGTGTCGGTCGCCACCGTGCGTTCGGGTTCGGTCTGCTTTTGTTGCAGCCCGCGCGGCGCTGAACGGCCGACATGCTCAAGGGCCGCCTGGGGCTGGAGACGGCCCGCATCCCCCACGCCGACCGACACGGCTTGCTGTGGCTGGAACGTGGTGAGCTGTGCGTGGTGGATGGCTGCTTGCATTTCAGCCGCGGCACCAATTCGCTGACGCCCACGCTGGACCAGATTCCGCACCAGGCGGTGTCGATGATCCTGCTCGGGCCGGGCAGCAGCGTCACGCACGACGCGCTGCGGCTGTTGGCCCGCCACGGCACCTTGTTGGCCGCGGTGGGGCAGGACGGGGTGCGTTCGTACACCGCGCCTCCGTTGATACCAGATCGTTCCGACGTGGCGCGGCGGCAGGCGGAACTGTGGGGCAACCCGCGCCGGCGCATCAGCGTGGCGCGTCACATGTATGCGTTGCGCCTGGGCGAAATCCTGCCACACCGCGATCTCGACACGTTGCGTGGGATCGAAGGCTCGCGCGTCAAGACCATGTACCGCTTGATGGCCGACAAACATGGCATCGACTGGAACGGTCGGCACTATGACCGTGCCGCTCCCGAGGCGGCAGACTTTCCCAACCAGGCCTTGAATCACGCTGCGACTGCCGTGCAGGCGGCTGCGGCTATCGCTGTGCAGGCACTGGCTGCGCTGCCGCCCTTGGGGTTCATCCACGAAGATTCGGGGCAGTCGTTCGTACTCGACATTGCGGATCTCTTTCGCGACACAGTCACGCTGCAGATCGCCTTCACTGCGGCCAAGCAAGCGAGCGACGGGGTCGACGAACCCATCGACCGGCTCGTGCGGCGTGAAGCGTCGAAAGTTTTTCGCAAGCAGCAGGTTATCCCGTCAATGATTGACTGCATCAAGCAGGTACTTCGCATGGAGGAGGTTAATGGCGCTGGTGATGATCGTGACGAGTGATGTGGCAGACCGGTTTCATGGGTTTCTGGCATCGGTTATGTTGGAGGTGTCGCCCAACGTGTTTGTCTCGCCGCGAATGACCAAGGGTGTGCGCGAACGCGCATGGGGCGTGATTGCTGACTGGCATGGGTATGAGCCGCGCGGAAGCTTAGTGATGGTCTGGCGCGACTTGAACGAAACCGGTGGCATCGGCCTTGCGCACTTGGGGACCCCGCCTCGGGAGTTGGTCGAGTTCGACGGCATGTGGTTGACGCGGCGTGCGAAGGCTGCAATCGATCTTTAAAAATTTGGATGCATTTTGAGGTTTTCCCTTGTGCGGTAAGGAGTTACCTACAAGGGGTTGCCCCGCGCGAGCGGGGATAGTCCCATCGGCCTTCAGGTCCGGGTGCGCGTCCAGCGGGTTGCCCCGCGCGAGCGGGGATAGTCCCTGTACGGAGACAGAGGCAGAGGCTTGTGCGGCGGTTGCCCCGCGCGAGCGGGGATAGTCCCTCCACTCATACCTAATTTCCGCGAGATTATTCGGTTGCCCCGCGCGAGCGGGGATAGTCCCTTGGGGCACGTCTTTGCCGACGTCGATCCGCTGGTTGCCCCGCGCGAGCGGGGATAGTCCCGGCAGTTATCCACAGGACGGACGGACATGAGCGGTTGCCCCGCGCGAGCGGGGATAGTCCCTTGTGCGGTTGACACTCAAGGGGACCAGTTCGGGTTGCCCCGCGCGAGCGGGGATAGTCCCTGTGGGCGGCGATGATGATGTACTACAAGCCCGGTTGCCCCGCGCGAGCGGGGATAGTCCCCCCGTAGCCTTGTTGTGAGAGTTGCTGCCGAAGGTTGCCCCGCGCGAGCGGGGATAGTCCCGCAGGAGTTGCCATCGCGGACAAGGCCATCGGGGTTGCCCCGCGCGAGCGGGGATAGTCCCGTGCTTACCGTTCTCGCGTTGCTCGCGGATCGGGTTGCCCCGCGCGAGCGGGGATAGTCCCATCAGGATCGTGAACGCAGTGCCGCAGATGGAGGTTGCCCCGCGCGAGCGGGGATAGTCCGTAATCAAGGAAGACGGGGCTTTGCCAATCAAGGGTTGCCCCGCGCGAGCGGGGATAGTCCCCCGAATGTGTTGTATGGCTCCTTGTTGATGTAGGTTGCCCCGCGCGAGCGGGGATAGTCCCTACGCGGAGGCATTTGCCGCCGATGCTCTCAAGGTTGCCCCGCGCGAGCGGGGATAGTCCCCGTGCAGTACCCATTTGATTTTTCGCCGATGAGGTTGCCCCGCGCGAGCGGGGATAGTCCCCAGAGACTGGCGAGATAGGCCACACCCTCGGTGGTTGCCCCGCGCGAGCGGGGATAGTCCCCCGCCCGGGTCGGGAATCACCGACCATGCCAAGGTTGCCCCGCGCGAGCGGGGATAGTCCCCCCTGCCCCGCTACGGAACGGCGGTCAGGACCGGTTGCCCCGCGCGAGCGGGGATAGTCCCCAAAATCCCACTCCGACGGGCGTCCGGCGTAGGGTTGCCCCGCGCGAGCGGGGATAGTCCCGGCAGGCGAGCAAATAGCCGAGCGGATTCTGGGGTTGCCCCGCGCGAGCGGGGATAGTCCCACCATGCACACTAGGTGTAGCACGATGCGCCCGGTTGCCCCGCGCGAGCGGGGATAGTCCCCTGAAAGAGCCAGAGGTGCGCGGCGCGACCGTGGTTGCCCCGCGCGAGCGGGGATAGTCCCGTGGCGAGCATCGGTAGCTGTGTGCATTACATGGTTGCCCCGCGCGAGCGGGGATAGTCCCCACAGCACGCAGTAAGGTTTTCCATAGCCCCAGGTTGCCCCGCGCGAGCGGGGATAGTCCCACTGTGGCCGTGTTCAGTCCCGCGTTGCCGCGGGTTGCCCCGCGCGAGCGGGGATAGTCCCGCCTCCAGCTTGGCAATGACCCCCCTGGCCGCGGTTGCCCCGCGCGAGCGGGGATAGTCCCGGCCGACCCCCGTGCTTCTCGGCCAGCGTGCTGATTGCCCCGCGCGAGCGGGGATAGTCCCCAGCGCCGCACGACGTACCCACGCGCGATGCTGGTTGCCCCGCGCGAGCGGGGATAGTCCCATCATCCTCGTCGGGTGTAGTGGCCGGGTGTCGGTTGCCCCGCGCGAGCGGGGATAGTCCGTGACCAGCAGCACCAAGCCGCCGATCAGCAGCGGTTGCCCCGCGCGAGCGGGGATAGTCCCACCATGGCTACCAATGCAACTCGCACCAATGCGGTTGCCCCGCGCGAGCGGGGATAGTCCCACGCAGCGCACCACGACAATCCACCGCGACATGGTTGCCCCGCGCGAGCGGGGATAGTCCTTATTAAGGCAATGGCCCCTGAAAAGACCATTCGGTTGCCCCGCGCGAGCGGGGATAGTCCGAACCCCCGAGCTGGCGCCACGCCGCCGAGATTGGTTGCCCCGCGCGAGCGGGGATAGTCCCCTGCAGGCATTCAATGGCGCTGGTTGGAAGCGGGTTGCCCCGCGCGAGCGGGGATAGTCCCGATCATGATGCGATCACCCCGTGTTTCTGTAGGGTTGCCCCGCGCGAGCGGGGATAGTCCCCAGCTTGATGCCGTGAGAGGCGAGCTGGGTGTGGTTGCCCCGCGCGAGCGGGGATAGTCCCAAGCGGTGAGGCGGAGGCGGTCATGGCGCAGAGGTTGCCCCGCGCGAGCGGGGATAGTCCCGCATACGCTCCGATTCGGCGGCGTATCAAGGTGGTTGCCCCGCGCGAGCGGGGATAGTCCCGAAGTCGCCAAGCCCGGCAAAAGCGTGCGCGTGGTTGCCCCGCGCGAGCGGGGATAGTCCCCCGGTGCTTGCCGTTGCCGAAATCCACGATGCGGTTGCCCCGCGCGAGCGGGGATAGTCCCGTTCGGGCGCCATAGGCACCGGCACAGGCCCCGGTTGCCCCGCGCGAGCGGGGATAGTCCCACGATACGGCCGATGCGGTAGTTAGCGAGCATGGTTGCCCCGCGCGAGCGGGGATAGTCCCCTCACGCGCGTGATAGTGCTCATCACTTCGTAGGTTGCCCCGCGCGAGCGGGGATAGTCCCCGCGACCAAGCGGCCAAAGGCGGCGCGAACTGGGTTGCCCCGCGCGAGCGGGGATAGTCCCACAAGGACCCCCATGACCGATCCATTCGTCAAGGTTGCCCCGCGCGAGCGGGGATAGTCCCTTCGCCGTCCACGAATCGTCGGCGTTTAGGAGGGTTGCCGCGCGAGCGGGGATAGTCCGGATGCGTTCCAGGCCCCCGGGGGCATGTAGATGGTTGCCCCGCGCGAGCGGGGATAGTCCCCGTGGTCGACGTGAGACCTGATCCTGTCGAAGTTGCACCGCGCGAGCGGGATAGTCCCCTGCCGCAGTACTCGTGCACCTGGTATGAGCGGACTATCCTCGCGCGCGGGGATAGTCCGGCACGACCAGGGACGCGACGTTGCTTAGATGGTTGTGCTGCGCTAGCAGGAGTAGTCGGCGTCAAGGATCGTCGTCGCTTTCTGCTTTGATATGCTTAGGACATTGGTGCCCTTGTCCACCGTCCGAGGTGCAGCCTCCGAAATCGCCGCTTAGATCTCGGCCGGCTCGGGGTTACTGAATCCTGAAATCTCCGTCGCGGGCTTTTTGGCCCAATGCCTTAGGAAAATCATGAAGAGCGTCACTTCTAAAATACGCAGCAAAATCCAGTGCCTGCGACGTAGTAATCGTTACTGCTATTCGGAAGGTATGTATAAAAACCTCGCAGCCGCTGTCGCGGCCGCCTGTTGTTTCTCCCCTGTTTTTTCCCAGGCCACGGACCCCTTGAAGGTCGGCTTCGTTTACGTCGCGCCCGTGTCCGACACCGGCTGGGTGCGCCAGCATGACGAGGGCCGCAAGGCCGTGGAAGCGGCATTGGGCGCCAAGGTGCGCACCACTTTTGTCGAGAACGTTCCCGAGGGGCCCGACGCCGAGCGCGTGATCCGCGACCTGGCGCAGCAGGGCCACAAGCTGATCTTCACGCCCAGTTTCGGGTACATGGAGCCCACGCTCAAGGTGGCCAGGGACTTTCCGGACGTCAGGTTCGAATCCATCACCGGTTACAAGACCACGCCCAATGTCGCCGCGGCCAACGCCCGCTACTACGAAGGCCGCTACCTCGCGGGGATCGCCGCGGGCCGGATGACCAGGACCCGCGTGGCAGGCTATATCGCGGCTTTCCCGATCCCCGAAGTGGTGCAGGGCATCAACGCCTTCACGCTCGGCATGCGCTCGGTCAATGCCGATGCGCAGGTCAAGGTCGTCTGGCTCAATGCCTGGTTCGACCCGCCGCGCGAGCGCGAGGCGGCCCTGACCCTGTTCAACCAGGACGTGGACGTCATCGCCTTCCATACTGCCTCCGACGCGGCCATGGTTGCTGCACAGGAGCGCGGCAGGATGGCGGTGGCCTATCACTCGGACATGCGCAAGGCGGGGCCGGACGCCCAGATTGCGGCGGTCACGCACCACTGGGGCGATTACTACACGTCGCGTACCCGGGCGGTGCTGGACGGCAGCTGGAAGAGCGGCACGGTGTGGGGCGGTGTGGCCGAGGGAATGATCCGCATCGGCCATTTCGGTCCCAAGGTCCCCAAGGCGGTGCAGACCGAAGTGCTGGCACGCCAGAAAGACATCGCCTCGGGCAGGTTGCAGCCTTTTGCCGGTCCCATTGCCGACAACGACGGCAATCTCATGGTCGCCAAGGGCCAGGCCATGACGCTCGGGCAGATACAGGGTATGAATTTTCTCGTATCGGGGGTGCAGGGGAAGGTTGCAAAATAGGCCGGATGAGAGCCTTCCGCGCCGCCATCCTCCGATTCGCCGACGACGGCGCCGCCGTCTACGACGAGGACGGATTGCTGGTGGTCGGCCCCGACGCTGCCGGCCGGCAGGTGGTGCGCGCGGTTGGGCCGTACCATGCGCTCGCGGCGAACTTTTCCGGCGTCGCGATCGAACACCTGCCTGGTTCCATCATCGCTCCGGGTTTCATCGACCTGCACATCCATTTTCCGCAGGTCGACGTCATCGGCTCTCCGGCCGCGGGCCTGTTGCCGTGGCTGGAGAACTACACGTTTCCCCAGGAGGCGAAGTTCGCCGACAACGCGCATTGCGGTGAACTGGCGACATTCTTCCTTGACGAACTGCTGCGCCACGGGGTGACGACGGCACTGGCCTTTGCCACCTCTCATCCGTCGTCGGTCGACGCGTTGATGGAGGCGTCGCAGCGGCGCGGCCTGCGCATGATCGCCGGCAAGGTGCTGCAGGATCGTCACTCGCCCGACGGCGTGCGCGACCAGACCGAGCAGTCGCTCATCGATACCGAATCCCTCATCCGCCGCTGGCACGGAAAGGACCGCCTGGGCTATGCGATCACGCCGCGCTTCGCGCCAAGTTGCAGCGAGGCGCAGCTGCGTGGCGCGGGCGAGCTGGCGGCGAAATACCCGGACGTCTGGATCCAGTCGCACGTGGCCGAGAACCTGGACGAGATCAAGTGGGCGCGCGCCCTCTATCCGGCATCGCGCAGCTACCTGGCCATTTACGACGACTTCGGCCTCATGCGCGAGCGCGCCATCTACGCGCATTGCATCCATTTCGACGACGAAGACCGCGCCATGATGCGCAGCACCGGCGCCGCGGCGGCGGTGAGCCCCACCAGCAACCTGTTCCTGGGCAGCGGCTTCTTCGATTACGAGGGCGCCGACCGTATCGGCTTCAAGTATGGCCTGGCCAGCGATGTGGGCGGCGGCACCAGCTTCAGCCCGTTCCATACCATGCTGGCGGCGTACTACGTGGGCCGCGAGGGCCAGACCAAGCCGGGCGTCTCGCTGTCGCCGCAGAAGCTGTGGTGGCAGCACACGGCGGGCGCGGCGCAGGCGCTTGGCCTGGCGGGCGTCATCGGCAACCTGCAACCCGGCTGCGAGGCCGACTTTCTCGTGTTGAACCCGGCCGCGACACCGCTGCTGGCACGCAAGACAGCGCAGGCGAAGAGCTTGGATGAACTGCTGTTTTCGCTGATCGTGCTGGGGGACGACCGGGCGGTGGAACGCTGCGTCATCGCGGGCGCCTCTGGCGGGGCACCCTAGAATACCCGCCAGGAGTGTTTCCCCATGACGATCAAGAGCGACAAATGGATCCGCAGGATGGCCGAGCAGCACGGACTGATCGAGCCGTTCGAGCCGGGCCAGGTGCGCGAGGTGCGGGGCCAGCGCGTCATCAGCTACGGCACCAGCAGCTACGGCTACGACATCCGCTGCGCGCCCGAGTTCAAGGTCTTCACCAACATCCACAGCACGGTGGTGGACCCGAAGAATTTCGACGAGAAGAGCTTCGTCGATTTTCACGGCGATTCCTGCATCATTCCGCCCAACAGCTTCGCGCTGGCGCGCACGCTCGAGTACTTCCGCATCCCGCGCAACGTGCTGACCATCTGCCTGGGCAAGAGCACCTATGCCCGCTGCGGAATCATCGTGAACGTCACCCCGTTCGAGCCGGAGTGGGAAGGTTATGTCACGCTGGAGTTCTCCAACACCACGCCGCTGCCTGCCAAGATCTATGCGGGCGAAGGCTGCGCGCAGGTGCTGTTCTTCGAGAGCGACGAGGTGTGCGAGACCAGCTACAAGGACCGGGGGGGCAAGTACCAGGGGCAAAGGGGCGTGACGCTGCCGAAGGCGTAGCCTTTCCGAACAGGCAGCAGTCAGACCGAGCCCATCACAGTCCTGGCCGCCGCCAGGTCCCATCCCGCCCAGCCGCAGCTCTTGAACAGGACGGGACCGCAATTCACAGCCGGCGCCGTACCGGCCAGGACCTCCCGCAAGGTGGCAAAGACGCCCACCTCCAGGCCGGCCTGCAGCAGGTCGCCCGCTTCGTGAACCGCTTGCGGCGTGTCCACAACGATACGCCCGTGCCGGGCGCAATGACGGCACAGATCGGCGCTCAGTTCCACCATGCGCGGGGTGTAGGCCCCGACTGCGGCGATGAAGGCATCGGCTCGCGCGATGGCGTCCAGCACCACCGCGTTCGCCGGCGTGGCGGTCACCACCAGCGGGCAATCGGCCAGGGCCGCGTTGGCGTCGGTGACCGCGCCGGCCCGCAGGCCGAGCGTTGCGGCGTAATCGGCCAGCGCCCTGGCGCTGTCCATGTTGCGCGAGGCGATGAAGACTTGCGACAGGGGCAGCCCCTCGGCAAAGGCCTCCAGGTGGGCGCGGCCCTGCACGCCGGCCCCCACGATCAGCAAGGGGCCGGGCTGATGCGGCGCCAACGCCTGTGCGGCGACCAGCGAGACGGCTGCCGTTCGCCGCGCGGTGACCGTGGGGCCGTCCAGAATGAACTTGCGCTGGCCGGTGGCGGTGTCGAACACCACCACGTCACCCTGGATCACGGGACGGCCGGTTCCGGCGTTTCCCGGCGTGTGCGTGATCAGCTTGGCGATGGCAATGCGTCCATCCATCGCCGGCATCACGAAAAGGCTGCCGCCGCCCGGGAGGGGCTGGACCAGCCGCTCGGGCACCTGCACAGCGGCATCGGCGAGCGTGGCGCGAACCTGCGCTGCCAGAGCGCCATAGGGCAAGCGGGCGGCGGTCTCTTGCGCGGACAGGAGGAAGGTCATGCCGCGATTCTGTCCTACGGCATCACACGGCAAAGGCGGCAACACGGAAATAGGGACACGTTTCTAGCATTGGCTGAACCACGCGCCGCCCCGATGTGAGCCCTGCGCGCGCAGTGAGCGTCGCGTTCCAGTGATGGCCAGCTCTTGCGTAAGAATCCTCTTTCCAAACGGCTGCATCCCCTTCGGGCCGGCGTCCGACAGCTGGGCGGTATCCAGGCCGACTGGGCTCGCGGCGGCGCCTGCCTAGCATGGAACCACAGGAAAAAAGGGAGTGCGCGATGAACAATGACGTAGTTTCCGACAGGCTCTCCTGGGGCGACCCGGCGCAGGCCTCACTGGACGCCTCGGACGACTTCGAATTGCCGGACACCACCCGCTATTGCCCGAGCCGGCTGCTGTCTGCCTTCGCCCTGCTCATGGCCAGTCAGGGCCGTTGCATCAACACATCCATGATGCTGGGCGATCGCGAATATGCAATGTGGCAACTGGCCCGCGCGCATACCCTGGGCGATGCGCAGCTGCGCCTGCTGGCGGCCCAGCTGTTCGCCTATTTCGACGATGACCGCGCCTCGGTTCCCGCTGGGTTGCACGCCTAATATTCGGCGCCTTCCACCAGGAAGCGGACCCGCCTGACGCCCTGCCATTCATCGGCATCCAGCCGGAATGCGAGCTTTACGCGGCTGGGCAGCGGCTCGGTGCGGCCGAACCAGATGCCGTCCACCGGCTCGCCCTGGTGGCGCAGCTTGATCTGCAGGTGCTTGTCCGCCACCAGTTTCTGCGAAATGATTTCCACGTCTTCGCTGAAGACCGGGGCGGCGAAGCCCTGGCCCCAGACCTCGTGGTGCAGGGTGTCCACCAGGTCGGGCCGCCGGTACTCGGCCGCCAGCGGGCCATCCGTGTGCAGCCGGCGCATCAGCGTCGCGGCGTCCAGCCATTCCTGCGCTACCTGGGCGAGGGCCTGGTCGAACACGTCGAGGTGCTCCTGGGCGATCGTGCAGCCGGCTGCCATGGCGTGACCGCCGAAGCGCAGCAGCACACCCGGATGGCGCTTGGCCACCAGGTCGAGCGCATCGCGCAAGTGAAAACCCGGGATCGACCTGCCCGATCCCTTGAGTTCATGCTCCTTGCCCGGCGCCTGGCTGGCGGCGAAGACAAAGGTGGGGCGATGCCGCCGGTCCTTGATCCGTGATGCCACGATGCCGACCACGCCCTCGTGAAAATCGGGGTCGAACACGCAGATGGCCGGCGGCGGCTCCTCGCTTTCGTCGAACAGCGAGTCGACGATGTGCATCGCCTGCTCGCGCATGCCGCCTTCGATGTCGCGCCGCTCGCGGTTGATGCCGTCCAGGGCCCGCGCCAATTCGTTGGCGCGCGCGGTGTCGTCCGTCAGCAGGCATTCGATGCCGAGCGTCATGTCGGCCAGCCGGCCCGCGGCGTTGACCCGCGGGCCCAGCGCGAAGCCGAAGTCGAAGGTGGTCGCCACCCTCGGGTCACGGGCCGCCGCGGTGAACAGGCCCGCCATGCCGCAGGGCAGGGCGCCGGCGCGGATGCGCTTGAGGCCCTGCGCCACCAGCCGGCGGTTGTTCGGGTCGAGCTTGACCACATCGGCCACGGTGCCCAAGGCCACCAGCGGCAGCAAGGCGTCCAGCTTCGGCTGAGGTCTCAGAGCCTCCACGCTGGCGGCTTCGCCGACTGCGCCCCCCGAGGGGGCTGGCCCGCCATCGAAAACGCCGCGTTGCCGTAATTCCGATCGCAGGGCCAGCAGCACGTAGAACATCACGCCCACGCCGGCGATCGACTTGCTCTCGAATCCGCAGCCGGGCTGGTTGGGATTGACGATCACGGCCGCGTCCGGCAGCTGCGGGCCGGGAAGGTGATGGTCCGTGACCAGCACCTGCAGTCCCAGCGCATTGGCCGCCGCCACGCCCTCGACGCTGGCAATGCCGTTGTCCACGGTGATGAGCAGGTCGGCGCCCCGCTCCTTCACGCGTGCGGCAATCGGCGGGGTCAGGCCGTAGCCGTCGACCACGCGGTCGGGCACCAGGTAATCGAGATGGCGCGCGCCGAGCAGCCGAAGGCCGCGGATGGCCACGGCGCAGGCAGTGGCGCCGTCGCAGTCGTAATCGGCGACGACGCAAAGCTTCTTGCCCGCGGCAATGCTGTCGGCCAGCAGCACCGCGGCCTCGTGCAGGCCTTTCATGCCACTGGGCGGCAGCAAGCGCGCCAGGCCATCGTCCAATTCGTCCTTGCCGAGTATTCCCCGGGCTGCATACAGGCGCGCCAGCAAAGGGTGAACGCCGGCTTGCTCCAGCGCCCAGGCGGCACGTGGCGGAATCTCGCGCGTGATGATTTTCATAGATCCTGAAGAAAAGACGATGCGCCAGGCTGCGAGAACAGCCGCCCGATCCGCCGCAGCATGCCCTCGGCGCCGTGGCCGGACCAGGTTTTTGCCTTCCGCTCTCCGCACAGCGTCAACGACGCCGGTTCCCCGCGATCGAGCGCATGGGCCAGGCGGGCGCATTCTCCTGCATCCAGCTGCCGCCAGGCGGCGGCCCATCCGCGCCAGTCCTCCTGCAGCGCCGCATCGCGCAGGGTGTGGTTGATCTGCAGTCCGGGGGGCGGGCCATTGCGATGCGAAGCAGGCAGGGCGCCGGTGCCGCTGACCCAGAACGAATTGACCGGCAGCTGGCCGCGGCGCAAGCGCTCCTCGTTGGACTCGTGGGTGTAGAGCAGCATCTGCATCTCCTGCTGCAGCCGCCGCACGGTCTTCGCCGCCTCGGCGCGGGGCATCCAGCGGTCGACCGTGCGGCCCGCCACCCTGTCCAGCGACGCGGTGGCCAGGTCGCGGAAGACCTCGCCGCGGGCCAGCCACAGCGTCGGCGCGTGGTACTCGAGCGCGATGCCGTCCTGCTCGAAGAAGGGGCGCATCGCCGCCAGCATGGCTTGCGAATCGTGCGGATCGAGCTGGAGGTCCTGCGGGTGTCCCATGGCAATGTGGTCGGTTTCGACGCGCCAGTGGCAGGGCGTGATGCGGGCCCAGGCCGCCGCCCGCGTGTCGCCGCCTGCTTCCCGCACCTGCCAGGCGGCCCAGGGGATGCGCCCATCCGCCGCCGCCAAGCCGAACGCCTGCGCCAGGACACGCTCGTGCGGCGTCGACAGGGACGACTCGTCGCCGGCGTCCGTGCCGGCGGGCGTCAAGCGCGCCACCAGCCGCTCCAGCTGCGGCAAGGCGAGTTCCCGCAGCGCCCGCGTGCAGCCTTCGCTGTCGCTGTAAGCGAAAGGAATCAACATGTGGACAGCGTCTGACATCGGCCTATTGTCCGGGATGCCACAATTGCGCCAGAACAATATGCGAATCCCTTACGAACTGGTCCTGGGCTGGCGTTACACCCGCGCGGGCCGCGCTACCCGGCGCAACGGCTTCATCTCCTTCATCTCCGGCGTGTCCATGTTGGGCATTGCGCTGGGCGTCGCCGCGCTCATCATCGTGCTGTCGGTGATGAATGGCTTCCAGAAGGAAGTCCGGGACCGCATGCTCGGGGTGGTGTCGCACATCGAGATCTTCGGGCCCGGCGGCGGCGTGCTGGCCGATGCCGGCCGGACGGTCGTCGAGGCGAGGCGGAACCCGCAGGTGATCGGCGCCGCGCCGTTCATCGCGGCGCAGGCGCTTCTGGCGCGCGGCGAGGACATGCGCGGTGCCATCGTTCGCGGCATCGATCCCGCGCGCGAGCCCGAAGTCACCGACCTGGCCGCGACGCTGCAGCCCGTGCTCGCGCGGCTCGTGCCCGGCGAGTTCGGCGTGGTGGTTGGAGCCGAGCTGGCGCGGCAGCTGGGCGTGCGCGAAGGCGACCCGCTGACCCTGATCGCGCCCAGCGGCCAGGTCACGCCGGCGGGCGTGGTGCCGCGCCTGAAGCAGATGACCGTGGTGGGCACGTTCGACTCGGGCCATTTCGAATACGACAGCGGCCTCGTACTGCTGCACCAGGACGACGCCGCGCGCATCTTCCGCCTGGAAGGGCCGACCGGCGTGCGCCTCAAGCTCAAGGACCTGCACCAGGCCCGCGAGGTGGCGGCGGAGCTGAGCACCGCGCTCAGCGACCCGGTGCTGATTCGCGACTGGACGCGCCAGAACCGCACCTGGTTCGCCGCGGTGCAGCTGGAAAAACGCATGATGTTCATCATCCTGACGCTGATCGTTGCCGTGGCCGCGTTCAACCTGGTGAGCACGCTGGTGATGACCGTGACCGACAAGCGCGCCGATATCGCCATCCTGCGCACGCTGGGAGCCAGCCCGGGCAGCATCATGGGCATCTTCGTGGTGCAGGGCGCGGCCGTCGGCGTCATCGGCACCCTGGCCGGCCTGCTCCTGGGGCTGGGCATCGCCTCGAACATCGATGTCATCGTGCCCGCGCTGGAGGGGGCGCTCAATGCCAGCTTCCTGCCCAAGGACATCTACCTGATCAGCAAGATGCCGAGCGATCCTCAAAGGGACGACATCATGCCGATCGCCCTTATCTCCCTGGCGCTGGCCTTTGTCGCCACGATCTACCCGAGCTGGCGTGCCAGCCGCGTCAATCCCGCGGAGGCCCTCAGGTATGAATGATATAGCCCCCACGCTCGGCACTGGCGTGTCCTCGCTGCTCCCCGAGGGGGCCGTCACCGGCTTGGGGCGGCCCGGCGCCGGTGAGGTGGTTCTGCAATGCGAGGGCCTGGCCAAGCGATTCAGCGAAGGCGGGCTCGACGTGGAAGTGTTGCGCGGCGTGGACCTGCAGGTCCATGCGGGCGAAACAGTCGCCATCGTCGGCGCCTCCGGCTCGGGCAAGAGTACGCTGCTGCATCTGCTCGGCGGCCTCGACGCGCCCACCGGCGGCACCGTACAGCTGATGGGCCAGGAGCTGACCCGGCTGGACGCCGCGGCCCAGGGCCGCGTGCGCAACCAGCACCTGGGCTTCGTCTACCAGTTCCACCATCTTCTGCCCGAGTTCAGCGCGCTGGACAACGTCGGCATGCCGCTGCGCATACGCCGGCTGCCGCTGGAGGATTGCGCTGCCCAGGCAACGGAAACTTTGGCGGCGGTCGGCTTGGGCGAACGGGTGCGGCACCGGCCCGCTGAGCTGTCGGGCGGCGAGCGCCAGCGGGTGGCCATCGCGCGCGCGCTGGTCACGCATCCGGCCTGCGTCATGGCCGACGAACCCACGGGCAACCTGGACCGCGGCACGGCCGATGTGGTGTTCGATCTCATGCTGCGCCTTGCGCGCGAACGTGGGACGGCGTTCATCCTGGTCACGCACGATGAATCGCTTGCGGCCCGTTGCGGCCGGCAGCTACGGCTGACGTCAGGCCGCTTGAGCTAACTCACAGAATGCGGTTGAACCACAGCAGGGACAATCCGGCCGACAGCAGGGCCAGCGCCGCCGCGGCGAGCGCCATCAGCGCCGAGACCTCGGTCTCCTTTTTCTCGACCGTCAGGCGCGAGCTCAAGGTCTCGTAGACCTTCTTGAGGTCGGCGGCGGTGCCGGCGTAATAGTATTCGGCGCTGGTCTTGTTGGCGATGGCCTTGAGGGTTTCCTCGTCCAGGCGCACCCGCATCGACCAGCCCTCGAACCCGATCGTCTCGCCATCCACGGTGCCTATGCCCACTGTGTAGACCCGCACGCCGCGATCGGCCGCCATCTTGGCTGCTTCAAGCGGATCGACGCCGGTGGTGCGCTGGCCGTCCGTCAGCATGATGATGGCCGCAGATGCGTAGGAGCCCGGCGCCACCGGCGTGAACTCCTTCTTTTCCTTTTTCTCGCCGTCGATGGCGAACCCGCGCTGCCGCTCGCGTCCCGTCTGCAGGGACTGGAGGTCGATGCCCGCATCGGGGAACAGGGTGGCCAGTGAAATCACGATGGCATTGCCCGTGGCCGTCGCCCGCTGCAGCTGGAAGCGGTCGATGGCCGTGACCAGGTCTTCGCGATTCACGGTGGGCAGCTGCGCCACCTGCGCCGACCCGGCGAACGCGACGATACCGACCTTCACGTGGCGCGGCAGTTCGGTGAGGAAGGACTTGGCGGCATTCTGGGCGGCGACCAGCCGGCTGGGCTGCACGTCGGTCGCCCGCATGCTGCCCGACACGTCCATCGCCAGGATGATGGTCTGCTGGTTGGACGGCAGCGTGACCACGGCCACCGGCCGCGCCGCCGCCACCAGCATGGCCGCCAGCGCCAGCAGGAACAGCGCCGGCGGGATGTGCCGCCGCACGGTCTGGCCCGCCCCCATGGCCTCCTTGACGATCGACAACGAGGCGTAGCGCAGCGCCATCTTCTTCTTGCGCCGCATCAGCCAGACGTACAGCAGCACCAGCAGCGGCAGCGCCGCCAGCAGCCAGAGAAACTGGGGCCATAGAAAGTTCATGATGTTCTACCTCAGGCGGCCCGCCTCAGGTGCGCGGGCAGGCCGCCGCCCGCGGCGAGGCGGGCGCGGCGCTTGCGCATTTCCGTGAAGCGCACCACCGCATCCACAAGGTCGCCGTCGGTCGACAGCTCCAGCGCGTCGACGCCGGCGTGCACGAAGCCTTCGCGCAGCTCGGCCTCGCGTTCGGCGGCGATACGGGCAAAGCGCTTGCGAAAACCGGCATCGTGGGTATCGACCAGCAGCTGCTCGCCCGTTTCGCAGTCGCGGATGGTCAACAGGCCCAGGTCGGGCAGGTTCAGCTCCATCGGGTCGAGCAGGCGCACCGCCACGACTTCGTGGCGCTGGGCCAGCAAGGCCAGGGGCCGCTCCCAGCCGGGCTCACTGATGAAGTCGGACACCACGAACACGGTGGAACGGCGCTTGATGAGTCCAGCGGCGGATTCCAGCAGGTCGCGCAGCTTGGTGGTGCCCGCTTCGGTTGCGGCGGGGCGCTGCTGCATGCTGTGCAGCAGGTGCAGCACGTGGCGGCGTCCGCCACGCGTGGGGATCACGGTGTCCACGCCCGAGCCATAAAGCATGGCGCCGACTCGGTTGCCATGGCGCGTGAGCACTCGCGCCAGCACCGTCACGAATTCGGCCGACACGTTGCGCTTGCGCTGTTCGCCCGAGCCGAAGTCGACCGACGGGCTCAGGTCCAGCAGGAACCACGCCGCCATCTCGCGGTCTTCCGTGAACACACGCACATGCGGGACGTTCTGGCGCGCCGTCACGTTCCAGTCGATATGGCGAACGTCGTCATGGTGCTGGTACTCGCGCAGGTCCGCCAGGTCCAGGCCGGCGCCGCGCATCAAGGTGCGGTAATTGCCCTGCAGCAGGCCGTCCAGGCGCCGGATCGCCGTCCATTCGAGCCGCCGCAGCACGTGCTCGGCGCCGTCGGCAGCAGGTGCACTCGAGTCCGCGGCGCTTGCCGCCGCGTTCTCGCCCGGGCCTGGTTCAAGCCGCCAGCTTTTCATGCTCGAGCGGCTTTGGTGGGGAGGGAACTTTGGCCATGATCTTGCCGATCAGACCGTCCGCCGACAGCCCTTCGGACAAGGCCTCGTACGACAGCACCAGGCGATGCCGCAGCACGTCGGGGACCAGGTCGGTCATGTCTTCCGGCAGCGCGTAGGTGCGCCCGCGCAGCATGGCCAGTGCCCGCGCGCCCTCGGTCAGGTTGATGGTCGCGCGGGGGCTGGCGCCGAAAGTGATGTACTTGCCCAGGTCCTTGAGCCCGTGTTTTTCGGGCGTGCGCGTGGCCGAGACGAGCCGGACCGCGTACTGCACCAGCGACGGGTCGACATAAACGCGCCGGCATTCCTGCTGCAGCGCCGCCAGCTGCTCGGTGGTGGCGACGGACGACACGGTCACGGCCGGTCCCGTCACCCGTTCGACGATCACGTACTCTTCCTCGTCGCTCGGGTAGTCGACCAGCACCTTCATCATGAAGCGGTCGACCTGGGCCTCGGGCAGGGGATAAGTGCCTTCGGTCTCGATCGGGTTCTGCGTGGCCATCACCAGGAAGGGGCTGGGCACCTTGTGGGTCTCGCCGGCGATGGTGACCTGGCGCTCCTGCATCACTTCCAGCAGCGCGCTCTGCACCTTGGCGGGCGCGCGGTTGATCTCATCGGCCAGCAGCAGGTTGGTGAACACCGGGCCCAGGGCCGTGGTGAAGTCGCCGGTGCGCTGGTTGTAGATGCGCGTGCCGACCAGGTCGGCGGGCACCAGGTCGGGCGTGAACTGGATGCGCTTGAACTGGCCGCGGATGGTGTTGGCCAGGGTCTTCACGGTCAGGGTCTTGGCAAGTCCCGGCACGCCTTCCACGAGCAGGTGGCCCTGCGCCAGGATGGCGACCATCACGCGCTCGAGGAACCGGTCCTGCCCGACGACGACCCGCTTGACCTCGTAGAGGATCTGTTCCATCAGCTGGGCGGTGCCCGGGTCCTGTCGTGTCGTCGAATCCATGGGTGGCGGTCCGTTAAAAGAAAAGAGGTCAGAAGGGCGGCAGCCCGGCTGCGGAGGCGGCGTTCTCGATGGGCACGGCGAAGCCGATGCCCAGGAACGTGCGTGCCGGCGTCGGATTGAGGATGGCGGTGACGATGCCCACCACCTCGCCGTCCATGGTGACCAGCGGGCCGCCGGAGTTGCCGGGGTTGGCCGCCGCGTCGAACTGGATCAGGTTGCTCATTTCCTGCTTGCCTTCGGGCGAGCGGAACGCGCGCTTCAAGCCCGAGACGATGCCGCCCGAGGCGGAGGGGCCGATACCGAAGGGAAAGCCTACCGCCAGCACCTTGTCGCCGGTGCCGAGGTCGCTGGTCGAGCGCATGGTGGCGGCAATCATGTCGTCAGGTATCTTGCTGGCCTGCAGCACCGCCAGGTCGTTCTCGGCCTGCACGCCCGTGATGGAGGCGCGGGCTTCGAGCCCGTCGGAAAAAGTGACCATGATGCGATCGGCGCCCGCGACCACATGCAGGTTGGTCAGGATGATCCCCTTGTCGACGATCACCACGCCGGTGCCCACGCCATGCTCGACTTCATCGTCGGGACCTGCCTTGTCCGGTTCGGCCGTCGCCGGGCCCAGGGGCTTGGGCTTGGCGCCGCCTTTGGGAAGGCTGGGCGATTCTTCCTTGAGCCTGCTCTTCTTGACATAGCTCACAACGCGCACGACCGAGGGCCGGATCTTGTCGTAGGCCTTGGCGTATTCAGAAGGAATGTTCTGGGTTTCGAGGGTCTTCAACACCGCGGCGTTGATGTCTTCCTGCGTGAGCTTGCGCTGGCCGGGGCGCAGGCCCAGGCCGATGCTGAAGATCAGCAGCGCGGCAAGGACCAGGATCGCTGTCCAGAGAAGTTTGGGGCTGGCGGCGGAGAACCGGGATGCGGTGGGCGGCGTGGGCTGTGCGGCGGCCAGGGGCGCCACCTCGGGGTTTGCTGCGGTGGGGGTTTCCCGCTCCGGCCGGCCCGTTCGGCTTGAGCTGTAAAGGGCTGGCCTGCGCATTTCGTTCACCTATGAAAACTGCGGGGAAAACGAACCAACAACACGAAAACACACGGTATCACGGTTTGCGCTGCCATGCACGGTGAACGGACGCAAACGCCAGTGCGGCATCATGGGCCCATGTGGATCGACACGCACTGCCATCTCGATGCGCCCGACTTCGCGCATGACGTCGATGCCGTTTGCGCCCGTGCCGCTGCGCGGGGCGTGCTGCACTGCGTGCTGCCCGCGGTAGAGGTGGGCAATTTCGGTGCGGTCCGCGATCTTGCGCACCGATTCGGGTACAGCTACGCGCTCGGCATCCATCCGCTGTGCACGGGCCGCGCCGATGAGAATGACTTGAAGCGCCTCGACCATGCGCTCGTCGGTGCGCGCGATGATCCCCGGTTGGTCGCGGTGGGCGAAATCGGCCTGGACTATTTCGTGCCCGGCCTGGACGCCGCCCGGCAGGAGCATTTCTATGGCGGGCAACTGGCGCTGGCCCGCCGGCATGGCTTGCCCGTGATCGTCCATGTACGCCGCTCGGCCGACCGCTTGCTCAAGCATCTGCGCCGCGCCGGGGTGGGCGGCATCGCCCATGCCTTCAACGGCAGTACGCAGCAGGCGGATGAATTCGTCAAGCTCGGCTTCAAGCTCGGGTTCGGCGGCGCGGCCACATTCGATCGTGCACTCCAGATCAGGCGCCTTGCGCATGAGCTGCCGCTGTCCGCCCTGGTGCTGGAAACGGATGCGCCCGACATTCCGCCGCACTGGCTCTACCAGACAGTGCAGCAACGGGCGGGCGGCAAGCCGCAGGGACGCAACGAACCGGCCGAGTTACCCCGCATTGCCCAGGTGGTGGCGCAGTTGCGCGGCATTGGTCTTGATGAGCTGGCGGCCGCCACAGTGCAAAACGCCGTACAGGCGCTGCCCAGGCTGACCGCTCTGCTGGCGGTACCTGTGCCTGGTACAGACAATTAGTGGATACAGACGAGCCGTAAAAGCGTACCATTCCACGCTTACTTGTTCCCAGGGCCAGACTAAAAAAATGTTCGGGCACAGCTGATGGTGGCGCCCCTAGACATGAGGTCTCGTGACGGTGCAAATAGTGCGAGGCTGGCGGACGCGGCCGTTACGCAATGGGACGCTATCGCCTCGGCATTGACGCCCATCATCGGCGGCAATGGCGTCGCCGCGCTCTACCACCGAAGCCTCTACCTCAACGCGAAAACCCATCCGTGGCTGGCCCATCAGCGCAATGCCGACGCTTTCGCCATGGATCTTGCCGCGCTGCGCAGCTTGCTGATCGATCGCGATGCCGCCGATGTGGCCGCAGGCAATGCCGCCCTCATCCAGACCTTCAACGAGCTGCTGGCGAGCCTGGTCGGCGCATCGCTGGCCGAGCGTCTGCTGGGGCCCGTCTGGGCCCAATCTCAGGGTGCGACACCCGAACAAAACCATCCATCATGATGCCCAAAGTAATCATCAATCGCCTGCCAACGGGCGTGCCGGGACTGGACGAGATCCTCGGCGGCGGCCTGCCTGAGTTTTCATTCAACCTCATTGCCGGCCTGCCTGGCTGCGGCAAGACCACGCTGGCGCACCAGATGATGTTCGCCCTGGCCACCCCCGAGCGCCCGGCGCTCTACCTCACGGTGATGGGTGAGCCGCCCCTGAAGATGCTGCGCTACCAGCAGCAGTTCGACTTTTTCGATCCGGAGCAGCTCAACCGCTGCATCCACTTCGTCAACCTGGGCCCGGACACCATGACGGGCAACCTCGACAAGGTGCTCGAGCGCATTGCCGCCGAGGTCGAGTCCCATGCGCCGGCGTTCGTCTTCGTCGACTCCTTCCGTTCGGTGGCGCTGGCCGGCGGCACGGACAGCAGCTTGCAGCAGTTCATGCAGAACCTGGGCGTGCTGATGACGAGCTGGCAGGCCACCACATTCCTCATTGGCGAATACGCCGCCGATACCGCCACCAATCCGGTGTTCACCGTGTCCGACGGCCTGATCTGGCTTCACCAGAGCGTCCAGCGCAACTCCATGGTGCGCAAGATCGAGGTCATGAAGATGCGTGGCCAGCCCACCCTGGCGGGCGTGCACACCTTCCGCCTGAGCAATGCCGGGGTCCAAGTTTTTCCACCCGCCAGCGCCGCGGCGCCACGGCCGGGCGGCCCGGCACGTCCGCAGGCCTTCGACCGTGTGCTCATGGGAGTGGAACGCCTGGACGAGATGCTGGGCGGCGGGCTGCCGCGCGGCTATTCGCTGCTGGTGGCAGGCCCCTCGGGAGCGGGCAAGAGCTTACTGGCGGCGGCCTTTTTGCAAGAGGGCGCGCGCAACGGCGAAACCGGCGTGATCGCGGTTTTCGAACAACGCGCCAACCGCTCGCGCAGCCCGCTGCTGGATGAACTGGTCAAGAGCGGGCGGGTCGGCTTGGTCGACAGCCGGGCACCCGACCTGTCGATCGAAGAGATCGTGATGCTGCTGATCAAGGAAATCCGGCGGCTCGACGCCACGCGGGTGGTGATCGATTCGCTTTCCGCGTTCGAAGTCGCCTTGGCGCCCACCTTCCGCGAGGACTTCCGCGAATCGATGCTCCGCCTGGTGGGCGCACTCGCCCAGGAGGGCGTGACCGTGCTGCTGACGTCGGAACTGGAAGACCGCTACACCGATCTGCGTTTCAGCCCCTACGGAACGGCTTTCATGACCGACGCGATCATCGTGCAGCGCTACATCGAGGTGGAAGGCCGCCTGCGCCGCGTGCTGGCCGTGATCAAGGTGCGCGACAGCGACCATTCGGATGATCTGCGTGCCTATACCATCGAGGCCGACGGCATCCATATCGGCGAGAACCTGCCGGGCGAAGAAGGCCTGCTGGGCGGCCGGCCGACGCGCAAAAGCGGGCTCGCCGCCTAGGGCCTGTCACACTATTTATGCAAGAACCCGAAGGGAACGTGGTTAAAACAGCGCCACTCGTTGTTGCACTCCTAGCCCAGGCGGCCAGCCTGGGCGTCGCCCTGCGCCTGGATTGGCGCTGTTTTAACCACGTTCGCACTTGCATAAATAGTGTGAACAGGCCCTGGCGCTAATGGACGCCCAGCGCGCGGCTCATCTGCTGCAGGCCAACGAACAGTTGGTGCTGGCGGTGATTCGCGCGCAGGATGAGGCTGCCGCCGCCGCCCAGGCCCTGGCGGAACTGGCCCGGTCGCCGCACATTGAGGCCCTGACCGGGAGGCCGGACGGCGCCCTGCTGTTCGACCGGCTCACCCACGCGCTGGCCGCGGCGCGCCACAAGGGCGACAGGCTGGGTCTGCTGTTCGTGAGCGTCGATAACCTCCAAGTCCTGAACGACACCTTGGGACATGCGCTCGGCGATCAGCTACTCAAGCTGGCCGCCCAGCGATTGGCTGCGGCGGTGCGTGGATCGGACACCGTGAGCCGGCACGGAGCGCATGAATTCCTGATCCTGTTGACCTCGTTGTCGCATGCCAGGGAGGCTCTCGCGGTGGCGGATTCGATCGTGGGCGCCATGAGTTTGCCCGGGCAGGTCGGCGCACAGAAGATCACGTTCAATACCAGCATCGGCATCAGCGTCTTCCCCGACGACGGTGAAGATGGAGACGCCCTGATCGACCGGGCGACAGCGGCCATGTACAACGCCCGGCGGCGCGGCTTGGGCAGCTACTTCTTTCGGGGCGAAGCCGCCACCACGGCACGCAGCCTGGAGCTGCGGACGGCGGAGTCGCTCCAGCGGGCCGGTGAACCGCCGCCCCATGCAGGCGATGCGGGCACGGCGGAGCACCGCCGCGAGGCCAATGAACAACTTCTACTGGCCGCGCTGCACACGCAGGAATTGCTCGATGCCGCCGAATCGGCCTATCGGCGCCAGGCCGAGCTGATGGGCGTCGTGGCCCATGAGCTGCGTGGTCCCCTCGGCCCCATCAGCATGGCCGCCTCCTTGCTGGGAATGGAAGGCGCGGGCAAGCCGGTGATGCCCATGGTCAAGGGCGTGATCGAACGCCAGGTCGCGCTATTGTCGCGGCTGGTTGGGGACTTGCTCGATATGACGCGGATCAACACCGGCAAGCTCCGGCTGGACGTCCAGCGCATCGATGTCACCCGGGTCATCGCAGAGGCCGTGAGGGATCTAGAGCCCGCCACCGCGGCGCGATTGCAGCAGGTGCGGGTGGAACTGCCGGGCGGTGAGCTGATCGTCAACGGCGACAGACTGCGCCTGGGCCAGGTGATGACCAACCTGGTCGGCAACGCATCCAAATTCACCCAGCATGGCGGCGTCATCACGATCACAGCCTCCGTAAGCGACGCGACGCTGACCATCGGGGTAATGGACAACGGCATCGGCATCAGCCTCGAAGCACTCTCGCATATCTTCGACCCGTTCGTACAGGAAAGCCGCGCCACTTCATTCGACGGTTCAGGCTTGGGGATTGGCCTGAGCCTGGTGCGCGAGCTGGTGCAAGCGCATGGCGGGCAGGTGATTGCGCAAAGCGAGGGCTTGGGCAAGGGTAGCCGGTTTACCGTGAGGCTCCCGCTGCTGAGCGGCGGCTGAGGGGCCGGCCGGCATGGTCATAATGCCCGGCAGTGAAAGCCCGCATTACCCCCAAGCTACCCGAAGTCAATTTCTCCGACCAGGGCGACATCCGCTACCTGCACCTTGGCACCGAATGGGTCCAGGGCTCGATGCTGCTGGACAAGCCGTTCGAGATCGAGCTGGAGTACGTCCAGCGCATGATGGCGTGGCTGCTGTTCATGGATCCGGCTTCCGTGCCCAAGCGCCACGCCATGCAGCTGGGTCTGGGCGCGGGCTCGCTCACGAAGTTCTGCCGCAAGAAGCTGCGGATGAAGACCACGGCGATCGAGCTCAATGCGCAAGTGATCGCGGCGTGCCGCCTCTGGTTCAAGCTGCCGGCCGACGATTCGCGGCTCTCGGTCATCCTGGGCGACGCGGCCGAGGTGGCCGCCCATGAGCACTGGCGCGGGGACATGGATGCGCTGCAGGTGGACCTGTACGACCATGAGGCGGCCGCGCCCGTGCTGGACAGCGAAGCTTTTTATTCGGATTGCCGCAAGTTGCTGACCGATGACGGTTGCATGACGGTGAACCTGTTCGGCCGCTCGTCCAGCTATGCCCAGAGCGTGGAAAAGATCGGCGCGGCGTTCGGCATGGATTCCGTATGGGCTTTCAAGCCGACGTGCGAGGGCAACACCATCGTGCTGGCCCTGCGCACCCCGTGCAATCCTGACCGCGCCACCCTTGCCGAACGTGCAGAAACCATTGAAACTCGCTGGGGCCTGCCCGCCCGCAAATGGTTACGGGTATTCAAGCCCGTCGCCTGACCCATCCCCCTTATGAGCGTAGTCGCCAAACCCAAGCCGCCCGCCGGCGGCGCCCATCGCGGGCCGCTGGATTGGCGTCTCGCCGTCGAGTGGCTGAGCCAGGATGGCGTGATCTCGGCCGAGGAAGCACGGCGCACGATCGCGCGCTGCTCGCAGGCCGAGAGCGCCCAGCATCCGCTGGTGCGCCTGGCCGCGGTGGCCATGCAGCGGGCCAGTGACGGCAAGCCGCTGGACATCGAATCCCTGGCGCAGTGGCTGGCGGGCCGCGCCGGGCTGAGCTACCTGCGCATCGACCCGCTGCGGGTCGACGTCGGCAAGGTGGCCGACACCATGAGCGCCGGTTACGCCGAGCGTCACCGGGTGCTTCCGGTGCAGGTGACGGCCAGCGAGGTGGTCGTCGCCACGGCCGAGCCCTTTCTCACCGACTGGGTGGACGAAGTGGAGCGGCAGTCGCGCCGCACGGTGCGCCGCGTGGTCGCCAATCCGCTCGATATTCACCGCTACACGGCGGAATTCTTCGCGCTCGCCAAGTCGGTCCGCGCCGCGCAGAAGGCCGGCGGCAATGCCGGCGCCGCGAGTTTCGAGCAGCTGGTCGAGCTGGGCAAGACCAACAAGCAGCTCGACGCCAACGACCAGGGCGTGGTGCAGGTGGTCGACTGGCTCTGGACCTATGCGTTCGACCAGCGAGCCAGCGACATCCACCTGGAGCCGCGGCGCGAGCAGGGCGTGATCCGCTTTCGCATCGACGGCGTGCTGCACCCGGTCTACCAGATGCCCATGGGCGTGCTCAATGCGATGACCGCGCGCATCAAGCTGCTGGGGCGCATGGACGTGGTGGAAAAGCGCCGGCCCCAGGACGGGCGCATCAAGACGCGCAACCCGCGCGGCGACGAGATCGAGATGCGCCTGTCCACGCTGCCCACGGCCTTCGGCGAGAAGATGGTGATGCGCATCTTCGATCCCGACACCGCCGTGAAAGACCTGGATGCGCTGGGGTTCGCGCCGCACGATTCGCAGCGCTGGGAGGCCCTGGTCAAGCGGCCCTACGGCATCATCCTGGTGACCGGGCCCACCGGCTCGGGCAAGACCAGCACGCTCTACTCGACGCTCAAGCGGATCGCCACCGAAGAGGTGAACGTGAGCACCGTGGAAGACCCGATCGAGATGATCGAGCCCTCCTTCAACCAGACCCAGGTGCAGTCGCAACTCGATTTCGGCTTCGCCGAAGGCCTGCGGGCGCTGATGCGGCAGGACCCGGACATCATCATGGTCGGCGAAATCCGCGATCTGCAGACTGCCGAGATGGCCGTGCAGGCCGCGTTGACGGGCCACCTCGTGTTTTCGACCCTGCACACCAACGACGCTCCCTCGGCCATTTCGCGGCTGATGGAGCTGGGCATCCCCGGCTACCTCATCAATGCGACCATGCTCGGGGTGCTGGCCCAGCGCCTGGTGAGGACCTTGTGCAAGCAGTGCCGCCGGCCGGATCAAGGGGCCTCGCGCGAAGCCCTGGATGCCATCGTCAAGCCCTGGAAGATCAGCGGCGGCTACAACCCGTACAAGCCCGTTGGCTGCGTCGACTGCCGCATGACCGGTTTCATGGGCCGCATGGGCCTGTACGAGCTGCTCACCGTGAGCGAGGCCTTCAAGGACAAGGTGACCCAGCAGCCTTCCATGGACGTGCTGCGCAGGCAGGCCGTCGCGGATGGGATGCGCCCGCTGCGGCTGGCCGGCGCACTGCGTGTCGCCGAGGGCCTGACCACCGTCGAGGAAGTCCTCACGGCGACGCCCCCGCTCGAATGACATTGCGGTCGCGCAGGCGACAGTAGGTGAAACCCACAACCGGCGCCTGGGGTATTGCCACCACAATCGCGCCATCGAAATCGTTCGAGGAGACGACGCGTGAAGATAAAGAGTCAAAAGGACTTCTTCTCCGGCCTCATGTTCATGGGGGTGGGGCTGGCCTTTGCCTGGGGTGCGAGCACCTACAACGTGGGCGAAGGCTCCCGCATGGGGCCTGGCTACTTTCCGCTGGTCCTGGGCATCCTGCTGGCCGCGATCGGCGCCTTCACGATCTTCGAGTCCATGGTGGTGGAGACCGAGGACGGCGAGCCGATCGGCCGGATTTCCTGGAAGCCCCTGGCCTTCGTCATTGGTGCCAACGTGGTGTTCGGCGTCCTGATGGGAGGCGTGCCCCGGTTGGGCATTCCGTCATTCGGCATGATCGTTGGCATCTATGCCCTGGTCTTCGTCGCCAGCCTGGCGGGGGAAGAGTTCAACTGGAAGGAAGTGATCGTGCTGGCCACGATCCTCGCCGTCGGCAGTTATCTCGCGTTCGTGCTGCTCTTGAAGCTTCAGTTTCCGGTCTGGCCGGCTTTCATCACGGGCTGAAGGGCAAAAAATGGACCTGATTTCCAACCTTTCCATCGGTTTCGGCGTCGCGTTCACGCCGATCAACCTGCTTTACTGTTTTGTCGGCTGCCTGCTGGGCACGCTGATCGGCGTGTTGCCGGGCATTGGCCCGGTCGCGACCATCGCCATGTTGCTGCCCGCAACCTACGCGCTGCCCCCGGTTTCGGCGCTCATCATGCTGGCCGGCATCTACTACGGCGCCCAGTACGGCGGCTCCACCACGGCCATCCTGGTCAATCTGCCGGGAGAATCTTCCTCGGTGGTCACTGTGATCGACGGCTACCAGATGGCAAGGCAGGGCCGCGCGGGCCCCGCCCTGGCGGCCGCGGGCCTGGGGTCGTTCTTCGCGGGCTGTGTCGGCACCCTGATCCTGGCGGCGTTTGCCGCGCCTCTGACCGAGGTAGCGTTCAAGTTCGGCCCCGCCGAATACTTCTCGCTGATGGTGCTGGGCCTGATCGGTGCCGTGGTGCTGGCCTCCGGGTCGCTCATCAAGGCCATCGGCATGATCGTGCTGGGCCTGCTGCTGGGCCTGGTGGGTACCGACGTGAACTCGGGCGTGGCCCGCTTCTCCTTCGACGTGCCCGAGCTCACCGACGGCATCGGCTTCATAGTGATCGCGATGGGCGTGTTCGGCTACGGCGAGATCATCAGCAACCTCGGCAAGCATGCCGACGATCGCGAAGTGTTCACCGCCAAGGTCACGGGCCTGTTCCCGACCAAGGAAGACTTCCGCAACATGATCCCGGCCGTGCTGCGTGGCACGGCGCTGGGCTCGGCGCTGGGAATCCTGCCGGGTGGTGGCGCGTTGCTGGCGTCTTTTGCCGCTTACACCGTTGAGAAGAAGACCAAGCTGCACCCCGGCGAAGTCCCCTTCGGCAAGGGCAACATCCGCGGTGTGGCGGCGCCCGAGTCGGCCAACAACGCGGGCTCGCAGACCTCGTTCATCCCACTGCTGACGCTGGGCATCCCGCCCAACGCGGTGATGGCGCTGATGGTGGGTGCGATGACCATCCACAACATTCAGCCCGGCCCGCAGGTGATGACCAGCAACCCGCAGCTGTTCTGGGGCCTGATCGCCTCGATGTGGATCGGCAACGCCATGCTGGTGATCCTGAACCTGCCGCTGATCGGCATCTGGATCAAGCTGCTCGGGGTGCCTTATCGCTGGCTGTTCCCGGCCATCCTGCTGTTCTGCGCCATTGGCGTGTACTCGACCAACAACAACACCTGGGACATCTGGATGGTGGCGATCTTCGGCGTGATCGGCTACATGTTCATCAAACTGGGGGCCGAACCGGCGCCGCTGCTGCTGGGATTCATCCTGGGGCCGATGATGGAGGAGAACTTGCGGCGGGCGATGCTGCTGTCGCGGGGGGACTGGAGCGTGTTCATCACGCGCCCGCTCTCTGCGAGCTTACTCGCCGTCGCCCTTCTGCTGGTGATCATCGTCGCGCTGCCAGCCGTCAAGCACAAGCGCGAGGAAGCTTTCGTCGAGGTCGACTGAAGGCTCGCGAACATGCCAGGGCTGCACGCGTGCTGCAAAGCGACCTCGACGCAGCCTTGACGTATCGACCGCCAGCCGTCAGTTCGGACCGCCCTTCATCTGGGCTTCCATGTCGGCCATGGAAATCTTGCCGTTCTTGTTCATCTTGCCCCACATCATTGCGTGGTGAGCATCCCATTCCTTCTTGCTGACCATCCCGTCGCCATTCGCGTCCATGCCCTTCATCATGCCCATTCCGCCGCCGGCGCCCATGGTTGACCCCGTGGCGGCCATGTCGCCCTTCTTGGCGTCTTTTTTCATCTCGGCTTTGGCCGCCGGAGCGCCGCCTGAACGGGTCGGGTCGGTCTCCTGAGAGGGCCGCTGCACAGTGCCGGTTGGCGCCTGGGCGAAAGCCGAGCCGCAGGTCAGCGCGGCAAGCGCGATCAGGTGTGAATATTTCATAAGGATCTCCGGTTGAAAAAAGGTGCTCGAAGCCGAACAGGGTCAAATGCCCCCGCTTCATCGGCGCATCGGTCCACAGTATGAGCCGAGCTGGCTGCCAAAAGGTCCGCGCGAGCGTCCATATGGGTGCGCCGCACAGCAAGACGTCCTCCCCTCCTACGGCTTGGATCGCACTGTTCCGACAAGGCGGCGCAATCGGGTGACAATCCTCCCTAACACCCAGCAATGAAGAGTACCCGGCGCCCGCGATTGAGCACCATTTCGACCGATCGCAACCTGCTGCCGGGCCTGGCCCTGGCCCTCTTCGGCTCGGTCGCGTTCGGCGGCAAGGCCATCATCGTCAAGCTGGCCTACCGCCATGGCGTGGACGCGGTCACGCTGCTGATGTTGCGCATGTTTTTCGCGCTGCCCATCTTCCTGCTGATGGCGTGGTGGTCCAGCCGGGGCAAGCCGCCGCTGTCCCGCCGAGACTGGCTGGGCGTGGTCGGCCTGCGCTTCACCGGCTACTACCTCTCCAGCTTTCTGGACTTCGCCGGCTTGCGCTACATCACCGCCTCGCTAGAGCGCCTGATCCTCTACCTCAATCCCACGCTGGTGCTGTTGCTGGGCTGGCTGCTGTACCGCAAGACGGCCCGGCCGGCGCAACTTGCGGGAATGGCCATCAGCTATTGCGGTGTCGTGCTGGTGTTCGGCCACGAGGTGCAGCAGGGGAGCCAAGCGGCACTGGGCGCCTTGCTGGTGTTCGGGAGCGCCGTCGCCTACGCAACCTACCTTGTGAGCAGCGGTGAACTGGTACAGCGGCTCGGGTCCCTGCGTTTGGTGGGGTGGGCGACCTCGGTGGCTTGCCTGTGCTGCCTGTTGCAGTTTGCAATATTGCGCCCGATCGGATCGGCATTCGAAGTGGCGCCCCAGGTGATCTGGCTGTCGGTTCTCAATGCCACGGTGTGCACGGCGGCGCCCGTACTGATGGTGATGATGGCCATCGAACGCATCGGGCCCGCCTTGTCGGCGCAGATGGGAATGCTGGGGCCCATGTCCACCATCCTGATGGGCGTGCTGATTCTGGGTGAGCCTTTCACGGCCTGGATCGCGGCGGGCACGGTGCTGGTGCTCGCGGGGATTTTTGTATTCAGTCGCAGCGTTCGCTGAACGAAGAACTGGCTGGCGGTCAGCGTTTGACGGCCAACCGCTTGACCACGCTCACCGTCGGTTTGCCGGAGTAGCTGTCCAATCGATTCCCCATCGCAACTGCAAGCTGGTCCAGGCGCTGCTGTGCCGGCGGGTGGGTGCTGAGGGTCAGGCTGAACAGCGGATCCTCGGGCACGGCGGTACGCAACTGCTGCAGCACCGAGGCCAGTCCGTACGGATCGAAACCAGCTCGCGTGGCCAAGGCCACGCCGTTGCGGTCGGCGTCGAACTCGTCGCCCTGGTCCAGGCCGCTGGAATACAGGTTGCGCCCCAGCGCCAGCATCTGCGCCGACACCGCGCCGCCCATGTTGTTCTTCAACTGCGTCGCGATCAGCCGCGTGACGAGGCCGGCGCGCGCCTTGACGCGCAAGGCGTTGAGGTGGTGCCGATCGACCACGTGCGTGATCTCGTGCGCCAGGATGCCGGCCAGCTCGGCTTCGTCCATGCGATCGACCAGACCCTTGGTGACGAAGATGTAGCCCCCGGGTGCGGCGAAGGCATTGAAGCCGGGATCTTCCAGCACGGCAAAGCTCCAGGGCAACTGCGGTCGCGACGACTGCAGGCTGATCCAGCGGCCCAGCTGATTGACATAGCGCTGCAGCGCCATGTCCGGGTGCAGCGGCTTGCTTCCCAGTAGAACGGCGGCGAGTTGCCGGCCGATCTCGATTTCCTTGGCTTCGTCGATCTGGCCCTGGCTTTGCGATAGCAACTGGATCAGGTCGCCGCCGGCGGCGGCACTGTTGCCCGGCGACAGGGAGCCGGCCTGCGGGACCTGGCCGCCCATCAGGGAGTTCAGCATATTGAGCGTCTTGCTCTGCGCGAAGGCGCCAGTGGCCGGCAGCAGCAAGACAGCGGCTGCGCAAGTACGCAGGGCCCGCGCCAAGGCAGCGCCTCGTATCGTGGATTTCATTGGACTTGTTCCGGGTTGCCCGGCGCGGCGCCGCCGGTGGATGACGGCCGTGGTGCGGCGTGTAGCGGGGGCGAGTCGACGGGGACCAGCGCGGCGCCGCGGGCGAATTCGAGGGCCTGCCGCTCGCTCTGGCGCAGCGCTTCCATCTGGCCCACGGCCTGCATGTCGGGTGCGGCCTGTGCAAGGTCTTCCGCCCCGAGGCCGCGGATGCCGATGGTCGCGGTGGGCGTCACCACGCGCTCGTTGCCCTTGCTGAACAGGTTGGTGAGGCCCCGCAACGCGCCGGTCGCCGCATTACCGGCAGGGGCCGGGCTGGCAGCCGAGATCGCATTGCCTGCGGGGCCCACGTCTAACATGTGAACCCAGCCGGTGGCGCCGGTGCCGCTACGTATCTGTATCCACGGGCCGCGGCGCTCACCCAGCCGGATGACCGAGGCCTGCGCCGGCAGCGTTGCCACCGCGCGGGCGGATTCCGCAGGAGCTTCTCGCAGCTCGGAGGCGCGCTTCATGATCACCGTTTCGTCCTGGGCCTGGGCAGCCCCGGCGAAAAGCACCACCAGCCCGCAAGCCCAAATCCCCATCCTGCTCGCCAGTGTCTGCCCTGCACTTATCATGATCGGTTCCATCTGAGCAATAAGGGGATTGTATGGACTTGGGTATCGCGGGCAAATGGGCGCTGGTGTGCGGCGCCAGCAAGGGCCTGGGCTTCGGTTGCGCCCAAGCCCTGGTGCGCGAAGGTGTTCACGTCGTCATGGTGGCCAGGGGCGCGGAAGCGCTCGAAGCGGCGGTCGAAAAACTCATCGCCGATCCGGGCCGGCCGACCGATACGGCGGTGCAGCACGTGGCGGCCGACATCACCTCGCCCGAGGGCCGGGCCAAGGTGTTCGAGAAGCGCCACGAGTTCGACATCGTCGTGACCAACGCGGGCGGCCCGCCGACAGGCGACTTTCGCGAATGGGACCGTGATGCGTGGATGATGGCGGTCGATGCCAACATGCTGACCCCGATCGAATTGATCAAGGCCACGGTCGACGGCATGGCGGCCCGCGGTTTCGGGCGTGTGGTCAACATCACGTCCAGTGCGGTGAAGGCGCCCATCGACATCCTGGGCTTGTCGAACGGCGCACGCAGCGGGCTGACGGGATTTGTGGCGGGCGTGGCGAGAACCGCCAAGCTGGCATCGGCCAACGTGACGATCAACAACCTGCTGCCCGGCGCTTTCGACACCGACCGCCTCAAGGGCACCATGGCGGGCGCGGCCCAGAAAAGCGGCCAGCCCCTGGAAGCGGTGATGGAGGCGCGGCGCGCCACCATTCCGGCGCGCCGCTTCGGCACGCCCGAGGAGTTCGGCGCGGCCTGTGCATTCCTGTGCAGCCAGCATGCCGGGTATATCACGGGCCAGAACGTTCTGACCGACGGCGGGGCCTATCCCGGGACGTACTGAAGCGTTGGCATCACGTCCTGCAAAACTAGGCCGCCGCTCGCCGTGAAGACACTACGATCCCGCCCACGATCAGCACGAACGCGATCGCGTGGTACAGGTGCGGCCGCTCTCCCAGGAATGACGCGGACATCACGGCGGCGAACAGTGGTGTGAGGTTGGCAAAAAAGCCGGCGATGTTGGGTCCCACGCGCTGCACGCCGATGCCCCAGCAGCGATAGGCCAGGATGGCCGGCCCGACGGCCACATACGCCAGTGCGGCGGCCAGCGGCCAACCCCATTCGATGTGGGTGTCTCCCGTGGCCCATTCGCCCGCCGCAAACAGGCCCGACCAGCCCAGCCCCAGCACCACCTGGGCCATCAGGAAGGCCGCCCAGTCGCCGCGGATCCGGGGTGGGTCACCTGGGCGGATCAGCAGCCAGCTGTATAACGCCCAGGCCGCGGTGGCCAGCAGCACGTACAAGTCGCCTGGCACCAGCCGCACCTGCAACAGCAGTTGCCGGTCGCCGCGGCTGAGCACCACCAGCACGCCGGCAATAGACAGCAGGGCGCCCGCCATCTGGCGCGAGGTCACGCGCTGCCCGAAAAACAGGGCGCCTATCCCCAGCATCCACACCGGCGAGCTGGCCGCCACCAGGGTCACGTTCAGCGGCGTCGAGGTCTGCAGCGCCAGGTATTGCAGCGCGTTGTAGCAGCCCACACCCAGCAGGCCTGGCACAGCAAAACGCCGCCAGTTCGGCCACAGGCCGCTGCCCCGCCGCAGCACCCAGCCCGCGAGTGGCAACAGCAGCAAGAAGGCCAGCGCCCAGCGCAGGAAGTTGAGCGTGACCGGCGGCACCAGTTCATTGACCAGCCGGCCGACCACGGCGTTGCCTGCCCAGAGTAGGGGCGGGATGGTCAGCAGCAAGGCGGTTCGAAGGTTGAGTCGGTGGTCCATGCGAACCCGGCACTGTATAGGGTTGCGCGGCCATGGGCTTGCGCAATGCTTGCAGTTTCATGGCAGGATGCGCGCCTGACCTTCGCGAGAACATCATGAGCAAAGCAGTACGAATCGAGCAGCATGGCGGCCCGGAGCAACTGAAGATCGCCGACGTGAGCGTGGGCGATCCCGGTCCCGGCGAAATCCGCATCCGGCACCACGCCGTCGGCCTGAACTTCATCGACGTCTACCACCGCACAGGGCTGTATCAGCTTCCCATGCCGGCGGCGCTGGGCATGGAGGCCGCGGGCGTGGTCGAAGCCGTGGGCGAGGGCGTCAGCCACCTCAAGCCCGGCGACCGTGCCGCCTATGCCAGCCAGCCGCCCGGCAGCTACTGCGAGCTGCGCGTGATGCCCGCCAAGTGCGTGTGCAAGCTGCCCGACGGCATAGCCTTCGACACCGGCGCGGCCATGATGCTCAAGGGCCTGACGGCGCAATACCTGCTCAAGAGAACCCAGCCGCAAGGCGGCCTGAAGGAAGGCGACTTCGTGCTGTTCCACGCCGCCGCGGGCGGTGTCGGCCTGATCGCCTGCCAGTGGGCGCGCGCCATGGGCTTGCAGCTCATAGGCACCGCCGGCTCGGACGCCAAGTGCGCGCTGGCCAAGGAGCATGGCGCGGCCCACGTGATCAACTACGCGAAGGAAGACTTCCTGGCGCGCGTCAAGGACATCACCGGCGGGCGCGGTGTGAAGGTGGTGTACGACTCGGTCGGCAAGGACACTTGGGACAAGTCGCTCGACTGCCTGCAGCCATTCGGGCTGATGGCGAGTTTCGGCGCCGCCTCCGGACCGCCGGCGCCCTTTTCCGTGGGGCTGCTGGCCGCCAAGGGGTCGATCTTCGTCACGCGCCAGACCCTGTTCACCCATATCGCCACGCGCGAGAGTACGCAGGCGATGGCTGACGAGCTGTTCGACGTCGTGGGCCGGGGCCAGGTGAAGATACGCATCGACCAGCGGTTCCCCCTCGAGCAGGTCCAACAGGCGCACCGTGACCTGGAAGCGCGCAAGACCACCGGATGCAGCATCCTGACCCTCTGAAGCGGCTGGTTGCGGCCCCGTGGCTGGCGGCGCTGCGCGCCGGTGCCGACCAGCCGCCGCGAAGGCCCCGCGTGCCCCTGTGGGCCGCGCAAGCGCGCATTGGCTCGGTGGAGCCCGACTTTCTTGCGGGCATCCCATCGATCGCGCTGCTGGCCGAACAGGTCGAGCAGGGGGGCCAGGCGGGATGGCGGGTCAACGGCGAGCCCACGGCCACCTTGCATCGGTTGGCGCTTGCGATGCGCGAGGCGGGTCTGGCCACTGCCTGGCGCGACGAGCAGCTGGCGGTGACCGACGAGTACGGCCGCAGTGTTGCCACCATCGAACGCGGCGTGGCGCGACCGCTCGGCATCACCACGTTTGCCGTGCATCTGGCGGGCGTGTCGCCCGACGGCCGGCATTGGGTACAGCAGCGTTCTCTGACCAAACCCAACGATCCGGGACTGTGGGACACCCTGGTGGGCGGAATGATTCCCGCATCGGACTCGATGGAACAGGCGCTGGAACGCGAAACCTGGGAGGAAGCAGGCCTGCGGTTGCCGCAGCTCGAGCAGCTTCGCTGGAGCGGCCGCATGCTGACCCGCAGGCCCAGCGGCGAGAGCAGGGCGGGGTATGTCGTCGAATACGTCGACTGGTACCGGTGCGTGGTCCCCGACGGTGTGCTGCCCGTGAACCAGGATGGCGAAGTCTTGCAGTTCGCCCTGATGCGTCCAGAGGATTTGGCCAGCCTCATGCTGAGCGGCAAGTTCACGGCCGAAGCCGCCTTCATTCTCAACTCGTGAACTGAGGATGAGCGAACTCTCCTACAGTTGCTTGGCCTAGGGGCTTGCACTTTGCACAACCGTGGGGGCGTAGATTTGTCTCCAACGAGCAAAGCCCTGTGACATGGCGTTAAGCCGGCGCGGGTTACCCTACTGGAGATAAGCATGTCGTTTCGAGCCTATATCGTTGAGGACAGCCCGACGATCCGTGAGAACCTTATCGAAACGCTGCAGGAACTGGCGCTGGTCGAATCCGTAGGTACGGCCGAGACCGAGCATGAAGGAAAGCAATGGCTGGCCCAGAACGACGCGTACTGGGATCTGGCCATCATCGATCTATTCCTGAAGGAAGGCAGCGGGCTGAACATTCTTGAAGCCTGCCGCCTCCGGCGCCCGACGCAGAAGATGGTGGTTCTGAGCAATCATGCGACCAACGATGTACGTTGGCGCTGTGCCCAGCTGGGCGCTGATGCTGTATTCGACAAGTCGACCGAAATCGACGCGCTGGTCGACTACTGCGTCGAGCAGCGCGTCAAGGTCGAGCCTGGGAAATCGTAGACACGCCCGGCGCCGCGTCGGGTGGCTGCACATGCCGAAGGCGGCTGGGCGCCAGTGCGCCGGCGGAGTCGAGGATGGGGTAGGCGATGGAGCAGATGTGCGAATTGATGCGCTTGAGGTCGCTGATCAGGTCGATATGCAGCGAGCTGGTTTCGACGCTCTGCATGGTGTTGCCTGACAGCCGGGTGAGGTGCGTCGACGCGTAGGCCCGCTCCAGGTCGCGAAAGCGAGCTTTTTCCTCGAGCAGTTTCTGCGCGTCGCGCACCGAGCCATTGAGAAACACGCTCATGCCCAGCCGGAGGTTGTCGATCAGGCGTGCGTGCAATTCGCAGATTTCGGCCATGCCCGCCGCCGAGAAGCTGCGGCCTTTCTTGATCTTCTTGTCCTCGATATCGATCAGGATGCGCTCGATGATGTCACCGACCTGCTCCATGTTGATGGTGAAGCTGATGATGTCCGTCCAGCGCCGGCTTTCCTCCTCGCCCAGGGCCTCGCGCGAGATCTTGGTTAGGTAGTACTTGATGGCTGAGTAGAGCTCGTCGACGTTGTCGTCGAGTTTGCGCAGGTCCTGTGCCAGGGCGAGGTCATTGTTCTTGATCACCGTGAGCATTCCCACCATCATGGTCTCGACCACGTCGGCTTGGTGCAGCGCCTCGCGCGCAGCGCACGAGATGGCCAGGGAGGGGGTGGCGAGCGCCGACGGATCAAGGTGGTGCGGACGGCCGGCAACCAGCGCCTTGTCCGTCTTGGGTAGCCATTGGCTGACCCAGCGCGCGACGATGCCGGTGAATCCTATGAACAGCACGGCCACCATCATGTTGAAGCTGAGGTGGAACAGCACCACGACGGTGGCCCGGTCCTGGACGTAGGGGCGGACATGGCGAAGCCACAGGCCGAGCAGTGGAATCGCAATCAGCACGCCCATCGTCTTGAAGACGAAGTTGCCCAGCGGTACCTGGCGCACCTCCACCGCCGACTTGGCGGTCGTCAGCACGGCCAGCAGGCCGCTCCCCAGATTCGCTCCCAGCACCAGCCCCAGCGCAGGCTCGAGGGGCATCAGGCCCGACGCGGCCATCGTCGCGGTCAGAAGGACGATGGCCAGGCTCGAGTAGGCCACCACGGAGAGGAACGCGCCGACCGTGATTTCGAGCAGCAGCTCGCTTGAGATCGAACCCAGCAGCGCCTTCATCGTCGGCGAACTCGTCATGATCTCGGTGGATGCCGCCACCAGCCGAAGCGCCAGCAGCATCAGGCCCAGCCCGATGAAGATGCGGCCCACCCGCCCTGCGGGGCCGGACTGGCGCGACAGGAACAGCACCACGCCCACGAAGATGAAGAGCGGCGACAGCCAGGAAAGGTCGAAGGAAAAGACGACGGCCATCAGGCTCGTCCCCACGTCGGCCCCCAGCATCACCGCCAGGGCCAGCGGCAGTGTCACCAGGCCTTGCCCGACGAACGAGGAAACGATGAGGGCTGTGGCCGTGCTGGATTGCACCAGGGCGGTGACGCCCAGGCCTGATATGGCCGCCGTCCAGCGATTGGCCGCGCTGTGCGCCAGTACGTTGCGTAGGTTGGCGCCGAACACCCTCAGGATGCCGGTTCGAACGAGATGGGTACCCCAGACCAGCAGCGAGATCGCGGCCAGCAGATTCAAAAGATGTTTCATTGCTTGCAATCAACTATACGCCTGAGGCAGTGCTCCGGGGACGAGGCCAAAGGCTCGTAAAACCGCTTGTGAAGCAAACTTTTTACTGCTGGAGGCGGGCCCCGGCCAGCCGGCGAAAGAGCCTCAGCGGCTTCGGCGCACCCGCAGCAACTCGTCGAGGATCAAGCCGGCCGCGCCGACAGTGATGGCGGCGTCGGCGACGTTGAACGCGGGGAAATACCAGCCTCGCCAGTGCAGCTGGACGAAGTCCACGACGTAGCCATGCACCAGCCGGTCCACCACGTTGCCGATGGCGCCGCCCAGGATGCAGGCCAGGGCGAAGGAAAAAAGCCGCTGCCCCGCGTGCGAGCGCAGCATCCAGACGATGAAGAGCGCGGCGGCGATGCCGATGGCGGTGAAGAACCATCGCTGCCAGCCCGAGGCGCCGGCCAGGAAAGAGAAGGCCGCCCCTGTGTTGTGGGCCCGCACCACATTGAAGAAGCTGGTCACATGGGTTGAATCGCCCAGGCGGTAAGACCCCAGGAGCAGCACCTTGGTGACCTGGTCGGAAATGAAGATCGCCAGGGCCAGGCCCAGCCAGGGCAACCAGCTGCCGGATGTGCCGCGGGCCATCAGGCGAACTTCCTGTCTTCTCCGGCGCCGAACAGGTTGCTGGTGCAGCGCCCGCAGATCGTGGGATGCGCCGCATCGTGCCCGACGTCGTCGCGCCAATGCCAGCAGCGATCGCATTTCACGGCCTGCGACGGCGCAACCTTCACGGCCATGCCGTCGCCCGCGGCCAACCTCATGCTCGAGGTGATGAACACGAACTTGAGGTCGTCTTCCAGGCTGGCCAGCGAGGACCAGAGTGCGCCGTGGCTGGCCATGGGCACCGTCAGTTCCACATTGGCCTGAAGCGACGAGCCGACCTTGCCGGCTTCGCGCAGCGATTCGATCTCCTTGTTGACCAGCTCGCGTGCGGCGCGGATGCGGGTCCATTTGTCCAGCAGCGCCGTGTCGGGGCTGCCGATCTCGGCATAGGTCTCGAAGAAGATCGAATCCGAATCGCCGAAGAGCCTCCAGGCTTCCTCGGCGGTGAAGCTGAGGAAGGGAGCCATCCAGCGCAGCATCGCATGGGTGATGTTCCACAAGGCGGTCTGGGCGCTGCGCCGGGCCAGCGACTTGGGCGCCGTCGTGTAGAGCCGGTCCTTCAGGATGTCCAGATAGAAGGCGCCGAGGTCCTCGGAGCAATACACCTGCAGCTTGGCCACCACCGGGTGGAACTCGAACACCTCGTAGTGCGCCAGTACCTCGGCCTGGAACTGGGCCGCGCGAGACAGCGCATAGCGGTCGATTTCCACCATCTGCTCCAGGGCAACCGCGTCCTTGGCCGGGTCGAAATCGCTGACGTTGGCCAGGAGGAAGCGCAGCGTGTTGCGGATGCGGCGATAGGCGTCCACCACCCGCGCGAGAATCTTCTCATCGCCGGCGATATCGCCGGAATAGTCCGACGCGGCCACCCACAGGCGAATGATCTCGGCCCCGAGCTTTTTGGTGGTCTCCTGCGGGTCGACCCCGTTGCCCATCGATTTGCTCATCTTGCGGCCCTGGCTGTCGACGGTGAAGCCGTGGGTCAGCAGGCTGCGGTAGGGCGCACGCCCGTACATGGCGCAGGCCGTGAGCAGGGAGGAATGGAACCAGCCGCGGTGCTGGTCGTGGCCTTCGAGATACAGGTCGGCCTCCGGCCCGCTCTCGTGGGCCGCACCCGCGTGCGAATGGCGCAGCACCGTCGTGTGGGTGGTGCCGGAGTCGAACCAGACTTCGAGGATGTCCGTGCTCTTGGCATAGAGCCTCGCGTCCTCGTCGCCGAGCACCGATTCGGTCGTGGCCTTGCTCCAGGCCTCGATGCCGCCTTTTTCCACCATGTCCGCGGCGATGTCGAGGATTTCCATGGTCCGCGGGTGCAGCTCGCCCGAATCCTTGTGAAGAAAGAAGGGCAGGGGCACCCCCCAGCTGCGCTGGCGGCTGATGCACCAGTCGGGGCGGCCCGCGATCATGTCGCGCAGCCGCGCCTTGCCGTTCTCGGGGAAGAAGCCGGTCTCATCGATGGCTTCCAGCGCCATCTGGCGCAGTGTCTTGGGCGCCTTGTCCCGGGTGAACACACCCTCGCCCTCGTCCATGCGGATGAACCACTGCGCGGCGGCGCGGTAGATCACCGGGCTCTTGTGGCGCCAGCAATGCGGGTAGCTGTGGGTGATGGGTGCGCAGGCAAGCAGCCGTCCCGCGTCCCGCAACGCATCCACGATGCCCGGAATCGCCTTCCAGATGTTCTGCCCGCCGAACAACGGGAAGGCGGCTTCGTAGGAGCCGTTGCCCTGCACCGGGTTCAGGATGTCGTCGTAGGACATCCCGTGCGCCATGCATGAATTGAAGTCGTCCAAGCCATAGGCGGGGGTGGAGTGGACCACGCCCGTGCCGTCGTCGGCCGTCGCGTAATCGGCCAGATAGACCGGGGAGAGCCGGCGAAAGCCCTCGTGAACATCGTGGAAGGGATGGCGGAAGTTCAGCCCGGCGAGATTCTTGCCCAAGGTGGTCGCCACGACCTGGCCGGTCAACCGGTAGCGCTCCAGGCAGGGGCCGACCAGCGTGGCGGCCAGGATCAGCAGCCCGCGCTCGGTATCGACCAGCGAGTATTCGAGTTCGGGGTTGAGGTTGAGCGCCTGGTTCGCCGGCAGCGTCCAGGGGGTCGTGGTCCAGATGACGATGAACGCATTCTTGGCCAGGGCATCCAGACCGAACGCCGCCGCCAGGCGCGCCGGGTCGTCGGCTTCGAACGCGACATCCACGGCCTGCGATTTCTTCTCGGCGTACTCGATCTCGAATTCGGCCAGCGAGGAGCCGCAATCGAAACACCAGTACACGGGCTTCAGGCCGCGGTAGACGAACCCGCGTTCCACCACGCGCCTGAAAGCCCGGATTTCCTGGGCCTCGTTGACGAAGTCCATGGTCCGGTACGGATGATCCCAGTCGCCCAGCACGCCCAGCCGCTTGAAATCGGCCATCTGGATGCCAATCTGTTCGGTCGCAAATGCGCGGCTCTTGGCCTGCATCTCACCCCGCGGCAGGTTGCGCCCGTGCTTTTTTTCTATGGCGTTCTCGATCGGCAGGCCGTGGCAGTCCCACCCCGGCACATAGGCGGCATCGAGGCCCTTGAGCTGGCGGGCCTTGACGATCATGTCCTTCAGGATCTTGTTGACCGCATGGCCCATGTGGATCTGGCCGTTGGCATAGGGCGGGCCGTCGTGCAGAACGAACTTCTCATGGCCGCACCGCGCGGTGCGCAGCTTCTTGTAGAGGCCCTGGTCCTCCCACTCCTTGACCCACACCGGCTCGCGCCTGGGGAGGTCCCCGCGCATCGGAAAGGGGGTATCGGGAAGATTGAGCGTGGCGCGGTAGTCGGTTTTTTCGGTCTGGTCTGTCATGGAGAAGCTTTCAGGTTGTCATTCCGGGCTCGACCCGGAATCCAGGATGTTTTGGCTGTCTGAGGTGGATTGCGGAGCAGGCCCGCCCCGGGCGCTGGCCGGGGCCCGCAATGACAGGACCTAAATTCGGCCGCGCGTGGTCTGGCGACGCGTGGAAGCAAAATATGCGCGAGCGTCGTCGCAGTCCTTGCGGATGCCCTCGGTCAAGGCATCCAGACCGTCGTATTTGCGCTCGTCGTGCAGTTTGTGAAGCAGTTCCACGTGGATGATTTTACCGTAGCCCCCCTCGGGGCCCAGGTCGTGCGGCCAATCCAGGCAGTACGTCTCCAGCAGGACACGCCCGCCGTTGATGTCGCCGGGATCGATCGATGGCCGGATCCCGAGGTTGGCCACGCCAGGCAGCGGCTTCACCCTCAGGCCGGCCACCTGCACCGCAAATATGCCGCTGGCGGCGGGTTTCCAATGCGAAAAGCGCAAGTTGAGTGTCTTGAAGCCCAGTTCGCGGCCCAGCTTGCGGCCATGAACCACGTGGCCGCTGATGCTGTACGGCCGGCCGAGCAGGGCGGCCACGGCGTCCATGTCACCGCGCGCCAGCGCTTCGCGCACCGCGGAACTGGAGACGCGCATCCCGTGCACCTCATAAGCGTTCATGCGGGCCACGTCGAAACCCTTGGCGTTGCCGAATGCGTCGAGCATCGCGTAGTCGCCGGCCCGCCTGACGCCGAACCTGAAGTCATCGCCCACCAGCACATATCTCGCACCCAGGCCGCGCACCAGCACGTTGTCGATGAAGGCCTCGGGAACTTGAGACGACAGCCGGGCGTCGAACGGAAGCACCACGCATTGGTCCACGCCGCAGCGCGCCAGTTCGGTCAGTTTGTCACGCAGGGTGGCGACGCGGGCTGGTGCCAGTTCGGGCCTGCGCGCCAGGCGGGCGAAATAGTCTCGGGGATGCGGCTCGAAGCTCAGCACGCAGCTGGGGATGCCGCGATGCCGGGCCTCGTTGTTCAGCAATGCGAGCATGGCCTGGTGGCCGCGGTGCACGCCGTCGAAATTACCGATGGTCAAGGCGCAAGCAGGCGCGATCCCCGGGTGGTGGAAGCCTCTGAATATCTGCATCGCGGCGGTAGGTGTCCTGGAGTATCTTTTTGATAGCAGCTCGTGCCCGCCCGCCAAGCACCGCAAGGCGTTTGCGCTTGCGAGACGGCCGGGAAAACAGGGTATATTGTGCTGTACAGCGTCACCCGATGCTGGAGCTGACCTCTGCGTTGTTTTCTGCCGTACCAAGGAGGCGTGTTTTGAAGGTTCTGAAGCTGTCCGCCCAAGGGCTGCCCCAGTCGTGGATCACGCTGGAGCAAGCCGTGCTGCACTACGCCGCCGACGAGGTGCGCTGGGAGGTGGGGGCGCGTGTGGCGCTGTTTCGCGGCGGCCACAACGCAATGACCGGCGAGCAATCGCAGATCGCGGTGAGCAGCATCATCGGCACCAAGGGCGTGCCCAACATCAATCCCTTCGACCTCAAGCCGGGGCTCACCAACAGCAAGCTGTTTGCCCGCGACCGCAACGTCTGCGCCTATTGCGGCGACTTGTTCCATGAGGAAGAGCTCACTCGCGAGCACATCATCCCATTCGCGCAGAACGGCAAGGACCACTGGATGAATGTGGTCACCGCCTGCCGGGCCTGCAACCACCGCAAGAGCAGCCGTACACCGGAACAGGCGCGCATGCCGCTCCTGTATGCGCCCTACGTCCCCAGCCTGTGGGAAGACTTCATCCTTCGCAACCGCCGCATCCTGGCGGACCAGATGGAGTTCCTGATGGCCCACCTTCCCAAGACGTCGCGCTTGCACATGTGACGTTCAATACGTCAGTTCGAGGACCGACACATGGTTCTCTACGGCCGGCCAGACGCGCCCCACCACTCGCTCCCCGTTGAACTCGGCCACCACCGGCCGGGCGGCGGCGCTGTCCGGCTTGATCCTGGAGCTGGCCACGCCTGCCCCCGGGACGGCACCCGGCGGCGGCGATTGCCCATCGAACGCCATGTTGTCGCGCGCGGGGTCCAGGTAGCCGCGCGGGCGGACCATGTTGACGATTGCCGCAGCACCCTTGTCGGCATCGGCGATGCGCTCGATTCGCAGGTGCACGATGTCGCTGGAACGCGGGAAGGGACTGCGGTAGATGTGCGTCGTCGCATAGCCCGGGGCGCTCACCACGAACTCATAACGGGTGCCCGACTGGGCACTGAACGGTCCCCACATGCCATCCGCCGCCACGCCCCTGCTGTACGCCGCCGCGCCGCGGCGCTCGCCGGTCGCGGGATCGGTGGCAAACACCTCCAGCCGCGCGCCCGGCAAAGGCAGGTTATTGGCGAAATTGCCCGAGGCGGGATCGATGGACGACTGCCCCATTCCGCTGACCTTGCCGCCGAGCACGACGCGCTCTTCCGGCCTGATCTCCACCGTGGAGGGAGCCTGGCCCGTGACGAAACGGTAGGTGGCTTCGAAAGCGGCGGGCGAATAGGAGGTCTCGCGGTGATCGATGCGCGGGATCACCACATTGGCCGCGCCCTTGAGTTCGGGACCCGCGAAAGTGATGTTGGTGGGCGTGCCCTTGGCCCCGATCCACAGGCCGTCGGGCTGGGCGAACTTGTCGTTGTTGTCGGAGCGGATCGTCATCCACCTGGCCGGCCCCGTCACTTCGTCGCCCGCCGCATTCTTGGCCGCGTTGAGCGACGTGAGGAACGGGCCTGTCCCGGAGAATTCGTTGGACTCGCGAAAGCCCTTGATGGCCCAGACGCCGTGGTTAGGCGTGCCGCCCAGGACCGCGTGGCTCACCGTCTTGTCGCCCCCGCCGTTCTGGAGGTAGTTGCGGATGGCATTGCCGCCGCGCGAATTGCCCACCAGAACGACCTGGCGCGAACCGGTGGCCTGGAGCACCTTCTCGACTTCGGCTTTCAGGTAGGCCATGTGCTCCGCCGTCGAGGTGCGGCCCGGCTGCGGTTTGCTGTCGTCGTCGCGCGCCAGGGGATAGGGCACGTCGATGGCATGCAGCCGCGCGCGCGGCCAGCCATTGGATTCGAATCGCCATATCGTGGTCTGCCACAGGGCGGCGGTATCGCCGTTGCCGTGCACGAAAACGATCGGCGGGGCATCCGGCGCCGAAGAATTGGTGGCGCAGCCCGCCAGAACTATCGCGCCGGCCGCGAGGCCCAGAAACAGCCGCCGAGTCGTCATGCTTATCTCCGCAATTTCAGGCGAATACGCCCGTGGTGTCTTGCATTCTTTCCGAAACCTCGCCCAGCTGATGCAGGGTGTCGCCGAAACTCAGCTCCAGCTGGGTGAGTTTCTTGAAGTAGTGACTGCCGATGTATTCGTCGGTGACGCCGATGCCGCCATGCAGCTGCACCGAGTTCTGCCCTATGAAGCGCATGGCCACGCCCGCCTGGTATTTGGTCCGGGCCAGCGCCCGGCGGCGCTCGTCGGCCGGGGCGTTCAGCTTGAGCGCGGCGTAATAGCTCATCGAGCGCGCAAGCTCCAGCTGCATCTTCATGTCCGCCATCCGGTGGCGCAGCGCCTGGAATGTGGACAAGGTCACGCCGAACTGCTTGCGCGTGTTCATGTAATCAACCGTGACGTCCATGGTCTTGTCCAGCACACCGACGGCTTCCGCGCAGGCAGCGGCAATGCCGATATCCACCGCATGTTCCAGCGCGGCCAAGCCCTCGGGCGAGACCAGCGAGGCCGCCGCGGAATTGAACGTGACCTCAGCGGCGCGGCCGCCTTCCTGCGTGCCATAGCCCCGCGAAGCGACGCCACCGGGACTGCGCTCGACCAGGAACAACGCCATCTTTCCATTGGCGACAGCCGGAACCAGGAAGGCGTCGGCCTTGTCGCCGGCGGGCACGACGCTCTTGGCGCCGCTGACGGTCCAGGCATCGCCGGATCCGCTTGCCTGCGTTTCGCACAGGTCCAGGCGATAACGCGCCTTGCGCTCCTGATGCGCCAGCACCACCAGTGCTTCACCCCCAGCGATCCTGGGCAACCAGGCGGCCTTGAGCCGCTGCGGGGCGTAACCGTTCAGGATGGCGCCTGCGATCAATGTCTGGCCCAGCGGCTCCAGCACCATTCCGCGGCCCAGTTCCTCCATCACCACCATGCCCTCGACCGGGCCCATACCCATGCCGCCCTCCTCCTCGGGGATGTACAGGCCGGCCAGGCCCAGTTCCGCCAACTCGCCATAAGCGCCGCGGTCGAAACCGCCGGCGTTGACGATCGAGCGGCGGCGCTCGAAGCCGTAGCCTTTGGCCACCCACTTGCGGACCGCGTCGCGCAGCTGTTCCTGATCGTCACTGAAATCAAAATCCATCGGATGCTCCTGTTACTGCCATTGCCACTCCCTCAGCCGAGGACCGTCTGGGCGACGATATTGCGCTGCACTTCGTTGCTGCCGCCATAGATCGTGGTCTTGCGCAAGTTGAAGTAGGTCGATGCCAGCGGCGCGCAGTGAGCGGCGCCCACGTAGTCGCCCTGCCAGCCGGCTTCCATGGCTTCGGGGATGAAGGGCAGGGCGTATGGCCCGGCCGCCAGCATCATGAGCTCGCTGTAGCGCTGCTGGATCTCGCTGCCCTTGATCTTGAGCAGGCCGGCGATGTCCAGCGAATTCTTCCCCGACTTCTCCGCCGACAGCACGCGAAGCACCAGCATTTCGAGGGCGACCACGTCCACATCCAGCTTGGCGATCTCGTCGCGCAGCCGCCGGTCCTCGTAGACACCTTCGGCCTTGGCGATGCGCTTCAGGCGCTCGAGCTCGCGCTTGGCGCGGTTCACGTCGGCGATGTTCGTGCGTTCGTGGGACAGCAGGTGCTTGGCATAAGTCCACCCTTTGTTCTCCTCGCCGACGAGGTTCTCGGCGGGCACCTCGACGTTGTCGAAGAACACCTCGTTCACCTCGTGCTCGCCGTCGAGCATGATGATGGGCCGCACGGAGACACCGGGCGACTTCATGTCGATCAGAAGGAACGAGATACCGGTCTGGGGCTTGCCCTCGGTGCTGGTGCGCACGAGGCAGAAGATCCAGTCGCCGTATTGGGCGAGCGTGGTCCAGGTTTTCTGGCCGTTCACGATGTACTTGTCGCCGCGACGTTCGGCGCGGGTCTTCACGGACGCCAGATCCGAGCCCGAGCCCGGCTCGCTGTAGCCCTGGCTCCACCAGACTTCGCCGGTGGCGATGCCGGGAAGAAAGCGCTTCTGCTGCTCGGGACTGCCAAAGGCCATGATCACCGGCGCCACCATGACCGGTCCGAACGGAACGATGCGCGGCGCGCCGGCGAGCGCGCACTCTTCTTCGAACAGGTGTTTCTGCACGGCATTCCATCCGGGTCCGCCGAACTGCTCGGGCCAGCCGTAGCCGAGCCAGCCCTTCTTGCCCAGAATGCGCGCCCACTGCTGCATGTCGTCGCGAGTGAGCCGCAGTGCGTTGTGGACCTTGTGAGAGATTTCCCGCGGCAGGTTGGCGCGCACCCAGCTGCGCACGTCCTCGCGGAATTTCTGTTCTTCAGGCGTAAATGCTAAATCCATGGGAGTGTCTCCAATACCGCGCCATTATCCGTACGGTCGTTCTATTCATTGTGTCCGGGTTGTGACATGCCAAGTTCGCCGAGGATGTTTTGCACAGTCGAACGAAGCAAGGCCACTTCGTTTTCCAAGGAGGCGATGCGCTCGTCCAAGGGATGAGGTGACATACTCGATGCCAGGGCCGAACCATGCTGCGCCTCGACCGGCCCACACAACAGATGTGCCCAGCGCTGTTCGCGCAGGCCCGGCGCCCGGGGCAGTTTCACGACCAGCGGCCCGCCCTTATCCGGTGGCCGCTCCTGCAGCTCTTCCAGAAAAGCTTCGACCGATGAAATGTCCGCAAACCGGTACCAGCGCTCGCCATTCAGGCGCAGTTCGCCCGCGGTCTGGGGCCCGCGCAACATGAGCAAGCCGAGCAGCACCGCGGATTGCTCGGGCACGCCGACCCCGCGCTGGAAGTTGTGCTCCCAGCGCGCGACCCGGCTGCCGCTGGATTCAAAGACCAGGCTGAGCAGTTTCAGCGCATCCAGCGCATCCAGCGCCTGTGCATCACTCACGCTCATCAGCGGCTCGCGGCTGGTCTTCTGGTTGCAGCCGGCCACCAGCGAGTTCAGCGTCAGCGGATAACTGTCGGGCACCGTGCGTGCCTTCTCCATCAAGGTGGCCAGCACGCGGGCTTCGAACGGGTTCAGGGGTCGTAAGGGCATGGCGGGGATAATTTGCGAAAATGAAGAACATCGTGATTCTGATCTCCGGCGGCGGCTCGAACATGGCAGCCATCATCCGGTGCGCCCAACGCGAGTCCTGGCTCGAGTCCTTTGGTGCCCGGGTCGCCGCTGTCATCAGCAACCGCGCCGACGCAGGCGGCCTGGCCTTGGCGCGCGAACACCGGATCGCCACCGATGTGGTCGACCACAGGCGCTTCGCCACGCGCGAAGCGTTCGATACGGAATTGAGCGTGGCGATCGAACGGCACCAGCCGTCTCTGGTCGTGCTGGCGGGCTTCATGCGCATCCTCACGCCGCAGTTCGTCCAGCGCTACCAGGGCCGGCTCCTCAACATCCACCCTTCATTGCTTCCGGCGTTTCCGGGGTTGCATACCCACCAGCGGGCCATCGATGCCGGATGCAGATTCGCCGGCGCCACGGTGCACCAGGTCACCCCGGAGCTGGATCATGGTCCGATCCTGGAACGGGCGGTGGTTCCGGTGTTGCCCGACGACACCGCGGAGACGCTGGCTGCGCGTGTCCTGGTGCAGGAGCACCAGATCTATCCGCGTGCGATTGCCGCGCTGCTGCCGGGTCTCTCGGGGTGTGCCCCGTAAAATTTCGACATCACGCCGCCGTCTTTTTTCCGCTCGGCCTGAGTGAAAGGCAGAACACTCGCGCCAAGCATGCGGATGGGACAATAGGCCCATGCATCCCAACGCCCTGCTCGACGCCTGCGCCGAACTCGTCAAGCTCACCCTGAAATTCGATCACCCGGCCGACGCTGTCGTGTCCCGCTACTTCCGCGACAACCGGTCCCTGGGGCCGCGCGAGCGCGCCACGCTGGCCGAGACCGTGTTTAATGTGCTGCGCAAAAAACTCCTGTTCGACCATCTCTCGCCCTCAGGCAGCGGGCCCAAGGAGCGGCGCATGGCGATCCTGGGTTTCCATGGCCCGCGCGACTTCCTCAAGAGCGCCCTTTCAGAGCAGGAAAAGAGATGGCTCGACCAGTGCGATTCGATCAACCCCGCCGACCTGCTGGAGCGCCATCGCCACAACCTTCCTGAATGGCTGGTGCAGCCCCTCAAGGAGCAGCTGGGGGCTGAGTTCATGGCCCTTGCCGAGAGCTTGAACCAGCCGGCGCCGCTCGACCTGCGCGTCAACATGCTCAACGACAAACGGCCGGATATCCAGAAGGAACTCGAGCTGGCCGGCATCGCCTCGAAGTCCACGCCGTTTTCTCCTTGGGGGCTGCGCCTGGACAGCAAGCCGGCGTTGACCAAGGTGGGCGTTTTCTCCCGCGGCGCCGTCGAGGTTCAGGATGAAGGTTCGCAGCTGCTGGCGTTGCTGCTGGACGCCAAGCGGGGCGAAATGGTCGTCGATTTCTGTGCCGGCGCCGGTGGCAAGACCCTGGCGATCGGGGCTTCGATGCGCAGCACCGGCCGGCTGTACGCCTTCGACACATCCGCCTACAGGCTGGACGCGCTCAAGCCCCGCTTGGCGCGAAGCAAGTTGTCGAACGTTCATCGGGCCGCGATCGCCCACGAGCGTGACGAGCGCATCAAACGCCTGGCCGGCAAGATCGACCGCGTGATTGTCGACGCGCCCTGTTCGGGGCTGGGCACATTGCGCCGCAACCCGGACCTGAAGTGGCGGCAGTCTCCGCAGTCGGTGCAGGAGATGAGCGCGAAACAGGCCGTAATTCTGCAAAGCGCGTCACGCCTGCTCAAGCCGGGAGGGCGACTGGTCTATGCGACCTGCAGCGTCCTGCTGGCCGAAAACGAGGAGATCGCGCGGTTATTCACCGAGACGAACAAGGATTTCAGCCCGTTGCCGGCCGTTGAAGCCCTGTCCAATCTCAAAGTGGACGGCGCTGCGGTGCTGTGCAGCGGGGGCGAGCGCGGCGGCGATTTTCTCCGGCTTTGGCCTCACAGGCACGCGACGGACGGCTTTTTCGCGGCTCTATGGGTGAAAAATTGACAATAGTGCGGGGCTATTCGCGCTTATGTGCTTATCCACAGCCCGCGGTTGAACCTCGCGCCCTAGAATGGGTCTGATCGCAAGCCCCTTTTGCGATTTCGTTTTAAAAGAGAGAGCTACCCATTTATGTTGCTTCCCGACTGGGCCGTAATGAACGCTGCCGTTGACTGGCTTGCCCACGGCTTGTGGAACCTGTCGTGGTGGCAGATCGTGCTGTATACCCTGGCGACCACGCACATCACCATCGCCGCCGTCACCATCTACCTGCATCGTGCGCAGGCGCACCGGGCGCTGGATCTGCACGCCATTCCATCGCACTTCTTCCGTTTCTGGCTCTGGCTGGGCACCGGCATGGTCACTCGGGAGTGGGTCGCCATCCACCGCAAGCACCACGCGAAGTGCGAAACCGCCGACGATCCGCACAGCCCGCAGACACGCGGCATCGAGACGGTGTTTTGGAAGGGGTCGGAGCTCTACAGGGCGGAAGCCAAGAATCAGGTAACTATCGGCAAGTTCAGCCACGGCACGCCCGACGACTGGGTCGAGCACAACCTTTACAGCCGCTATAGCTGGCAGGGTGTGGGCCTGATGCTGATACTGAACCTCGCCTTGTTCGGCGCGGCCGGAGCCGCGGTCTGGGCCGTTCAAATGGCCTGGATTCCCGTTACCGCCGCCGGCATCATCAATGGCATCGGCCACTATTGGGGCTATCGCAATTTCGAGGCACCCGACGCCAGCACCAATATCTCGCCCTGGGGCTTGCTGATTGGCGGCGAAGAGCTGCACAACAACCACCACACTTATCCGACGTCGGCGAAGTTTTCGGTCAAGACGCACGAATTCGACATCGGCTGGGTCTACATCACCCTGATGAGCAAGATCGGCTGGGCCACGGTCAAGAAGGTGCCACCGAAGCTGCAGCTGGGCGCCATCAAGCCTGTCGCGGACGAGCACACCTTGGAGGCCCTGATCGCCAACCGGTATGAGGTCATGGCCGGCTATGCGCGTGAAATGCGCCGCGCCTGCAAGGCCGAGCTTGCGTTACTGAACGGAAAGCAGGCCGACCTGTCTCTGCTCAAGGCTGCCAATCGCTGGCTGCACCGCGACGACGACAAGGTGCCGGCCGCCGCTAAGCCGCATCTGGCGCGCGTACTGGCCGCTCATCCGGTGCTGGACCAGATGGTGACGATGCGCGAGGAGCTGCGCCAGATGTGGCTCAACACATCTCAGTCGCGCGAACAGCTGGCTTCGGACCTGCAGGCGTGGTGCCGCCGGGCCGAGGAGAGCGGCATCTTGGCTTTGCAGCAGTTTTCGATGAAGCTGCGGGCGGCGCGGGAGTAAGGCCTTGCCGAGCCGGGCGTGCCTACGGTACGTCTGGTAACCGTCCGACATGGTTTCGGCATGCGGCGGACACATCGCTGATACGCCAAGGGTATTCAATGGCGGTTGCGGCGACGTCATGCGCCACAAGGAGTTACCATGAAAAAGTTATTGCACTCGGTCCTGCTCGCGGCAACGCTGGCAACCAGCGCGTCGGCGATGGCGCAAGCCAGCGGTTTCGAAGGAACACAGAACCAACCTGCGCACGGGCCGTTGCCCGGTACTCCGGAGTATTACGGGAACAGTGGCTGGACGCCCCCCTCGCAGCCGGTCTATGTCTATGTACCACGCAGCGCTGCGCCCGCCTACCCTTACGTCGTGCCGGTCCGGCCGGTCCCGGTTCAGCCGGCTATCCAGCCGGTCCAACCCACTGTGCGTGATCGCGATCGTGATCGTGACGGTATGGCCAGAAACCGCGACCGCGATGGCAACGGGATTGCTGATCGCCGTGAGCGCGATCTCAACGCCACTGCCCGCAATCGCGACAGGGATGGGGATGGCATCGCGAATCGCGATGATCGCTATCCCGACGATCCGAACCGCAGATAAGCGCCACCAATGAAAAAGCCCCGCAAGCGGGGCTTTTTGTTTTCTCTGCGCCCGCGGGCGCAGGCTTCATTTGAGCTTGGTTTCTTTGTACTCGACGTGCTTGCGCGCCTTCGGGTCGAATTTCATGATCGACATTTTCTCGGGCATCGTCTTCTTGTTCTTGCTGGTGGTATAGAAATGGCCAGTACCCGCAGTGGATTCCAGCTTGATCTTTTCACGTCCGCCTTTGCTTGCCATGATGGTGCTCCTTGGCTTTAAGCTTGACCACGTGCGCGCAGGTCTGCGAGCACGGCGTCGATGCCATTCTTGTCGATCAGGCGCAAAGCGGCGCCCGAAACTCGCAGGCGAACCCAGCGGTTTTCAGTCTCGACCCAGAAACGGCGGTACTGCAGGTTCGGCATGAACCGGCGCTTGGTTTTGTTGTTGGCGTGGGAAACGTTGTTTCCGACCATCGGGCCTTTACCCGTTACGTCGCATACGCGTGCCATGAGGACGCTCCATATTGCACGGCCCTCGCTCAAAACACCTGAGCGGCCTGAGGGCCTCACCTCGCCCAGTACGGGGGCGGTAACCGGCTGCGAACTTCTGGTGCAGAAATCGGCAAAGCCCTGAATTATAGCCAGATCTCAGGATTCGGCCTGTTCAAGGAACCGCTGGGCGTCCAGTGCGGCCATGCAGCCGGTCCCAGCGCTGGTGATGGCCTGGCGATAGACGTGGTCCTGCGCGTCGCCCGCGGCGAACACGCCCGGTACGCTGGTCATCGTCGCGAAGCCCTGCAAGCCCGACTTGGTCAGGATATAGCCATCCTTCATCTCCAGCTGCCCCTTGAAGATGTCGGTGTTGGGCTGGTGGCCAATGGCGATGAAGCAGCCCTGCAGGGGCAGATCTTCGGTCTGGCCGGTCTTTGTGTCCTTGAGGCGCACGCCGGTTACGCCGCTCGCATCGCCCAGCACCTCGTCGAGAGTCTTGAACAGCTTGAGTTCTATCTTGCCGGACTTGACCTTCTCCGCCACCTTGTCCACCAGGATCGGCTCGGCCTTGAACTTGTCGCGCCGGTGCACGAGGTAAACCTTGCTCGCGATATTGGACAGGTACAGCGCCTCCTCCACCGCGGTGTTGCCGCCGCCGATGACGCAGGTCACCTGCTCACGGTAGAAAAAGCCGTCGCAGGTCGCGCAGCCCGAGACGCCGCGCCCCATGAATGCCTGCTCGGACGGCAGGCCCAGGTACTTGGCCGAAGCGCCGGTGGCGACTATCAACGCATCACAGGTGTACTGGCCACTGTCGCCTTGCAGCGTGAAGGGACGCTTTCCGACATCCACCGTGTTGATGTGGTCGAACAGGATTTCGGTGTTGAAGCGCTGCGCGTGCTCGAGGAAGCGCTGCATCAACTCGGGCCCTTGCACCCCGTGCACGTCCGCCGGCCAGTTGTCGACGTCGGTGGTCGTCATCAGCTGCCCTCCCTGCGCGATGCCGGTGACCAGCACGGGATTGAGATTGGCGCGCGCCGCATACACCGCGGCGGTGTAGCCCGCGGGACCGGAACCCAGGATCAGGACTTTGGCGTGTTTGGTGTTTGGCATGGTAAAAACCTGTGTGGAATACGCCACAGCTGGGTGTACATTTTGGGCCTTGGCCGCAAGTATCAACGCTTGCGATTCAATCGGACCGATTGTAAGAAGCCATCGCCTTGCACGCACCGGAAGGGATTAAAGAATGTCGATGTTGTCCAATCTGGAGCTGATTCGCCGCGTTCCGCTGTTCGCCTTGTTGACGGCGGCCCAGGCGGAGTCGGTTGCGGACGCCGTCGTCAAGCGGCGTTTCAAGCGCGGCGAAATTATTGTGGAACAGGGCGACAAGTCGAATACGCTTTTCATCATCCTGACAGGGCGGGTACGCGTCGTGACGTCCGACAAGCGCGGCCGCGAGGTGATCCTGGCCACGCTGCAGCCGGGTGACTACATCGGCGAGATGAGCCTGATCGACAACGAAGCGCATTCGGCCACCGTGCGCGCCGAGGTTCAGACAGACATGCTGGCCCTGGGCCGCGCCGAGTTCGCCCGTTGCCTGCCCGAGAACAGTTCCATGGCCTACGCCATCATGAAAGGGCTGGTGCAGCGCCTGCGGCAGGCAGATCGCAAGATCGAGTCGCTGGCCCTGATGGACGTGTATGGCCGCGTCGCACGTGCGCTGCTGGAGTTCGCCGTGCCCGACCGGGAAGGACTGATGACGATTCGCGAGCGGATCTCCCGGCAGGACATCGCCAAGATGGTGGGGGCCTCGCGCGAGATGGTCAGCCGCGTGATGAAGGACCTGGAAGACCGCGGCTTCATCGAGACGCGCGACGACGGATCGATGCTGATCAAGGACCGCCTGACCACCCTCGGTTGATTTTGGGCACGTCGCGGGCTTGCTGCGGTAAGCTTGGGCTCGCCTCATGACCTACTCGCTCAACACCCTGAATAATCCCGGCGCCGGTGCTTCCGGGCCCCGCGCCGGCGTCGGCCGCTTCGCCCACGAATTCGCGCTGGTGGTCGGCGTGGTGGCACTCGTTTTCTGGCTCCTCGCCCTGGTGAGCTATTCCGCGCAAGACTCCGCTTTCTCAACCTCCGGCTCCAGCGCGGTGATTCGCAACTGGGGCGGCCGCCTGGGCGCCTGGCTGGCCGACGCCAGCTATTTCCTGTTCGGATTTTCGGTGTGGTGGTGCTTCGCGGCTGCCGTGCGCGCCTGGCTTGCCACCTTGGCCCGATGGATGCGCGGGGAAGCGCTGCCCCGGCCGGAGCCGGGCCGTTTCTCGCGCACCCGGCTGGCGTTCTGGTTGGGGCTGGCCGTGCTGCTGTGCGCGAGCACGGGCCTGGAATGGTCCCGTCTTTACCGCTTCGAGATGCAGCTGCCCGATCATGCCGGCGGAGCGCTGGGGTACCTGGTCGGGCCGCTGGGCGTGAAGTGGCTGGGATTCACCGGCTCGGGCCTGGTGTTCGTGGCGCTGGCTGTGCTGGGTGCGGCGGTGGTCTTCCGTTTTTCCTGGAGTCACGTCGCCGAGCGGCTGGGCGGACGCATCGATGGCCTCATCGTGTCGCGCCGGGAAAAGCGCGAGATCGCGCAGGACCTGGCATTCGGCCAGCAGGCCGCGCGCCAGCGCGAAGAGGTTTTGCTCGAGGAGCGGATCGAGATCGTGGAGCAGCATCCCACACCGGTCCTGATCGAGCCGAGCCTGGCCGAAGTGCCCAAGAGCGAGCGCGTTGCCAAGGAGCGCCAGAAGCCCCTCTTCACCGAACTGCCGGATTCGAAGCTGCCGCAGGTGGACCTGCTCGACGGCGCCCAGACGCGGCAGGAAACCGTGGCGCCCGAAACGCTGGAAATGACCAGCCGGATGATCGAAAAGAAGCTCAAGGATTTTGGCGTCGAAGTGCGCGTCGTGCTGGCCCAGCCCGGGCCGGTGATCACGCGTTACGAGATCGAGCCGGCCACCGGCGTGAAGGGCTCGCAAATCGTCAACCTGGCCAAGGACCTGGCGCGCTCGCTCAGCCTGGTTTCCATTCGCGTGGTGGAAACCATCCCGGGCAAGAACTACATGGCTCTGGAGCTGCCCAATGCCAAGCGCCAGTCGATCCGCCTTTCCGAAATCCTGGGGTCGCAGGTCTACAACGAAGCCAAATCCATGCTGACGATGGGCCTGGGCAAGGACATCATCGGCAACCCCATCGTCGCCGACCTGGCCAGGATGCCCCACGTGCTGGTGGCCGGCACGACCGGCTCGGGCAAGTCGGTGGGCATCAACGCGATGATCCTGTCGCTTTTGTACAAGGCGGAAGCGCGTGACGTGCGCCTGCTCATGATCGACCCCAAGATGCTGGAGATGTCGGTGTACGAAGGCATCCCGCACCTGCTCGCCCCGGTGGTCACCGACATGCGCCAGGCGGCCCATGGCCTGAACTGGTGCGTGGGCGAGATGGAGCGGCGCTACAAGCTCATGAGCAAGCTGGGTGTTCGCAACCTGGCGGGCTACAACACCAAGATCGACGAAGCCAAGGCGAAAGAGCAATTCATCCACAACCCGTTCAGCCTGACGCCCGACAGCCCCGAGCCGCTGGAGCGGCTGCCGCATATCGTGGTCGTGATCGATGAACTGGCCGACCTGATGATGGTCGTTGGCAAGAAGATCGAGGAGTTGATCGCCCGCCTCGCCCAAAAGGCCCGCGCTGCGGGGATCCACCTGATTCTGGCGACCCAGCGCCCCAGCGTGGACGTGATCACCGGCCTGATCAAGGCCAACATTCCCACCCGCATTGCCTTCCAGGTGTCGAGCAAGATCGACAGCCGCACCATCCTGGACCAGATGGGCGCCGAGGCGCTGCTCGGGATGGGCGACATGCTCTACATGCCAAGCGGAACCGGCTTCCCGATCCGCGTGCACGGCGCCTTCGTCAGCGACGAAGAAGTTCACCGCGTGGTCGCCTACCTGAAGCAGCAGGGCGGCGAACCCAATTACATCGACGGCGTGCTGGAAGGCGGCACGGTGGACGAGGACGGCGACCTGCTGGGCGGCGAGGGCGGATCGGCAGGAGAGAAGGATCCGATGTACGACCAGGCCGTCGAGGTGGTGCTCAAGAATCGCAAGGCGAGTATTTCGCTCGTGCAAAGACACCTCAAGATCGGTTACAACCGTGCCGCACGGCTGGTCGAGGACATGGAAAAGGCCGGACTGGTCAGCGCCATGAGCGGCAGCGGACAGCGCGAGATCCTGGTGCCGACCCGCGCCGAATAGCCCGGTCCGCGAACTTTCCGGGCGCATGCGAAACCAACCGTCCATGAAAAAAAGGTTTGCAGCATTGCTGTGGTCGGCCGCCCTGGCCGCGCAGGCGTCGGGATTGGACAACCTGGAGAACTTTGTCAAGACGGCCAAAAGCGGCCGCGCGGAATTCACGCAGGTGGTGACATCCCCCGCGCGCGAGGGTCAAACCGCGCGCAGCAAGACCTCGACCGGCACTTTCGAATTCGCGCGGCCCCACCGCTTTCGCTTCAACTACAAGAAGCCATTCGAGCAGACCATCGTCGCGGACGGCCAGACCCTGTGGCTGTACGACGCCGACCTGAGGCAGGTCACGACGCGCAAGCAATCCGAGGTGCTGGGATCGACCCCGGCTGCGCTGATCGCATCGGCGCCGGATCTGGCCACGCTGCGCCGCGACTTCAATCTCGAAGCGACCGGCGCCAAGGACGGCCTGCAGTGGGTGCAGGCCGCGCCCAAGGCCAGGGAAGGCCAATTGAACATGGTGCGGATCGGGTTTCGCGGCAACGACCTGGCGACACTGGAAATCGTCGACAGCTTCGGCCAGCGTTCGGTCCTGAGTTTCAGCAAGATGGAACTGAATACCGCCTTGCCGCCGGATACGTTCAACTTCAAGACGCCGCAAGGCGCGGACATGGTCAAGCAGTAGCTCAGATTTCCCGGGTGATCTTGTCCAGCGCCTTGCGCTCGATGAATTCGTCCATGCGGGTGAGCAGACGCCACCATTCGCTGCCGTCTTCCCGATAAACCCGCATGGCCCCCGCGCGCACCAGTATCTTGCGCAGTTCATCGTCTTCGAAGCCGCCCAGATGCCTGCGCAGGGTTTCGAACGAGCGGTCGGTGAAGCTCTTGTGGCTGAGGAACACCCGGGCCGTCTCTTCGGCCATGAACTCGGTGCGGTGCTGCTCTTGCGCCACGCGCAGCTGATTGGCGAATTGCTGCCGGTTGAGCAGGTAGCTGATCCCCCCGCCTACCAGCGCGCCCAGCAAGGCTGAAAAGGTCGACCAGAGTGAGGCGTCCATGGTGCGGCACTATAAACTGGCAGGCCAACATGCCCAAGACAGCCGCCACCATGCACCAGCCGCTGGCCGAGCGCCTGCGCCCGAAGACGCTGGGCGAGGTGATCGGACAGCAGCATCTGCTGGGCGAAGGCATGCCGCTGCGCATCGCGTTCGAATCGGGCCAGCCCCACAGCTGCATCCTGTGGGGCCCGCCCGGAATCGGCAAGACCACCATCGCGCGGCTGATGGCCGATGCTTTCGAGGCGCAGTTCATCACCATCAGCGCCGTGCTGGGCGGCGTCAAGGACATCCGGGAGGCGGTCGACCTCGCGCAGCGCGAACGTGACGGCCTGCAGCAGCAGCGCACCATCGTGTTCGTCGACGAAGTGCACCGCTTCAACAAGGCGCAGCAGGACGCATTCCTGCCGCACGTGGAATCGGGCCTTTTCACCTTCATCGGCGCCACCACCGAAAACCCCTCATTCGAAGTGAATTCGGCGCTCCTCTCGCGCGCGGCGGTGTATGTGCTGCAGCCCCTCACGCCGGTGGACCTGCAGCAGATCGTCGCGAAGGCGCAGGCCATCGGCGCCGTGCCGGCCACCGAGGTAGCGGCGCTGGAACGGCTGATCGCGTACGCGGATGGCGACGCGCGGCGGCTGCTCAATACGCTTGAAACGCTGGCTGTCGCGGCGCACAAGGAACGGATCGCGCAGATCACCGACACCTGGCTGCTCAAGGTCCTGGGGGAGCGCATGCGCCGATACGACAAGGGCGGCGAGCAGTTCTACGACACGATCAGCGCCCTGCACAAGTCCGTGCGCGGCTCCGACCCGGACGCCTCCCTGTACTGGTTCATGCGGATGCTCGATGGCGGCGCGGATCCGCGCTACATGGCCAGGCGCCTGATCCGCATGGCGGCCGAGGACATCGGGCTGGCGGACCCGCGCGCACTGCGGCTGGCGCTGGATGCCGCGGAGGTCTATGAGCGGCTGGGCACGCCCGAGGGCGAGCTGGCCCTGGCCGAGTGCGTGATCTATCTGGCCATGGCCCCCAAATCCAACGCGGTCTACAACGCCTTCAACGAAGCCAAGGCGCTGATCAAGAAGGACGGCACGCGTCCCGTGCCATTGCACCTGCGCAATGCGCCCACGCAGTTGATGAAAGATCTCGACTATGGCAAGCACTATCGCTACGCCCATGACGAGGACGGCGGTTTCGCGGCCGGCGAGAGTTACTTCCCCGAAGGCATGCAGCCGCCCCAGCTTTACCGGCCCGTGGAGCGGGGACTCGAAATTCGACTGGCGGACAAGTTGCGCGAGCTCAAA
>JACDFR010000043.1 GCA_013815685.1 Ramlibacter sp.
GCCCCGGGCGCGGCGATGCGCGTAGGGCCGACGGGACAAGGCGCCTCGCCGGCGGCGCGTTGTACTTGTCCAAACCCCTGCGAGCCTGCCCGGGGCGCGTCCAGAGAAACGCAGAGCGGGCAATCCAGCGCATGGCCGGCAACCGGCGCGCCTGCCTCGCCGTCGCCCGCCAGCAGCTTCATGCCGCCGGCGCCCGAGCAGATCACTTCCATGGCCCGCGGCTGGACCAGCGGGGAGGCCATCGCCACGCCGATCGCAAGCGCGAACCATGCCAGCACGAGGCGAGCGAGGAAGGTGGCGCGGCGCAGGGCTTGCATGGGCCGCGATTATCCCCCGATCAGAACTTCGGAGCGCGCCGCTCGCGCAACGAAGCCAGGCCCTCCATCACGTCGGGGCCGGCAAAGCCCATGAATTCCAGGGCCAGCGATGTATCGAATGCCGGCCCCGCCTGGCGCAGCCAGTTGTTGAGCGAATATTTGGTCCAGCGGATCGCGCTTTGCGAGCCGCGCGCCAGCTTGTCGGCGACTTCGTAGGCCTTGGGCAGCAGCTGGTCCTCGTCGACCGCCAGCGACACCAGGCCGATGCGCTCGGCCTCCTCGCCGCTTACCGCTTCGCACAGCATGAGGTAGTACTTGGCCTTGGCCATGCCGCAGAGCAACGGCCAGACAATGGCCGCGTGATCGCCCGCCGCCACGCCCAGCCGGGTGTGGCCATCGACGATCTTCGCGCCCTTGGCCGCGATGGAGATGTCGGCCAGCAGCCCGGCGACCAGGCCGGCCCCCACGGCGGGGCCATGCAACGCGCTGACGATGGGCTTGTCGCAATTGATGACGTTGTAGACCAGGTCGCGCGCCTCTTTCCAGACCCGGGTGCGCACCTCGAAATCATTGGCCATGTCTTCCACCAGCCCCAGGTCGCCGCCGCCCGAGAAGCCCAGGCCCTCGCCGCGCAGCACGGCGCAGCGCACGCTGTCGTCTTCGCCCACGTCGCGCCAGATGCGGGCGAGTTCGGCGTGCCCGTCATGCCCGGCGGTGGGCAGCTTGCCATTGCGCGCGCGCATCTGGATGTCCAGCACGGTGTTGTCGGGGCCGCGGCGGGCGATGGCGAGCGTCTGGTAGTTGGAATAGTCCATGGTGCTGATGTACGCTTGAAGGGATGAGAAGCTTATTCCACCTGGCGTTCAACGTCACCGACCTCGACGCGGCGCGTCGCTTCTATGGGGGCGTGCTCGGTTGCGCCGAGGGGCGAAGCGCGCCGACCTGGGTCGACTTCGACTTCTTCGGGCATCAGATATCGCTGCACCTGGGCGAGCCTTTCAAGACCGGGCGCACCGGCCGGGTGGGTGACGTACTGGTACCCATGCCCCACTTCGGCGTGGTGCTGGAATTGCCCGACTGGCAGGCCATGGCCCAGCGGCTGCGCGCGGCCGGCACACAGTTCGTGCTCGAGCCGCAACAGCGCTTTCCGGGCGAGCCCGGCGAGCAATGGACGATGTTCTTCTGCGACCCCTTCGGCAATCCGGTCGAGGTAAAAGGCCTGCGGTCGCTGGCCGGCCTGTACGACATTTAAGGTCACCGATTCCCGTCCGGCCGTAAGCCTTTTCCTACACACTCAAGGGTCCCGGCCGTCTGGTGCGGCTGCAGTGCCTCTGCTAGGGTCAGCACGATGAATTTTGCGGACATTCTTTGCCCTTCCTGCGCCTTGTTTCTTGATTTCGACGGTACCTTGGTGGACATCGCACCCCAGCCGGAAGCGGTGATCGTTCCCTCCGGGCTGGTGGGCACCTTGACGGCCCTGAACCACTACCTGGGCGGGGCGCTCGCCCTGGTTTCCGGCCGGCCCATCGATCAGATCGATGCCTTCCTGCGTCCCTTGCAACTGCCCGCCGCAGGCGTGCATGGGGCCGAGCGGCGCGGGGCCGACGGATCGATGAAGCTGCTGTCCACGCATCCGCTGCAATACGTCGAAGAGGCCGCCCAGGCGCTGGCTTCCCGCCATCCGCAGCTGCGCCTGGAAACCAAGCGGGGATCGCTGGCCCTGCACTACCGCCAGGCGCCCGAGCTCGAGCAGGAATGCCTGCAGGCGATGCAGGCCGCGGTCGAAAAGTCGCCGGGCCTAACCTTGCTGCACGGCAAGATGGTGGTGGAGGCCAAGCCCGGCGGTGCGAGCAAGGGCGGTGCCATCGAAGCCTTCATGCAGGAGGCGCCCTTTGCGGGACGCTCCCCGGTATTCGTGGGGGACGACTTCACCGACGAAGTCGGTTTCGCCACCGTGCAGCGGCTCAAGGGCCTGGGCGTGAAGGTCGGCGACGGTGCGAGCGTTGCCTGGCAGCGCCTGGAATCGCCCGCCGTCTTCCGTTATCAACTTCAAGCCGCGGTGGCCGCGAAGGCCGGAAAGGTCAGTGCATGAATCCGCCGGTGCAAGCTCCGGAACCGTCGTTGAAACTCGGGGTGATCGGCAACTGCGCCTACACCGCGCTGATCGATGAGCGCGCGCGCATCGTCTGGTGCTGCCTGCCGCGCTTCGATGGAGACCCGGTGTTCAACACCTTGCTCGACCCCAGCGCCAACGGCAGCCTGTGGGCCTTCGAGCTGGAAAATTTCGCGCGCAGCGAGCAGAGCTACGAGCCGAACACGGCGATCCTGAGAACGCGGCTGTTCGACGCGCAAGGCCAGGGCATCGAAATCACCGATTTTGCGCCGCGCTTTTTCAGCCGCGGCCGCACCTTCCGGCCGCTGACGCTGATACGCCGCATCAAGGTCCTTTCGGGCTCGCCGCGGATGCGCGTCCTGATGCGGCCCCGTTTCGACTGGGGCCGCCAGCAACCCGCCGTAACGCAGGGCAGCACGCACCTGCGCTACGTGGGGCCCGGCCAGACGCTGCGGCTCAACAGCGATGCGCCCCTGAGCTACCTGCTGGCGGAGACCTTCTTCGTCGTCGACCGGCCGATGGATTTCATCCTGGGGCCCGACGAAACCCTGACTTCCGGCATCGCCGACACCGCCCGCAGCTTCGAGCAGGAGACCGCGAGTTACTGGCGCTCCTGGACGCGGGCCCTGTCGCTGCCGCTGGAGTGGCAGGACGCGGTGATCCGGGCGGCGATCACGCTGAAGATGTCCCTGTTCGAGGACACGGGCGCCATCGTGGCGGCCATGACCACCAGCATCCCCGAGGCGGCGAACAGCGGCCGCAACTGGGATTACCGCTACTGCTGGCTGCGCGACGCCTTCTTCGTGGTCCGCGCGCTCAACAGCCTGTCCGAAGTGGCCACCATGGAGGAATACCTGCGCTGGCTCAACAACGTGGTGGTGCGCTCGGGTGGCGGCCATATCCAGCCGCTCTACGGCATCGGCCAGGAGGAACAGCTGCCCGAGTCGATCCTCGGCCACCTGCCCGGCTACCGCGGCCAGGGGCCGGTGCGTGTGGGCAACCAGGCCCAGGAACATTTCCAGCACGACGTGTACGGCAACATCATCCTGGGCGCATCGCAGTCTTTCCACGACCACCGCCTGTTCCGCAAGGCCGGCAAGGCCGAGTTCGGCTACCTCGAGGCGGTCGGCGAACAGGCCTTCCGCGTCTATGACCAGCCCGATGCCGGAATGTGGGAGCTGCGCACCCGCGCGCGCATCCACACCTCCTCCGCGCTCATGAGCTGGGCTGCCTGCGACCGCCTGGCCAAGGTGGCCGCGGGCCTGAAGCTGCCGGATCGCATCCGTTACTGGCGCGAGCGCGCCGACGTTATCCGCGAGCGCATCTTGCGTGAATCATGGAGCGAGGAGCGCCAGGCCTTCGCCGAAAGCTTCGGCGGGCGCGACCTCGACGCCAGCGTGCTGCTGATGGCCGAAGTGAACTTCATCGATCCCAACGATGCGCGGTTCGTCGCCACCGTCGACGCCTTGGAGAAATCGCTGTGCGATGGCCCCTATATGCGGCGCTACGAAGCACCGGACGATTTCGGCAAGCCCGAAACCGCGTTCAACATCTGCACCTTCTGGCGCATCGACGCACTGGCGCGCATCGGCCGCAAGGCCGAGGCGCGCGAGATCTTCGAGGTGATGCTCAAGTGCCGCAATCCGCTGGGCCTGCTGTCGGAAGACACGCATGCCGCCACCGGCGAAATGTGGGGCAACTTCCCGCAGACGTATTCCATGGTCGGCCTGATCAACGCCGCGGTGCGCCTCTCGGCGCCCTGGGACTCGGTGATATGAGGTTCCCGCGCTTTCGGCCATGCCGCCGCGCCGCCCCCCGGGGGCGCCTTCGCGCCTTGGGGCGGACGGGCGGCGCCCAGGTTCGCGTCGGCGGAGCGTAGCGTGGCGCGCCTGGTCGTCGTCTCCAATCGCCTGGCCGACCCACGCAAGACCGCTGCGGGGGGCCTGGCGGTGGCGCTGGCGGACGTGCTGAACAACACCGGCGGCCTCTGGTTCGGCTGGAGCGGCAAGCTCATCGAAACCGCGGATGGCGGCGTGCCCGGCGAGGGCAAGATGCACACGCACCAGGCCGGCCCCGTCAAGCTGGTCACGCTGGACCTGAGCCGCGAGGACCACGACTCTTTCTATGTCGGATATTCCAATGGCGTGCTGTGGCCGGTGTTCCACTACCGCCTGGACCTGGCGGATTTCGACGCCGGCTACATCACCGGCTACCGGCGCGTGAACCAGCTGTTCGCGCGCAAGCTCCAGCCCCTGCTGCGCGACGACGACGTCATCTGGATCCACGACTACCACCTGATTCCCCTTGCCGCGGAGCTGCGCGCGCTGGGCTGCTCGCAGCGCATCGGCTTTTTCCTGCACATCCCCTTGCCGCCCCCGTTGATCCTGGCCGCCATCCCGGGACATGACTGGCTGATCCGCGCCTTGTTCGCCTACGACCTGGTCGGCTTCCAGAGCGAGGCCGACCACGGCCACTTCTGCCGCTACGTCGAGTCCGAGGCCCACGCGCACAACCTGGGCGACGGCCGCTGGCGCGCGTTCAATCGCACGGTGCAGGCGGGTGCTTTCCCGATCGGCATCGACGTGGAAGAGTTCACCGGGCTGGCCGAGGCGCCTGAGGGGCGCGAGATGTACGAGCGGATGCGCAGGGAGTACTCGCGCCGCAAGCTGCTGGTCGGCGTGGACCGCCTGGACTATTCGAAGGGACTGCCGCAGCGAATGCGGGCCTTCCGCGAACTGCTGCAGCGCTACCCGGAAAACCACGGCAAGGCGACGCTGATCCAGATCGCCTCGCCCAGCCGCGAGGACGTCAGCGCGTACACCGACATCCTGCACGAGCTGGAAAGCCTGTGCGGATCCATCAACGGCAACTTCGGCGAGCTGGACTGGATGCCGGTGCGCTACATGCACCGCACGGTGGCGCGCACCCGGCTGCCCGGGCTGTACCGTGCCAGCCGCGTGGCGCTGGTCACGCCGTTGCGCGACGGCATGAACCTGGTGGCCAAGGAATTCATCGCCGCGCAGGATCCGCAAGACCCCGGTGTGCTGGTGCTGTCGCGCTTCGCCGGCGCTGCCGAGCAGCTGCGCGAGGCGCTGCTGGTCAATCCCTATGACATCGAAGCCACCGCCAACGCCGTCCACCTGGCGCTGCAGATGCCGGTGGAAGAGCGGCGCATCCGGCACCAGGGCCTGCTGGACACCATCCGCCAGTACGACGTGCACTGGTGGTGCGATACCTTCCTGGACACCCTGGCCAAGGCCGAGGCGGAAGAATCCGGCACGCCCTGGCTGCGGCTGTAGCTGGCGCCGGCCGCTGCGCATCAGCGCGCCAGCGGCGCGATCTTCTGGTCGATGGCGCCGAAGATGCTCTGCCCGTCCTTGCCCTTCATCTCGATGCGGATGGTGTCGCCGAACTTCATGAACTCGGTCACGGGCTTGCCGTCCAGGATGGTTTCGATGGCGCGCTTTTCTGCGATGCAGCTGTAGCCCTTGGGCCATTCGGTCTTGCCGTCGGCGCGGGCCACGCCCTTGTTGCTCACCGTGCCCGAGCCGACGATGCTGCCGGCCCGCACATTGCGGGTCTTGCAGATGTGGGCAATGAGCTGCCCGAAGTGGAAGGTCATTTCCGGCCCGGCCTCGCACATGCCGACCTTGCGGCCGTTCCACACGCTTTGCAGGGTCAGGTGCAGCCGCCCCTGCTGCCAGGCGTCTCCCAGCTCGTCCAGCGTCACGGCCACGGGGCTGAAGGCCGTTGCCGGCTTGCTCTGGAAAAAGCCGAAGCCCTTGGCGAGTTCGGCGGGGATCAGGTTGCGCAGCGACACATCGTTGGCGATCATCACCAGCCGGATGCCTTCCAGCGCCTGCTCCGGGGTGGCGGCCATCGGCACGTCGCCGGTGACGACGGCGACCTCGGCTTCGAAGTCGATCCCCCACTCCTGCCTGGGGACAAAGACATCGTCGCAGGGACCGAGAAAGTCGTCGCTGCCGCCCTGGTACATCAGGGGGTCGGTGTAGAAAGTTTCGGGCACTTCGCTGCTGCGCGCGGCGCGCACCAGCTCCACGTGGTTGATGAAGGCCGAACCGTCGGCCCATTGGTAGGCGCGCGGCAGCGGGGCCATGCATCGGGCGGGATCGAACGGGAAGGCGTGGCGCGCCTTCCCGCCGTTCAGCGCTTCATACAGGTCCTGCAGCTGCGGCGACAGGAAACCCCAGTCGTCCAGGACCTGCTGCATCCTGTCGGCAATGCCGGTCGCATAATGCGCGGTGCTCAGGTCCCGCGAGACCACGACCAGCTGGCCATCGCGCGAACCGTCTTTATAAGTGGCGAGCTTCATCGGGTTGCTCCGGCAAGTTGGGTGCGTTAGAGTCGGACGACGTTACGCATTGTGAAATGAATTTACCTAAACGTAATTCTACCGGAAGCCTTCCGAAATGACGAAGGAGCGCGCGGGGATCCAGTCCGTGGAGGTCGGCTTTGGCCTGCTGGATGTCCTTTCCAAGGCGGCGGGGCCGCTGATGCTGCGCGACCTGGCCGCCGCGGCCGGCATGAGCGCGGCCAAGGCGCACCGCTACCTGGTGAGCTTCCAGCGTCTGCAACTGGTGGTGCAGGACGCATCCAGCACCCGCTACGACCTGGGCCCGGCTTCGCTCAAGCTGGGGCTGGCCTCCCTGTCGCGCCTGGACGCGGTCAAGCTCGCGCGCGAGCGCATCGCGCCGCTGATGGAGCAGATCGGCCACACGCTGGCGCTCGCGGTGTGGGGAAACCATGGGCCCACCATCGTCCATTGGGAAGAGTCGCCGCAGGCGGTGACGGTGAACCTGCGGCTGGGCGACGTCATGCCGCTGCTGTCTTCCGCGACCGGCCGTTGTTTCGCCGCCTACCTGTCCAAGGAGGCGATCACGCCCATGCTCAAGGACGAAATCGCGCGGGCGCAAAGACAGGGGCGCGAGGACGTGCCCGGCTCGCTGGCGCAAGCGCGGGCCATGCTCGACGAAGTGCGCCGGCGCGGGTCGGCGCGGGTGGTCGACACGCTGCTGCCCGGCATCATCGGATTTTGCGTGCCGGTGTTCGATTCCGACGGACACATTGCGCTGGGCATCGTCGCCCTGGGCCCGACGGGCACTTTCGACCCTGAATGGGGCGGCGCCGTCGACCGGCCCTTGCGCGCAGCCGCCCACCAGCTGTCCAGCGACCTGGGATACGCGGGGTGAAGGCGGCGGGCGTGCCGTGGCGGCCGCTGCTGCTGACGGCGGCAGCCGTGCTGGCGGCCCACCTGCTGCTGCTGCGTGCGACGCGCGGCCCGCTGCAGGTGGCCGACCCGTTCGCCACGCGCGCCTTGCTGACCCGCACCATCGTTGCGCCGCCGCCCGCCCGGCCTGAACCTCCTGGGGCGGCGCCCGTCGTCGGCGCGCAGCCCAGGCGAGCCGCTGCCGCCAAAGCCCCGCCCCTGCCGAATCCGGCGCCCGCGCCTGCATTGACTGCGCCCCCAGCACCGCAACAGCCGCCCCAGCCGCCCCAGCCGGCAAATCCGCCGCCATCCGGCACCCCGGCCGCGTCGTTTGCGATACCGGGCTCCGTGCGGATGCACTACAAGGTGTCCGGCCAGAGCCGCAGCGAGCGCTGGGAAGCCGATGCCGAGCTGCTCTGGCGCCATGACGGCGAGCGCTACGAGGCCAAGCTCGAGATCAGCGATGCGAAGCGGCATGCACGCTCCCAACGCAGCACCGGGCGGATCACCGGGGATGGCCTGGCGCCGCTGCGCTTTTCCGACAAATTGCGTGGCGAGGAAGCCGCTCACTTCGTGCGCGACGAGGGCAAGGTGAGTTTCAGCAGCAACCAGCCCGACGCCCCGCTGCTGCCGGGCGCACAGGACCGGCTGAGCGTGCTGGTGCAGCTGGCGGCGTTGATCGCGGGCGATCCCGGCAAGTTCGGGCCCGGCGCGGCCATCGCCATCCAGACCGCGACCACGCGCGATGCGCAGACCTGGCAGTTCACGGTCGAGGGCAATGAGCCGTTGCAGCTGCCGGGCGGGCCCGCCATCGCGCTCAAGCTCACGCGCGCTGCGCGTATGGAGTATGACCAGAAGGTGGAACTTTGGCTTGCGCCACACATGGATTACGTTCCTGTGCGTTTGCGTCTGACACAGCCGAACGGAGATTGGCTTGACCACCAGTGGTCCTCCACCGACAGGAACTGATGAGGCCCAGGCCCTAGTCTAGAAGCCATGGGAGGTCCTTCCACCGTTTACCCGGTCCTCCTTGAAACCGGCTCAAACGTTGCCATTTGTATGGCAAAGGAAACCACCATGCAAATGCTCTATGACTCCGACTCGTTCGTCGTCGTGCACATGCAGGCGAACGAACCCGCCGACGGCGAGCCGCCTCCGCGCATCGCCAGGCACGGCTTTGAAATTGTCGACAAACGTTCCAACAAAGAGGTCTATCTCGACGGCTCGTGGGCCGACGCTTTCCAGCGCCAGATCAACGCCTGGCAGCTGAACACGCCCACGCAGGAAGAAGTCGAAGAAACGCTGGACGGCTACGCCGAACTGGCCCAGAACCCGCTGGTCATGCACTAGCATTTCGGCCTTCGGCGTACCTGCGCGCCAAGGCTCGGCATCGCCGCATGCTTCCCACCCTCGCCGCCGTTGTCGTGCTTTCCCTGGCCGGTTGCGCCACCGGCTCCGCCCCACCCCCTGTCGACATCCTCCTGCTCGGCGAACAGCATGACGCCCTCGCGCATCAGCAGGCCCATCGCGAGGCCATCCGGGCGCTGGCCGCGCAAGGCCGGCTGGCTGTCGTGGCGCTCGAAATGGCCGAGCAAGGCACCTCGACCGCGGGCCTGGCCCGAGGCGCATCCGAGGCGGATGTCCGAGCTGCCCTGCGCTGGGACGACGCGGCTTGGCCCTGGTCGGCCTATGGTCCGGCAGTGATGGCGGCCGCCGCCGCCGGGGTGCCGGTGGCCGGCGCCAATTTGCCGCGGCCCGGGATGCGCGCTGCCATGGCTGATACGGCACTGGACGGCTTCTTGCCAGGTCCGGCGCTGAAGGCCCAACAGCAGGCGATCAGGCTGGGCCATTGCGGCCTGCTGCCGGAAACGCAGATCGCCCCGATGACGCGCATCCAGATCGCGCGGGACCGGGCCATGGCCGAGACGCTTGCCCGCTCCGCGGTCGCAGGAAAGACAGTCGTGCTGCTGGCTGGCGCCGGCCATGTCGACCCGGCGATCGGCGTGCCGCAACACCTGCCGCGGTGGCTGCGGGTGGAGTCCAGGGCGCATGCGCCCGAGCCCCCGAAGAAGGACTACTGCGAGGAGATGCGCCGCCAGATGCTCAGGCGTTCTTCCTGATCGAATCAGCGAGCGTATTGACCAGCGTGTCGATGTGCGCTTTTTCAACGATATAGGGCGGCGCGATCACCAGCACATCGCCGGCTGGGCGAACCAGCGCGCCCTTGTGGAAGCAATCCAGGAAGATGTCGTAGGCGCGCTTGCCTGGCGAGCCGGCGATCGGCGCCAGCTCCACCCCGGCCGCCAGTCCCAGGCTGCGGATGCCGATCACGTTGGGCAGGCCCTTGAAAGCGCTGTGGAAGGCGTCGCCCAGCACCTTGCCCATTTCACCGGCGCGCTGGAACAGGTTCTCCTGCTTGTACAGCTCCAGCGTGGCAATGGCGGCGGCGCAGGCCACCGGGTGGCCCGAATAGGTGTAGCCGTGGAAGAACTCGACCACGTGCTCGGGCGCGTCGGTTTTCATCATGGCGTCGTACAGCTTGTCGCGGCAGATCACGCCGCCCATCGGGATCACGCCGTTGGTCACGCACTTGGCGAAGGTGAGCATGTCGGGCACGACACCGTAGTAGTCGGCCGCGAAATTGGTGCCCATGCGGCCGAAGCCGGTAATGACCTCGTCGAAGATCAGGAGGATGCCGTGCTTGTCGCAGATTTCGCGCAGGCGCTTCAGGTAGCCCTGCGGTGGCAGGTACCAGCCGGCGCTGCCGGCCACCGGCTCGACGATGACGGCCGCCACATTGGACGGGTCATGCAGCGGCAGGATGCGGTTTTCCAGCTCGAGCAGGATGTCTTCCTGCCACACCGGCTCCTTGTTGTGGATGAAGGCGTTGTTGACCGGGTCGTGGATGAAGCGCAGGTGATCCACCCGCGGCAGCAGCGACGTGCCGTAGACCTTGCGGTTGGCCGGAATGCCGCCCACGCTCATGCCGCCGAACCCGACGCCGTGGTAGCCCTTTTCACGGCCGATGAAAACGGTGCGATGGCCTTCCCCGCGCGCGCGGTGGTAAGCCAGCGCGACTTTCAGGGAAGTGTCGACGGCTTCGGATCCCGAATTGCAGAACAGCACCTTGTTCAGGTCACCCGGCGCCATCGCGGCGATCAGGTCCGCGGCCTTGAAGGCCTGGTCGTTGGAAGCCTGGAAGGCAGTGGCGTAGTCCAGGGTATCCAGCTGCTTCTTGATGGCCTCGTTGATGGGCTTGCGGTTGTGGCCGGCGCCCACGCACCACAGGCTGGAAATGCCGTCCACCACCTGCTTGCCGTCGTGCGTGGTGAAGTGCATGCCGTCGGCACCCACGAAAACGCGGGGTTCCTTGCGGAAATGGCGGTTGGGCGTGAAGGGCAGCCAGTAGCTGCCTGTATTGAAGTCGTTATAGGCCATCGCGGGTCTCCAAACTGCAAAACGGCATTTTGGCACCAGCGCCGCAGCAGCGCTCGCGCCCCGGGGCACCTGCGACAATTCACCGGGTATGAATAACGCTTATATCCTGACGCTCTCGTGCCCCGACCGCCCGGGCATCGTGCATGCGGTTTCGGGCTTTCTGCTCGAGCGCGGCGGCAACATCGAGGAGGCGGCGCAATACAACGACCACGACACGGGCCTGTTCTTCATGCGGGTGCGCTTCGCCTGCGGCCAGCTGACCTTCGAGGACCTGAAGCTCCATCTGAAGTTTTTCGCCGAGCCCTTCGGCATGGCCTGGAAGCTGCACGCCACGCGCGAACCGATGCGTGCGGTGATCCTGGTCAGCAAGGAAGGCCATTGCCTCAACGATCTGCTGTTCCGCTGGAAAAGCGGCCTGTTGCCACTGGAAATTGCGGCCATCGTGTCCAACCACCGCGACTTCTACCAGCTCGCCGCCAGCTACAACGTGCCGTTCCACCATATCCCCGTAACGGCCGGCACAAAAGCCCAGGCCGAGGCGAAACAGTACGAAATCATCGAAGCCGAGAAGGCCGAGCTGGTGGTCCTGGCCCGCTACATGCAGATCCTGTCCGACGAGATGTGTGCCAGGCTGGGTGGCCGGGCCATCAACATCCACCACAGTTTCCTGCCCAGCTTTAAGGGTGCGAAGCCGTACTACCAGGCGCACGACCGCGGCGTCAAGCTGATCGGCGCGACCGCCCACTACGTGACGGCGGCCCTGGATGAAGGCCCGATCATCGAGCAGGACGTCGCGCGGGTGGATCACAGCAAGACCGTCGAAGACCTCACTACCATCGGCCGTGATACCGAAAGCCTGGTGCTGGCCCGCGCCGTGAAATGGCACAGCGAATACCGGGTGCTGGTCAACGGGCACAAGACCGTGATCTTCAAGTGAACTGAGCATGGCAGCCAGGATTCCGCCGATACAGTGCCTGCTCACTTTCGAGGCGCTGGCGCGGTTGCGCTCGGCCACCCAGGCGGCCGAGGAACTGTGCGTCACGCCCAGCGCCGTGAGCCACCGCGTCAGGCAGCTCGAACAGATCATCGGCACCAGGCTGTTTGGCCGGGCCGACTTTTCCTTGACGACCGAAGGCAGCGAATATTTGGCCCATGTGCGCGAGGGCCTGGCCAGCCTGGAACGCTTCCCCGGCAGGGACGCCACCCAGGGCAAGCGCAAGCTGCGCGTGGCCGTCACGCCGACGTTCTCGCGCTCCATCCTGATGCCGCGCCTGCGCGGGTTCATGGATGCCTATCCCGAGATCGACCTGACCTTGCAGGTCTCGATCCCCCTGCTCGACGTGGTGGCGGAAGACGCCGACCTGATGATCCGCTTCGGCACCGGCCGCTACGCCGATGTCGAGCATGTCCTCCTCATGACCGACGAGGTCACGCCGCTCGCCGCGCCCGGCTACATCCGGGCCCACGGGCCTTTCGACACCATCGAGGAGCTGAAAGCGGCCAAGCTCATCAAGAGCCCGCTGGAGCCCTGGCGCACCTGGTTCCTGGCCCACGGCGTGGACGCGGGCGAGCCGGGCGAGGGCTCGTCGTTCAACGACATCGGCCTCATGTGCGACGCCGCGTCGCAGGGCCTGGGCATCGCGCTCGTGCGCCTGAAGCTGGGGCAGCCCTGGCTGGACAACGGAACCCTGGAGCGCATCTCCGGGCGGAATGTGCCGAGCCCCCATGCCCATTACCTGTGCTGGCGCACCGGGACCATGGATCGCTGGGAGTGCGCCGCTTTCGCCGAATGGCTGAGAAAGAGCCTGGCCTAGGGCCGCTTGGTGCCGTGGCATGAAAAAACTTCACTGGCACGGCTGCCGGCCGATGTCTAAAGTGCGGGCATGAAGATCCTTTCGTTCGACATCCGCAGCGTCCTGGTCCCCCTGCCCGAGCCCCATCGCACGGCGTCGGGGGTGATCGAAGCCTCGCCCCTGGTGCTGCTGTCAGTGCTGACGGACGAGGGCACACGCGGCCACAGCATTACCTTCACCTACACGCCGGCTGCCCTCAAGCCGACGGCGGTGCTAATGAAGAACATAGAGCCGCTGGTGACGGGGCAGGCACTGGCCCCGGCCGCGCTGTGGGAACGGCTGCATGGACGCTTCAAGCTGCTGGGCACGCAAGGCCTGGTCGGCATGGCGCTGGCCGGCATCGACATGGCGCTGTGGGATGCCCTGGCCCGCAGCCAGCAGCTGCCGCTGCATGCCCTGTTGGGCGGCGAGGCCAAGGCGGTGCCCTGCTACGGCGGCATCGGCCACGACGGCGAGGCCGATTCGGCGCGCGCGGCCGAACGCTGGGCCCGGCAGGGCCTGAAGGGCGTCAAGGCCAAGATCGGCTATCCGACGCTGGCCGAGGACATCGCCGTGCTTCGCGCGATCCGCTGCGCCGTCGGACCCGGGCTCGCCGTGATGGCCGACTACAACCAGAGCCTTGCGCCGGGCGAAGCACGCCAGAGATTGCAGGCGCTGGACAGCGAAGGCCTGCAATGGATCGAGGAGCCCGTGCTGGCCCACGACTACGCGGCGCTGGTGCAGCTGGGCCAGCGGGTGCGCACGCCACTGCTGGCGGGCGAGAACTGGTGGGGGCCGCTGGACTTCAGGCACGCCTTCAATGCGGGCGTGCGCGACCAGGTCATGCCCAATGCGATGAAGGGCGGCGGGGTGACGGGGTGGCTGGCGATATCGGCCATGGCCCAGGTGTATGGGGCCGGCGTATCCAGCCACCTGTGGCCCGAGGTCAGCGCCCAGCTGCTCACGGCGACCCCCACCGCCCGCTGGCTGGAATACGCCGATTGGTGGAACCCCATCCTGAAGAACCCGCTGCGGCTGCGCGAGGGCCTGGCGGACACCGAGGGCGTGATCGCCAGCGGCATCGAGTTCGACAACGACGCCGCCCGGGCGTACGCAGCATGAATGCACCTCTGGACAATTCAGCCATCGCCCAGCGTGCCGGGCGCCAGTCGCAGGTGGTGAAAGCGCTGGAAGGCGCGTTGCCGCGAGGTGCGTTGCTGTGGCACAGCGAGGACACCACTGCCTACGAATGCGATGGCTTGACAGCCTACCGCCAACGCCCGCTGATGGTGGCGTTGCCAGAAACGCAGGAGCAGGTGCAAGCGGTGCTGCGAATCTGCCATTCGCTGGAGGTACCCGTGGTGGCGCGCGGCGCGGGCACCGGCCTGTCGGGCGGGGCCATGCCGCACGCGCTGGGCGTGACGCTGTCGCTGGCCCGGTTCAACCGCATCCTGCGGATGGACCCGGCCAGCCGCACCGCCGTGGTTCAGTGCGGTGTGCGCAACCTGGCCATCAGCGAGGCGGCCGCGCCGCACGGCCTGTACTACGCACCCGATCCTTCGAGCCAGATCGCCTGCACCATCGGCGGCAACGTCGCCGAGAACTCGGGCGGCGTGCACTGCCTGAAATACGGCCTGACGCTGCACAACGTGCTCAAGGTGCGGGGCCTCACGGTGGAAGGCGAGCCGGTGGAGTTCGGCGGCGATGCGCTGGACAGCGCGGGGCTGGATTTGCTCAGCGTCGTCATCGGCAGCGAGGGCATGCTGGCGATCGCCACCGAAGTTACCGTGAAGCTGGTTCCCAAGCCTCTGCTGGCACGCTGCATCATGGCCAGTTTCGACGACGTGCGCAAAGCCGGCGACGCCGTCGCCGCAGTCATCGCCGAGGGCATCATTCCGGCCGGCCTGGAGATGATGGACAAGCCCATGACGGCCGCGGTGGAAGATTTCGTGCATGCGGGCTACGACCTGACCGCCGAGGCCATCCTGCTGTGCGAGAGCGACGGCACGCCGGAAGAAGTCCAGGAAGAGATCGGACGCATGAGCGAAGTGCTACGCGCCGCCGGGGCGACGGCCATCGCCGTCAGCCGCGACGAACCCGAGCGGCTGAGGTTCTGGAGCGGGCGCAAGAACGCGTTTCCGGCATCGGGCCGCATCAGCCCCGACTACATGTGCATGGATTCCACCATCCCGCGCAAGCGCCTGGCCGATATCCTGCTGGCGATCCAGGAGATGGAAAAGAAGTACGGCCTGCGCTGCGCCAACGTGTTCCACGCCGGCGACGGCAATCTGCACCCGCTGATCCTGTTCGATGCCAACGACGCCGACCAGCTGCGCCGCTGCGAATTATTTGGCGCCGACATCCTGGAAACCAGTGTGGCCATGGGCGGCACCGTCACGGGGGAGCACGGCGTCGGCGTGGAAAAACTCAATTCGATGTGCGTGCAGTTCAGCGCCGCCGAGCGCGAGCAGATGCTGGGCCTGAAGCGGGCCTTCGATCCCAAGGGACTGCTGAACCCGGGCAAGGTGATCCCGACACTGAACCGCTGCGCGGAGTACGGGAAGATGCTGGTGCGCGGCGGCCGGATCTCGCATCCGGACCTGCCGCGGTTCTAGCGCGCGCGATCTACCGCCGGCACTGGTTGTCGTCAACCACGTTGTCCAGGCCCTTGCCTTGCGCGTTCTGTTTCTCTTCTTCCTTCGCCAGCAACTCGGTGAAGATCGTCAGCGGGTTGGTCCCCGTCTCTGCGATCACCTGCCCGGCCCGGTCGCCCGCCAGGGCCGCGATCTGGCTCTGGGCCGAGCCCGCGATATGGGCGATCAGGGAGCCGTGCGCGAGCGACACGCCCACGACATTGCCGGCGACGGTGGGCAGATCGCCATAAGTGGCTCCGCTGATCAGCGTATAGGCGCCATCGAGCGGCTGGGCGGGCGCATTGATCATCACCGTGCTTCCTGCCGGCCCGGAAGGCAACGTCACGTCGCCCCTGACGCTGATCGTGTCGTGCTGGTTTCCGTTGAAGTCGAACTTCATCGTCGCCCCATGCAGGACCTGCAGGTCGCCGGCGACCTTCATCGACGAAACGCTTTCACCGCCCGGTGCCAGTGTGCCGGCCAGGATCACGTTGCTGTTCGCCGTGATCGGCCCGCCGGCGCTGACCTTGCCGCCACCCGCCCCCAGGCGCGCGTCACTGAAGCCGCTCCAGCCCAGCGCACCGCCGGTGTCGGCGTCGAGCAAGTCGAGCATGGCCTGCGCACCGGTCCCGCTGATCGACGCCGCGCCCGACGTGTTGACCTGCAGTCGGAACGACGGGGACGGCGTCGTGAGGTGGACGCCGCCGCTCTTTCCCATGGCCTCGGCCCGGACGCCGCCCTGGGTGGAAACGTCCAGGGGCGACGCCGTGCTGCCGATCGTGCCGTTCGCGGCGCGCAGCCACACCGAGCCATCGGAGACCGCATTGATGGATCCCCCGCTGGTGGCCACGGCAATGGCGTCGGCTTCGAGTTCGATGGCGCCCACCGGCACCACGCCACGGACGGCCGGGCTGCCGGCCGAAACCGTGTTGACCACCAGCTGGCCGAAGCCTTTGTAGGCGACCGAGCCGCCGGCTGCTGCCTTGAGGTTCGTCGCGCCGCTGAAATTGTTCAGCATCCTGACGTCGCCCGAGCCCGTGGCGTCGATCGCGCCGAGGGTGTTGTCCGGGCTTTCGAGCAGGACATTGCCGCCCGCGGTCACCATGAGGGAAGAGCCCTTGAGCCCCTGCGTCTGCGAGACGCCGCCGTTGTTCGCGCTCAGCGTGATGCTGTTGGGATTGGACGGCCCCGTGCCTGAATGAATGCCTGCGATGCCGTCGACAGTGCCGACCACCAGGTTACCGCCGCCGTTGTTGTTGAATGCGAACCCGCCGCCGGAAGCGTTGCCGGCACGGCCGCTGATTTCGGAAACGCTGTTGGCTTCGGCCAAGGACACCGTGCCGGCGTCGGCGTTGAGGCGGTTCACGGTGATCGTCGCGCCGCCGGCTTGGGTGATGCTGGACCCGGCGCCCTGGATGAGGCTCAATGCGCCGCTTCCCACAACGATGGAGCTGTCGATCTGCAAGCCGCCGGTGTAGCTGCCGCCGCCGACGACGACGGTGCCGGCCGTGACGTTGCTCAGCTCGCCCTGGCTCAGCGCGAGCTTGTTGGCATCGTCGGAGCTACCCAGGGCGATCCCCCGCGTGATGGTGCCCGGCCTGATCACGGTTCGGGCCAAGCCTGAATCGACAAGACCGTTGATGTAGACCGCATCGGCTACCAGCGACACCGCTGCGCCGGCCGGGGCGGTTCCTGCGCCGGTCGTATCGATATTTGCATTGATGTAGAGGCCGTTTCCCGAAGGAGCAGTCATGGAGCCGGGATCGCCCGCAAAAAGGCTGACCGCACCGGCCGTGGTGGTGATCGGGGCGTAGACGGTGAGGTAACGCCCCGCCTGCGCCGTGAAGCCGGCCCCGGGCTGGGCGATATTGATGGCTGCGGAGACGGTGATGTCGTTGTTGGCCTGCAGCAGCACATCGGTGGTGGCGCTGTTGATGGTCGCCACATTCAACATCAAGGTGGTCGGCGCGTCGCCGAACATCACGGCCCCGCCATAGGAACCCGCCGAAGTCGACGACGTCACGAAGATGTCGTTCGGATCGAGCAGCAGCGTTCCCATCCTGCCCTCCGGCGCGCGCGTGTCCACCTTCGAATCGAACGCGAGCCTCTGCTTGCCCGAGACCTCGACGAATCCGCCGTCGCCGCCCAGCGCGCCACCGCGCGCGCTGATCGTGCCGAAGCTCTGGGTCTGGTCGTCGGCCCAGACGATGACACGGCCCCCGTTGCCGTTGCCGCCGGCGTCCGCGTTAATGGTTGCGGCGCGGTCGACATAGGTACGCTGGGCGTTGGCGACTTGCGCATTCCTGCCCTGGAAGTCGCCGCCCACACGGATGAAGCCGCCGCCGGATTCACCCGCTGCATCGAGCTCGGCCCCCGCCAGCAAGCCCACGCGTTCGCCCAGCACGTCGATGGCGCCCCCGTGGGTTGCGGACCTGGCCGAGATCCGCCCGTCCACCAGCGCGTCGCCGGCCCCCGCCTTGAGGACCACCCGGCCACCCTGGGCGCTGACGGCGGTCGCCTGGATCAGGCCGCTGTGCTTGAGCTGGCCGGCAAAGATGCCGACGGCATCGCCCTGCAGGGTGCCCAGATTCAGCGCCTGGTCGCCCGGCGCCTGCAGTTCCATGCGGATGCCCTCCAGGCCGCGCCCGGTCAGCTCCACCTTCTGCCCCGCCGCCAGCAGCGTGGCCCCGTTGGGCGACTGCACCACCGCCTGTCTGCCCACCTGCACGTTGGGGGCGATCAGCACCGCGTCGCCGCTGCGCGCCACGATCTTGCCGTCCACCGCCAGCGCGCCGCCGCCCAGGCCGTCCCCGCCGACACCAGCCGTCCGGCCAGCGCATCGGCGTCGCTCATGCGCAGTGTCGACGCCGTGAAGCCCGCCGTATCCACCACCGCCCCGGCTCCCACCGCGATGCCCGAAGGATTGACCAGCACCAGCCTCCCGTTGGAGCTCAAGGTGCCGTAGATGGCCGATGGGTTGCCGCCCACCACCCGGTTGATCGACAGGCTGGCCGCGGTGGGCTGCTGAAAGCGCGTGGTGCTGCCGCCCGGCACCGAGAAGCTTTGCCAGTTGATGGCCGAATGGCTGGTGCCGGGCCCGTTTTGCGTGGTGACCAGCACATTGCCGCCCTGTTGGCTCACGCTGGCCTGCCGTGCACCGCCTGGGCGCCGGCGGGCTGCGCCTGCACCGGGGCCCAGCCCAGGAAAGCCGCCGCGATGGCCAACGCGGCGCCGGCGGGCCGGAACCCTGCTGCGGCCGGGCTGGCCGCCGCAGGGACTGATTGCGCATGCGGGAGACGGGGTGTGGGTGATTTCTTCACGTGTTCTTTCAGGCAGCTTGCCCGGAGAGGCTTGCTTGCCGCGCCGCATAAGGCTTCGGGTCAAAGGGTCGTTTTGACGGTAGCACAGCAGTAAACCAGCCGCAACACGCAAACTGGTGAAAAAACACTTCCTGCGGCAACATGCCACAAAGGCTGCGTTGCGTGAGCCGCTATGGACGGGCGCCGCGGACCAGCTCCTGTGCCAGGCACAGGTCGGCCCAGGCCTTGGCCTTGTCCGGGAGGTTGCGCAGCAGATAGGCGGGGTGGTAGGTGACTACCAGGGGGATGCCCAGGTACTGGTGCGGTCGCCCCCGCAATTTGCCGATCGGCTCGTTGGTGCCCAGCAACGCCTGCACCGCGAACCGGCCCATGGCCAGCACGATCCGGGGCTGCAGGAGCTGGACCTGCCGGCGCAGGAAGGGCTCGCAGCGCGCCACCTCCTCGGGGTCGGGATTGCGATTGCCGGGCGGGCGGCATTTGAGAACGTTCGCGATGTAGACCTTGTTCCTGCGATCCAGCCCCAGCGACTTGAGCATGTTGTCGAGCAGCTTGCCGGCCTGCCCGACAAAAGGCTCGCCCTGCAAGTCCTCGTTCTCGCCCGGCGCCTCGCCCACGATCAGCCAGTCGGCCCGGGTGTCTCCCACGCCGAACACGGTCTGGGTGCGGCTCGAACAGAGCGTGCACGCGCGGCATGCCGCCACGGCCTGCGCCAGGGCGTCCCATTCCATGAGCTCGACCGCGTCGGAGCCGGCAGGGACCATCGGCGCCGCGGGTGTTTTCGCGACGGTCGCCGGCGCCTGCACCACCCGCGTCGCCACGGCGGCCGTGGCCACAGCGGCCGCTTGGGGCGCGGGGGGCAAGCCCTCGAACAGGCGGATGCCCATCTCGCTGAGCATGGCCCGTTGCCGCGCGTCCAGCTTGATGCTCATAACTTGAGGCTCATCACGACCGCGTCTTCGCGCCGGCCCTGCGCGGCCGGGTAGTAACTCTTGCGCTCTCCCACATGGCGATAGCCATGGCTTTCGTAGATATGCTGAGCCCGCACATTGCTGGCCCGAACCTCGAGCCAAAGCCATTGCGCGCCTTGCCCCCGGGCCCACAGGGCCAGCGCATCGAGCATCAGCCGGCCCCAGCCCTGCCGCTGATGCGCCGGCGCCACCGTGAGGTTGAGAAGGTGAACCTCGTCCACCCCTTTCATGGCGACGAAATAGCCCAGCACCGTGCCGTCGGCGTGGAGCACTTGGGCCTGGTAGCCCGCTTGCAGCGAGTCGGTGAAATTGCCGCGCGTCCACGGCTGGCTGTAGGCCGCCTGTTCCACCACCAATACGTCGTCCAGCCGCGCTTCGGTCAGCGGCTCGAACCCGGCTTCGATGGATTTGAAAACGGCGCTCATGGTGTGGTGGGCGCCGCCGCCCGCAAGGCCGCGCGCTCCTGCGTGGTTTGAGCCACTTTATCGCGAATGTACAAAGGTGCGGCGGCGGCGGCCGGCCCGGCCTGGCCGGCTGCCAGCAGCGCAGGCGCCAGCCGCAGCAGCGCAGCCGCCGTGGGCATGGCTTCGATGCGCCGGGCCGTGCCGGGGAGCGCGCCGCCGTGCGCCGCAAAAGCGTTGCCCGCCAGCAGCCAGCCCGGTGGTAATACGACGGCTTCGGGACGGTCCAGGCCGAGGTCACCCCGCCGCGCCCATCCGCCGTCCGTGCGCGCATAAGCCGCCCAGTACACCTCGCCCATGCGGGCGTCCAGCAGCGTCACCAGTTCGTTCGCGCCTTCACGGTGCCAGGCGTCCTCGGCGACCGCGAGCAGGGTGTCCACGGCCAGCACCGGGACGCCGCTGCCGAATGCCAGGCCCTGCGCCACCGAACACGCGGTTCGCAGCCCCGTGAAGGAGCCGGGGCCGCGGCCGAAGACGATGGCATCCAGCTCGTCCAGGCGAATCCCGGCCCGGGCCAGCAGATCCTGGATCGCGGGGATAAGGGTTGCCGATGCCAGCGCGCCGCCCTGGCCCGTGTGCTCCAACGGCGCATGGGAACCCGCCTGGCCATGCTGTAGCGCGATGGACAGGGTTTCCGTACTGGTGTCGAAGGCGAGCAGTTTCAAGAATGTCTTTCTTCGCAACCCGCCATTATCCCGGGCCGGGATAATCGGCAGATGCCCGTTCCCCGGTTTCTCGCCTGTTGCGCATTCCTGTTCGCCGTGCTGCCCTTGGCGGCACAGCCCCTTCCAGCGGAAGTCGAGGCCGCGCTGGCTCGCGCCAGGTTGCCGCGCGACGCCGTCACCCTGGTGGTGGCCGACGCGGACGGCAAGGCGCCGCCGCGGCTGAGTCACCGCGCGAACGTGCCGGTGAATCCGGCGTCGATCGCCAAACTGGCGACCACCTTTGCGGCCCTCGAGCTGCTGGGTCCGGCGTTCCAGTGGACCACGCCGGTCTACCTGGAAGGCGCGGTTCGCGACGGCACGCTACATGGCAACCTCTACATCAAGGGCCAGGGCGATCCCAAGCTGGTGGCCGAGCGGCTCTGGCTTCTCCTGCGCCGCGTGCAGGGGCTGGGCATCCGCTCGGTCACCGGCGACATCGTGCTGGATCGCACGGCCTTCGAAACCGCCCCGCTCCACCCCGGTGCGTTCGACGGCGAGCCGCTGCGGCCCTATAACGCGGCGCCCGATGCGCTGCTGCTGAATTTCACGGCGCTGGTCATGACCTTTACACCCCAGGGTGGCCAGGCACAGGTTCACCTGGAGCCGCCGCTGGCGGGACTGCAGCTGCCGGCCAACGTGCCGCTGGTTGTCGGCGAGTGCAACGACTGGCGTGGCGGGCTGAAGGCCGACTTCACCGATCCGTCGCGCATCCGCATCGCCGGAGGCTATCCGGCCGCCTGCGGAGAGCGAAGCTGGCCGCTGGCGTACGCCGATCCCCGCAGCTATGCGGCGCGCGCGGTGGGCGGGTTGTGGCAGCAGATGGGCGGCAGCCTGGCCGGGCAGGTGCGCGACGGCCGGGTGCCCGCCGGCCTGGCGCCGGCGTTCGAGGCGCAGTCGCCCGCGCTGGCGGAGATCGTCCGCGACATCAACAAGTTCAGCAACAACGTGATGGCGCAGCAGCTGTTCCTGACGCTCAGCCTGCAGCGAAACGGCGCCGGCACGCTGGAAGGCTCGCGCGAGGCAATGCGGCAGTGGTGGCGCGAGCGGGTGGGGCCCGCCGATACTCCGTCCTTCGACAACGGATCGGGCCTGTCGCGCGAGGAACGCATCACCGCGCAGCAGCTGGCCCGGCTGCTGCAGGTCGCCTGGAATTCTCCATTGATGCCCGAGTTGATGTCTTCGCTGCCCGTCACCGGGGTAGACGGCACGCTGCGGCGTTCTCGCGGCAAGGGGACGGGCCTGGCTCACCTGAAAACCGGCAGCCTGCGCGACGTGTCGGGCGTGGCCGGGTACGTGCATGCGGCCAGCGGAAAACGATACGTGCTGGTCGCCATCGTCAATCACCCGCAGGCGGCGGCGGCGCGCCCGGCGATCGAGGCGCTTATCGACTGGACGGCGCGCGATTTCTGACAGGGCAGCTATTTTCCCCATGACCTTGCACGAACCAATCGGTTACCTCGCCGCCATCTTGACCACCTGCAGCTTCGTGCCGCAGGCATGGCACACCTTCCGCACCCGCGACGTCTCGGGCATATCGCTGGGCATGTACCTGGTTTTCGCCTGCGGCGTGGCGTTGTGGCTGATGTACGGCCTGCTGCTGGCGGCCTGGCCGATCGTGACGGCGAACGCCATCACGCTGGCGCTGGCCCTGGCCATCCTCGTCATGAAGCTGCGCTACCGCTAGTTCAGTGAAGCAGGGAAATGGCACTCACGGGGGGTGCCATTTCCCTGTTTCACTGGACTAGTGTTGCGCCCCTGGCTGCGCCCTACCAGCGCGCGCGAATCCGGTCGTAGGCGTATTTGCCGAATTCGCGGTGCGCCTGCGGCGTGACGTAGACGGCATCGGCGAACATGTACCGGCTGTAGTTGGCGTCGATCAGCGTGGCGGTGGTGCACAGGGACGAGTTCACCCGGCCGGCCCCGATACCGATGCCCGGCCCGGGATCCACCGAGTTGCACACCGGGTCGGCCACGTTCGTGATGCCGTAGTTCGACGGGTTCGATTCCATCAGGTTGAAAAACAGGGCGGCGTCGACGTACAGCACGTTCGCGCCTAGGTCGACCATGGCGATCAGCAGCGCCTCATTGAATCGGGTGCTGGCCTGCGTCAACAGGTTCGACTGCCCTGCGCCCCTGGCCCAGGGCGACCGGCCCAGGTGGTAGGGCCCCGCCACGGCCACATGGATGGCCCCGGCGCGGACCAAGCGGCGAACCTGGCCGGCGAGGTCGCGGCCGGCCTGCGCGACATTGGCGAGCATCTGGTCGCTCGACTGGGTTCCTGCGGTCACGCCCGCCATCTCGGCAATGATGTCCGCCGTGCCGGCATTGACGATCAGCAGGTCGTTGGCGCCGGCGGTGCCCACGGCCAGGAAGGCGTCGATCTGCTCGGTGACGGTCGGGGTCGCTGCATTGCCCGCCGCGTCGGGATGGGCCGCAACCCGGGCATTGCCGGTCGCATAGGACGTACCGCCCCCAGCGGCGGCGGCAAGCGACAGGTTGAACCGGGCGGCGACGTCCTGTGTCCAGATATTCGCGGTGCCGTCGTTCACCGTGTAGCGCCGGCCGCCGACCTGGCCCAGGTCGCTCATGCCGTCGCCGAAGGCGACGATGCGCGAGGGCTCCAGTTGCGATTCGATGCTTCCCGATCCGCAGGCAGCCAGCAGCACAGCCGTTGCGGACGCCAGCGCCAGCAGGGCGCGGCGCTTCCAGTTAAATGACATGAAGTTCTCCAAAGGGACTGGCCGCTAGTTTAACGACGGCCCGCCGGGCCTTCAGCCCGCCGACGCCCTGCGCAGCCGGTCGCGCACCCCTTCCCACTCGGGTTGCGCGGGCGGCGTCTCGACCCAGATCAGCCGGGCGTGCTGCGCGTCGAATTCCCGCAGCACGGCAAACAGCTGGCGCGCCGTCTCGACGGCATCGTCCGGCATGCGCCGGCGAATGACCTGCGCCGACGGCGTCTTGAGGATGGCACGCGAGTAGACCGCGATGCCCGCCGCCTCGGGGCCGAGCACGTCGAGCGCGGTCTGCAGCGCCGCCGCGTCCATCAGCCGCACCCGCGCCCGCGGGGCGTAATGCGACTCGAGGGTGCCGGAGGCCCGGGGCGCCTGCCCCGGAAGTTCTTCCACGGCGCGCAGGCACTCGCCGCAGGCCGCCTCCACCTGCTCGCGCGTCACAACTCCCGGCCGCAGCAGCACCGGCGCGCCGCGGGTGCAGTCGACGATGGTCGATTCGATGCCGACCTGGCAGGGCCCGCCATCCAGCACCAGCAAGCCGTCCCCGAATTCCGAGCGCACGTGCTGCGCCGTCGTCGGGCTGACCCGGCCGAACTGGTTGGCGCTGGGCGCCGCCAGGCCGCGAATGGGCGGCTGGGCTTGCGCGCAGGCCAGCAGCAGGGCATGCGCCACCGGGTGGGCAGGACAACGCAATCCGATCGAATCCTGCCCGCCGGCGGCGGCCGCGGCCATCGGCGGTCGCCGGGCAAGGATCAGCGTGAGCGGCCCGGGCCAGAACGCGTCCATCAGCCGTTGCGCGAAAGCGGGCGCGCGGGAGGCGAAGAGCGGTACCGCCGCGGCGTCGGCCACGTGAACAATCAGCGGGTGATCGCTGGGCCGGCCCTTGGCCGCGAAGATGCGCGCTACGGCGGCGTCGCTGCCCGCATCGGCGCCCAGTCCATAGACGGTTTCGGTGGGGAAGGCCACCAGCTCGCCGGCCGCCAGTGCCTGCACGGCTTGCGCAATGGCTTCGGGAGTTGCGCCGTCGAGGGTCATCGTGTTCAAAAGGCTTCGATGCCCAGCAGCGTGGCGGCCTGCAAGGCGGTGGCGCGCACCGCCTGCACCGACTCGCCGGTGATGTTGAGGTGTCCCATCTTGCGGCCACGGCGGGCGCTGTGCTTGCCGTACAGGTGCAGGTGAACGCCCGCAAGCTCGAGCATGCGGGGCCAGGGCGGGGCCGTCTCGGTGTCGCCCGCGGTGAACCACAGGTCGCCCAGGAGGTTGAGCATGATCGCCGGGCTGTGCTGCCGCGGCTGCGGCAAGGGAAGGCCCGCCAGCGCCCGCACCTGGAGATCGAACTGCGACAGGTCGCAGGCGTCCATGCTGTAGTGCCCGCTGTTGTGGGGGCGCGGCGCCATCTCGTTGACCACCCAGGTGCCGTCCTGAAGCAGGAAGAACTCGACGCACAACACCCCCACGTAATCCAGCCCCTGCGCGATCGCGCGCGTGGCCGCGATGGCTTCGACCGCTGCGGGCGGCGGCACGCTGCCGGGATAGACCTCGGTCACGGCCAGGATGCCGTCCCGGTGCAGGTTCAGCTGTGGGGGCAGATGAACCATGCCGCCGTCCCGGCCGCGCGCGACGATGACCGAACATTCGGCGGCCAGCGGGAGCAGCTTTTCCAGTACGCACGGCACCTGATTGAGCTCTCGCCAGGCCGCTGCCAGTTCATCGCGCGTGCGCACGCGCACCTGGCCCTTGCCATCGTAGCCCAGGCGCGAGGTTTTCAGCACGCCGGGCAGCAGCGCCGCCTCGACGGCCGTCAGCTGCAACTCGCTTTCAATCACCGCGTGCGGGGCGCAGGGCACGCCGCATCGGGCGAAGTGGGCTTTCTCGCGCGCGCGGTCCTGCGCAATCGCGACGGCTTCGGCGCCGGGCGCCACCGGCCGCAGCGCCGCCAGCCTGGACAGCGCGTCGGCAGGCACGTTCTCGAATTCCGTGGTCACCGCCGCGCTGCACTGCGCCAGCTGCGCCAGGCCCTGCTGGTCCAGATAATCGGCCTGGATGTGCCGGTGGCTGACGAGGCCCGCCGGGCTGGCCGGGTCCGGGTCCAGCACGGCCGTGAAATAGCCCATGCGCTGTGCCGCGTGGGCAAACATGCGGCCGAGCTGGCCGCCGCCCATCACGCCGAGCGTCGCGCCCGGAAGAACGGTGGAAAGCGTCATGGCGCGGGCGGCAGGCTCATGCCCCGCGCCGCTTCGGTCTGGCGCGCCCGGTAGGCGTCGAGCCGGCCCCGCAGCGCGGCGTCCCCGTTGGCCAGCATGGCCACGGCGAACAGGGCCGCGTTGGCGGCGCCCGCCGTGCCGATGGCAAAGGTGGCGACGGGGATGCCCTTGGGCATCTGGACAATGCTGTACAGCGAATCGACGCCCTGCAGGTGCTTGCCGGCAACCGGCACGCCCAGTACCGGCACGGTGGTTTTGGCTGCCAGCATGCCCGGCAGGTGGGCCGCGCCGCCCGCGCCCGCGATGATCGCCTTGAGGCCGCGCGCGGCTGCTTCTTGCGCATACGCGAACATGTCGTCGGGCATGCGGTGGGCCGACACGACCCGGGCTTCATGGGCGATGCCAAATTCCTGGAGAATCGCGACTGCGTGCTGCAAGGTATCCCAGTCGCTGCTGGAACCCATCACCACGCCAACCTGTACTGGGGGCATTCGTGCTCCTAAAGGTTGAATTTTAAGGTTTAGCCGGAATTCGCCTCATGATCGATGTCACCCTAGAAAACTTTGAGACCGAAGTCATTGCCGCTTCGATGACGCAGCCCGTGCTGGTGGACTTCTGGGCGCCCTGGTGCGGGCCCTGCAAGGTCATCGGGCCGCTGCTGGAAAAGCTGGAGGCCGGCTACGCGGGCCGCTTCAAGCTGGTCAAGATCGATTCGGACCAGGAACAGCAGCTGGCGGGGGCGTTCGGCGTCCGCAGCATTCCTACCTGCATCCTCCTGATCAACGGACAGCCGGTGGATGGCTTCATGGGCGCGCTGCCGGAAGGGAAGATCCGCGAATTCCTGGACAAGCATGTACCCCCGGCGGCGCAGGAACCCGCCGAAGAAGAAACTGCGCCGGAAGATGACACCCCCACCGACCCGGCGGCGCAACTGGAAAAGCTGAAGCAAACGGTCGCTACCGACCCGGCGAATGACGACGCGCGCTTCGACTACGTGAAAGCCCTGCTGCTGGCCGGCCGCACCGACGACGCAGAGGTGGCATTCGCACCGGCGATCGCCAAGACCGCCCTGGTGCGGCGCTTCGACTCGCTGCAACGATGGATGGACGCCCTGGACTTCGCGGACAGCGCAAAAGAGCAGGCTGCCGGCCTGGACCCGCGCATCGCGGCCAACAAGCGCGACTTCGACGCGCGCTTCGCCAAGGCCCGCCTTTCGATGGCGCAGCAGCGCTGGACCGAAGCGATGGACGAACTGCTGGAAATCCTGATGCGCGACAAGAGCTGGAATGAAGACCTGGCGCGCAAGACGTATATCGCCATTTTGGACGTGATCGAGCCGCCCAAGCCGAAAGTGGCCGAAGGACAGATCCCGCCGGACGACCCGACGGTGGCGACCTACCGGCGGCGCCTGTCGAGCGTCGTGCTGAGCTGAGCCGCTAGTTCCCTGAACTGGACATCACGCCGCTGTTTTTTTTCCACTCGAGACATGAGACTAGCGGGTGATCATCGTCACCCGCTCGGCCGGTACGGTGAGCTTGAGCTCCACCATCTCGCCGCCGCGCCGCAGTTTGGGAAAGCTCACCGATTCCACCGCCACCGTACCCGGTCCGATGGCGGGGACCGGTCCTTTGGCGCCGGGCGAGTCCGGGCCCAGCGCCAGTTGTCCATTGCCATCGCAGCGCGACAGCAATGCCGGAGACGACAGGCGGACCTGGCGAATGCCGGACAAGGCCTGCTTGTCGGCGGCGGCGACGGCACGGCCGTCCTGGCCCAGCAGCTCCACGCCCGCCATGCGCGGCGCCCAGCGGGCTTCGTCGGACAGGCGGCCGGCCAGGATGCAGTTGTAGTCCCCGGTGCCCTGGGCGAAAGAGGAGGTCGCCGCGGCGAAGGCCAGGCCGCAGGTCAATGCGATGCGAAGGGGTGTCATGAAAGTCTCCGGGTGAAGGGTTGCCCCAGCATAGCGGCCGGCCGCCGCCGGCGGTGGCCGCGGGCGCAAAAAGAGCAACCTCGTGTGTAAAGACCGGGTTGCGCGGCCTGTCTCTCAGGCCGTCAGCCGCTGCATCGCTTCACGGTACTTGGCCGCGGTCTTCGCGATCACCTCCTGGGGCAGCCGCGGCGCCGGCGGTGTCTTGTCCCAGGGCTTGCCGTTGATGCGCACCTGTTCCAGCCAGTCGCGCACGAACTGCTTGTCGTAGCTGGGCGGGTTGGCGCCCGAGCGGTATGCGGGTTCATAGCCTTCCACCGGCCAGTAGCGCGAAGAGTCGGGGGTGAGGACTTCGTCCATCAACACCAGCTGGCCCACGGCGTCCAGGCCGAATTCGAACTTGGTATCGGCGATGATCATGCCTTTGGCCAGGGCGATGGTGGCCGCCTCCTTGTAGATCGCGATGCTGATGTCGCGGATCTTCGCGGCCAGACCGGCACCAATGGTCTCGGCCACGCGTTCGTAGCTGATGTTTTCGTCGTGCTCGCCCGCGGCGGCCTTGGCGGCCGGCGTGAAGATCGGCTCGGGCAGCTGGCCGGCGTTCTTCAGGCCCGGCGGCAAGGCCACGCCGCACACCGACTGCGACTGCTGGTACTCCTTCCAGCCGCTGCCCGCCAGATAGCCGCGCACCACGGCCTCCACCGGGATCGGCGCAAGCCGCTGGACCAGCATGGAGCGGCGCGCGACCTGCGGCACTTCAGCGGGCGCCACGACGCTTTCCGGCGCGTCGCCGGTCAGATGATTGGGGCACAGGTGGCCCAGCTTGCCGAACCAGAACAGCGCCATCTGCGTCAGCAGCTCCCCCTTGCCGGGAATGGGTTCGCCCATGATCACGTCGAAGGCCGACAGCCGGTCGGTGGCGACCATCAGGATGCGATCGTTGCCGACCGCGTAGTTGTCGCGCACCTTGCCGCGAGCCAGCAGCGGCAGCGAGGCGAGGGTGCAGGTGTGCAGGACAGAGGTCATGGCTCGGAAACACGAGTGAAATAGAAAGCTGAGTCCAGGATTGTGTCTTAGCGCAAGGCCAGCTCTTGCAGCCAGTCGGCAGGCACATCGGCCCAGGGGCTGCGATTGGATTGGCGAGCCATGCTGCGGCGCTGCAGGATCGGCGACGGTTGCGGGAGCGACGGTGGTTTGAGCTTGACGGCCATGTTGGAACTGGACCGCATTATGCGAGGCGCAGGCGCGGCTCGATGGCGGCGATGCGCTCGAAATCGCGATCCGCATGAAGCAGCGGCTCGCCCGCTTCGATGGCGCAGGCGGCGATCAGGCAGTCGTTGGGGCTGCGGATGGTGATGCCTTGCCAGCGGCAGCGGGCGTAGAGCATGGCGGCTTGCCGGGCGGTTTCGCGCGCATCGGCCGGCAGGAAGGCGGGAACCGCGTCGAGTTGGGCTTGCAGCGCCATGAATTTTTGCGGGCTTGGAACGCCCTGCAGAAGCTCCTGGTACACGACGTCGGGCATCAAAAGCCTTTGCCGCTTCAGCAGCGCTTGCTTGAGCCGCATGTCGGCGGCGGAACCGCTGGCGCGCAGCATCTCAATCCAGGCCGAGGTGTCGGCGATCATCTGGAAGGCTTGCCGCGCTTGGCGGCTGGGCGCGCCTTCTTCGCCTGGTAGGGGGCCAGGGGCTCGCTGGTCTCGTGCCGGTAACGCGGATGGGTGAACAAGGCCTTGGGGTCGTAGTCATCCGCGATGACGCCCGTGCCCGCCAGCGCCAGCAAGCCAGAATAGTCCGGCTTGCGCACGAAAGCCCGCAATGCCGCCTCCACCGCCGCCTTCTTGGTTTTCACACCGGCGCGGGCCATGGCCTGAGCCACCAGTTCGTCGTCCAGCACGATATTGGTTCGCGTATTCATCGTACACCTCTAATGTGTATGGCTGAATTATGGCATGGAAGGATTAAAAAAGCCGCCTCGCGGGCGGCTTGGGCAGGGTCGATCGACCGGATCAGTTCACCACTTGCGCGAGTTCGCCCTTGGCATACTGGCCGGCGACGACTTGCAGCGGCCGGCCCTTGATCTTTCCGGCCTGGCCTTCGCAGCCGAATTCGATGTAGCGCTGCTTGCAGATCTGCCTGGCGGCCTCGCGGGCGGGCTTGAGCCACTCGCGGGCGTCGAACTTGTCGGGGTTCTCGGCCAGGAATTTGCGCACTGCGCCCGTCATGGCCAGGCGGATGTCGGTGTCGATGTTGATCTTGCGCACGCCGAACTTGATGGCGTGCTGGATCTCCTCGACCGGAACGCCGTAGGTTTCCTTCATGCTGCCGCCGTACTGGCGAATGATCGCCAGCAGGTCCTGCGGCACGCTGGAGCTGCCGTGCATCACCAGATGGGTGTTGGGGATTCGCCGATTGATTTCCTTGATGCGGTCGATCGCGAGGATGTCGCCGGTGGGCTTGCGCGTGAACTTGTAGGCGCCGTGGCTGGTGCCGATGGCGATGGCCAGGGCGTCGAGCTGGGTACGCTTGACGAAATCGGCTGCCTGCTCCGGATCCGTGAGCAGCTGCTCGCGCGTCATGGTGGCCTCCGTGCCGTGGCCGTCTTCCTTGTCGCCCTTCATGGTCTCCAGGCTGCCCAGGCAGCCCAGCTCGCCCTCCACCGTGACGCCGAGCTTGTGGGCCATGTCCACGACCTTGCGGGTGACGTCGACGTTGTAGTCGTAGCTGGCGATGGTCTTTCCGTCGGCTTCGAGCGAGCCGTCCATCATCACCGACGAGAAGCCGAGGTTCATGGCGCCCTTGCAGACGTCGGGGCTCTGGCCATGGTCCTGGTGCATGACCAGCGGAATCTGCGGATACGCCTCGACGGCGGCCTGGATCAGGTGCTTGATGAACGCCTCGCCCGCGTACTTGCGCGCACCGGCACTGGCCTGCAGGATCACCGGCGCGCCGGTTTCCTTGGCCGCTTCCATCACGGCCTGGACTTGCTCGAGGTTGTTGACGTTGTAGGCGGGGATGCCATAGCCGTTCTCGGCGGCATGGTCCAGCAGTTCGCGCATGGAGACGAGAGGCATGTTGAAGTCCGATGAAGAGTGGAAAAAAGCGGCGCCGCGCGGTTGGTAACCGCGTGGTAACTCATCGAATTTTACCCGCTGACCTGTGAGCGTGGGGTGTTGGCGCGCTATGGATGAGCTCGTCCTTGCACAAACGCCAGCACTTCCGGGAGCACCGGCGCCAGCCAGTTCAGGGGCCGGGCCACGGCCCCCAGCACGGAAGCGTGGCCGACCCTGTCGAACAGCTTGACGCGCACCGGCGCGCCCGCGGCTTGCAGCCTCTTGCCCAGGCCCACGGTGTTGCGCTGGGGGTTCACTGTTTCGTCCCTCGCTGCCGCCAGCAGCAACGAGCGCGGCGCCGCGGCCGACACGTGAAAAACGGGCTGGCTGTCGGCAGGCGTATCCGGCCAGTCGAACGCGACACGGCTTGGCGGGTCGGTGATGGGCAGGAACTCGTACGGGCCGGCGATCCCGATCCAGCCGGCGAGGCGCTGCGGTGCCAGCCCATGCGGCGCCAGCCAGCGGCCGTCCAGCGCCAGCATCGCCGCGTTGTAGCCGCCCGCGCTATGGCCCATGAGGTGAACGCGGGCCGGGTCGCCGCCCCATTCGGCGGCATGATCGAACGCCCATTTCGCGGCAAGCGCGCAATCGCGCAGGATGTCGGGCCACCGAACCTCGGGGCTGAGCCGGTAGTCAGCCACCAGGGCGACGATGCCGTTGGCGGCCAGGGCCTCGCCGACGAAGCGATAACCCGACCGCGCGCCGAAGGTCCAGTTGCCGCCGTAAAAAAACAGGACCACGGGCGCGCCGGCAGAGCCGGTCACGGGCTTGAAGATGTCGAGTTTGTGGCGAGGGTGCGGGCCATAAGGGACACCTTCGGCACCCCCGTAGCTGTCGCGAGCGACCAGGGCGTCCAGCGCCCCCGTTGCCGAGCAGCCCGACAGCAGGGCGCCGAGCGCCGCGAAAAGCCCGGAGCGGCGCGTCACCCCGGCAACTTCGTGTGCGTCATCCATACTGCAAATACGGGGCGCACACGCGAATGGATTCATCCGGTCCGGCAGAGCAGCTCGATGATCTGTTGGCGAAATTCCGCTGGGTATGGCGGCTTTGATTTGGGCACTCCGGACTCCTCATTCCATAACGGTAAGGTGTCCGTGAAAAAGGGTCAACTTCAACCATAGGCCTGTCTTGCGTCCAAGTTCTAGCTTGTTGTTTACGCAGTCCTCGTCTACTTTCGGCGGCGCGTTTTCACAAACCGCATTGGGAGCTTTGGACTGACCTGCGTGATTGATGACCTGGGTCGGCGTGAACGGAAGATCAATGTTCCCTTGAGCGGGGACTACTCCCGGTGTCGCTCCCATGCCGGCTTCGACGGTGTCGGTCTTTATTCATGCATGATTTACCTGATTGAGCGGAAACGGTAATCCGCCGGCCGTTTGCAAATCAGTACCGTGAATCCCTGGGGGTCAATATTCGAAATGGGGGTTCCTTCGCCATACGCAAAGGTATTGGTGCCTCCTGCTAAACAAGACGAGCCGTCAGATAGAAAGGAGTCGCGTACAACAGCAATCCCATAACAAGAGCAGGTACATTGAAGTAGGCGAAGCTGAAGCCTGCGCCCCACGATGCGAAGAGAACAAGCAAGGCTCCAGTTGCCAAGTAGAGCGGAAACAGCCCCCAGCGCCTTCCCACCAGCGCCCCCGCAATCATGCCAAGGAAAGCGAACACGAGAATGTTGGTGCCCACCGATACCACTGCAGCGAGCAGCTTTCCCGCGCTTACTTCAATGACCGCGAGCGATTGGGTCGGCCAAATCAAGAACAACAGGTCAGACACAAAGGTGCCAGTCGAAGTTGAGGAAATTCCCTCAGACCTGGCCGGGGGCCAAGTCGCCCATCGAAGGGCGGGACCAACAAGGGCGGTCGCAGCGAAGATCAGTGTGCTGATTGCCAATTTACGCAGGGACGCCTTCATTTTTTGCCCTTCAGCTCTTTGAAAAACGAGCTCGGCCTCGGCCCTGAGTAACCACCCGAAGACAGGCCGCATTCCGCTAAGCAATCACGAACGAAGCTTGTGCATTGCCGACCCGTCAAGTTGTATTGCCCCGGAGTGGAAGCTCGCCGCGCTCGGCACTGCGACATGCATTGATCCTTGTCAGGGGGTGACTCGATCACCTTGCACTGTTGCTCTTTCTGTGAGTCCGGCTTCACGGCACCTGGGCTATCGAAGGGATTTCCCGTCGGGTAAAAACCCTGCGTCCCGGGTTCGCCTGATAAACCGAAGCCAACGTGTCCAAAACCCATGGCGGCGTCGCTGTAGAAGCAGATGTTGACGTCGAGACCCAGCGGATCCACTAATCCCGTCGGCTGGTTCTCGACATAGGTGAACCGGCTTAGGCCCCCACCCAATCCGATCGGGTCAGGCTGTGTGTACCTCCCTTGATTCCCGTTGTAGCTTCTGAAGTAGTTGTAGCTCAGATTCGATTCGTCATCGAAGTACTGCCCCGGAAACCGCAGGTTACCCTCCACCGGCGGCTTGGTCGCCTTCAGTCGCGTAGCTTGATTCGCGGCAGCCGTTGCTGTCAATACCCCCGTCGGCTTGTTATTTCCGAACGCCGAGTAAGGCCACTGCCACACCGGCTTGCTGTCGCTGTCGGTGATGAGGCGCGGCGTTCCCAGATGATCCGCATGGATCGCGTAGAACTTGCCGTTCCTGTACATGCCGATCGGGATGGACTGTCCTGATTCAGTGGGCAGCCAGATGTACTCGGTTCTGCCTTTGCCGGCCGCACTTCCGTTGTCGTATTCGCCAATGAGGTTGGCTTCCTCATCGTAGACAAACGACATGCCCAGGCTGGCCTTGTTGTGGCTTTGGCCCGTGAACATCCAGCCAAAGCCTTTTCTGAGCCAATTGATGAAGCCTTTGCCCAGTTCTTCCTCGTGGGGCAATGTCTGCTCGGCCTGCGGCTGGCTCTTGAAGACGCGCTGGCCTATT
>JACDFR010000044.1 GCA_013815685.1 Ramlibacter sp.
GACATGCTGGGCGGCAACGGCATCAGCGACGAATTCGGGGTGGCCCGGCACCTGGTGAACCTCGAAGTGGTGAACACCTACGAGGGCACGCACGATGTGCATGCGCTGATCCTGGGGCGGGCGATGACGGGGATTGCGGCGTTTTAAGCGGCCAGTACCGTTGGCGCTTCGCTTGAGCGGAATACGAAGGGACTTTCCACTTTCTGGTAACGGCATTGAGTGCCAAGATTGATGTGTTGAAGTCAATCTGGGCCGCACTGAGAACTCGGTGCAACAAGGCCGTCTGTAGATGCAGTCTGCTCCTCGCTTGATCATCGCGTTGGCTCATGCGCCGTCAGGAATACCGCTTGTCAAGAGAAACCAAATGCGATGCCGCTGACTATTGGGAAGTCCCTGTAAAGGGTTAGGCGTCTGCTTCATGTGCACGAGCATCGACCTCGTACGGAGCGTTGGTGTAGCCGTACTGGACGATTTGCTGCAGATACCCTGGCAGGTATGCTGCGATTGAGCCCGCCTGCTCGTATTGTTGAACGTGACGACATTCGTGCGATAGCAGGCGCGCCGAGTTGTGGCCGTTGCAGATGTAGATGCCATAGCCGAGAGTTAGGCCGATCATATTCGGGCCGAGCAGTCCAGTCTGAATTGCTGCTTCTCGAAGCATTGGATCGATTGGCAATGGCAGTCGGCTTACAAACGATATGCGGATTCGTTCTGGTTGAGCTACGCCAACTTGCCGGGCCAGCGCGAGACCGTGCCCTGAGAGCGCCTCACCGAACGTGGCTATTTCCGCGGCGCGCTGCTCTGCCCATGCAATCGCCCTTGGCGTGAGAATCGGAAGTGCCGCAGCAAGATCGAAGGTCATCGGTAACCTTTCGTGGACGTGCGTTTAAGACGACTAACGAATGAAAGGGACTTCCCCGTCCCGAACAGCCGCAGTGGTCCGTGAGGGTTGCGGCGACCGGCAACGAAGTGCCACGATGGGAAGTGCGAAGGTCTCATCAACTCGTTCGAAAGGGGAAGTCCATGGCTATTGTCACTGTCGGAATCGTTGAGGCCCCCGCGCGCGTCTTTCATCAGGGTCCGCAGCATTCAAGCGCTGCATCAATGACCGTTTGTAGTTTCGCTGTCCAATCCTTTGCCAGACAGTCAGCGCGATCCGAGTTCATCGAGTGACATGCGTGTATCTCGACCCGCTCCCGCGGGATGGAGAGACTTTGCTTGACAGATGGGGAAGCCCTTGTAGTAGAAGTGACCGGCGGCAATAGGCGGGCGAACGTCCGCCGCGAGAACGTCCGTGTCGACTGCCGTGTTAGGCATCGCTGTCCCCGCCCTCGGCCTTTCGATTCGTCATGCTTTCGAGTCGCCGCGCGAGTTTGCCCTTTAGGTCTCGCAGATTGGCATACTCTGGACAGTTGTAGCCCGCGAGATCAAAGTGTAGGCCCGTGCCGGCCTTTCGATAGAGTAGAACTCGACGGCCAAGTGCATGCGCAAAGCCTACCTCATAGTAGACGTTCGGACGAGCACCGGTTAAGTCCGCGAATAGAAACTCGCTCGTCCTGAGCTCATTGAGAACTCGCTGCGTGATTTGACCATCGTGTTCTATGTCGTCAGCTCTGACTGCATTGACACCGAACCTGCGGAAGGTGTCTTTGACTGCGTCGGAAATGTCTGTGAGCTCTGGGTGTGCCGAATCCATCCACATCATTACAAACGCGGTGCCTGGGCGGTAGCGAGGCGCGTCAATACTGCTGGCAGGCGCGGCAGGCCCCGGGGGCGAAAGATCCGCCGATGCTTCGACGAAGGTCAAGATTCTTAGGATGGTGGAGGTGTTGTCGTAGAAGACGACATCAGCCTCCAGTGGAGGGAGCGTCTCGTCGTCGCTCTGCGTTGCGGGACGCACCCCGAGAACGCGATCCTCGTCGTTTAGGACCTCAATCTCTTCAAACCGGTATCGGCGTAGCTGCAGCGACGCACGCATGGCCTTTGTAGCGTGCCTTAAGTCCGCCAGATCCGCGCCACCGACCAGCGGCGCGGCTCGCATGGCTTCTGCGACTTGCGCGCTGTATCTGACCACCCGTAGCGCAATTCCCCGCGCGACTTGCATGGAATCTTCCGATGCCTGCTGCCAGTAATGATCGGGCGACAGTCGTGGGCGCCAAGAGTTGCTAGATTCTTCCTTAACGTATCTGGCCGGTCACGGCCACACGGTGCGCCTAATGGCGCCCAAGTTCGTCGTGCCCTACCGCCTCTGCGGCAAGGCCGGCAAGAACGACGCGGCCGATGCCGCCCGCCATCTGCGAGGCGGTCAGTCGCCCCAACATGCGCTTCGTGCCGGCCAAGAGCGTGCAGCAGCAAAGCGAGCTGCTGGTGCACCGGGCCCGCCAGGGGTTCGAGGCACAGCGCACCGCCATCCTCAACCGCATTCGCGGCCTGCTGTTGGCGATGACCGGCGCGCAACAACTGCCGCGAAGCGGCCTTCTGATGTTGCGCGTCCGTGTCGATCAACATGTTATCCCTCATAGATGCATGCCTCGCAGCACCTTCGGATGTTTTGCGGCGACCTTTAGGAGCATTCGCGCTGCTCCGGTTGGCTCGCGTCGGCCTTGTTCCCAGTCTTGCAACGTCCGCGAAGAAACCCCCAGCAATTCCGCGAACTCCTCCTGTGACATTCCGATGCTCGCTCTGGCTTCGGCGGCCGCCGTGAGCTTGACCTTGGTCACCCGCGCAGCCTGGCCTCGGCGCATCTGCTTCACAGACTCCAGCAGGTCCTTTTGAAACTTCTCGACTTCAGAGGGCATCTTCAACTCCTTGCCTCAACTGGGCCAAGAAAGACGTGGGAAGAGCGTCGAACTTGGCTTTGGTGTAAACGATCAACAACCATACAACTTCATTGGAGGCCACGAAGTAGACGATACGGGCTCCGCCGCGCTTTCCGGTTCCGGACCGCGTCCATCGCACTTTCCGACAGCCCCCGCTGCCTCGGATCACCGCACCCGCCTCGGGATTCGCCGCGATGAATGTGATGAACTCCTGGCGCTCCACCTCGGACCAGATCTCCGACGCATAGCGGATGAAGATCGGCGTCTCGGCAACAGTGCGCATACCGAATTCTACGGCAATGCCGTAGCCTCAGCAAGCGCGCCAGCTGAGCGTCACAGATGGGACTAACCGTTCAACTTAAGCGGACCGCCCAAGGTGGGTCCGCTTGGAGGAAGGGTTAGGCCTTGTTTCCACTTCTTCGTGACCTTCTCGGTAACGGGCCGTGCAGTGGTTGCGTCTTCGATCCAAACGCTCGGCCCTTCCTTCTTGAGTTCACCCTTGACGACGTACTTGCCGTTTGCCACCGGAGAGAAGTCAACAGTTCCTTCAACTGAGAAAAAGGCGCCTGCTGCCTGGCTGAGGCGCTGGCGCCGGTCTGGTCGTTGCGAAACCGCTCGTCCAGCGCCGACAGGCCCTGTTCTTTATCGACCAGGTGGTCCAGGGCAAACTCGAAGGTGCCAGGCTGGATCTGCTCGGAAAGAACGACCGGCCACAACAGAGGGCTGCGATCAACAGGTTTGCAGCGGGGCATGCAATGAGGCATGCAAGGCCAATGCCTGAATGACAGATCAGGAGAGTTTTTTTACAGCCTCAACGTCGGAGTTCAGCGGACGCCGCAGGCGGTCCGATGGAACGACCTGTTATACCGATGCATCGCGAAAGGCCCGCAAGACTGTATTGATGCGCGTCTGATACCCGGGACCCTGCGACTTAAACCACTCGAGAACGTCTTGGTCAATGCGTAAAGAGATAGACGCCTTAGACGGAAGAGGCTGCAAACCGCGCCGGACCACCCCACGGACAATGTGTTTGATGTCCGCTTCAGGATGCTCGGACGAGGCGACGGGTTTGTCCGTCTTCAGGCGGGCCCAATCAGTTTTTGACTTCATCGAAGTAGATTTGCGCTTCGCGCTTTGTGGCTTTGCGGAACGAGATGATGCGGATTTCATGGTCACTCTCCGTGTGGACTACCGAGACGGGAATGCCGGCAAGCAAGCCAAGTGTGACGAAGCGCTGCTCGCCGTAGGAGAACCTGTCGTCTTCGAAGGTGAACGTGGCCCCTTCAAATACAAGGGCCGCGTCAACGAAGTCCAGCCCGTGTGCATTGACGTTCGCAGCGCGCTTCGCCTCTGACCAAGTGAACTCCATACGCTAGTGTATATACACGGCGTATGTACGTCAAGAACCTCACCCAGCGGTATAACGTCGGACTTGACCGGCGCACAAGATTGGAGTGCGCGACGCGCACGGACGCCCTTGTGCGTCCGCGTCGAAGGACTTGTTCGACCTCACTGTTTTAACGCCGCGATGAACTCTTCGGGCGCCACGTCGGCCTGGCGGAGAAGGCCAGCCAGCGTGCCGACCTTCAACTCCGCATGCATGGGCACAACACAACCCTTGGACTCACGCCGCAAGATGACGTGACTGCCACTTTGACGGAGCTTGACGAACTCCACCGCTCCAGAGCTCGCTGCGCCTCGGCGCCCGAGATCCGAGGTAGCTTAGGCATGTCCGGGAGTGGGAACAGTAAAGACCGTCACGACGGGGTGCCCGCCTACGGGCAAGGGAAACTCCGACAGGTACAGCACGGTGGCTTCGCGCAGGTTGGCAACCGCTTCTTCCACCGTTTCGCCTTGGGTGGTGGTTCCGGTCTCCGGATTGAGCGCGACAAAACCGCCTTCTTCGGCGGGAGTAAGCACAGCGGTCAGTTCCATGAGTTTCGCTCCATTCCGCAGATTATCGCTCCGCGCCGCGAGTTGGGTATCGTTCTCGGGCAATCAGCGCGGCGGCCAGCGAGCCGGCCGGACCTCCACCGATTACCGCCACTTTGGTAGGACTAGGGATTTGCATTGTCATTTGTCAGACTCCTTGCCTATCGGAGCATGTCTAAATAAAGTCCGCATTCTCCAGAATGCCCTGTTTGACGAAGAAGCCGGCCGTGCGTTCGAACCACTGCTGGTGGAACTGCCGCCGCGTCGGGTCGTTGCGCAGATGGTTGCGCAGGGCTGTGGCATTGGGCAGGCCGCTGACCGCGGCCAGTCCCGCGTCCTGATAGACGGCGGGGTTATACATCAGGCCGATGAAGTAGACGAAGATTCGTTGCACCTGCAGACGCACACGCGGCGCGGCCTGCTCGCTCTCGTCCTGTGCCAGCAATTGCGCATACAGGTACTTGACCACTTCGCGCCCGAAGGCGATGTGGCGTGACTCATCCACATGATGTTGGTGGTTAATCTCGCGCAGCAGGTCGGGCACCTTCGCATTGCGTCCGACCTTGTTGTTGTAGAAATCCACATACTCCTCGAAGATTAGCGTGCTCGCGAACATGTACAAGTCCTGCTCGACCGGATCGCCGGTCTTGACCGCCGGCATGGCAATCGACGGGTAGATCTTGCCTGTGTAATCCAGGCAGAACTTGGCGAAGAACCACATATGGAAGTTCTCCTCCGCCATGAAAAAATGCAGGTACTCCGAAAACACCCGATAGCGCTTTTCATAGATCGAGCGCATGAGAAATTCCAACGCCCCCTTGATGCCGTGCACATTGAGGCTGAAGAAGTTGAGGCACTCCCAGTGGCTCAGCGCGATCATCTGCTCCTCGGTCAGCTCGGCGTGGAAGGTGGTGCCGTAGGTCGTGAGCAAATCCTCGTCGCACCATGGGCGGCTCCGGTCGATCTGCGCAGGCCAGTCGAAGCGCACGTAGGGGTCATACTGATGGCGTCGCGAAAGCTGAGACAGGCGCCCGAGCAACTCAGCGTTGAAGGCGTGGGCCAGCGCGCTCATGACGCGGGCACCGTGTCTGGCTGGGCGAGCAGATCGGCCAGAACAGCTCGCGCCTGGCCAGGATCGCCAAACCGTTCGCGAAGCATCGCAATCCAACGCTCCAGGCCGAAGGCCACGCAGCTGGAGTGGATGGGCGTGTCGCTCAGGCTGATGTTGAACTTGCGGCCAAAGTAGTTGCGGTGGTAGTTGAGCGATGCCACCGCATGGCCATCAAAAGTCACTTCACGCTTGGTTGGCAGGATCTGTGCGAACGTCGCGACCGAGCTGGCCATGTCGAAGAATGGATCGGAGGCCACCTCATAGCTAAAGGGAATGTCCAGCGCCTGCATCAACCGGTCCACCACCGCGGAGCCCTTCTCGATATGGCGTTTGGCGCAATCGGCCGAACCTAGACAGACGTACTCCTTCATAGTGAAGTTGAATCCGCGATAGTGGTCCAGTGGCTTGTCCTCATGGCGAAAGCACTTGGCGATGCAGCCGACGACCCGCGGTGCGGGCAGGGTCTGCCCTCTTAGGTCCAGGTAGACCTTGTAGCAGGTGGCGGGCAGCAGGCCCATACTCGTGGACGATGGGCTGTAGGCATGGCTAAGCGATTTTTTTCCACCGGAAAACAGCTTGTGGTCTCCCTCATCCACTGCGCACATCAGGCAGGTCAGGTGAGGGAAGTTGCGCACATAGCCGAGCGCATCGAGTTCCTCCACGTTCAACAGGCTGTCGAATTCGATGTAATCCTCGGGCGGGAGCTGGAACAGCGCGTCAAGCACGGTCTCCAGGTCGCGGCGCACGTAGTACCAGTTTCCAGTGATGTTCATGGCATACCTTCCTTTTCACTTGCGAGCCAGCTCGGCCGTGAGCAGCCAGCTGCGTGCGATGCCGGGGATATTGCGCGGCTTCAGGGGGTAGGGCCAGCGTGACCCACCCGCTCCTGCCATACCCGGTTCTTTGAGATCCAGAACAGTCCAGCCCAGGCTGGCCAGAAAGGCCTCGGGCTCGTCGGTGCCGAACTGCCATGGCATGTGGTCGCGCCGCAGCGACGCCAGAAACGATTGGCTGAGCGGGCTGCGCAGCAAGGAAGCGCTGATCATGTCCACCACCATGCGGCTATGCGCGGCGCTAAGTCTGCGGCAGGTTCCCAGTACCGTCTGCACCTGCTCCTGCGTCAGGAAGAACAGAAGACCCTCGACCAGCCACAGCGTGGGCTGGGTCCTGTCAAAACCCGCGTCCAGCAGCGCCTGGGACCAATCCAGCACCAGATCGACCGGCACCGGCACGCGTGCGGCCTTGGGTGAGGCCTGTATCGCGTCCAGCCGACGCGCCTTTTCCTCCAGCAACGGCGCGTGATCCAGCTCGAAGATCCGGGTGTTCTGCGGCCAGTTGAGCCGGTAGGCGCGGGCGTCCATGCCTGCGGCAATCAGCACCAGCTGGCGGATGCCTGCGGAACCGTCCACAGCGGCAAGGCTCGCATCGTCGAAATAGCGGGTGCGGATGATGACGAACTCTTTCACGCCGCCGCCACGGCGGCGATCCAGCAAGCTGAAGCCGTCGGGCTGAGCCAGGTGGCGGGCCAGGCTGTCCTGAAACAGGGCGTCCTGTGGACGCTCACTTTCGATCGCGCGGATCGCGGCGGTCCATTGGGCTGTCAGGGAAACGGGTTGCATGTGGATCACTCCTTATTAGTGGTCGGTGGCGCGCTGGCGGGACGGCGATGGAAACGGCTGTGCAGCACCAGCGTCATCAGCGGTTTGTCGCCGCCTTCCCGTGTCAGGCTGCCTTTCTTCTTGATCGTCACGATGCTCCTGCGAATTGGGTTGGGCACCAGTTCCAGCACCTCGACAGCGCCGACCAGCACGTCGCCTGGGCGCACTGGGGCATACCAGCGCAGGTCGTCAACGCCGGACGCGCCCTCGACTTTCGCGCCGCAAAGCAGGACCCGCACGTACAGGCCCATCCAAACCGATGCGATATGCCAGCCGCTAGCGACCAGGCCGCCGAAAGAAGAGCGCTCCCCAGCTTCTTGCGACAAGTGGTAGGACTGTGGGTCGTAGCGCGTGGCGAAATCAATGATCTCTGAGGCCGTCAGGCTGCAGCGGCCCAGCGCGAGGATGTCGCCCTTGCTGTAGTCGTCCGCGTAAATTCTGGTCATGGGCTCTCCTGCACATCGTTCGTGCGCGGCGGGATGCTAGCGAAAGCCGCTGTAGCCGGACCGCTGGAGAAATATGTGAGCCAGATGTTCTCGACAGTCCTGAAGTTTTCAATGTCGATAGCGTCCATCGCAATCTCCCGGTTGCTCAACTCAGCAATCAGCATGACGAGTTCAACGAATCGCAGTGAATCGACAAGCCCGCTCTCAAGCAGGTCGTCCGTATCGCTGAAGACGACGGGCTTCTCATGTCCGGCGGCAATGAACTGACGGATTTTCTGGATGGCATCGTTCATGGTGTTCCTCTCTTCAGGTTGGGTCGGGGTGATTTGCAGACAACGACTCTTGCCTCATGCCAAGTAGCGGAAGCGAGGCCGCCAGTAAAAGCGCCGCGCCAAATGTCAGCCAAAGGCCCAGCACAAACAGGCGCGAAGGGGATACACGTCGCAGCAGCGAATAGCGAAGAAGGGCATACGAGAACCGCGCAAGTCCATTGCCCACTGGAACCGCCAGCCCTAGCCCGAATGCGGGCCACAGCGACTCGTCATCACCCTCTATATGTCGAAAGAAGGTCATTTATGGTTGACTTTCCCGTTACATGAGGTGGTTGTAAAACCAACAAACCTGATTATCTATTTAAGAGTCTAGAAAAAATATAAATATGGGGCGTCGATATTTGCCAAAACACACAGTACAAGAATCATTAATCTAAACAAAATCATCAGCGAATAAAAGCCATTAAAGTGTATCTAGTTGAGAGTTTAAACGTGTGTCAATGCCGATTTAATTCTTACCGACTTCCGGCATGAACGCCGAAGTAAATCTGTCCCACCGGACCGCTTTGGTTAATTCATTTTCGTAGTAGCGGGCGGTGGTGATGTGGTCGAAGGCGGCGGCGGTGGGCGACGCATAGCGTTGCCCACTGCAACCGCCAGCCCTAGGCCGATAACTCTTCCGGCTCGCTCGCAGCCACTTGTATTGACTGGCGCACCGGTGACGCAGATTCCATATCGGCACGGGACTTCGACGATCCCACATCAGATGCCGGATATACGACTGCTGGCGCTCCCCTCATGCCAACACTATCGGTCAGCCTCTTGCCGTTGAGGGGGAGTCCATATAGGCATGTTAGAGCTCACCACCGCCAACTCCGGTTGTTGGCATTCGGCTGAATCAGGTCCCACAGGTTTCCATACAGATCGGCGAAGACTGCGACCAATCCATGGGGTTGGCTTTCCGGTTCTCTCACAAACTTCACTCCCTTGGCGCCCAGTCGGGAGTAGTCCCGAAGGCAGTCATCCGTGTAAAGGAACAGGAACACTCGCCCGCCAGCCTGGCTCCCAACTCGGTTCAATTGGTCGTCTGAAGAGGCTTTCGCCAAGAGCAGCCGAGCGCCGGCCCCACCGGGACTCACGACGACCCACCGTTTCCCCTGGATCGGAATCGCGGTGTCCTCAACCAGATCGAAGCCCAAAACTTCAACGTAGAAGGCCAATGCTTCATCGTAGTCGCGTACAACCAGCGCAACTAGACCAAGTGCACGCGTCGCGCTCATGGCTGTTTCGTGAGCTCTAACCGTCGGAGCTGACCGGAACGCAACCCAAGCGGCGAAGCCGCAGCCTGCAGTTGTGTTTCCGTGTCGAGTGATGGGATGGACTCCCCCGTTTGTTTGCGCCACATTGGCGCTCTGGTCTTCATTGGCGTGGGGGATCAGGTCTTCAACAATCGAAAGGAGTCCGACATGAATGCTACAACCGTTGCCGTTGATTTGGCAAAGGTGGGCGGGGTGCACCATTGGGCACTTGAGGTGCAGCAAAGGAGCAATCACAACAAGGCCGCGTGCGCGCTGGCCAACAAGCTGGCGCGCATCTGCTTTGCCACACTACGCGACAAGCAGTGCTTTGACGAGCAGGCGCTGCTGAACAAGAAGATGAATCGCCAGGCATTTGCGATGCCGGCTTGAAGATAGATTCAAGTTTCCCACGCCTGGCCTTGCGACGAGATTGATCGACCATCATGGCAAACAGGGTTCTCCCCGCACCGTTTGACGCCGATAACTCTTCCGGCTCGCTTGCAGCCGCTTGTATTGACTGGCGCACCGGTGACGAAGATTCCATGTCGGCACGGGACTTTGACGCGATCCCAAATCAGATGCCGGATATACGACTGCAGGCGCTTCCCTCAAGCCAACAATATCGATCAGCCTCTTGCCGTTGAGGGGGAGTCCATATAGGCGTCACCTTGCGCGCATTGCTTCTAGATGCTGTCGGAGCCGCTGCTCCACGGCCGCTTTTCCACCACGTTGGTGGGAACGTGTGTCACTGCCGTGCCTTCGACCTTGGCGTTGCCGGTAACGACCCAATTTTGCTTGGAGTTCAATCTGTATTCTCCGGATGAGGTCGAGACGGATTAACCGCTACTATGCGGGACGTAGGTCTTTGGTGAACGCCTAAACGTAATGTAGACCGCACTTTGAACCTGAAATCTGCAGGTGCGGGATAAAACTTCCGCCGAGCTGTAGCTAAGCCGTTGATGCCATTGCATTTTCTCGCTCCCTGGCTTTTTCGCCAGCTCAATTAAACCGGGACCTGCAAACCCTCAGATTGGCGCGTTCGGGGCCTGCCCGATTTCCCCCGACCTTCCGGCTTTAGCCAACCTTTCCGACCTGGAATTACGCGGCGGCTTCCAACCCGTTCCTGAAGTGTTCCTGCATGCGCTTGACGGTCGCCCCCGCATCGCGCTTGCTCAGCGCCTCCACGATGGCACGGTGCTCGGCCAGCGATTCCTGGATCCGCCCGGCCTTGAGCAATGAGTTGTGGCGATTGAGCTTCATCACCTTGCGCAGGTCCGCCACCATCTGGTCGCGCCAACGGTTTCCCGCGATTTCCAGCAGGCGCATGTGGAAGCGTTCGTTCACGGCAAAGAATGTTTCGCGGTCCCCGGCGGCCGCCTCCAACTCCCGGTGCAGCGCCCGCAGGTCCTGGATCTGCGCCTCGGTCGCGCGCTCGGCGACCACCCCGGCGGCATCGCTCTCCAGCAGCGACAGCAGGTGGTACACGTCCGAAAGGTCCTTGTCGGACACCTCGGTCACATAGGCGCCGCGGCGCACCTTCATGGTCACCAGGCCCTCGGCGGCCAGTACTTTCAATGCCTCGCGCAAAGGCGTGCGGCTGATGCCGTATTCCTCGGCGAGCTTCATTTCGTCGATCCAGCTTCCCGGCTTCAGTTCGTGGCGGAAGATCCGCTGGCGCAACAGCTCCGCCACCTCTTCGTAGAGGGCGCGCGGCGACAGGGAGGCGGCTACCATCGGCGGGAGTTTAGGTCAAACCGAGTTTTGCATCAATAATTATGTAAACTCAGGAAAACTCGGAACACCGCTATGAGCACGCCTGAAATTCCGCCGGTCACCTTGCAGGAGTGGGCCAAAGCCGCGGCCAAGTCCGCACCCGGCGGTGCCGTCGAGGCGCTGAACTGGATGACGCCCGACGGCATCGCGGTCAAGCCGCTGTATACGGCAGACGACCTGAAGGGCCTGCCCTGTACCGACACCCTGCCCGGGTTCGAGCCCTACCTGCGCGGCCCGCAGGCCACCATGTATGCGGCCCGTCCCTGGACCGTGCGCCAGTACGCGGGGTTCTCCACGGCCGAGGAATCCAACGCCTTCTATCGCAAGGGTTTGGAGGCCGGCGGCCAGGGAGTATCGGTGGCGTTCGATCTGGCCACGCACCGCGGCTACGACAGCGACCACCCGCGCGTGACCGGCGACGTAGGCAAGGCCGGCGTGGCCATCGACTCGGTCGAGGACATGAAGCTCCTGTTCGACGGTATTCCGCTGGACAAGGTCAGCGTTTCCATGACGATGAATGGCGCCGTGCTGCCGGTGCTGGCGGGCTATGTGGTCGCCGCCGAGGAGCAGGGCGTTTCGCAGGACAAGCTGTCCGGGACCATCCAGAACGACATCCTCAAGGAGTTCATGGTCCGCAACACCTATATCTACCCGCCCAAGCCGAGCATGCGGATCATCGGCGACATCATCGAGTACACCGCGCGGAACATGCCGCGCTTCAATTCGATCTCGATCTCGGGCTACCACATGCAGGAAGCCGGCGCCAACCAGGCGCTGGAACTCGCCTTCACGCTGGCCGACGGCAAGGAGTATGTCAAGACGGCGCTGGCCAAGGGACTGGATGTGGACGAATTCGCCGGGCGGCTTTCGTTCTTCTGGGCGATTGGCATGAACTTCTACCTGGAAGTCGCCAAGATGCGCGCGGCGCGGCTCTTGTGGTGGCGGATCATGAAGGGCTTCAATGCCAAGAGCGCCAAGAGCCTGATGCTGCGCACCCACTGCCAGACTTCGGGCTGGTCGCTGACCGAGCAGGACCCGTACAACAACATCGTGCGCACCGCCATCGAGGCCATGGCCGCGGTGTTCGGCGGCACGCAGTCGCTGCACACCAACTCGTTTGACGAAGCCATTGCGCTGCCGACCGAGTTCTCGGCGCGCATCGCCCGCAACACCCAGCTCATCATCCAGGAGGAAACCCACATCACCAATGTCGTCGACCCCTGGGCCGGCAGCTACATGATGGAAAAGCTGACGCAGGACATGGCGGATGCGGCCTGGAAGATCATCGAGGAGGTCGAATCCATGGGCGGCATGGTGCGCGCCGTCGACTCCGGCTGGGCCAAGCTCAAGATCGAAGCCGCCGCGGCGGAAAAGCAGGCGCGCATCGACTCGGGCAAGGACGTGATCGTTGGTGTCAACAAGTACCGGCTGGCCAAGGAAGATGCGGTCGAGATTCGCGAAGTCGACAATGTGATGGTGCGCGAGAACCAGATCGCCCGGCTAGGGCGGGTTCGCGCCGGGCGCGACGGCGCAAAGGTGCAGGCGGCGCTGGACGCGCTGGCGGCGGCGGCCGAGAGTGGCGGCGGCAACCTGCTCGACCTCAGCATCCAGGCCGTGCGCTTGCGCGCGACTGTGGGCGAGGTTTCCGACGCGCTCGAGAAGGTGTTTGGGCGCCATCGCGCCGATACGCAAAAGGTGACCGGAGTGTATGCAGCCGCCTATGACTCGGCCGAGGGCTGGGACAAACTCAAGGCCGAAATCGCCGGCTTCGCGCAGGAGCAGGGCCGCCGCCCCCGCGTCATGATTTCCAAGCTCGGCCAGGACGGGCACGACCGCGGCGCCAAGGTGGTGGCGACGGCTTTCGCCGACCTCGGCTTCGACGTCGACATGGGGCCGCTGTTCCAGACTCCCGAGGAGTGCGCCCGCCAGGCGATCGAGAACGACGTGCATGCGGTGGGCGTTTCCACACTGGCCGCCGGGCACAAGACGCTGGTTCCCGCCATCATCGAAGAGTTGAAGAAGCAGGGCGCCGACGACATCATCGTTTTCGTGGGCGGCGTCATTCCGCAGCAGGACTACGAGTTTCTGTATGCGTCGGGCGTGAAGGGCATCTATGGGCCCGGCACGCCCATCCCGGCCAGCGCCAAGGATGTGCTCGAGCAGATCAGGAAGGCCCTGGCCGCCCCATGAACGCGGCCGAACGCGTGCTCGCCAGATCAGGCACGGGGCAACGCCGTGCCATCGCCAAAGCCATCACCCTGCTGGAATCGACGCGCGCGGATCATCGTGCCCTGGCCGATGAAATGCTCACAGCCCTGCTGCCCCACACGGGAAAATCGTTCCGGCTCGGCATCAGCGGTGTGCCGGGCGTCGGTAAAAGCACATTCATCGAAGGCATCGGCCTCCTGCTCATTGCCAAGGGGCATCGGGTGGCGGTGCTGACCATCGATCCATCCAGCACCGTGTCGGGCGGCTCGATCCTGGGCGACAAGACACGCATGGAAAGGCTGTCCGTGCACGAGCAGGCGTTCATCCGGCCCAGTCCCTCCAGCGGGACGCTCGGGGGCGTGGCCGAAAAGACGCGCGAAGCCATTTTGGTGTGCGAAGCGGCGGGCTACGACATCGTCATCGTCGAAACCGTGGGCGTCGGCCAGAGCGAGATCGCCGTCGCCGGCATGACCGACATGTTTGTCCTGATGCAGCTGCCCAACGCCGGTGACGACCTGCAGGCCATCAAGAAGGGCGTGATGGAACTGGCCGACCTGGTCGTCATCAACAAGGCCGACCTGGATCTCGACGCGGCAACCCGCGCCCAGGCACAGATCACCAGTGCACTGCACCTGCTCGCGCGCCACGCCCGCGCCCCTCAAGTGCTGCAGCTCAGCGCCTTGCTGGGGCAGGGCGTGGATGATTTCTGGAGCGCCGTGGCCGAATTCAAGAACCTGCGGGGTGCGAGCGGCCAGCTTGCTGCGCGCCGGCAGAACCAGTCCCTCGCCTGGATGTGGGAGCGCATCGAAACCGGACTGAAGCAGGCTTTCAGGCACAACCCCGAGGTCCAGCGTTTGCTGCCCGCCGTGACATCCGATGTCGCGCAAGGCCGGCTGCCGGCCTCGACGGCTGCCCGGCGCCTTCTCGACAAGCACATGCACCTGAACTAGAAAGACCGACAATGCACGACATCCTCGAACAACTCGAGAAGAAACGCGGCGCCGCGCGCCTGGGAGGCGGCGAAAAGCGGATCGCTGCCCAGCACGGCAAGGGCAAGCTCACCGCCCGCGAGCGGCTGGAGCTGTTGCTGGACGAGGGCACGTTCGAGGAATGGGACATGTTCGTCGAGCACCGGTGCCACGATTTCGGGATGGACCGGAACAAGGTGCCCGGTGACGGCGTCGTTACCGGCTACGGCATGATCAACGGCCGCCTGGTGTTCGTCTTCAGCCAGGACTTCACTGTCTTCGGCGGTGCGCTGTCCGAGGCCCATGCCGAGAAGATCTGCAAAGTCATGGACCAGGCGATGAAAGTGGGCGCGCCCGTGATCGGCCTGAACGACTCCGGCGGCGCGCGTATCCAGGAAGGCGTGGCCTCCCTGGGCGGATACGCCGATGTATTCCAGCGCAATGTGATGGCTTCGGGCGTGATTCCGCAGATCAGCATGGTCATGGGTCCCTGCGCCGGCGGTGCCGTGTACTCGCCGGCCATGACCGACTTCATCTTCATGGTCAAGGACAGCTCGTACATGTTCGTCACCGGCCCGGAGGTGGTGAAAACGGTGACGCACGAGGAAGTCACCGCCGAGGAACTGGGCGGGGCCGTCACGCACACGACCCGCAGCGGTGTGGCCGACCTGGCGTTCGACAACGACGTGGAGGCGTTGCTGATGCTGCGGCGCCTGTACAACTACCTGCCGCTCAACAACCGCGAGAAGGCGCCGGTTCGGCCCAGCAACGACCCGGCCGAGCGGATCGACCTGTCCCTGGACACGCTGGTGCCCGACAACCCGAACAAGCCCTATGACATGAAGGAGCTGATTGTCAAGACCGTGGACGACGGCGACTTCTTCGAGCTGCAGCCCGAGTACGCCAAGAACATCATCGTGGGCTTTGGCCGCATGGAAGGCCAGACCGTGGGCATCGTGGCCAATCAGCCGCTGGTGCTGGCGGGCTGCCTGGACATCAAGAGCTCGATCAAGGCGGCGCGCTTCGTGCGCTTTTGCGATGCCTTCAACATTCCCGTCATCACCTTTGTCGACGTGCCCGGCTTCATGCCCGGCACCAGCCAGGAGTACGGGGGCATCATCAAGCACGGCGCCAAGCTGCTGTACGCCTACGCCGAGTGCACGGTTCCCAAGATCACGGTGATCACGCGCAAGGCCTACGGCGGGGCCTATGACGTGATGAGCTCCAAGCACCTGCGCGGCGACGTCAACTTCGCCTGGCCCAATGCCGAGATCGCGGTGATGGGCGCCAAGGGCGCCGTGGAGATCATCTTCCGGGAAGACAAGGCAGACCCCGCCAAACTCGCGGCGCGCGAGGCCGAGTACAAGGCGCGCTTCGCCAATCCCTTCGTCGCCGGCGCGCGCGGGTTCATCGACGACGTGATCCTGCCGCGCGAGACCCGCAAGCGGATCTGCCGCTCGCTCATCATGCTGCGGGCCAAGAAAGTGGAAAATCCGTGGCGCAAGCACGGGAACATTCCGCTGTAGAAATGGCCCACCCCCAAAGCGCCCTCGGCGCCTCCCCCTCAAGGGGGCGCAACCAGCGGCCCGGCAAAGCCGGTTCCGCGGTCGCCCCCGCGAAGATCTGCCGGACGGAGAAGACCTGTGTTTGAAAAAATTCTTATCGCCAACCGCGGCGAAATCGCCTGCCGCGTCATCAGGACCGCCAGGAAAATGGGCATCAAGACGGTGGCGGTGTATTCCGATGCCGACCGTGATGCGCGCCACGTCGGGCTGGCCGACGAGGCCGTGCATATCGGCGCGGCGCCCAGCCGCGACAGCTACCTGCAGGCCGACCGGATCATCGCCGCCTGCAAGCAGACGGGCGCGCAGGCGGTGCATCCTGGGTACGGCTTCCTCAGCGAGAACGAAGCCTTTGCCCGGCGGGTCGAGGAAGAGGGCATCGTCTTCATCGGCCCCAAGCACTATTCCATTGCCGCCATGGGCGACAAGATCGCCTCGAAGAAACTGGCCAACGAGGCCAGGGTCAACACCATTCCCGGCTGGAACGACGCGATCGAGACCGCCGAGCGCGCCGTCGCGATCGCCAGGGACATCGGGTACCCCGTGATGATCAAGGCGTCCGCCGGCGGCGGCGGCAAGGGCCTTCGCGTGGCATTCAACGACAAGGACGCCCTCGAGGGCTTCACCTCCTGCCGCAACGAAGCACGCAACAGTTTCGGCGATGACCGGGTATTTATCGAGAAGTTCGTGGAGGAGCCGCGCCACATCGAGATCCAGGTGCTGGGCGACAGCCAGGGTAGCGTCATCTACCTGAACGAGCGCGAATGCTCGATCCAGCGCCGCCACCAGAAGGTGATCGAGGAAGCGCCTTCGCCCTTCATCAGCGAGGCGACCCGCAAGGCCATGGGCGAACAGGCCGTGGCGCTGGCCAAGGCCGTCAAATACCAGAGCGCGGGGACGGTGGAGTTTGTGGTCGGCAAGGACCAGAGCTTCTTTTTCCTCGAGATGAATACCCGGCTCCAGGTGGAGCATCCGGTCACCGAGTGCATCACCGGGCTGGACCTGGTGGAACTCATGATCCGTGTCGCGGCGGGCGAGCCATTGCCCATCAGCCAGGCCGAGGTCAGGCGTAACGGCTGGGCGATCGAATGCCGGATCAACGCGGAAGACCCGTTTCGCAACTTCCTGCCGAGCACCGGCCGCCTGGTCCGCTTCCAGCCACCCAAGGAGAGCATGTGGGCGGCCGATGCCGAACACCTCAATGGCGTGCGTGTCGACACCGGTGTCCTGGACGGCGGCGAAATCCCCCTGTATTACGACTCGATGATCGCCAAGCTCATCGTGCACGGGCAGGACCGCGACGACGCCATTGCGAAGATGCGCGAAGCACTCAACGGCTTCGTCATCCGGGGCATTTCCAGCAATATTCCTTTCCAGGCCGCACTGCTCGCCCATCCCAGGTTCATCGCGGGCGACTTCAACACCGGCTTCATCGCCGAACATTACGGCAGCGGCTTTCGTGCCGAGGACGTTCCGCACGAGGATCCCGACTTCCTGGTGGCCCTGGCTGCGTACGTAAATCGCCGCAACCTCCAGCGCGCCGCCGGTATCGGCGGCCAGCTGCCGGGGCACGAGTTCGTCGTCGGGGAAGAATTCGTTGCCGTGCTGCTGGATGCCAAGGGCCAGCACCGGCGGCAGCCGGCCACGGTGCGTGATTTCCAGGCTCAATCGGGTTCCAGCGCGGTCGAGACGGCGGGCAAGCGCTACGAGATCTGCACCAGCTGGCACATGGGCGGCGCGCGGATTCGCGGCACGGCCAACGGCAAGGCGTTCACCGCGCAGGTGGAGCGGGGCGTGGGCAAGAACCCGCTGGCGATTCGCATCATCCACAACGGCACGCGCCTGGATGCGCTGGTGCTGACCCCGCGCGCGGCACGCCTGCATGCGCTGATGCCTTACAAGGCGCCGCCGGACATGAGCCGCTATGTCCTGTCGCCCATGCCGGGGTTGCTGGTCGATGTAGCGGTGCAACCGGGGCAGCAGGTCCAGGCGGGCGAGCGGGTCGCGGTCATCGAGGCGATGAAGATGGAGAATGTGCTGTTCGCCGCCGCGGACGGCGTGGTGGGCAAGGTGCTGGCCAGCAAGGGTGAAAGCCTCGCCGTGGACCAGCCCATTGTCGAGTTCGTCTGAGGCCCGTCATGACCCAGCGCCCCTTTAAGGTTCTCGGCATCCAGCAGATCGCCATCGGCGGCCCGGACAAGAACAGGCTGCAAAGACTGTGGGTCCAGCTGTTCGGCCTGGAGGTCACCGGTACGTTCAGGAGCGCCAGCGAAAACGTCGATGAGGACATCTGCTCCCTGGGCACCGGGCCTTTCAAGGTCGAAGTGGACCTGATGCAGCCGCTCGACCCCGACAGGAAGCCGGCCGTTCACCAGACGCCGCTCAACCATGTGGGCCTGTGGATCGACGACCTCCCCCGGGCGGTGGAATGGCTGAGCGGGCATGGGGTGCGGTTCGCCCCCGGGGGGATACGCCGCGGGGCGGCGGGCTTCGATATCTGCTTCATCCATCCCAAGGGCAACGAAGAAAGCCCCGTCGGCGGAGAAGGTGTCCTGATCGAGCTGGTGCAGGCGCCGGCTGAGGTCGTGACGGCGTTCGCCAGGCTGGCCGCGGCACCTTTGATAACAAACTGACCCCCTCGGGGAATCCCCGAAGAGCTTTTGCGGGCGGCGCAGGCGTAGACTGGCGCCGGGGCGCACCGCCCCGCAGAGCCGAGCGCTCCCTTTCCGGGCGGGCCGGCCATGCCAGGGAGACCCAGCTTTGCAGCGAACCGATATTGCCAACCCGTCCTATTTCCACAAGGTCGTCGATTGCCAATGGGCGTGCCCCGCCCACACCCCCGTACCCGAATACATCCGGCTGATCGCACAAGGCCGCTACGGTGACGCCTACATGATCAACTGGGCGTCGAACGTCTTCCCGGGAATCCTGGGACGCACCTGCGACAGGCCGTGCGAGCCGGCCTGCCGCCGCGGGAGGGTGGAAGAAAACAACACGGGGCAGCCCGAGCCGGTTGCCATTTGCCGCTTGAAGCGCGTCGCCGCCGACCTGAAGGAGGACGTGACCCATCGCATGCCCAAGGTGGGCCCGAAGAACGGCAAGCGCATCGCCTGCATCGGCGCCGGGCCGGCTTCTCTGACCGTCGCCCGCGACCTTGCGCCACTGGGCTATGAGGTGACGGTGTTCGATGGCGAAGCCAAGGCCGGCGGTTTCATCCGCACGCAGATCCCGCGTTTTCGCCTGCCCGAGTCGGTGATCGACGAAGAGACAGGCTACATCCTCGACCTGGGGGTGCAATTTCGCAGCGGCGAGCGCATCGAATCGATGAAGGCGCTGATGGCGCAGGGCTGGGACGCCATCTTCGTGGGCTGCGGCGCACCGCGCGGGCGCAACCTCGAGATTCCGGGCCGCGAAGAGGCAGCGGCCAACATCCACATCGGCATCGACTGGCTGGCCTCCGTCTCGTTCGGCCATGTGACGACGATCGGCAGGCGCGTGATCGTGCTGGGCGGCGGCAATACCGCCATGGATTGCTGCCGTTCAGCGCGGCGGCTGGGCGGCGCGGACGTCAAGGTCATCGTGCGCAGCGGCTTCGAGGAGATGAAAGCCTCACCTTGGGAGAAGGAAGACGCGATGCACGAGGGCATCCCGATCGTGAACTATCACGTGCCCAAGGCCTTCGTGCACCACGACGGCAAGCTGCAGGGCATGACCTTCGAGATCGTGAAGGCGGTCTACGACGAAAAGGGCCGGCGCAAGCTGGTGCCCACCGGCGAGCCCGACGCCTTCTTCGAGTGCGACGACGTGCTGGTGGCGGTCGGGCAGGAAAACGCCTTTCCCTGGATCGAGCGCGACAGCGGCGTCGTGTTCGACGAATGGGGGTTGCCGGCGCTGGTCAAGGAGACATTCCAGTCGACGGTTCCCAGTATCTTCTTTGGCGGCGATGCGGCGTTCGGTCCCAAGAACATCATCACGGCCGTCGCCCATGGGCATGAGGCGGCCGTGTCCATCGATCGCTTCCTGCATGCGCAGGACACGTACGTGCGCCCGGCGCCGATGACCAATCTGGTCTCGCAGAAGATGGGCATTCACGAGTGGAGCTATGACAACGATACAGTCAACGACACACGCTACAAGGTGCCGTGGGCCAAGGCCGAGCAGGCGCTGGCCAGCATCAAGGTGGAAGTCGAGCTGGGGTTCGATGTCGCCACTGCCGTCAAGGAGGCAGGGCGCTGCCTGAACTGCGACGTACAGACGGTCTTTGTCGAGCCCGCCTGCATCGAATGCGATGCCTGTGTCGATATCTGCCCCATGGACTGCATCAGTTTCACCATCAACGGGGAGGAGCCTGACTTGCGCACACGGCTCAAGGCGCCGGCCTTGAACCTGACCCAGGACCTGTATGTGTCGGGCGGGCTGAAAACCGGCCGCGTGATGGTCAAGGACGAGGATGTGTGCCTGCACTGCGGTTTGTGCGCCGAGCGCTGCCCGACGGGCGCCTGGGACATGCAGAAGTTCCTGCTCAAGATGACGCCGGCGGGCCCTGCTTGCCGCGACGACGTGGGATCGAGCGCCGCCGGGCCGCACCAAGGCGCGAAGGCTCCCTCGGGGGGCGGCGCAGTACACCAAGCGACAGGCGCGAGGGCTCGGCAGGCATGAACACGATAGAAGCCGTCAACGATTTCGTCATCAAGTTCGCCAACGTCAACGGGTCGGGATCGGCCAGCGCGAATGAATTGTTCGCCAAGGCCATCCTGCGCATGGGTGTGCCGGTGAGCCCGCGCAACATCTTTCCCAGCAATATCCAGGGCCTGCCGACCTGGTACGAGGTACGGGTCTGCGAGAAGGGCTATCTGGGGCGGCGCGGCGGCATCGACATGATGGTGGCGATGAACCCGCAGACCTGGGACGCCGATGTGGCCGAGCTGGAGCCGGGCGGCTACCTTTTCTACGACAGCACGCGGCCGCTGCCGCCCGAGAAGTTCCGCGGCGACATCAACATCATCGGCATGCCGCTCACGGAAATCTGCAACGCGGTCTACAGCGATCCGCGCCAGCGCCAGCTGTTCAAGAATATCGTGTATGTCGGGGCGCTCTCGGTGCTGCTGAAGATCGAGCCCGAAGTGATCGAGAAATTGATCGGGGAGCAGTACAAAGGCAAGGAAAAACTGCTGGCCTCGAATGTGCAGGCGCTGCACCTGGGCCGCGACTTCGCCCGGGAACATCTCAAGGCGCCGCTGGGTATCCGGGTGCGCCGGTCCAACAAGGTCGGGAACCAGATCTTTGTCGACGGCAACAGCGCCGCGGCCTTGGGCTGTGTCTATGGCGGGGCCACCGTTGCAGCCTGGTATCCCATCACCCCGTCGTCCTCGGTGGCCGAGGCTTTCCAGAAATACTGCGGCAAGTTGCGCGTGGATCCGGCCACCGGCCAGAACCGCTACGCCATCGTGCAGGCGGAGGACGAAATAGCCTCCATTGGCATGGTGGTCGGCGCGGGGTGGAACGGCGCCCGCGCGTTCACGGCCACGTCGGGGCCCGGCGTATCGCTGATGACCGAATTCATCGGTTTGGCGTACTTTGCAGAAATCCCGGTGACCATCATCAACGTGCAGCGCGGCGGCCCGTCGACCGGCATGCCGACGCGTACCCAGCAGGCCGATATTCTTTCCTGCGCCTACGCTTCGCACGGCGACACCAAGCACGTGCTGCTGCTGCCGGAAGACCCCCATGAATGCTTCGAGCACGCGGCCTGCGCGCTCGACCTGGCCGACCGGCTCCAGACACCGGTGTTCCTGATGACCGACCTCGATATCGGCATGAACCAGCGGCTGTGCCGGCCTTTTGCCTGGGACGAGGGGCGCGGCTACGATCGCGGCAAGGTGATGACCGCCGAAGAGCTGGAGGCGGGCAAGGACTTCGGCCGCTACAAGGACGTGGACGGCGACGGTATTCCCTGGCGCACCCTGCCGGGCACGCATCCCACCAGGGGGAGCTACTTCACCCGCGGCACCACGCGCGACCCGTACGCCCGATATTCCGAGCGCGGTCCGGACTACATCTACAACGTCGAGCGGCTGCTGAAGAAATTCCAGACCGCTGCGAGCCTGGTGCCGCAACCGGTGATCCGGGCGGCGGCCCGGAAGACACGGCTGGGCGTCATCTACTACGGCTCGACCAGCCCGGCCATGCACGAAGCACTGGACGTGCTGGCAACCGCCGGCATCCATGTCGACGCCTTGCGCCTGCGGGCGTTCCCGTTTCCGCAGAGCGTCGCCCAGTTTCTCGCCGAGCACGAAGAGGTGTTCGTGGTGGAGCAAAACCGCGACGCCCAGATGCGCAGCCTGCTGGTCAACGAGTTCGATGCCGACCCGGCCAGGCTGATCCGTGTCCTGCATTTCGATGGCACCCCCATCACCGCGCGATCGATCACCCACGCCATCACCGAGCATGTGCACGCCGAGGTGGTTGCGCCCATGCGCCGGGCGAAGGAAAAAATATGAGCCCCCACGCTCACGATCTTTCGCTGCCCCCCGAGGGGGCGCCGGCCTCCTTCGAGGCAGCTCGTCAAAAGGCCGCTGTATGACGTACATCGCCAAGCCACGGCTGCGGCATCCGACGCTGCAGACCAACAAGGTCGGCTATACCCGGCGCGACTATGAAGGCAAGGTCTCCACCTTGTGTGCAGGCTGCGGGCACGATTCGATTTCGGCGGCCATCATCCAGGCCTGCTGGGAACTGGACATCCAGCCCCACCGGATCGCCAAGCTCTCCGGCATCGGATGCAGCTCCAAGACCCCGGATTACTTCCTGGGCGCCTCTCACGGATTCAATACGGTGCACGGTCGCATGCCGTCCGTGCTGACCGGTGCGAACCTGGCCAACCGGGATCTGCTCTACCTGGGCGTCTCGGGCGATGGCGATTCCGCATCCATCGGGCTGGGCCAGTTCGCGCACGCGATGCGGCGCGGCGTGCGCATGGCCTACATCGTCGAGAACAACGGTGTGTACGGCCTGACCAAGGGCCAGTTCTCGGCGACCGCGGACCAGGGCTCCAAGAGCAAGAAGGGCGTGATCAACAGCGACAGCCCGGTCGACCTGGTCGCCATGGCGCTGCAACTGGGCGCGACGTATGTGGGACGGGGCTTTTCGGGCAACAAGGAACAGCTGGTCCCGTTGATCAAGGGCGCCATGGCGCATGGCGGCGCGGCGTTCATCGACATCATCAGCCCCTGCGTGGCCTTCAACAACCACCCAGGCAGCACCAAAAGCTACGACTATGTGCGCGAGCACAACGAGGCCGTCAGCCGCATCGACTTCATCACGCCGCGCGGCGAAATCACGGCCCAGGCCGCACCCGGCGAGGTGGTGGAGGTGCAGCAGCATGACGGCTCGCTGCTGCGCCTGCGCAGCCTGCATGCGGACTACGACCCCACCGACCGGTATGTGGCGATGAGCTACATGCAAAAGCACCAGGCCCTGGGGGAAGTCGTCACCGGGCTGCTGTACGTCGACCCGCTGGCGACGGACTTGCACACGGCGTTCAACACCAGCGCCGCGCCGCTCAATGCGCTGGACAAGCCCGAGTTGTGCCCGGGCACGGCCGTCTTGGCCAAGATCAATGACGGGCTGCGCTAGACGCGCCCAAGGGAGGCTACATGGCTGAACGCACGGTTTTCCAGTCCATTTCGCTCAAGCACGTGGTCAGCCTGGGGCCGCGCGCCACTGTCCGCGAAGCGGCGGGCGTGATGACCCGCGCCAACTGCAGCAGCGTGCTCATTCTGGAGCCGCCGAATTCGCTGCTCGGCATCGTGACCGAGCGCGACCTGATGACGCGGGTGCTCGCCAAGGCCCTCGATCCCGAACGAACCACGATGCGAGAGATCATGACGCCCAACCCGGTGTGCGTTCCGCCCGACACGCGCGTCTCGGATGCGGTGCTGATCATGATCGAGAAGGGCTTCCGGCACCTGCCCATCATCGGGCCAGCCGGGAAAATCATCGGGGTCTTCTCGGTGCGCGACGCGCTGCCGCGCGAGATCGGCACGGCCCTCAATCAAGCCGAATTCAACGAGCAGGTCAACGACGTGCTAGGGTAGGTCGTTTCGCCGGGCCCTGGACCTGGCCAGCGCCGCTTCGATCACGGCGCGCTTGCGCTGCGCTTCCGGGGCCTCGGCCCCATGCGTTTGCGCCGGCAGGTCGGCCAGCTTCGCGCGGGCCCTGGCCTCAAGCATTTCCCCTTGCTCCGTGGCCTGGCGCTGCAGGCGTTGCTCCCGCGCGCGGTAGCGCTCGAGCGCCTGGTCGGCGTCGGCCTGCGACCAGGCCTGCCAGCCCGTGCGCTCGCCGGTCGCGTTCACCATGCTGATGCAGTCCACGGGACACACAGGCACGCACAGCTCGCAACCCGTGCAATAGTGCTCGATCACCGTGTGCATCAGCTTGTTGCTGCCCAGGATGGCGTCGGTGGGGCAGGCTTCGATGCAGAGCGTGCAGCCTATGCACCAGCCTTCATCGATCACTGCCGTGCCCCGCGGACCCTCGGCGCCATGGTGCGGATTCAGCGCGCGTTGCGGCCGGCCCGTGATGGTTGCGAGCCGTGCTATTCCTTCGGCGCCGCCGGGAGGACATTGATTGATCTCGGCTTCGCCATCGGCAATGGCCTGCGCATAAGCCGCGCAGTCGGGCAGGCCGCACCGGGTGCACTGCGTCTGGGGCAGCGCCGCGTGGATGCGAGCGGCCTGCGGGTTCACATCAGGCAGCGGCCTTGATCTGGCGCGCCTTGCGCGCGGGCGCCGCCCCGGCCTTCAGCCGGGGGCCCTCGTTGAATTCGCGGATGAAATCGCGCACCTGCGGATACACGGTATCGCGCCAGCGGCGGCCGCTGAAAATGCCATAGTGGCCCGCGCCATCGACCTCGAGGTGCTTCTGCCGGGCCTTGGGCACGCCGCTGCAAAGCGCATGCGCGGCCTCGGTCTGGCCCGAGCCGGAGATATCGTCCAGTTCGCCCTCGACGGTGAAGTGCGCCGTCGTCTTGATGTCCTGCGGCTGAACCCGCTCGAGCTCGCCGTCGTCGCTGATCACGTCCCAGCTTCCGTTGACCAGCGCGAACTCCTGGAACACCACGCGAATCGTTTCGAGGTAGTAGTCCGCATCCATGTCGAGTACGGCGTTGTACTCGTCGTAGAACTTCCGGTGTGCTTCGGTGCTGGCGTCCTCGCCGCGGATGAGGTTCTTGAAGTAGTCGTAGTGGCTCGACATGTGGCGGTCAGGATTCATCGCCACGAAGCCGGTGTGCTGCAGGAAACCGGGGTAGACGCGCCGCCCGGCACCGGGGAAATTGGTGGGGACGCGGTAGATGACGTTGTTCTCGAACCATTCGTAGCTCTTGTTCATCGCCAGGTTGTTCACCGCCGTGGGCGATTTGCGGGCGTCGATCGGTCCGCCCATCATCGTCATGGTCAGCGGGGTCACTTCACCGCGTGAAGCCATCAGGGAAACGGCTGCCAGCACGGGTACGGTCGGCTGGCAGACACTGATGACGTGACAGTTGCCGTAGACGCCTTGCAGATGCCGAATGAATTCCTGCACATAGTTGACGTAGTCGTCGAGATGGAACTCGCCCTGTTCAAGCGGAACGATGCGGGCGTTTTTCCAGTCGGTGATGTAGACCTTGTGGTCCGTGAGCATGGTGCGGACCGTATCGCGCAGCAAGGTGGCGTAGTGGCCCGACAGCGGCGCCACGATCAGCACGGCCGGCTGCCCCTTCAAGCGCTCCAGCGTGGCCGGTTCATCGGAAAAACGCTTGAAGCGGCGCAGTTCGCAGAACGGCTTGTCGATTTCCACCCGCTCGTGGATCGCGACTTCGCTGCCATCCACGTCCAGTGTGGTGATACCGAACTGGGGCTTTTCGTAGTCCTTCCAAAGGCGGTACATCAGGTCATAGCTCGCCGACACCCGCTGCGCAAAGGGGTTATGCCCGAAGGGCGACAGCGGATTGCCGTAGAGCTTGGAAGCCGCGTGCGCGAAATCCGCGAAAGGCTCCATCAGGTTTCGCTGCGCCTCGTAGATCTGGTAAAGCATTTTCTCGTTCCCGTCCGTGTTGCAGTGCAATATAGCACTCTGCAGCAACACTTGCGGGCCCGCAAAACCACCCACGCGCCGACCTGCCGGACAGGCTTACATCACCTTGGCGATCGATTCGCAGACGTAATCGAGATTGCGGCTGTTCAGCGCGGCAACGCACATGCGGCCGGTATCGGTGCCGTAGACGCCGAATTCGGTGCGCAGCCGCACCATCTGGTCCTTGTTGAGGCCTGAATAGCTGAACATTCCGATTTGCTGAGTAATAAAGTTCATGTCCTGCTTCACCCCGGCTGCCTTGAGCTTTTCAGCCAGGGCCAGGCGCATCTGCTTGATTCGCCCCCGCATCTCCCCCAGTTCCTTTTCCCACAGCGTGCGCAGTTCCGGCGTATCGAGCACCATCGCCACCACCTGGCCGCCGTGGATGGGGGGGGTGCTGTAGTTGGCGCGGATCACGATCTTCAGCTGCGACAGCACGCGGACAGCTTCTTCCTGGTCCTGGCACAGCACGGAAAGGCCGCCAACTCGCTCGCCGTAAAGGCTGAAGCTCTTCGAAAACGAGGTGGAAACGAAGAAGTTCTGGCCCGAGGCGACAAATTTGCCGATGACGGCGCCGTCCTCGGCGATGCCGTAGCCGAAGCCCTGGTAGGCCATGTCCAGGAAGGGCACCAGCTGGCGCGACTTCACCGTGGCAATGACCTCGTCCCACTGCTGGGGCGTGATGTCATAGCCGGTGGGATTGTGGCAGCACGCGTGCAGCACGACCACGGTACCCGCGGGCGCGAGGTTCAGTGCGGTGAGCATGCCGTCAAAGTCGATTCCCCGCTTGGCGGCGCTGTAGTAGGGGTAAGCCTCGACGGTGAAACCTGCCTGGCTGAACAGGGCCCGATGGTTCTCCCAGCTCGGATCGCTAATGAGCACCTTCGCGCCGGGATTGATCTTTCTCAGGAAGTCCGCCCCGACCTTCAACCCACCGGTGCCGCCCAGCGCCTGCACCGTGGCGACACGGCCGGCCTTGACCGGCTGGCTTTCGGCCCCGAATACGAGGTTCTTCACCGCCGCGTCGTAGGCTGCGATCCCGTCGATGGGCAGATAGCCACGTGCCTTGGGCGCTTCCATCATCCTTTGCTCCGCCGCCTGCACGCACTCTAGAAGAGGAAGCTTTCCATTGTCGTCGTAGTACACCCCTACGCCCAGGTTGACTTTGCGGGGGTTGGTATCGGCGTTGAACTGCTCGTTGAGGCCCAGGATAGGGTCGCGCGGGGCCATTTCGACGGCGGAGAACAAAGACATGGAGTTCCTTGGGAAGTAGTTGTCTGCAGCACAGGGGCCGGGGTTGCTGTACGCTGTCCGGTTTTCCGCAATTTTACCGTCGCTGTAACAGGCCACGCGCCACAAGCCATGCCAGAGATCTCCGAAGTCATCGAGGACAAGAAGAGCGGCGAGTTCATAAGCTTTCCTGATTCTCCATTCGAGCTGTTCCTGCCGTACCCGCCCGCGGGTGACCAGCCCGCCGCCATCGACAAACTGGTCGAGGGCGTGCGCGACGGTGAAGTGTTCCAGACACTGCTGGGCGTGACCGGTTCAGGCAAGACCTTCACCATGGCCAACGTGATCGCGCGGCTGGGCCGGCCGGCCATCGTCTTCGCGCCGAACAAGACGCTTGCGGCGCAGCTGTACAGCGAGTTCCGCGAGTTCTTCCCGCGCAACGCCATCGAATACTTCGTCAGCTACTACGACTACTACCAGCCTGAAGCCTACGTGCCGCAACGCGACCTGTTCATCGAAAAGGACAGCTCGATCAACGAACACATCGAGCAGATGCGGCTTTCTGCGACCAAGAGCGTGCTGGAGCGCCGCGACACGGTGATCGTGGCCACGGTCAGTGCGATCTACGGCATCGGCGCGCCCGAGGACTACACGCAGATGCGGTTCATCACGCGGGTGGGCGACAAGATCGGCCAGCGCGACATCATCTCGCAGCTGATCCGCATGCAGTACAACCGCAACGAGCAGGACTTCTCGCGCGGGACATTCAGGGTGCGCGGCGACACGATCGACATTTTCCCCGCCGAGCACAGCGAACTGGCTATTCGCATCGAACTGTTCGATGACGAGATCGAATCGCTTCAACTGTTCGATCCGCTCACCGGCCGGATCCGCCAGAAGGTGCCGCGCTTCACGGTCTATCCGTCCAGCCATTACGTGACGCCGCGCGAGAAGGTGGTGTCGGCGGTGGAGAGCATCAAGCTCGAGCTGGCCGGGCGGCTCAAGGAACTGGTGGCCGACGGCAAGCTGGTGGAGGCGCAGCGGCTGGAACAGCGCACGCGGTTCGACCTGGAAATGCTCAGCGAGATCGGGCATTGCAAGGGGATCGAAAACTACACCCGCCATCTGTCGGGCTCGCCGCCGGGAGCGCCGCCTTCGACCCTCACCGATTACCTGCCCAAGGACTCGCTGATGTTCCTGGACGAGAGCCACCAGATGATCGGGCAGCTGGGCGCCATGTACAACGGCGACCGGGCCCGCAAGACAACGCTGGTGGAATACGGTTTCCGGCTGCCGTCGGCGCTGGACAATCGGCCGCTGAAATTCGAGGAGTTCGAAACGCGGATGCGCCAGGTGGTTTTCGTCTCGGCCACGCCGGCGGCCTACGAACAGGAGCACGCGGGTCAGGTGGTCGAGCAGCTGGTGCGGCCGACAGGCCTGGTCGATCCCCAGGTCGAGGTCCGGCCCGCCACGCACCAGGTCGACGACGTGCTGCAGGAAATCCGCATCCGCGTCGAGAAGAACGAGCGGGTGCTGATCACCACCCTGACCAAGCGCATGGCCGAGCAGCTCACCGACTATCTTGCCGACAACGGTGTCAAGGTGCGCTACCTGCACAGCGACATCGACACGGTGGAGCGGGTGGAAATCCTGCGCGACCTGCGGCTGGGCAGCTTCGACGTGCTGGTCGGCATCAACCTGCTGCGCGAAGGACTGGATATTCCGGAGGTTTCGCTGGTGGCCATCCTGGACGCGGACAAGGAAGGATTCCTGCGGGCCGAGCGATCGCTCATCCAGACCATCGGCCGGGCGGCACGCCACCTGAACGGCCGGGCCATTCTGTATGCCGACAACATGACCGAATCGATGAAAAAAGCCATCGGCGAAACCGAGCGGCGGCGTGTCAAGCAGATCGCCCACAACGAATTGCACGGCATCACGCCGCGCAGCATCGTCAAGCAGGTGCGCGACCTCATCGATGGCGTCTACAGCGAGAAGGCCAGCAAGGAGATGGAAAAGCAGGAGCTGCAACGGGCGCTTACGCAGGACATGTCGGAAAAGGACGTGGCCAAAGAGATCAAGCGCCTGGAAAAGCTGATGCTGGAGCACGCACGCAATCTTGAATTCGAAAAGGCCGCACGGTTGCGCGACCAGCTGGCCCTGCTCAAAGAGCAGGCTTTCGGCGCCGTGGTGCACGACAACGTCGTCGTGCCCATTCAGGCCGCCCAGCGAAGCCGAGACTGAACTGACCTCGGATATACCCGAGCGTTTTGATTGGGTTCTGCTATACTTGACGGAAATACTCAAGAACATCCCAAGAAAAGTCAATGAAATCAACGGTCAGACCGTTGGTGAGGGCCGGCAGATGCCGGAGGACATGGGCGGAGACGGACTCCCGGGGCTGGGCTTCGGAGCGGATAAAGGATAGGTCAAGCAACAAGGAGCTTGCGATGCGTCTCACAACCAAAGGCCGCTTTGCGGTCACCGCGATGATCGATTTGGCCCTGCGCCAGAACAACGGTCCCGTGACGCTGGCGGCGATCAGCCAGCGCCAGCAAATTTCGCTGTCGTACCTGGAGCAGCTGTTCGGCAAGCTTCGGCGGCATGAACTGGTCGAGTCCACCCGGGGACCCGGCGGCGGCTACACGCTGGGCCGCAAGGCCGGCGAAATCACCGTGGCCGACATCATCGTGTCGGTGGACGAGCCCATCGACGCGACGCAGTGCGCAGGCAAGGAAAATTGCCAGGGCGACGGCGGCCGTTGCATGACGCACGAACTCTGGTCTGCGCTCAATCAGCGCATGGTCGAATTCCTTGATTCGGTCACCCTGCAAAAGCTGGTGGACGACCAGCTGGCCAAGGGCGTTCAGGTCGAGGACAAGCCCGCCGTCAAGCGCGCAATTTCCAGCCAGCCGGTGGTCAAGCCGATTCGCGTGAATGGGCCGAATTCGGTGTTCGCGCTCGGCAACTCCTACGCCAAGTCTTAAAGACGCGGCTATTTCATCCGCCAGCAGTACCAGCCAGCCAGCCATGGACCAGACTCCGCATTTCCCGATCTATTTGGACTACGGTGCGACGACGCCCGTCGACCCGCGAGTGGTCGACGCGATGATCCCGTGGTTGCGCGAGCACTTCGGCAATCCCGCGTCGCGCAGCCATGCCTGGGGTTGGGAAGCCGAAGCGGCTGTGGAAAAGGCACGCGAGCAGGTGGCTGACCTGGTTGCCGCCGACCCGCGCGAGATCGTCTGGACCTCGGGCGCCACCGAATCGAACAACCTGGCCATCAAGGGTGCGGCCAACTTCTACAAGAGCCGCGGCAAGCACCTGATCACGGTGAAGACCGAACACAAGGCGGTGCTGGACCCCATGCGCGAGCTCGAACGGCAAGGCTTCGAGGTGACTTACCTGGACGTGCAGGAAGACGGGCTGCTGGATCTTGGGGTGCTGAAAGCCGCGATGCGTCCCGACACCATTCTGGTCAGCGTGATGTTCGTCAACAACGAGATCGGCGTCGTCCAGGACATCGCGGCCATCGGTGCGCTGTGCCGGGAAAAAGGCATTATTTTCCACGTGGACGGGGCACAAGCCACCGGCAAGGTGGAGATCGACATCAAGAAGCTGCCTGTCGACCTGCTGAGCCTGGCATCGCACAAGACCTACGGCCCGAAAGGCATCGGCGCCTTGTACGTCAGCCGCAAGCCGCGGATTCGACTGGAGGCGCAGATGCATGGGGGCGGCCACGAACGCGGGATGCGCTCCGGCACATTGCCCACGCACCAGATCGTCGGCATGGGCGAGGCTTTCCGCATCGCCAAGGCGGAGATGGCGCAAGACAACGCCAAGGCGCGGGCCCTTCAAAAGCGCCTGCTCGACGGCTTGAAAGAGGTGGAGCAGGTGTTCATCAACGGCCACCTGGAGCGCCGCGTGGCCCAGAACCTGAACATGAGCTTCAATTTTGTCGAGGGCGAGTCGCTGATCATGGGCATCAAGGGCCTGGCCGTCTCGTCGGGCTCCGCCTGCACCTCGGCTTCGCTCGAGCCCAGTTACGTGCTGCGCGCTCTGGGGCGCAGCGACGAACTTGCGCACAGCAGCTTGCGCATGACCATCGGCCGCTTTACGACCGAGGAAGAAATCGATTACGCCATCTCCACGATCAAGCAGAACGTCGCGCGCCTGCGCGAGCTCAGCCCGCTGTGGGAGATGCATCAGGATGGGATCGACATCTCGACCATCCAGTGGACCGCACATTGAATCCAAGAGGTATCCGAAATGGCCTATTCCGAAAAAGTCGTTGATCACTATGAAAACCCCCGCAATGTCGGCTCCTTCGACAAAGGCGACGAGTCGGTGGGCACTGGCATGGTGGGTGCGCCCGCCTGTGGCGACGTGATGAAGCTGCAGATCAAGGTGAATCCCCGCACGGGCGTGATCGAAGATGCGCGCTTCAAGACATACGGCTGCGGCTCGGCCATCGCGTCCAGCTCGCTCGTGACCGAGTGGGTCAAGGGCAAGACGCTGGACCAGGCGGCGTCGCTGAAGAACAGCCAGATCGCCGAGGAACTGGCGCTTCCGCCGGTGAAGATCCATTGCTCGATCCTGGCCGAGGATGCCATCAAGGCGGCAGTCGCAGACTATAAAAAGAAACACACACACTGAATCCGGCAAGCAATGGCAATTTCACTGACAGAAGCAGCAGCCCGCCACGTCACCCGCTATCTCGGCAAACGCGGCAGGGGCGTGGGTGTGAGGCTGGGTGTGAAGACGACCGGCTGCTCTGGCCTGGCATACAAGCTCGAGTACGTGGATGAGGTCGCGCCCGAGGACATCGTGTTCGAAGACCACGGCGTCAAGGTGCTGATCGATCCCAAGAGCCTGGCCTATATCGACGGCACCCAGCTCGATTTCGTGCGCGAAGGCCTCAACGAGGGCTTCAAGTTCCTGAATCCGAACGAGCGCGACCGCTGCGGTTGCGGCGAATCGTTCCGGGTCTGAGCAGCCGTGCTTGCGCCGCAGTTGCGCCCCGGAGCGCCGGCTGTGACCATGCAGTCCAGCGACTTCGAACTGTTCGGCCTTCCCGAGCGGTTTGCGCAAGACCGGATCGCCATCGACGCGCGCTGGAAAGACCTGCAGCGCGAAGCCCATCCGGACAAATTTGCGGCACAGGGACCGGCCGCGCAACGCGTGGCCACGCAGTGGTCGGGCCGGATCAATGAGGCCTACCGCCGCCTGCGCGACCCGCTCAGGCGCGCCGCGTACCTTTGCGAACTCCGCGGCGCACCGATCGATACCGGGAACAATACCGCGATGCCGGTCGATTTCCTGGCTGGGCAGATGGCCTGGCGCGAGGCGCTGGATGAAGCTGTCACCGAGGCCGACCTCGACGCGCTGAACGACGAGTTGAACCTTGCCCGTCATCAGTCCCTGCAGCGCATCGGACAGCTGCTGGACGAAGAAAATGACGCCAAGGCCGCGTCCCAGCAGGTCAGAAGCCTTATGTTCATCGAGCGCTTTGGCCAGGACGTCGAGTCCAGGCTCGACCAACTGGGACAATAGACGCCATGGCATTGCTCCAGATATCGGAACCGAACCAGTCGCCCGACCCGCACCAGCGGCGTATCGCGGTGGGGATCGACCTGGGAACCACGCATTCGCTGGTGGCGGCCGTGCGAAGCGGCGTGGCTGAGTGCCTGCCGGATGCGCAGGGCAGGCCGATTCTTCCTTCGGTGGTGCGCTACCTCGAGGGCGCGGGACGGCAGATCGGCTACGAGGCACAGGCGGCGCAGGCCGAGGATCCGGAGAACAGCATCGCTTCGGTGAAGCGCTTCATGGGGCGCGGGCTGGGTGACATCGCCAACCGCGAGAAGCTGCCCTACCGCTTCGTCGACAAGCCGGGAATGATTGCCCTCCAGACGCGTGCCGGCGAGAAGTC
>JACDFR010000111.1 GCA_013815685.1 Ramlibacter sp.
CAAGCGCCAGTTCGGGCTGGTGAAGGTGCGCTTCCGCGGGCTGCACAAGAACACTGCGCACGTGGTCACCCTGTTCGCGCTGTCGAACCTGTGGATGGCCAGGCACCGGCTGATAGCGATGATGGGAGCAGTGCGTCCGAATGCAGCGTGAGGGCGCCCAAGAAGCCAAAACTTCATTGGATCGCGAGTGAAATGGACCCATTCATGAATCCGATGCACGCGTACGCCGACTACCGGCCTCGATTCACGCCTTGTTCAGATGGTATGGGCGCCTCCCTCCTGGTGGCCCCTTTCCATCGCGGGGATGTGGTGCCAGAGTAGCGATCTCATCGTCGGCACCAACTGGAGACCATCATGGAACGTACAGTCATTGCGATCGACATTGCCAAGAAGGTGTTTCAACTGCACTGGGTGGATACGGACACAGGGTGCATCGAGCGGCTGCAATTGAAGCGTGCGAAGCTGCTCGAATGGTTTGCCAATCGCACCGCCTCGCATGTCGTGATGGAGGCTTGCGGCGGCGCGCACGACTGGGCCCGAAGCCTGTCCGGTCTCGGCCACGAAGTGCGCCTGATCTCGCCCAGGAAGGTGCGCCCGTTCGTGCAGCGCAACAAGACCGACGCAGCCGATGCTCAGGCGATCTGGACGGCAAGCCGTCAACCGGGCATGCGCTTCGTCCCAGTCAAGACCGAGGCCCAGCAGGTTGTGCTATCTCTGCATCGGTTGCGTGCGCAGCTCATGAAGACCCGCATCATGCAGACCAACGAGCTTCGTGGGCTGCTCTACGAGTTCGGCATCGTTCTGCCCGAAGGCCATTGCGCGTTGCTCAAGGCATTGCCTGACGCGATGCATGACGCGAAGAGCCGGTTGCCTGGCATGCTGATGGACAGCCTGGACGAGCAACTCCGACGAATCCAGCAACTGCAGGCCGACATCGGCGGCATCGAGCGCAGGCTTTCTCAGCAAATGCGAGACATGCCGGCCTGCAAAGCTGTCGCCGAGATCCCCGGCATTGGGCTGCTCACGGCGACCGCCGTGGTCGCCAGCATGGGGACGCCGACAGCATTCAAGGATGCCCGAGAGTTTGCAGCTTGGATCGGACTGGTCCCGCGTCAGACCGGTACAGGAGGACGGGTGAGGCAACTTGGTATCAGCAAGCGTGGCGATGCCTATCTTCGTACTCTCCTCATGCACGGTGCTCGAGCCGTCGTGATCAGAGCCAAGGATGGCCCGACATGGCCATGGCTTGCCGCCTTGCTACAGCGCCGGCCGTACAGCGTGGCCGTCGCTGCGGTGGCCAACAAGCTGGCGCGAACGATCTGGGCAGTGCTGGCTCGCGGACAGGCATGGCGTCCCCAAGCCTGGCAGGCTGCGCACTGACAAACTGTGAAACAACCGCTTTGAAGGAGAGCAAGCGACCACGCGTGTGATGGGCCAGACAGGTCGGACCGGGACGGGGACACTCCGATAGGGAACAAGAGCATAGAGCTCGGTGTTCAGATGGGAACCTCGTCAGCGAAAACCATCAGGGCCAGCAAGGCATATCAGCCTGCACAACAGGCCGGATATAAGACTGCAGCCCTGCCTCCTGATTCTTCACGCACACGAGTCCTTGCAATCCGGGAGGCGCCCATATAAGACCTTCCCTAGAGACTGGTCGCTCATAGTGGCTGCATTTAATATCCTGTTCATCCAGCATCCCCACTGCAGAGGGCAGCAGACTTGGTCCGGGCTCCAGCCCGGTTACCAGGCCTCGAGCGGCAGAAGTCGGTGGGACAGCCCTCGGACGGCCATCTGCTCCAGAGACCAACTCGTTAGACTGCCGACATGAAGCGCTCCAAGCTCCTGCTAGCCCTCGCCGTGGTCGTCGGTGCCGGGCTCATCGCCTTCAAGGCGAATTTGCTGCCCCTTGGAGGAACACAGCAGGAGCAGGTGAAGCTGCTTGATCCGGCGCAGGTGATCGTGCTGCGCACGCCAGGCGGGATGCTGGAGGTCGCAACCCTCAATCGCGTCGAAGATTTCGGCTGGCAGACCACGTACACCTGCCCCATTCTCGACTGCGGGAAGTTGTTGGGGGCGACCGTCACCCGCCTGCGTGTGCCGGTCCACTACACCTACCGAGTCCCACTTGCGGCGACCTGGGAGCTCCGGCCGGATGGGAAAGAGCACGTGTTGCACGTCCCGCCCGTGCAGCCGGCCCTGCCCCCCGCCATCGACACGGCGAAAGTCGAACTGGAAACGCACGGTGGATGGATGTCGCCCGGCCGGCAGTTGAATGTCCAGTCAACGCTTCGCCAGCTGGGACCCGAATTGGAGCGCCGGGCCACCCAGCCGCATTACCTGCAGATGCAGGAGCCGCACGCCGCGAAAACCGTGGCCGAATTCGCTTCGAAGTGGATGCGCGAGCAAGGCAAGGCGCCGCCGCCGCGCATCCGGGTCGTGTTCAGAACGGCCGGGGCCGGTTAGGTCCCCCAGAGCCGCAAAGGACAGGCAAGCCCCTCGCGAGGCGTAACTTTTGCGGCTGAGCTTGCTGGGGGAATCACCTAGCGTCAATAGTTGAGCTTTTGCGCCCGCATTCCAGTCCAGCTGCGCCTTTCAACGCTTTTTTCTGTTGTTCAGTTGCCGGTTCACAACGAAACCTGACGACAACAAAATAAAGATCCCGTTACGTTGTAGGCGCGGCTCCTGGCGATTTGTCGGATTTCTCCTACTACAGTCGCGCCTCTTGCTGGGGTTACGGCAGAGCGCCGATAAATAGCCGCAGCTCATCTTTCAACAGGTCGAGGGGGAAACGGCACTTTGCAGCCGCCTACCTTTGCTTTTTATACCTTTGTTAAACATGAGAAGACGCATATTCCTCCAGTCCGGCTCTGCCGCGATCGCCCTGGCACTTGCCGGTTGCGGCGGTGGTGGGGGCGGTGGCGCCGCCGCCGGTGGCGATGAGGCAGCAGCAACCGGTAGCAGCGCCACGGGCGCGAGCACCGCGACGGGCGCGGGCACCACGACGGGCGCGGGCACCGCGCCGAAGTCGGCCAACTCGGCAGCAAATGTCTTGCAGTCGACCGCGGCTCCGACAGCGGAGGCGTCCTACCCCTTCGGCGCCCGGCTCGACGGGTACGCGGCCGGCATCGTGCCCAGCAACGCCAATGCCCCGCAGATGGATTCGATGCTCAGGAACTACTACGACGCTTGGAAGGCGCATTCCATCGTCGACGTGCCCACCGTGCCGAACGGCAAGGCTGTCCGTTTCGGCGAGCACCCCTCGTTCCTCGCCGTTTCGGAAGGCGTGGGCTACGGCATGCTGATCGCGGTACTGATGGCCGGGCACGACCCGCAGGCCCGCACCCTGTTCGACGGCCTGTTGACGA
>JACDFR010000045.1 GCA_013815685.1 Ramlibacter sp.
TGCAGCAAACGACGCGCCCGGAGCTGAAGCAGTGGCAGCCTAAGTCGGACAGCCAGTCATTTGAAGTCTCTGACAAGGCGCGTGCCAGCAACGACGCGACGATCCGACGAGTTAAGTAGCCTGTCCGGCGTCTTGGAAGTGCGGTTTGTTGAGGATTGCTTCGGCCATATCGTGCTTTCGGTATGGCTTTAGTGTCGTTCTTTAACTAGGGTTTGTCAAGTATACACTTCGCAAAGGTTGCCTATCACCCCGGCAGCGCATACACTGCAGGTGTTCCGTCCAAAGAACTGGTGAAAGCGGGTTAGCCCCCGTTTAACCCGAAGCGCCCCTAGCTCATACCTAGGGGCGTTTGCGTTTATGCGCTTGCGGCGCTCGGCGAAGAGAAAGGCGCCCCCTGGCTACGAATCCTGGCGCTCTATCCGTTGAGCTACAGGGGCGCACAACCGGGCCACTAAGCCTAACAAAACCCGCCCAGAGCAATCTCGGCGGGTTTTTTGTTTTAGGGGACTTAAATATGTGGGCATTCGTTGTCGCCGGAGTCGTTGGAGTGCAAAGAGCCCAATACGGCAGCACTATGCCCGCCCATCCCGAGCCAAAGCAGCCCGAGGGATCGTCGCGCCCCAGGCGTACCGATGAAGCCAGAGTTAGGGATGACGGCCTAGCGGCGTCGGCGCTGGCTTACAGCAGCATTGCCATCGTGTCCCACGTCTCAAGTTCAAGCTCTGAATCTGAATCGTCCTGCGCCTCCGGTAGCTACAGCTCAGGCGGCGGCGGAGACTTCGGTGGCGGTGGCGCTTCAGGCGAATATTGATACACACGCTGAAACGCAATCACTCCCTAGTGCACATGGGAGCGCAGCCCAGCACCTATCGCAACCCAAAATCCAGCAATCGCACGACCCGGGCGCTCCACATGAGGCGATCCGGTGAGGCACGCTGGCCCCAGCAGCCTGTGGGCAAACAGGCGGCCACCCAGCCGCCCCCGGCATCAAAACCGACTGCACCTCCCGGTCGGGCCGGGGGCTGGCCTGGGACTCACCACCAAACCAACACAGGAGCGGACAAGCCGAAAGGCCCCGCGATATTCATGCCCTCTCATGCCGAAGCCACCTATTGGCCGTCCACCGATGGGCCGTCTGTCTTCTTGGCAGACACGCGATTCCAAAGCCCGGCCTACAAACTGTTCCTGCGCATCGTCAGGATCGAGGCTGCGCCGCTGGATTGGTGGACATATCGGTCGCTACTAGATGGCATCGGGATTAAGGCCTTAAAAGCCCTGTATTCCGAGGACGGTCAATGTGTCTGAAAAACAAACAAAGAAACCAAAGCCGGGAAGAGGTGGCGCGAGGCCGGGCGGCGGTCGCCCCAAGGGCTCGATTGACAAGGGCAATGCGCTGATCCGCGAAATGATCGTCCAGGCGCTGGACGGTGTGGGCGGTGTCGAGTACCTGCAAGAGACGGCGCGCAGCCATCCAGCGGCGTTTCTGAGCCTGATTGGCAAGGTCATGCCGGTGCAGGTCGAGGGCGCAGGAGGCGGGCCGGTCGTTACCCGAGTTGAACTGGTCCCGCTGAGTGTCAACCGCGCAAGTTGAGATCGTCCCCAAGCTGATCTCCGTTTTCGAGGGTGAGGCGGATGTCAGGGGCGCGGAGGGCGGGCGGGGCTCGGGAAAAACGCGCAGCTTTGCCAAGATGACCGCCGTTCGTGGGTACATGTACGGCATGAGTGGGGTTCGCGGAATCATCGTCTGCGGCCGTCAGTACATGAACTCGCTAGACGACTCGTCGCTGGAAGAGATCAAGCGGGCGATTGAGGAAGAGCCTTTTCTATCCGCCTATTACGAGATAGGCGACAAGTACGTCAAGAGCCGCGACGGGCGCATTGAGTATGCGTTTGTGGGCCTGGATAGGAACGTTGCCAGCGTCAAGTCCAAGGGCCGGATTCTGATATTTTGGATTGACGAGGCCGAGCCCGTCACGGATGAGGCGTTTACCGTTGTCGTCCCCACACTGCGGGAAGAAGGCGAAGACTGGAACGCGGAATTGTGGGTCACGTGGAACCGCAAGCGCAAGAACGCGGCGGTCGAAAAGCGGTTTGCACAGTCGAAAGACCTGCGCATCAAGATTGTGAAATGCAATTGGCGGGATAACCCCATGTTCCCGGCCAAGTTGGAGCGAGAGCGTCAGCGTGACCTGATCGAGCGGCCGGACCAATACGAGCACGTATGGGAAGGTGACTTTGTCAGCGTGGTCGAGGGCGCGTACTTCGCATCGCACCTGACCAAAGCCAAGGCCGAGGGCCGGATCGGGCGGGTCGCAGCAGACCCATTGATGACGCTGCGAGCGTTCGTTGACATCGGCGGGACCGGGGCCAAGGCCGACAACTTCGTGATCTGGATTGCGCAGTTCGTCGGGCGTGAGATTCGCGTGTTAGATCACTACGAGGCGCAGGGCCAGCCGATTGGCGCGCACCTGGCGTGGATGCGCCAGAGGGACTACACGCCAGGAAAGGCCCAGTTCTGGCTGCCGCATGACGGCGACACGCAAGAAAAGGTGTTTGACGTTTCCTATAAGAGCGCGCTGGAGTCCACGGGTTACAGCGTCACGGTGATCCCTAACCAGGGCAAGGGTGCGGCTGCTCAGCGGGTTGAGGCTTGCCGCCGGCTGTTCCCCTCGATCTGGTTCAACGAGACAACGACCGAGCCCGGACGCGAGGCGCTGGGCTGGTATCACGAAAAGCGGGACCAGGAGCGAGGAATCGGCCTGGGCCCTAACCACGATTGGGCAAGCCACAGCTCGGACGCATTCGGGCTGATGTGCATTACTTATGAGCCGCCCGGTGGGGTGGTGAAACCGATTGAATACAAAAGGCGTTACCTCGCATGAAACAAGACCTGATCGAAGCCTTGAAGCGCCTGGCGCGCGGGCACGTTGACGCCGCCGAAGCTGTCGCCGAGATGCTGATGCCCGAGCCCAGCGCCGAGCACATCGAAGAGCTCAAGACCGCGCCCAAGAAGAAAGCCAAGTAATGTCGAAGATGGACGAATCAGCCCTGCTGTCACACCTGCAGGCGCTGGAAGAGGACTCGTCCGCATTCACCTGGGGCCGCCTGGGCGCAGAGCGCGAAAAGGCGATGAAGGAATACTTCCGCCAGCCCTACGGCAACGAGGAAGAGGGCTGGTCCTCCATCGTTACATCCGAAGTGCAGGACACCGTCGAATGGATGCTGCCGGCGCTGCTCAAAATCTTCACGAGTACCGACAAGGCCGTTTCCTTCGAGCCGACCCGCGAAAAGGATGTGCAAGGCGCTCAGCAGGCTACCGACACCTGCAACTACGTCTTCTACAAGCAGAACAACGGTTTCCTGACGCTGTACACCGCGTTCAAGGATGCGCTCCTGGTGAAGAACTGCGCCGTGATGTGGCGCAAGGAAACGCGGCGCACCAAGAGCGTGACGCCTGCGACAGGAGCAACCGCCGAAATGCTGGCGATGCTGCTGCAAGAGGCAGGTGAGGATGCCGAGATCGAGTCGGCCACACCGAATGAGCCGCAGCCGATGATGGGCCCGGGCGGTCCGATGCTCGATCCGATGACGGGCCAACCGATGACGGGTCCGCCGACCTTCAACGCCAGAATCTGCAGCTACGCCAAGAAGACCACGATCAAGGTCGAAGCGTTCGCGCCAGAGAATCTACTGGTCAAGCGCTACTGGACCAGCCCATTGCTGCATGACTGCCCCTACGTGGCCCGGAACATGCCCGTCACGCTGTCCGAGCTGCACGAGATGGGGTTCGATGACGTCTTGCCGGAAGACCTCGCCAGCAGCGACGACGCGGCGCGCAGCGCGGATGCGCAGTTCCGCCAGAACCGGGCCGGAACCAGCGACCTGACGTTCAGCGACAACCCGCAGACCGACACCGAGGACGAAAGCCAGACCCAAGGCTTCCTGCGCATCGAGTACGTGCTGGTGGACTTCGATGGCGACGGCATCGCCGAGCGCCGGGAAATCTACCGGCTCAAGGACAAAATTCTTCAGAACGAGGAAATCAGCCACGTCCCGATGGCGACGGCCTCGCCAATTCTGGTGCCGCACCGCTGGGACGGCATGAGCGTGGCCGAGACCATGAGCGACCTGCAGCAGCTCAAGACCGAGCTGACCCGGCAGATGCTCAATTCGGCATACCTGTCCAACAACCCGCGCACCGAGGTGCTGACGGATGCCAACTGGAGTCCGCTGGCCAACATCGATGATTTGCTGGACTCGCGCCCGGGCGGCATCATTCGCAAGCGCAGCGAAAACGCCATTACCCAGAACATCGTGCCCTTCGTCGGCGCGCAGATGCTGGACCTTCTGGGCTATGTCGATCAGATGGGCGAGCGCAGGACCGGCGTATCACGCGCGCAGCAGGGCATGGACCCGGATGCGCTGCGCAACGACAAGACCGCCATCGAAGTGCAGCAGACTGCCAATGCTGCAGCTGCCCGCATCGAGCTAATCGCGCGCATCTTTGCCGAGACGCTGCTGAAGCCGATCTTCCAGGGCATTCTGAAGCTGTTGACCGACGGCGAGATGGAAAAGCTCGCGTTCCGGCTGCGCGATGAGTTCGTGGAGTACGACCCGAACGAATGGCGCGACAGCTACGACATGACAATCAACGTCGGCTTGGGGACGGGCGACCGCAACCAGCAGGCGATGCACCTGCAGCAGATTTTCCAGCAGCAGGGCCTGCTGATGCAGTCACCGTTGGGCGCGCTGATGATCAAGCCCAAGCATGTCTACAACACGCTGGCAAAGATCATCGAGAACGCCGGCTTCAAGAACGTCGGGGACTTCGTGGAAGACCCGAAGGACCAGATGCCGCCGCCGCCACAGACGCCGCCGGACCCAAAAATTCAGGTGACGCAGATGCAGCTCGCGGCCGATGCGCAGAAGTTCCAGGCCGAAAGCCAGCAAAACATGCAGCTGGAGCAGCTCAAGGCGCAGGCCAAGCTGCAGGAGACGCAGGCGCAGCTCGAATTGCAGGCGGCCAACGACGCGCGCGATGCCGAGCGCGAACTGCTCAAGGCGCAGTACGAAACCCAGCTCGAAGAGCAGCGGCTGCAGCTCGAGAAGTACAAAAGCGACTTGGACAACGAAACCCGTATTCAGGTGGCGCTGATCAATCAGCAAGGCAGGGCCCAGCAAGCCGCACAGAAGGCCGCGCAAGCGGGAGTCGAATGACATTGCACCAAGACGCACAGCGCGGCCAGGAAGCCGCCCAGGTGCTGGACAACGCGGCTTACGTCGAAGCGATGGCGCGGCTTCGCACCGAAGTGGTCGAGGCATGGAAAGCCTGCCCGGTACGCGACAAGGAAGGGCAGTTGCTCTTGCTGCAGCTCGCCAAGCTCACCGACAAGTTCGAGTCGATCCTGTCCGGCATGGTCGAAGGCGGCAAGTTCGCCCTACGGCAGATTGAGTTGGACGAGATGAGAAACGAGAACGCTGCGCGCAAGTTCGTGCGGCGCGTGCTTTAACGGCGGTCACCCGCCACACCGGGCTCTGTCGCGAGACATCCCTTAGCCGCTTCTGGTGACGCAAGCAGCGGTTTCGACTGAAAGAAAACCCAATGAGCAACGGACAAGCCGACGAGGCCCCGGAAACCATTGACGACCTGGCTCAATTCCTCGAAGACAACCCGGACGCGGACGGGCCTTCAGACGAGGACAATGCCAAAAACTCCGAGGAATCCGAAGAGGACAACTCCGACGAGGATCAAGAGGATGCACCTGCTGAAGACGAGGACGAGTCCGAGTCGGAGAAAGCCAAAGAGCAGACCAGCGGCCTCAAATTCAAAGTTCCCGTCAAAGGCGAAGACGGGACCGACACCTCTATCGAGGTGGACGAGAAGGAACTGATCGCGGGCTACCAGCGCCATTCGGACTACACCCGAAAGACGATGGAGCTTGCGGACAAGGAACGCGAGGTAACGCAGACCGTAGCCACCAAGCTCGAAGAGGGCCGCAGCTACTTCCTGCAGCAGGCGCAGCTGGCACGCAGCGCCGCTATGCAACTCGCGGGCCTGAAGAGCCCCCAGGAGATGGCGCAGCTCGCGCAGACGGACCCGGCAACGTGGATTCAGGAGCAGCAGCGGCAGATCGCCATCAACGGATTTCTCGCGCAGCTCGAACAGGCGCAACAGCACGAAACGCAGAAGTCGCAAGCCGAGGCCGCCAAAGCTGCCGAGGCCCAGATTTCACGCGCGTGGGGTGTGCTCGGCCAGCAGGGCATCGACAAGCCCATGCTGATCAAGCTGTACGAAACGGTGTCGAGCAAGTACGGCGTTCCCGCCGAACGGCTCAATGCCGTGACGGACCCGGCGCTGGTGCTGCTGATGCGCGATGCGGTGGCCTACCAGGGACTCAAGGACAAGAAAGCGGCGGTGACGAAGAAGGCGCAGGACGCGCCCAAGCTTCCCGCCCAACGCCAAAGCGTGCCAAAAAAAGAGCAGCAGAACAAGACGCTGGACAACCGCTTCAGAAGCGGCCGGGCCAAGCTGAATGATCTGGCTGCTTATCTCGAATCGAACAACCTCTAAGCATCGCTGAGAAGCGACCCGAAAGGACACTGAAATGGCTCTGCCAACCAACATCTACACCCGCTACACCGCGGCCACCAACGTCCGTGAAGACCTGATCGAGAAGATCACGATGACGAACCCCGAGATGACCCCGGTTGTCTCTTCGTTCGGCACCGCGACGGCGACGAGCAACTACCACGAGTGGCAAAGGGACAATCTGCGTGCCTTCAACAAGGACAACGCAGCCCTGGACGGCGACGATGCGACCGCCACCGCCAAGACGCCCCCGAGCCGTGTGGCGAACTACTGCCAGATTTTTCAGGACACTATCGCCGTGTCCGGCCGCGCCGAAGTGGTCAAGAAGGCCGGCATGAAGTCCGCCATGGCCTACCACAAGGGCAAGGCGTACAAGGAGCTGCAGCGCGACATTGAGGCCATGACGCTGTCGTCCAACCCCGCTGTTGCCGGTTCCGCCGCTGTGGCGCCCAAGTCGGGCGGCCTGGGCGTGCTGATCTACACCAATGCCTCGCATGGTACGGGCGGCTCGACCACGGCGCACACCTCCGGCGCTCCCACAGTGGCTCCCGTGGCCGGGACCGCGCGCGCGTTCACCGAGGCGCTGCTGAAGGCTTCTGTGCAAAGCGTGTACAACGCCACCGGCCAGATTCCCCCGGAAGTGGTGATGTCTGCGTCCCACAAGAGCATCTTCAGCTCCTTTGCCGGTATCGCCGTCAACCGCTTCCAGGTGGGCAAGAAGGAGCAGGGCCGCATCGTCGGCGGCGCGGATGTGTACATGTCGGACTTCGGTGAACTCACCATCGTCCCGCACTACATCCTCGCCGGCGCTACCACGGTGTTCGGGCTGAACCCCGAGTACGGTGACATCACCTATCTGCGCGGCTTCAAGAACAACCCCCTGGGCAAGTCCGGCGACAGCGACCGCGAGCAGGTGCTGGTCGATGCCACCGTGCGTCTGACCTCGGAAATGGCGAATTTCAAGATCGCCGATCTTACGGCCTGATAGCCAGTAGCTGACAAGGGCCTGCCTCACCCGCAGGCCCTTTCCTTTTTGAAAGGCATCGCTGAGAAGCGACCCATCATGAGCGAAGCAGTCATTGACGACGGCGTGTCTCCTTACGGCACCCGCACCAAGATTCACATCGCCACCGATACGGTGATCGAGCAAAAGACCTTCGACGCCGAGCCGCTGCTGCAGTACGCAGAGCAGGCGCGTCAAGCCACCGACGGTCAGCGCTGGGGCGAAGGTCGGCTGGTCGGAACCATTCCGATGGCGATCTACGCCCACCAGTTCCTGAACATCCGCGACAACGCCGAGCGCCAGAAAGCCATCAAGGCCTGGCTGCGCGAGAACAGCAAGTTCGTCATGTTCGACAAATACCTGAAGTAAGCCAATGGCCGTCCTTCTTTCCACCGCGTTCACCAGCGCCTACGCCGATTACGCTGCGCTGCAGGCCGGGGTTATCGACTGGTCGCAGCGTGACGATCTGGCATCGAAAGTGCCGGCCTTTATCGAGCTGGCCGAGCGCGCCATGTTCCGCGAAGTGGCCCTGCGCGCCACCCAATCATCGGAAGCCGGCACCTCTAGCGGCGACACCATTACTTTGCCTGACAGGCTCAACGCCATCGACCGAGTCGAGCTGACCGCGGGCGGCGTGAAGTACACGCTGAACTACACCTCGCCCAACGGAATCGAGGCGCTGACCGCCGGCACCGGCCTGCCCTCACGCTACACCATCCAGAACGGCGCGATCAGGCTCATCTCGGCGCCGGCCGCGGGCTACAGCTACACGCTGTTCTACCGGCCCACGCCAGCCTTCCTGTCGCCCAGCCTCACCAGCAACGCCATCCTGGCGAACCACCCAGACCTGTACTTGTGGGGCAGCCTGACCGAACTGGCGCGCTACATCATGGACAACGAGATGGAAGGCAAGTTTCTGGCGGCCTACGTGTCGGCAGTGGCTTCGGTACGTGCTGCCGATGAACGCCTGCGCTTCCCGGCTTCGGGTGGCATGCAGATCAAGCCGAGGAACGCGCGGTGATACCGCTGATCGGCTTTGCGCCGGACATGGACCCGGCCACCCCCGGAGTCATCACCGACTGCTCGCACTTGATCCCCTACGAATCGGGCATGAAGGCCGCGCCCAAAGCGGTAGCGCCCCTGGGAGTCGGGCCACTGGCGGCGGCGTGCACTGGCGCCAGTGTGCTGTCAGACCTGTCCAGCGTGCGGCGCATCCTCGCGGGCACGGCAACAAAGCTCTACGAATACAACGGCACGGCATGGGCCGATGTGTCACGCGCTGCCGCCTATACCGGTGGTGTGGACTCGCGCTGGTCCTTCGCCCAGTTCGGCAATTCCGCCATTGCAGCCAACGGCGCCGACTTCCTTCAGCGTTCGACGGGCGCGGCCTTCGCCGACATCGCAGGTTCGCCCAAGGCTGAGGTGGTGATCTCCATCGCCGGGTTCCTGATGGCGCTGAACTTCAATGACGGCACCGTCACACCGGACGGCTGGTACTGCTCGGCGCTGTACGACGAGACGAATTGGGCGCTGAGCGTATCGACGCAGTCCACCAAAGGCCGCCTGATCTCCACCGAGGGCAAGATCACCGCCGGCAAGAGCCTGGGCAGTTATGTGGTGGCCTACAAAGCCAAGGCAATCTATGTCGCCCAGTACGTGGGGGCTCCCGCTGCCTGGCAGTGGGACCAGATCATCGGCGGCGATGCCGGCTGTTCGGGCAAGGATGCACTGGTGGACGTGGGCGGGGTGCACTACTTCGCCAATGACGAGAATTTCTGGTCCTTCGACGGCACCCGGCCGATTCCAATTGCAACCAATCAGGTGCGCAAGTGGTGGCTGGACAACTCCGACCCGACCTACCGCTACCGCACCATCGCCGCGCACGACAAGCAGAACAATCTGATCTGGTTTTACTACTGCTCGCGCGGCTCTGGCGGGGTGGTGGATTCCGCGCTGGCCTACCACATGAACATCAAGCAGTGGGGCCGCGCCGACCGCAGCATCCAGGCGGCGTTCAGCTATGTGTCTCCGGGCGTGACTATTGACGGGATGGACGCCTACGGGGCCTCAATCGATGCCTTGCCGCAGGTGCCGTTCGACTCGCAATTCTGGCTGACCGGCGGCCGGACGCTGGCGGTGATCGACACGGCCAATCAGGTGCGCCAGATGACCGGCGCCGCCGAAAACAGCACGCTCACCACCGGTGACTTCGGCGACGACTTCCAAGTCTCCATGCTGCGCCAGTTCCGCCCGCGCTTCGCCAAGGCGCCGACCACGGCCACAGCGACGTTTTCCCGGCAGTTCGTCAAGGGCGGCGACATCACCAACGGCAGCGCGTCCAGCATCAACGACGGCCATTTCAAGGCCACCCAGCGTGCCCGCTGGCACCGGGCGCGGCTCGCCTTCACGGGCGACGTGAGCATCACCGGCTACCAGCCGGAGCTGGTGCGAAACGGCAAGCGATGACCGGGCTACTCGACGGCGTGTTGCCGTATCTCTACAGCCAAGGCGACAGGGCCAAGCGGCACATTGGCGGGTTGCTTGACGATCCGATTGGAACGGCGCGGCAATACATCGGGAGTTTGAACGATGAGGCCGGTCGCGGGCTTGGATTGCTCGATGCGTCTGGACCTCCGACCGGTCAGCCCACGCAGATACAGCAAAAGGCGCGCGGCGCGCTGATTGATCAGTTGGGGCTAGCGATGATTGGCGCTGCTGGTCCAGTGAGGTCCGTAGCAGATGACGCCATGCGGGCAGCGAAAATTGATTTCATGGGGATGGAGCGCGGATGGTATCGAGGTGGTCCAGAGCTTACCGGAAGCGCACGCTCAGGGCCGTGGTACACGCAGGACGCGCAGGAGGCTGCAAACTACGCCAAGAGGTTTGGCCCAAAGGCTGATGTCCGGGAATATGCCATTCCAAAGAATGGTTTTCTGAATGCTGATTCTGCGTACTCTCACAAGCTGCCCAACGATGTGGCCGCTGTGTTGGATGACCCCTATTTCGACAAAGCTGGTGCGTCATTGGCGAGAGAGTTGAGAACCTTCGCGCCTGGGGAAGGGATCACCGGCGGTCAGTTGTGGCAGGCGCTTGAATCAAGGTTCGGCAACGATGGGGCGGCCGAGGTCCTGCAAAGGCTGGGTAGCTTCAAGGGAGCCAAGGGGGTGACCGGAGGGCCGGAGGCTTATGTTTTTAAGGGCCATCCTGTCAGGGACGCCAAAAAAGCCGCCTTCGACCCAGCAAAGTACGGCGTTGACGATATTTACGGGCGCGTCAACCTGCCGACGCTGGGGATATTGGGCGGCAGCGCTCTGGGGCTATCGATCCTTCCCCGTAAAGAATAGCCGGGTCGGGTTTCTTGAGGAAGAACACGGTGCTGCTTAGCTCTTTGACATAGGAGTAGTCAGCGGTTCCAAGGGTTGCGCAGTTCGCCATGTGCTTCGCCTCTCCCATCGTCTTAAAGCAGCCCATGAAGAAGCGGTCCTTAGAGCCGTTCGGTTTCAGTTTCACGGCGTAGACGGTGAACATGCTTCCCCTTCGAGCGATTAAGCGCTCTGTAGATGGTTGATAGCGCTATGCCTTCAGCCTTGGCTGCGGCATAGGCTGTTTGGCCCTTGGCGACACGCTTTAAAGCGCGCTCGGTCGCTGAACTTTCACGCCTCGTCATTGAAGAATTATAACGCATAACGCTATATATATGAAGCTCCAAACCGACCCGATCCTGCCGGCCGACCCAGCAGGGCTTGTCAACGCCATCAAGACGCTGTTCCGGCGTACCGCAACCACTGTCAACGGCATGGCCGAGGGACGTTTGAGCGCAGTCGATTCGTTCAGCGCGGCGCCGACGGCGGGCACCTGGGCGCAGGGCGACATGGTGCGCAACAGCAGCCCGGTTGAGCTGGGCACTGCTGGCAGTAAGTACGTCATTTTCGGCTGGCTCGCAGTGGCCGGCGGAACGCCCGGGACGTGGGTGCAAATGCGAAACCTCACAGGAAACTGACATGGAAGACTGGACCGCCGGTAACCCGTTCCTCGGCAAGGACAACCCCTACCTTCGGGGGCAGATCGATTCGTCGCTGGGCGATACGGTTCGCAATTACAACCTATCCACCAAGCCCGCAATGGAGTCCGCGGGCGTGCGCTCCGGCTCGTTCGGCAATTCCGGCTTGGGCGAGATGCAGGGCGAGCAGCAGCGCCAGTTGGTGCAGACCCTGGGCAATCAGGCCAATGCCTTCAGGGCCGGGGACTACAACCAGCAGCAGGGCATGTACCAATGGGACCAGGGCTTTAACCGCAACCTGTTCAACGACCAGTTCGCGCAGGACCAGCAGCGCATTCAGACCACCATGGGCCTGCTTGGAACGCAGAACGCCTTCAACCAACAGGACCAGAACTACGGCAAGCAGACCCAGGACACGCCGATGGGCTATTGGGGCCAGTTCAGCGAAAAAGCCAACTCCATCGGCCAGGGCTACGGCACGCAGACCGGCACGCAAACCGCGCAGGGCAGCCCGCTCATGGGCGCGCTGGGCGGGGCGCAGCTCGGCTCGGCATGGGGCAAACAAGCCGGCCAGGGCCAGCCCGCGGTGACCGACGGCGGCTACAGCGTGGGCCAGGGCTCGGCCTACGGCGGCTCCTACGACGGCGGCATGTTCACCCCGTACCGGGCGGGGATGTGATGCAAATCACTCACCATTTCGGCGGCAAAGCCTACGCCAGATGCGCAGTGTTCGATGCCGGGGATAGGCTCGTACAGCACAAACACAACTTCGATCACCTATCCATTCTCGCGGCGGGGACTGTTGAACTGTTGGTAGACGGAGTGAAATCAATCATCACCGGCCCGGTCTGCCTCGAAATCAAGGCGGGCAAGCATCACGGCATCAAAGCGCTTACCCCCGGCTATTGGTACTGCGTTCACTCCACCGACAACACGGACGCGGACGACATCGACCACGAAGTTATCCATCCCGAGAGCAAGCAGAAAGACATGCTGGCTATGCTAGAGACGCTTCGATGATCCGTCTTCTGTGGGAAGGGCTTGATGTAGCGCCGATGAAAAAAGCCCTTGCCAAAAACCCGCACTTATGGGATCAGCAATGCGCCAGGACAGAGCCGGAAGACTCCCCCCATCACGGCCTGTCGGACATATGGGCACGCTTCAGCGACCCGAAGACGATTCAGGCCGATGGCTCGCACGATTCAGTCTGGTATCAGCCCGCTGACGTGCTGCCGGTGAGGGAGGTTGTGTTTCCTCTCATGGCGGCGGTGAAAGGCGAGAGATTGGGCGGGGTACTCATTACCCGCATCAAGCCGGGGCAAGTGTGCAAGCCGCACACCGACCCTGGATGGCACGCACGGTATTACGACAAGTACGCCGTACAGATTGAGGCGGCTCCAGAGCAAGCCTTTTACTTTGAAAAAGAAAGCCTGGTGACGAGGCCTGGCGATGTGTTCTGGTTTGACAACTCGCTCACTCATTGGGTGACGAATGACAGCCAAATTGACCGAATCACAATGATCGTCTGCATCAAGACGGAAAGGAACTGATATGCCATGGGGTGCTGCTGTAGGAGCCGTAATCAGCGGCGTTATGAGCAAGAGTGGCAGCAAGGGTGCCTCCGAAACCGCGAAGAAAGACCCATGGGAGCCGGCCGCGCCGTGGCTCAAGCAGAACCTGCAAACCGGCCAGGACCTGCAGGGCTACTACCAGCGCAACCCGTTCAACCAGCAGCAGCAAAACGCCCACGGCAACCTGTCGGCCGGAACCAACTACATGAACCAGTTGGTCCCCGGCCTGCTGCAGCAGATGAGTGGGGCCCGCGGGTTCGACCGGCGCAACCCGCTGGGACGCCAGGCCGGGACGATGTTCCCGCAACAGCCCTCCATGCTCAATAGCGGCTTCGGCTCGGGCCCGATGACCGGGCAGAACAACATGAATTTCTGGAACAACCCATTTGCCAATGGCGGGATACAGGCACCAGCCCCCGCGCCCGCGCCTGCCCTGCCTGCGCCCTGGACTGACTGGCTCTCCGGGCAAGGCGGTGGACCGGGCAACGGCAGCGATGGCGGCGGCCCTGGTGGCGGGGATTCCGCTGGCGGCGGCGGGAGCTGGTGATGCCGGGCCTTCTCGACTTCTTGAGCACCGATGACGCCAAGCTGGGGATTGCCCTGCTGGGGGCGTCTGCGCCTTCGATGCGGCCCGCCAACTTCGCCGGACGGCTGGCGCAGGGCTTTGGCAGCTATCAGGCGATGAAGGACAACGACCTGAAGAACAGCATCGGGAAGATGCAGATCGACAACTTCCAAAGCGAGATCGACGCGCGCAAGCTCAAGACCGTGCAAGACCAGCGCCAGCAGGACTTGATTGCATCGTTCTTTCCCGGCATGACGGGCGGCGCGCAACCGGCTGGGGCGGGTGCTTCCGGCGCTCCTACAGCGTCTGGCGGCGGTGCGAGCGGAGGAGGCAACGACATCATGACCCTGTCGCAGAAGCTGGGCATCCCCCCCCAAGCGATCCAAGCCGATCTCGTCTTCAACGGCGGCAAGAAGATCAGCGAGATGCTGGCCAAGCACGGCGCCCCCGACATGCAGGTCACCAATGGATACGCCTACGACAAGAACCAGCTCGGCGCGGGATTCATGCCGCAACTGAGCACGTCGCAGGACGGCAAGACCTCCATGGTGCGCATCGGCGCGGATGGCCTGCCGGTGGTGGCGGCTCCGGCGGGCGCGCTGGACACGTTCAACAGCTACGGCGCCGCGGCCGAGCGCACCAAAGCCCAGCGCGACCCACTGAAGGTTGTCGGGGCGGACGGAGCAGAGCGCTACGTCACGCGCGAGCAAGTCGTGAACCAAGCGACCAACCCCGGCGAAGCGGGAATGCGCACGCAGGCGCAGGGCGGCATGGGTGCTGACCCCAAGGCGGTATCTCGAGAAATCGCTGCAACGCAGAACGACCTGATGAAGAAACTCGACCCGGCTTCGCGCGCGCAGCTTCAAGCGCACCTCGCGGACCTGCAAGCCACGCAAGCAAAGATTGGCGGCAATGCTCCTTTTCAGGCTTCCCCAACGAACGCGCAAAAGCTGGAAGCCGAAGTAGCACGCACCAAGGCGGTAAAACAGACCGAGGCAGACGTCCTGCCCACGGCCCAACGCCAGAACGCAATCGCAAACGCGAATTACCTGACCTCTGTCATTGACCAAGCGGTGAAACATCCTGGGCGCGAAACGGCTACGGGCCTCAGCGGCACGATTGACCCGCGCAACTACCTGCCGGGCACGCACGCCACCGACTTCAAGGCGGTGCTGGGGCAAATCAAGGGCTCGGCTTTCCTGCAAGCCTTCGAAGCGCTCAAGGGTGGCGGCGCAATCACCGAACTGGAGGGCGAAAAGGCCACCAGCGCCATTGCTCGCATGAACACGGCGCAGAGTGATAAGGAATTCGAGAAAGCGCTCAACGAGTTCCGCGGCGTGGTGCAAAACGGTCTGATCCGCGCCAAGTCCGGGATGGTTGCCAGCACCGGCGCGACGGGCAGTTTCGACGGCGATAACAGCATCATGCCCACCAACGGCAAAGCCTCGGCCGTGTCCACCGGTGGCTGGTCGGCCACCTTGAAGAAGTAAGCCATGCCGCAGTACGAAGTCAACGCCCCCGACGGCAAGACCTACACCGTCAACTCCCCGGAAGGCGCAAGCGAACAGGATGCCATCGGGTATGTCCAGAAGAACTTCTACAGCCAGCCCGAGAAAAAGGCTGATCTCCCAGCGTCCGAGCGCATCGGCAAGGGTCTGCGCGACCCCATCGACGGCGGCGCGCAACTGCTCACCAAGCTACTGCCGGACGGTTTCGTCCAGGCTGGCAACAAACTCAACAACTTCCTCGCTGATAAAACCGGCTTGGTGGGCCGACTGCCCGAAGGCGGGGTAGACCAGCAGGTACGCGACAACGAAGCCGCCTATCAGGCCGCCCGCGGACCTGACGCGGGGTTTGATGGTGCTCGTCTCCTGGGCAACGTCATCAGCCCGGCAAACCTCGGCTTGGGCGGCGCTTTGGCGGCTCCAAAAGCAGCCTCACTGCTAACCCGTGTCGGGATGGGTGCTGTCGGCGGCGCTGCGAGCGGTGCGTTGAATCCGGTGGCAGGCGAGGGCGACTTCATGGACGACAAGCTCAAGCAAATGGGCTTGGGCGCGGCGTTCGGCGGAGCCACACCGATGGCGACAAGTGCTATTGCGCGACTCATCAGCCCCAAGGCGTCCGCGAATCCCAACGTCCAGCTACTGAAAAACGAGGGCGTGACCCCGACTATCGGGCAGGCCCTGGGCGGGCGCGTGAACACGATCGAAGAAAAGCTGATGTCTGTCCCCATCCTGGGGGACGCCATCGCCAGCGCTCGCGGCAAGTCGTTGAACGAATTCAACAATGCAGCCATTAACCGTGCGTCAGGAAAGATCGGCGCCAAGATCGAGGGTTCGGGGCAGAGCGCGATCAAAGAGGCCGGGAACGTGCTCAGCCAATCGTATGACAATGCGCTCAGTACGGTCAAATTCGTCAAATTCGATCAGCAGTTCGCACAAGACTTCGCCCAACTTAAGGGCATGGCGCAGAGCCTGACCGGCCCGCTGCGCAACAAGTTCAACACGAAGATCGACGAAGTCCTGGCCGGCCGCACGTCAGGCACAGGTTCGATGCTGGGCGACACCTACAAGAAGGTCGACAGCGAATTGGGACAACTCGCGTCCCGCTACGGCAAATCGTCTGTAGCCAGCGAACAAGAGCTGGGCGACGCCTTCGCCCAAGCGCAGAGCCTGCTTAAGCAGCAGATGATGCGCAGCAACCCCAAGGTTGCCGAGCAATTGGGCAAGACCGATGCCGGTTGGGCAAACCTCGTGCGGATCGAGCAGGCCGGGAAGTCAGGGAAGAACGCGGAAGGCGTATTCACACCCGGTCAGCTCAACATGGCGATTGCCGGAAGCGATCAATCGGTACGCGGGCGGGCAGTGGCACGGGGTACAGCCTTGATGCAAGACCTCGGCAACGCCGGTCAGCAGGTGCTGGGCAACAAAGTCCCCGACAGCGGGACTGCCGGCCGTCTGGCGATGGGCGCAAGTACCTTGCTTGGCGGCGGCTATATCAACCCGCTTATCCCGGCCGGTCTGCTTGGCGGAGCCGGGCTCTACATGGGTCCAATGCGCGGCCTGTTATCGGGCGCGGTGACGGCGCGGCCAGAGTCGGCCAAGGCGGTAGCCGAAGCGCTCCGCAAGGCCTCGCCCGCTTTGGTCCCGCTTAGCGCTCAGATGGGCCAAGGTCTTCTGAACTAGCCAACCCCACAGGGGGATAGATGCCGCTGTGATGGCGGCTCGATAGAACTGATCGTCAGTCATCCCTGAACTATACGCCAGCCGCCCATCGAGGCGGCTTTTTTACGCCTGAAAGGGGCATCAATTGCCAGTCCCGACCCTCATCACCGAGCTGTCTCCAATCGCAGCCAACAACTACCCCGCGGGCACCAACGCACCGTCCACACTGGACGACGTCCAGCGCGCTCACGGCTCGTTCATTGCGCAGTTGCGCGACCTGGTGCACCCCATCGGCTCGATCATCATGTACGACGGCCTGACCAGTGAACTGCCGGCCAACTGGAAAGTTTGCGACGGCACCAACGGCACGCCGGACTTGCGCGACAAGTTCATCATCGGCGCGGCTGTGCTGTATCCGCTCAACACCACCGGCGGCAGCAAGGATGCGATTGTGGTAGGCCACGCCCACAGCGTCAGCATCTCGGCCAACACCGGCACTGAATCGGGGGACCACACGCACGCCGTGAACGACCAGGGCCACACCCACGTCACCAACATCCCGATCAAACCCAACGGTTTTGGCGGAGGTCCCTACGCCATGCTGGACGGCGGAAATCCGCTTGGCGGTACGCAGGCCACTGCCAGCAATTCCGCCGCCACCGGCATCAACCTGAGCGGGCGCACTTCCGCTCACACCCACGCACTCGGCTGGTCCGGCAGCACGGCCTCCGCCGGCTCCAGCGGACTCAACGCCAATCTGCCGCCCTACCAGGCGCTGCATTTCATCAAACGCATCTCCTGAAGGCCCGCCATGCAGAAATACATCAACGACGCGCAGGACGCGCTGGGTAACGCCCTGGCCGGCGCTTCCGTGCTGATCAAAAAGCAGGACGGCACCAACGCATCTCTCTACAGCACCAACGGCAGCGGCTCGCCCAAGGTCAACCCGATCATCACCGGCCAGGATGGGGACTTCTCTTTCTACGCACCCAATGGCCGCTACAGCATCGAGATTTCCCAGGCTGGCTTCGTCGGTAAGACCATTCCAGACGTCCTGCTGTTCGACCCGGCCGAGCCCTACGCCGCCAGCATTGAGGACATCGAGCAGACGCTGATCGATGCGCCAACCATCGCCTGGGACATGAGCCTGGGCGCAGATGCCAAGGTAACGCTCACCACCAGCCGCACGCTGGGGGCGCCGACGAACGTCAAATTCGGCACCCACTACCTGGCGGTGACCCAGCCCTCCGGCGGCAATGCGCTGCTGACACTGGACCCGGTCTACGTCAATCTGCCGGCCGATCCGCTGTCCACCGGTGGCGGCAAGACCGACGTATTTTTGGTGGTGGCCATGCCCTCGGGCGTGCACCTGAAGATGATCTCCAAGGGTGGCGCGTTCGTTTCGCCTCCGCCGCCCCCGCCCCCGCCGCCTCCGCCTGCGCCACCAGCCCCTCCGTCGGTTGCCATCGGCACCAACCTGTCCGGAATGGAGTGGGCCAGGCCCGGAATCCGTTACGGCACCAGCACCCGGCAGAACATGCACTGGACCCCGCCGCGTGCGTCTGACGTGACATGGCTGGCCGGGCAGGGGATGAAGAAAAACCGCCTACCCATCCAATGGGAGCTGGCGCAGCCAATTCTGACCGGCTCGCCCGCCAATGCCGCAGTGATTGCCGCGCATGACATCGCGGCTGCCGGTGACCTCAAAGAGTCGTACATGGTGATCATCGAGGGCATCCTGGCCGCGCATGCCGCCGTGGGGATGACTTGCATCATCGACCTTCACAACTACTTCAGGTATCAGGATTTCGTCTTCGAAGCCGACGGGTCCGTCATCGGCTTCACCAATCCGGCGGACCCGCTGTATCCGCCCTATACGACGAACAACACCAAGGTCATCGAGCGCATCGCCTCCAAGGCGGCCGGCGCGACCATGACGCAGGCGCACTTCGTCTCCATCTGGCAAAAGCTGGTAACACGCCTGAAGGACAAGCCCGGCCTGGGCGGCTGGGGCCTGATGAACGAGCCTCACGATCTGCCGGCCGTGGGCGGCACCACCGGATACGGCTCGCCCGAAGACGGCACCATCACGCCGACGTTCCACCAGGCGGCCATCAACGCTATCCGCGCCATCGACACCGCCACGCCCATCTACGTGTCGTTCAACAATTGGGACGCCGCATTCTCAGTGGCCAATACGACCACCAACCCGGGCTATCCGCTCACGGGCGCCAACCTTATCTACGAGGTGCACATGTACCTCGACGCCTCCAGTTCGGGCGGAAACTTCGACTACGACATCGAAGTGGCGAAGAATTTCAGCGCGGGCCTGGTCCCCGACAACGTGCCCATCGGCCCGCTCACTGCGCGTGATCGGCTGAAGTTCGCCGTCGATTGGGCGGCCGCCCAGGTCCCGCCGGTCAAGCTGGCGCTGACCGAGGTAGGCATGCCTGTGGACGATGTCCGCTGGCAGACCATGTTCAAGAACGCGGCGGACTATGCCTACTTGAACGGCTGCGAAATCTACACATGGATGGGTGGCAACCACTGGCCGATCAACGATTACGCGATCAACCACGTCCCCAACTGGTACCAGAACAAGACGGTGGCCCCGCTGGTCGAAGCGGCGCTGCGAAGCAACGCGGGACTGAGCACGGCCACGGTGTTCGATGCAGGCGATGGCTGGTCATCCGGTGGTTCCGCCGTCACCATCACCGTTTTCGCTCGCGGCAGCCTGTCTGCGGCCATCACCCTGACGGTGGCATCCAACAACGGCGGCACGTTCAGCAAGACGACGCTAACCCTCAATCCCGGCCTCAACCCGTTCGACACGTTCACCTTCACCCCGGCGGCCAACCTCGTGACGACGCTGACCTACACGCGCGGTGACGGCGGTGGCGTGCCGCCCGCGCGCAAGGTCTATTCGCTGACGGACCCGGTCGCCTACGCGGGCACCAGTCTGCCGGAAGCCGCCGCGGCGATCATGGCCAAGTACAAGGCGGCGCGCTACCTGGCCTCCGACGCCTGGACCGACTACATGGGCGGCGTTGCGGCTGCGGCGAGCGGCAACGTGGTGCGCGCCATCAGCGACAGCGGCTGGGCAACCAAGCACACCAACATCCACGGCATGAAGAACTGGTGGAACAAGGAAAGCTGGATGCAGACCCCGGATGACATCCTGCTTCCGGTGATCGGCATCGCCAACGCCAAGCCCTACATCAACAAGGACCCCTACAACACCTTCGGCTTGTGGTCCAAGAAGACGAAGCCGGATAACAACGGCGCAAACAGTCAGCCCAACCCGAACGATCTGGCCTTGTACAACATGGAGGACTCGCACTTTCAGATCGTTGCGGCTTCGTGCGCCAACGACTTCACCAACGGCATCGTCTTCGAGTCCAGCCAGGCCGAGGACTACTTCCGCGCGAACCTCAGGATCGTGAACGCAGTGCCGCAGATGGAGTTCGTGGACGGCGCCTACACCACCACCAACGTGTCCTCCAGCGGCGGCGCCATCGCCGTGAATACCCCCACGGTCATTTCCATGACCAGCGCGCCTGGATCGCAAAAGCTGCGCGTCAATCGTGTCGAGCGCGGCACGGCGGCACTTACGCACGCGGCGGGCAAGTTCAACCAGCACCTGATCGGGATGGGCTACTACGGCTACTACCCGCGTGAGCCGCTGATGGGCCGCATCTGGGGCGCTGTTCACGGCAAGGGCACCCCGAGCACGGCTGAAATCGACGTGCTCGAGCAGTACATGCAGACGCTTTACTAAGGGGGCGCCATGACCTCAGCCGACCAAGCCGCAGCGGGGATGAAGGCCAGCATGGCGATCAACCACGCCCAGCAGGAACTCACCGAAGAATCGCGGGTGCTGCTTACCTCCATCGTTGCCTCCGTCGTTCGCGACGAAATGCGCATCGCAGTGGCCGAGGGAATCTCCGCAGCCCTGACCGACGAAGCGGCTGAAAGGTTCTGGGCCAAGGGGCTGGAAGTCCTGCAACGGCAAGCCACCGTCAAGACCGGGCGTTTCATTCTCGACGGCGTTTCGACTTTGGCAAAGAAGCTTTTTTGGGTCGGGTTGATCGTGTTGGCGATTTACAGCGTCGGCGGCTGGGCCGCGATCAAGGTCGCATGGGCGGCCATCAACAAGGGGTAGCCATGAGCTGGATTGATAAACCATTCGTCTTGTCCCTGGGTTGCGGCGCGGTCACCAGCCTTCTTGTCTACCTCGGAAAGCTCGACTCCACGAACTACATGCTGATCATCGTCGGCACGGTAGGGGCTTACATCGGCGGCTGGACGGTCAAGCAGGTAAAGGGAACGCCCGCAGACCGGGCCAATGAGGGGACGCCATGAAGCTCTTGCTGGCCGCAGTCCTGGCACTGGCCGCCACCACCGCCACACCGCAGGGCGAGCTCAAGAGCGAACCGCAGGACTGGGCCGAGCTGCGACAGGGCCAGGCCGTCAAGTGCACCAACGCCAAGGGCTGCATCATTTTCTCGCGCGAAGCCTTCGAAGCTGTCGTCGATGAGAACGTGGCAATGGGCGCCGCGAGCTGCCGCCGGAAGAACTCGATATGAAGGGGCGGACATGATCCTACTCGACACCATCCTGAAGACTGCGATGGAACCCGCATTCGCGCTCTTGCCGCCCCACATGGACACGCCTGCCGCCCGCGTGATGCTGCTCGCAATCGGCCTGCAGGAAAGCCGCTTTATGTTCCGCTTCCAGAAGATCGCGGGCAAGCCCTACCAGAAGGGCCCGGCCCGTGGCTTCTGGCAGTTCGAACGCGGGGGCGGGGTGCATGGCGTGATGTCGCACGCAGCCACCCAAGATGTGGCCGAGCGCATCTGCATCGAGCGCGCCGTGCCGTTTGATTCCGTGATCGTGCACGCCAGGCTGGAGACTGACGACGTGCTGGCTGCTTGCTTCGCCCGGCTGCTGCTGTGGGCCGACCGCAAAGCACTGCCTGCGCCCGACGCCTCGCACGATGAGGCTTGGGGCTGCTATATGCGCAACTGGAGACCGGGCAAACCTCACCGGGAAACCTGGGATCAGTTCCATGCGCAGGCGCGCGGGCAGGTGTTTGCATGATCATCGTCTACGCCGTCTTCTGCTTCTTCACCGCCATTGGAATGGCCGCCGGGGCGCTGATCCTGGGCGGCTGGTCCGGTGCCGGGTATGGTGCTGTGGCTGCTTTGTGCTCCATGGTGCTGGCTGTGTATCTGCTGGGGAGGCCGCCGGAATGATGGCGCTCCTTAACTGGCGCGTCTGGCTCGCGCTCGCCCTGGCCGGCGCCCTGGCCTTCTCCCACTTCACCGCCTACCGCTCAGGAAAAAGCAATGTACGAAACGAATGGAAAGCCGCAGTCGCCGCGGCAAACACCGAAGCGCGCTCGCTGGAGCAGCAGCGCCAAAGACGCGCTGACGAAGCTGGCCGGCTGGCCGCAGCCCGTGAAGCTGGCCTGCGTGCTGATGCTGCTCGTGCTGGTAGCGCTGTTGGTGGGCTGCGCGGCGCCATCGCCGCCCGACGCCTGGCCGAAGAATCCCGCGCCGCCGCAATTGAGCGAGCCGATACCGCAGAAAAGCTACTCATCGAAAGCGCTGCAGCTCATCAAGAGCTGGCACGAGCGGCTGATGGGCACGCCTCCGATGTGAGAACGCTGATCGACGCCTGGCCGAAATAGGGGTGTGGTGGCCGGTGCTGATCTCCGGCTTGAGTTCATCGGCGTCCGCCAGCTTTACGCCGGAACGTTGGCATCGCCAATCCGCTTTCACGTCGATGGTTGATCCATCGCCTGACCCATGCTTGCCTTACTGCGCATCAGCCTGCGCATTCCCCACGCAACGATTTTACTCCTGATCGCCTGCCTGGCTGACACCTTCAACGTTCGAGCGCCGTAGCGGCCTGCCTCCGCCGGATCGGCCTTTGCGCCTATTGATGCGCCAATCTATGCGCCTACGATGCTGCCGCGCTATGTAAATTATAGCGCGGCAGCGTGTGCCACATTGGCTTTGGGTGGTGGGCCCTGAGTGACTCGAACACTCGACCTACGGATTAAGAGTCCCGTACTGATTTGAGCACTGGCGCGGGCTAGCGGATGATTTTAGGCGCATCGAGTTCGAGGTTTAGGCGATTTTGCTCCCTCTGACGGGCGGTTTTTGCGCCTACAGTTTCAACCGGCACGCGCCTCCATTCCAAGCGCGGCTGGTGGGCCCCGACCGGACGAATGAAGCGAGGGTATTCACCGTACCGATAGTAGTCGAGGGGCGTGTGCTCCCATATGGTCCGCAGGTCCAGCGGCTCAATGATCGGCACGCGAATCCAGCGCATCCTCATCTCACCGCCCTCAGTTTCGACGCCTTCGTCCGGTAGTGCTGTTCCGTCAGCCTCTTGCTGCTGTGCTGCAACAGCTCGGCAGCTTCTCCCGCATTGCCCGCAAGGTCCGCAGCACGCTTGCGGGTGTCGCGCAGGTACATGGAGCGGATCGCATCGGCCAGCGGCTTGTTGCCCCCATCCTGGGCCTTGGCGGCGGCTTTCTCGCGGGCCTCGTCCCAGCGCTTGCGCAGCATCTGCGCCGTGACGGTCTTTCCCGTGCTCGTCGTCAGGAACAGCACCGTGCCGACCTTCCTCGCGGCTCGGCGCTCGGCCACCGCCGACAGCACCGGGGAAGCCGCAATCTCGAACTGCGCGGCCTTGCCTGTCTTGTTGGCCCGGAATTGCAGGATTCCGCCCACTGGCACCGTTGCCGTGCGAACGTCCGTCAGGCGCATCCCGGTCGCGGTGGCGATGTCCATGCAATCCCGTAGCACCTGATCGGCCTGGGCATAGACGGCGGTGAATATTTCGTCCGTCACATCGAACGAGCGGGCCTGTTCCTCGTTCTTCCAGTTCTTCACGCCTGCCGCCGGCCACGCCAGCGCGTGCATGCCCCACAGCTTAGCCTTGCCCCACACCAAGCACAGCAGCGACACTTCCCGGTTGCCCTGCGTCTTGGCCGTCCTGCGGTCCAAGTATTCACGCAGCATTGGCAGGGTCAGCTCATCCCACGCCATCCGTCCGAAAACAGGCTCCAGCCTCGTCAGGTTCTGCGCGTAGCATCGGCGCGTGACTGCGCTCGCGTACTGAGGTAGTTCCCGTTCTCGCCAGCGGTTGAATGCCTCTTGCAGCGTTCCAGCGATGCGCGGGGCTTTGTTGTGGATATGATCCCACTGGCGAACCGCTGCATCAAAGTCACGACCCAGGCGCACATCGGGCTTGCCGGTGCCGCGCATGTCATAAACGTAGTAAACATAGACCTGCCCGGACGCGCCCTTGTAGGTCTTGGCGCGCAGGCGGGGGTGTTTCGTGACCTTGGGCATTTAAGCGACGGCGTTCCAGTTCGGGCCGTTGGATGATACGACCGGGCGGCCTTCAAGCCAGGCGCGGGCATGGACACGGCTGACGATAACCCGCTTGCCGTCCCTGCGATGGGGAATCGCTCGCGTGCTGAGCCATTCGTCCTGTTCCTTCACGTGCTTGTAGCCAGTCAGCTCGCGCACTTCGTCAGCGCTCAGGAATTCGCCTTGGTTCACGCGGCATCCTCCTGTGGGCGGTTCATGGCTGCTCCTTCTGTTCCAGTGCTGCAAGATCATCCTTGCGGCGCAACTTCTCCACTGCCAGCAGAACGTCGTTTCGGATGCACTCGTCGGTAGGCGGGTTGTAGGCGTAAGACTCGCCTTGAAACGTCATCCCGCCGTAGTGACGGGCAATCGAAAACATGCCGTGGCTGATGCCTTGAACGACAAACGGGGCGCGCTTGTGCAGGTGCTGGATAGAGGCTAGCTCGGCTTCGGTAAGGTAGCTTTCCATCTATTTCTCCAGTGCTGCAAGAGCAGAGCGCAGATCAAAAACTAGATCGAAGGGGCCGCTATATGTTGAGTTGCATACCGCCCGCGCCTTGTCCGCCACGTCCAGCAGCTTCAGGATGCGTTTAGGAGAACATGCGCGACAGAACGCCTCGTTTGCCTTCCAGTTGTTGGAATCTCGCAGGTGCGCTCCGCTGTAGCCTTCGTCAGCAGCTTCTGCCAGCTTCCTCAGTTCTTCGGTCATGCCTTGCTCCGGTCAGTCAGCGCGTGCTTGTCAACCCATCCTTTGATCGCTTTAGCCGCATAGGCTGCGACCGGCTTCCCGCGCTCGTAGTTGGAAACGTGAGAGTTGTCCACGCCAGCCTCCTGTGCGACGGCAGCCTGGGTCATGCCGAAAGCCTGCCGCAACGTGCGCACGTTGAATTCGCCAGCGTGCTCGGTCTGCATGTGGCGCAGCAGGTTCTGGAATGTGCGGTTGCAGCAGGGGCAAACGCCGTTCATCACGCGAACGCGCATCTTGTGGTGGGCGCGGGCTACCTGGTCGCGCTCCTGCGCGGTCTTGAGGTTTCGGGCTTGCTCAGCCTCCAGCATCTGCTGTTTGCGCTCGACCTCGGCGCGCAGCCTGTCGGCTTCGTTGGGGCCGGTGTAGTGCTGACCGTGGCCCGCTGGGCAGTAGAAGCTCTCATGATCCTCTCTTCGACGCTTCTCCATTTCCTGAGTCATGGCAAACACAACCCCGCAGGTGCAGCAGTGCTCCGTCACCAAGCTGATGGTGCCGACGAAATAGACGCCTCGATCAACGCTCATGTCGTTCCTTTCTGTGGCTGGTCAGGCTTCACTGCTGGGGCGGCAGCACGGCGCTCGCTTCCGACGACAACGCAGGGGGAGCGGCTGCGGCGAGATGGCGGGCGCGGAGCCATTCGATCCCAGCGAGCCACGCCTGCCAGTGCTCGTTCGTGGCGGCTTCGTCGAAAGGGTCGTCGCCTTTGACGGCGGTGACATCCCAGCCGCGACGATCGGCTAGTGCATAGAACGCCTCCTCGCGGTCCTTCTCTTCATCCTCGGGCGGATGCGCCTCCATAGCTTCTTTTAATTGTTCTGGGCTCACGTCTTGTCTCCTTGCTTCCTGGCCCCACGCAGCATCTTCACAGCGGCATCGAATGCGAGCCCGAGCACTTCAGGGCTGATCTGCTTGGCGTCGTCGTCCTCGCCGCGCCGCCATATGTTGTGAGCCTCAAGGACGCGGGCGACTCGGTAAGGATCGTCCATGCCGCACAAGCAACCTTCAACCCCGCGTGTGCAGGTCGCCCAGGACCGGCCAGCGAATTCAGCGCATTGCGTCATTTCGTTTCCTTCCCGGCCCCGGATGCAATAGCGGCGCGAAGGTGCTTGCGCCACCAGAGGTCGGAGAGCGCAAGAAGACGGACTTCATGCTGCCTCACCTCGCTTGGCAATCAAGGCGCAAATTTCATTGACCGCATCCCATGGGTCACCGTTCTCCGGGATGTATACATCAAGCTGCGACAAGATGGCATCCCGTTCGGCCTTCGCCTCCTCTGTCGCTGCTTGTGCTGCTGGGTGGGCGATCAATGCGCTCACGTTTTTAGCCGACTCTTCGCCGCGCCTAAATATCTCGCGGGCCAGGTCGCTGCGGTCACCCCACATCCAATCGCCTGTGCGCGGGTCGTCCATTTCGACCAAGCGTGCTGCATCGGCATAGGCTTCGCGGATCATCTGCGCTACCGGCTCTCCCCCTTCCAGCACTGGAGCTGGGGGAGGTGCTGCAAATTCCCCCACTGTTGGAAACGGTTCGACGGTGTTGCCGTCGAACGTGTAGGCAAGGATGCTTCGCGCCAAGTCCAGGGACTTAAGACTCTGACCCGTAAGCACGCTAAGTTCTCGTATGGCGTTGAGGTGATGAAAAGCCAATGACGCAGCTCGCGCTTTGGGGCTCGGCTCTGACTGCACTGTGGGAGCGCTGGACAGGGCGGCGCGGGCTTGCCAGCCATGCTCGAAGAATCCGCGATAGGTCCATACCTCGGCAACCGTCCAGGACGGAGAGTCACGCTCAGCACGACAACCCATCCACGCACTATCGAGTTGCGTCCGCTCGTCCGTCACCCCCTGCTGTGCCTGCACTGGTGCAGGGGATGGCTGGGCTGCGGGTAGCGATGCACGCTGGCCGGCCGTATAGGCTTCGCGCTGGGCTTGGCGGACTTTGGGCGCACTCCAGTAAAAAAAAGTTGCGCCGAATCCCATCCCTTTCGTGAGTGAGTGTTCCGGCAGCGCAGGTAGTTCGTGGTCTTGCATGTTCACTCCTTGATAACCAACTTGATGCCGTGAGCGGCGAGCTGGGTGTTGACGCGGTCTGTTATGTCGGAGACACGCCAGATGACGCCCGGCGGCAGGCTCACCTCCACCACCTTGGGCGCTGCCTGCCCTTGCTGGGTGAGTGACTTGGCATAGGCGTGGACCTTTTCGGCTGCGCGGTTGAATGCCTGCTTGATGACTACATAGTCAGGGTCCTCGCACGGCAGATTCATAATCTCCGCAGCAAGATCACGCTTCGCAGCCTCATCGACGGTCGGATGTACGGGAGCGGGCTGCTGTGCCGGTGCTTCTGGCAGGGATGCAAGGAGTTCGCGAGCGGCGGCGTACCATGCCTGCGGGATAGGGTTGCCAAAGTGTTCGCGTCCGATCACCGCTAGCGTCAGACCACTAGGCTCCACCCGCACTGCATGAGAGGTTGTCGGCTTGTCGGTCATGGCGTTGCTCCGTTCGCCATCGCGCACACCGCTTCAAGTGCTTGCTCGTATCCATCCGAATAGGCCCCAACCCACTCCTTCTGCTCTGGCGTGAACGGCTCACCGTCAGCCGGCTCGCTGATCAGGGTCATGGAGAAGATGTTGAAGTTTGTCTCCAGCTCACGCGAAAATTTCTCCTTGAATGCAGCGCCAAGCGCCGCAGAAAAATCATCGTTTAGGCGGAAGGCGCACTTTTCGAGTTTGGTTGTCATGGCTTGCTCCCTTCGGCCTTGGCGATAGCGGTGTCGGTCAGCGCATCAAGGTCTTCCGGCGTTTCGCAGTTCAGGAAAGCGTCGTCATACGAACAGTCCTCGTCCTGTACCGCGTACAGTCGCCACCACCGATACCGTTTTGCATCCAGCGCTTCTTGCTGTACTGGCTGCGCGGCTGGTTGCGGTGGCAGGGATGCAAGGGCGTGGGCGGCTTCGCGAATGCGTTCCAGCGCAAACGTAACTCTGCCTTGCCCTTTGGCCGTGTTGCTCCTGTCCACGTCGCAGCGGTGCCGCCCGTATTCAAGGACAAGAGCCATCAGGCGCTCTAGCGTCACTTCACGGGCTTTTTCCATGGCGGCGGGCAATGGAGGCAGCTTTGGGGTAGGTGTATCGCTCATTTCAGTCCTTCAGGGGGATGTTGTTGACCGGGGGCGGCGGAAGCGGTTGCCAGTGGGTGGGCTTTTCGGTCAGTCGTGACCCGTAACCCCAAATCTGCCACGCTCCGTCGTCCCAAACAACTGCGTACGTATTCTTGTTTTCCGGGCACCACACAAGCAGCGCCTTCGGGTCCGTAGGCGCCGTTTCAATCGGCTGCCAGCCATCCAGCACAGGGGGCTGAGACAGGGCTGGACGCCGACGAAGCATCTCTCGAATCTGCGCCATGACCGCCTCCGCTTCGCCGTTGGTCCGCGCGTTCGCAAACCTGTAAACGCGCTGGACTATTTCCGCCTCCATGCGCTCGTCGGTAGCAGCCAGGAGCACGCCCTCCAGTGCTGCGCGATCGACCTCTTCTCGCGCCACGGCAAACAGGCATTCGTAGTGCCCGCGCTTGCCCTCGGCCATCAGCTCGTCATAGCGGACCTTGACGCGCGTATTGCGCTGTTGCATCGCCTCTAAGCTGTCAGCGATGTGTTTGCTGAGTGGATCGGTCATGGGGTTCCTTGTGGCGCTACAGCCGCAGATGCGTATTGCCAGATGCTGGATGCAGCAGGACGGCGCACGATGGCTCGGTAAGTGGCAGGAGTGCCGCCATGCACGCCGGGCGTCTGCTTGTTGCCGTCGCAGGTAATTAGGCCCCGCTCGGCCGCAGCTTTCAGGGCGCGCAGCACCTGGTCGCGGCTGTAGCCCTGCATCTCGGGCAGGATGGCGTCCACAGTTCCGCTTCCGCGCTGGGCGATCAGGGTCGCCGCTTGACGGGTCGCGCTCATGTCGTCGCTTTCAGGTTGATGTTGTTCATGGTGGAGACGATGAGCAGCAGGAACTCGGCCCGGCGCTCATCTAGCATCCGCAGTTCGTCCTCGCATTCCCAGCGGTGCAGACGATGAATCGATAGTTGCGAGCCTTCCGGGAAGTCCGAGCAGTAGCTGACGAAGTCAACCCACTGCCGGCCGGTGCAGTCCAGATGCCCGACTAGTTGCCACTTGTAGGCCGGGTCATAGCTGCCGCGGCGGATGGTGGCGTAGTGGGTGGGCGCAATCACCGACTTGACCTCGATCACGCCGTCGCTTCCTGCCAGAGCGTCGGGCGAATCGCCGTACTGCCCGCACTCGAAGAACCCGCCGTTGGTCAGGTCGGAATACGTTTCCTCGGCATAGAGCATCTTGGCGACGTGCTCTTGTTCATGCCCGCGTTCCATGTGATCGTTGGAGAAGCTGAACTCCGACTTCTTCTCTGTCAGGCGCTCCAGGGCGATCCGCAGGGCTTCGCGCTGAGCGGGCTCCCCGAACGCTTTGCCGTAGTTCGCCATGAAGCAGCCGAACATAGAACACGTCGCCTTGCCCAATCGCAGGGCCTGCCAGGCGTCGGTGTTTTGCTGGACGTCGTAGAACTTACGCATTGACCGGCTCCTTCTGGGGCGCGCATTCGGCTATGAGCTGCGTCTGGTGGTCCGCGGACAGGTTCGCCCTGGACAGCACCGCGTCGAGGTTGCCGTCACGCCTGTAGGCGTCCTTAGCGCGCTCCCATGCCTTCTTGGCCTCCGGCGTGAGCGTCTTCTTTTCGGGCGCCAGCGGGCTGATGCGCAAGCCCTCGACCGAATCCTTGCCGAACTTGACGTTGTGGTCCACGTAAACCGTGATCCGCACGTCGTTCCAGTCGTCAATGAAGGCCGAGCCGGTCAGCCCCTTCATGGTTTTGCTGTTGGTGGCGTTCAGGATCATCGGCTTGAGCTTTTCACCGGGTCGAATCTCCTTCTCGACAAAGAACGCTGTGTTGAACTGGTCCTTGGTCTTTTTCGTCTTGTCAGGCTCCAGCTTGACGCAGCGCACCGTCAGGACCGTGGGCTCCACAATGTCGGCGCTGGACAGGTAGGGCGAGTCGAACGCCTTGCGGTAGTGTGTTTTGTCGTTCAATTCGTTCTCCTAGAAAGTTAAAGCATCACCGGCATCAGCGCGCACAGCAGCACCAGCACGCCCAGCGCCACGATGGCCCAATACACGAATGCGTGCATGTCTTCGGGTGTGGCAATGGGCTCGTCAGGTTCTTCGCCGGCGAAGTCAATCGGCAGCGCGCTTTCGTAGCCGACAATTTCGCCGCCGTTTGCTGTGCGCAGCGAGCCCTTGCGGCCCTGGCGGCCTTGATTGGTGGTGCTGTTCATTTCAGCGCCTCCGAGACAAGCAGCAGGAAGGTTCGGCGCGCTTCGATGTCAGGCAGACCAGAGAGAAGTCCACCATGGCCGCTTTCGCTCTCATCGTTCGATATAAAACTGAGGGCCTTGTAGAGCGGTCCGCCCCCCAGCCATCGACCCAGGTAGCCCGAATTCTCTGGCCGTACCGAGTCGGAAAGCGCAGCCTCGCGGATTAATTCGCTGTCGGTCATCTGCGGCTCTCAATCTGGTTGATGGTCAATACGATTTGCGGCAGGTACGGCGACAGCGGGTGGATGGTGCGAGCCTGCCACCGCCAGAACAGGAGGGCGGCTTCGCGCCACAGGGGCTGTAGTGCTTTCATGCTTCGCCCCTTATTTGGCTTTTGCGTCAACGATGACGCGGGCAAGAACAGCGTCCAGCGCTTCGATGGCTTTCGCGCCGAGCGTGGTGTTTGCTGCCATTTCGGCGGCGTGAGCAACGGCAAGAATCCGGATGGTCTTGGTGTCAGGGAGTGCCGTTGCGATAACCACCGGCAGCAGTAGCCAGCGTGCGAATTTCCAGTACCGCGACCACACGCTTACCTCGCTCGCCTCGAGAAGGCCCGCGAGGACCGCGCCGCTGATAAATACGATTGCGCTCACAGCACCGATAACGCCGATGCTTCCGGCAATGTCGGCAAGCCACATGAGAAGAAAAATGGTTTTCATAACGACCACCAAGGCACCAGCGAAGCAGCCAGCATTACGCCGGCGCCGACGGCCAGGACGTAGCCCCAGGCTTCTTCTGTGCGGCGTGTCATGCCCCCCTCCAGCTACGCGGCGTCTGCGAGTCGTACTGCCGCTCCTCGCGCGGTCCATAGAACGCGCTCAGCTCAGGCTCGTCCTGCGGCTGCATGCTGTCCTCGATGTCGCAGGCCAGGGCGGTGATCCTGGCGTTGATCCAGTCGTTTTGCGGCAGCTCGATGGACGATTCGAGGTTCTGCAGCGCCCGGAGAATTTCCGGGACGCTGTGCAGCTTGTACTTGCTGTAGACGCGCTGGGCGGCAGCGATAGATTCGCGGCGCACGCGGGAATCTTCCGCAGCCGCTGCAATGCGAGCAGCCAGGGCAGCGCGGCCGGCGGGACTTGCATCAATGGCGCGTATTTCACGCGCGATCTCAGCCTGGTCGGCGATGCAGGCAGTGATGGGGCTCATGCTGCACCGCCTTGCGCAGCGGCTCGGGCTGCGGCGCGGCGCTCTGCTTCAGCCGATTCCTTAACGTAGGCGCGAGTTTCGAGCCACGTTAAGGCCTCCTGTTGGCCCCTGTAGAACATCTTTGCGGCGATGGGTGCAGCCAGAGCGCCAGCGAGAGACGCTTCGACAGTGCGCAGCGCGGGCTCAGTGGAGCAAACCTGCAGCCAGCCCGCAAGGCAATGGGTCGTGCCGCAAACGGCTTCCTCGGCACACGTCCGGTCGCGCCAGTCATCGCCATCGTGCCAGTGGTCCATGTTCAGGCGCTCTTGATCGTCCAGAATGATGGCGCGCACCTTGTCGAGACTTTCGATTGCCTGCTCTGGCGTGGCGCGGGGGAGGGGTTTCCCGTCGGCACCGCGCAGGTCGGCATCGCGCAGGTCGGCATCGCGCAGGACGGCATCGCGCAGGTTGGCACCGCGCAGGACGGCACCGCGCAGGACGGCATCGCGCAGGTTGGCACCGCGCAGGACGGCATCGCGCAGGTTGGCACCGCGCAGGACGGCATCGCGCAGGTTGGCACCGCTCAGGTCGGCACCGCGCAGGTCGGCATCGCGCAGGACGGCACCGCGCAGGCCGGCATCGCTCAGGTCGGCACCGCGCAGGTTGGCACCGCTCAGGACGGCACCGCGCAGGTCGGCATCGCTCAGGACGGCACCGCTCAGGTTGGCACCGCTCAGGACGGCACCGCGCAGGTCGGCATCGCTCAGGACGGCAC
>JACDFR010000046.1 GCA_013815685.1 Ramlibacter sp.
TCCGACGGCGGACCGTTCGGCGGCGGGTTCCACCACAGCCGGCCCGGCAGCGGCGACGGCCGCAGCTGCCTGCGCCTGCCCGCGCAGGGCCGCCTCGAGCGCCGCCATCGCCGACTTGATCTTCTGCGCATCGCCGGTGGCGTTGGCGGATTCCAGCGCCTTCGAAGCCTCCAGCACCATGCGGTCGCGATCACTCAGCGCGGAAGCTGCCTTCTCACGCTCTTCGGTCTTGCGATTGAATGCTTCATCGATTGGCTTGCGGAACGCGTCCCACAGCTTCTGCTCATGCTTGCGGTCCAGCGGGATCCCCTGGGCCTCGGCCTGCCAACGCTGCTGCAGGGCCTTGACGGCATCGACGCGCAACTGCGGCGCGGCGCCCAGCTCCTTGGCTTCGTCGATCATCGCGTGCCGGCGTTCCAGGCTCTGCTTCTGGACAGCATCCAACGGCGCGGCGGCGGCGTTGATGGCCTCTTTCCAGGCCGGTTGCAATTCAGCGAAGGCCTTTTCGTTCAGGTGCCCTGCATCGCGCCAGCGTCCCTCGAACTGGTGCAGGATGCGGCTGAAACCCTTCCAGTCGCCATCGCGGGCCGTGCGGTTATCCGCCGCCCAGGCTTTCACTTCCTCGATGAGGGTCAGGCGCTGGGCCTTGTGCTCGACCGCCTCGGACTTCACCTTGTCCAGCCACGCTTCGACGACCTTGTAGGCCTCGTTGCACGCGTCATCGAAGCGCTTCCACAAGGCGTGGTTCGGGCTCCCGCCCTGGTCGGTCTGCTTCCACTGCTCGCGCAGGGCGCGCAGCTGTTCCTGCATCTTGCGCCCGCCGTAACGTGGGTTAGGCGGCCGCGGATCCTGCCCCTCGACGGGGGCCGGGTGCTCGAACAAGGCTTCGGCCTTGGCCACCAGTTCCTGACGCAGCTGATCCGCGCGCCAGCGCTGCCACCCTTCCATTTCACCGGCCGCCGCCAGGGCGGCGTGGGCCTGGTTCTCCAGTTTGTCGTCGACCAGCTTGCCGTGTTCCTTGAGCGCATTGCGCAAGGCCGCGGCTGCGCCCGCGCTGGCCTTGCCGTGGCCTTGGGCGATTTCCTGTTCCAGTTTGCCGAGCACCTCACGCACTGCCTGGGTCGCGTGCGAACGCAGCTGGGGATCGACCTTGGGTTTGGCCGGCCGGGCCGGCGTCTCGACCGGCACGCCACGCATGAGCCGCAACTCGTCGGCCCAGACGGGCACCGGCGGCAGCGGGGCCGCTTGATCCTGAGCCGCCTTTACCGCCTGGGCCAGGGCGCTCTGGAAGGCATCCCACACAGCTTGCAGCTGGGTACGCGATGCCTCCAGCAAAGGCGGGAACCGCGCTTCGACGCTGGCCCAGTTGGGGTCGCCCAGCAGCGCCTGGGCCTGGGCCTGCCAGTCGGGAACGTCGCCGGCCAGCGCTTCTGACGCGGCCTGGGCGTCGAGCCACGACTTGGTGGAAAGGACCTCGATGCGCTGCGCCAGCAAGACCGCGGCTTCGCGCTGCACCTGCACACGATGTTGAAGGTCTTCGATGCCCTTGATGCGATCGGCCAGTTGGGCCTTCAGGGAAGCCAGGGGCTCTCGGCTGAGCGGGGCGCCGGCCTTGGCGGCATCGCGCTGCCAAGCCATGGCGTCGGCGATATTGAGCTTGCCCAGGGTCAGTAGCGACTCGGCTTTTTGTGCCCACTCGGCGGCGATCGCCTCCTGGCCCTTGCTGCGCTTGATCTCATCGAGCTTCTCGCGCAGCAGCTTGGCTGCGCCCTTGTCGCGCCCGCTGAGTTCACGGAAGACTTCCTGCATCTGCTCGACGCCGGGATTGCCAGCCAGCCATTCGCGCACGCGGGCGGCGCGCTCGCCGGAAGTGGGCGCGGAGAAAGCGCCTCCGGTGAGTGCGTCGAGCAAGCGGGTGTCGTTGGGTTTGAGGGTAGCTTGGGTCACTGCGATATCTTGAGGCTGAGGGTGAACGCCCGAGCAAACAGGGCAAACCGCTATTCTCGCCGCGAAACAGCAGCCGGCGCAGGCACGGCCCACATACATGACGTTGGGGCCAAAACAAGAAAGCCCGGCAGACAGCGAAACCGCCTGCCGGGCTTGGCGGCGAACGTAAAGTCCTTTGCCGCCAGGTTCGCGAACCAGGAGTTTTAATTTCCTCGGTCGCGTCGGGAGCAACGGATTGCCCCCAAGAGGGGCCGGGGCTGCCACCGAGGTGGCCCTACCGGCTGAATGTCCGATCACTCGGACCTGTTGAAGGTATGCGAGCCAGCATCCCATTTCAATGCAGGAAAATCAATGGTTCCACTCGCCGCGATTGCCCCTATTGCCTTGACATCCACTGTCGCACTGGGCGCCGAATAAATCTGCTTCCGGCGGTCCTGCACGCTGTCAGGCTCATCCGACAGAACGATGGCCTTGCGGCCCACACGAAACAGCTCTGGCTCTGCTGTAAATTAGGTTTCTCTATGTTAGCTTTGAATATAAAAGTACTTCGATATTCTTGACGTGATATTAAGGGGACCCCTAGAATTCGGTGTTCCCCTGCAAAAGATCAGGGAGAACCTGAACCCGCTGCCGAACCCGGCTAAGTTGACTTGCTGCGGCGAGCCCCGATGAAAGGCTCCCGGCGATTTGACGGCGTACCAATCCAAACGAGGAACCTGATGGTGTGGTGGCTGCATGCAGCATCGCGACACAGGTCCGCGCGTAGAAAGGAAGTGCTATGACAGCGCTAGGAAAATTGGCCCAGGGCCTGCGGACGTTCGCGTCCGACGTTGCCCAAGGCTTCTTCGAGATCACCCACAACGGCTTCGCCCTCGTCGGCCTGGCCACGGTCTTTGCTGTGATCACACTGAGTGCCCGCGACGACCTGCGGCAGGCCGGCGAGTCGAGGCTCATGGGCTGGCTGCAGGCCCGCCATGAGGCGGCGCTGGGCATGCCCGTCGAACTCGGAGCCATCGATCGCGCCACCGCAGCCAATCCGCAGGACCTGCCAAAGCAGCAGGCTGCCGTGGCGTACTGGCTCAGCAAGAAGTATCGCGTAGCGCCCGAGCCGCTCAGCGCGCTGGTGGCCGAGGCTTATGAGATCGGCGAGCGGGCCAAGCTCGACCCGACCCTGATCCTGGCAATCATGGCCATCGAATCGGGTTTCAATCCATTTGCCCAGAGCTCCGTCGGCGCGCAGGGCCTGATGCAGGTCATGACGGGCGTCCACAAGGACAAGTACGAGAATTTCGGCGGAAAGCTGGCGGCCTTCGACCCTGTGACGAACCTGCGCGTGGGCGTGAAGGTGCTGCAGGAGTGCATCCAGCGGGCCGGCTCACTGCACGCGGGCCTGAAGTTCTATGTCGGGGCCGCCAACCTCGAAGGCGACGGCGGCTATGCGGACAAGGTGCTGGCCGAGCACGCCAGGCTCAAGCAAGTGGCCGCGGGCAGGCAGGTCCCCCTCCTCGTCCCTCCTGTGATTCGCACGATGGTACCGGTCGAGCAGGAACCGGCCGCGCCAGAAGACAAGATCGCGTTGACTTCCGTATCTTGAGGCCGGCGGGCGCCGTCCGCTACACTAGTGCCGTACGCGACTGGCGATAGGCGAGGCGCCCGAAGGGCAGCCCCCGCTGACGTGGGATCAAACCACTTGGAAGCGTACCGCCGGCTCGGCCGGCGTTCAGCCGTTCGCCTGGGCAGCCCTTGTCTTGCACAAGGACCATTGTCTGAAAGGACTGCCAATGTACCAACGCAACATCCTCGTCGAGCAAACCGATCCTGAGCTCTGGGCCGCGATACTGGCCGAGAACAAGCGCCAGGAAGAACACATCGAGCTGATCGCCAGCGAAAACTATGCGTCACCCGCGGTCATGGCCGCTCAGGGCACGCAGCTCACCAACAAGTACGCCGAGGGCTATCCGGGCAAGCGCTATTACGGCGGCTGCGAATACGTGGACATCGCCGAACAGCTGGCGCTGGCGCGCATCAAGCAGATCTTCGGTGCCGAGGCGGCCAATGTGCAGCCTCACTCGGGGGCCCAGGCCAACCAGGCCGTGTTCCTTGCGTTCCTGAAACCCGGCGACACCATCATGGGCATGAGCCTGGCCGAAGGCGGCCACCTCACCCACGGCATGGCCCTCAACATGAGCGGCAAGTGGTTCAACGTCGTTTCCTACGGCTTGAACGAGAAGGAAGAGATCGACTACGACGCCATGGAGCGCAAAGCCCATGATTCCAAGCCAAAGCTCATCATCGCCGGCGCGTCGGCCTATGCGCTGAGGATCGATTTCGAGCGCTTTGCCAAGGTGGCGAGGGACGTCGGAGCGATCTTCATGGTCGACATGGCCCACTACGCGGGCCTTATCGCGGCCGGGGTCTACCCCAACCCGGTGCCGCACGCCGACGTGGTGACGTCCACCACCCACAAGAGCCTGCGCGGCCCGCGCGGAGGGTTCGTGCTGATGAAAGCGGCGCATGAGAAGGCGATCAACGGCGCCGTCTTCCCCGGGTTGCAGGGCGGCCCGCTGATGCATGTGATCGCGGCCAAGGCCGTGGCCTTCAAGGAGGCGCTGGACCCCGCGTTCAAGGCCTACCAGCAGCAGGTCGCGGCGAACGCGCAAGTAGTGGCACAAACGCTGGTCCAGCGGGGCCTTCGCATTGTCAGCGGCCGCACCGAGAGCCACGTGATGCTGGTCGATCTTCGGGCCAAGGGCATCACCGGCAAGGAAGCGGAAGCAGTGCTGGGCGATGCGCACATGACCATCAACAAGAACGCCATTCCCAACGACCCGGAAAAGCCGATGGTCACGAGCGGGGTTCGCATCGGCACGCCCGCCATGACCACCCGCGGGTTCAAGGAAGAAGAGGCCCGAATGACAGCCCACCTGGTGGCCGACGTGCTGGACAACCCGCGCGATGCGAACAACATTGCCGGCGTGCGCGAAAAAGTCCACGCCATGACCCGGCGCTTTCCGGTTTACAGATAGAAAATGTTCGCCTTCACGCTCCTCACTGCGTGTAGTCGCCGCCCCCCGAGGCCGCGCATGCCTGCTTGGGGCGGCCCGGCGCCGCGCGTGTTGCCATGAAATGCCCCTTCTGCAGCAACGGTGAGACCCAGGTGGTCGAGACGCGTGTGGCGGAAGACGGCGATTTCATTCGCAGGCGGCGCCAGTGCATGGCCTGCGAGAAGCGATTCACGACCTATGAGCGCCCGGACGTCACCTTCCCGGCCGTTGTCAAGAAGGACGGCCGGCGTATCGATTACGAGCGGGGCAAGCTGCAAGGCTCGATGAACCTCGCGCTGCGCAAACGCCCGGTCAGTACCGATCAGATCGACAGTGCCGTCGAGCGCATCGAGGAAAAGCTGCTGAATCTCGGTGTCCGCGAAATTCCTTCGGCGCGCATCGGCGAACTGGTGATGCGCGAGCTGAAAAAGCTGGACAAGGTCGCCTACGTCCGTTTCGCCAGTGTCTACCGCAGTTTCGAGGACATCGACGAGTTCAAGACGCTGGTGGATGAAGTACGGCGCTGAGCCACGCTCAGGAACAGCTGTCGATGGTCACGCGGCGGATTCGCGGCCTGCCCACTGCGTTGAGGACGATTTCGCGCGCCTCGTTCGCTTCCAGCGACTGCTGGCACAAGGTGAGCGTGCCCGCCTGGAAGCCCCCGCCGACGAGCCGTGTCGCGCCGTTGGGCGCAAAGGCGAGATAGCGGGCGACGTTGATGTTGCCGGTGAACTTGAGGTTGCCGCCCAGCGGCGCGCCGCGCTGGATCATGAGCTCCGCCTCTTCACGCAGCGCATTGCTGTTGACGTCGTGAAAAATGATCCACCCCTGTTCCCATCCGCCTGTCGCCGTGCAGCGCAGTCCATCGTCCGACTTGCACATGACGACACGGCTGTTGCGCTTGATGGCCTCGCTGCGCGCGAGATGCAGCTGCGACAACAGCGCATTCGATGTCGATGTCAGCCTCATGGACGTCGCGGCTTGCCCCAAGCCCGAGATGCCGATGGGCACCAGGATCGCCATCACGGCCATCACGACGAGCATTTCGACGAATGTGAGCCCTAATTGCCGTGAATGAAGGTGGCGGCTGCGGCGGCCCGCTGAGGAAGTGTGCGGCTTGGTCATGGCCGCCAACTTTAGACAGATCAGCCAGGGCGATCTGTTTAATATGAAACGCTATCGATGTGAAAAATACACGTTTCTCATTCATGTGCAGGCGCCGGTACGCGTCGTCAGCACCGAAGTGCGGCCGGTCGTGCTGACGGAAATTGCTCTTTCCTGGGAGCCGGGCGACGGTGCGAGCCGGCACAAGGTGAGATTGGCGGCCGCCAGGACGAGCCCGCTCGGCTGGAAGACGACCGCGTAATTGTCCCCCGCGAACGAGTAATCGGTGGCCAGCGCCTGCTGGTAGAAGATGCGCGTCTCGTCGCTGTTCACCGTGCCGTTGCCCGCGTTGGCGCCCGCGCCGTTGTCGCTGAAAATAATCCACCCCTGCTGCCATCCTCCCGTGGCCGCGCAGCTCGTCCCGTTCGACGAGCGGCACATCTTGACGGAAGCGTTGCGCTTGATCGCTTCGCTGCGCGCGAGCTGCGCGCTGGCAACGAACGAGTTGCTGAACGACGCGAGCCGATTGCTGAGGAACGCCTCGTTGAACGAAGGAAGCGCAACGGCGGCCAGGATACCGAGCACCGTCAAACTGACAATCAATTCGATCAGGGTGAAGCCGCGCGAGCCCCCGCACCGGCTCCGGCGTGCAGGACTGCGAAGGACGGTCATGGGCGTCATTTCTTGTTCAGGTACCAGTAGATCCGGCCCTTGGGCATGACCGCAGATGAAGAGGCCGTGGGCTTCTTCGATTCGAGCGGTGAGTCCGCCGAGCAGCCAATGCAGAAAGGTACGGTCTCACCCGTGTCGAGCGTGACCAGGCCCGCCGTGGCCGACGGCGGCAGGCCATCGCCCGCGACGTCTTCGTAGCGGGCGTCGCCGTCGACCGGCCTCGCGTACTCGTAGCCCACGTTGTAGACGCGGGTGGTGCCCAGGTTGCTGCACACATTGGAGCTGCGGGTCGAACTCGTGGTGGTCGTGCTGGCCGTTGTGCTGGTGGTGGTCGTGGTCCTGGGGACGGCCGGCTCGTGCGTACTGAAGGTCACGACGCTGAAGATGGTCAGCGGCTGCGTCACCACCTGCTCCGTCGAATTGAGCCCCAGGTACCAGCCCTTCTTCGATCCCAGGCTCGTGGGCGATGCGGCGTCCCTGGCGATTCCCTGCAACGAATTGAGGCAAATCAGCGGTTGCCCGCAATCGGTTGTTCCCGGGTAGCTCGCGTCGCCCGGCTTGTCCTTGAACTGGAAGAAGTAGTTGGTCACCGCGGTGGCCGAGGTGTACCCCGTGATCGGCTTCTCGCGGTCGCCCGAGCCCAGCATGATCGTGTATTCGCCCGTGGCGGTGTTCACCACGCTGGGGGCGAACATGAACTTGCGGTTGGCCACGCAAGAGGACAGGATCGTCGCCCCGCTGCCATCGGCGGCGCAGCCCAGCGAGGCGATCTGCTTGATCGTCCAGGTACTGGCGCTGCCGGTCATGGTGATTCGGAACACGTTGCCGCCGAGGTCGGCCACATAGGCGTACTTGGCATGCCCGTCGCTGCCCGAAACGAGGGCTATGTCGGCTATGACGCCACGGTACTTGTTGAAGGAAGTCAGCACCGCGCTGGAGGTATCGAACGCTGCCACTCTGGCCCCCGTGTCCCCGTTCACGACATAGACCTGGTGGCCCTTGGAGCTGGAAGTACAGTTGTGGTTGGCACCGGTGCTGGTGAACTGATCGTAGTCCTCGCAGCTGTCGTAGCCCCCACCGAAAATCAGGAGCGGCGTCGTGGCTGTTCCCGACGCATAGGTCCCGTGGGTGAATGTCTTGATGGCGCCCCAGGTCTGGCCGATCCCACCCATATCGGTTGTGCAATCGCCGGCGGCCATGCAGCCGATGCGCCATTTCAGCGACGGGCTGGTCGGCGCCGTGGCGGCGTTGCTCACGTCGAAAGCATAGATCGACCGGCCGCCGCGGCGCATGGTCGCGTAGACGAAGGTCTTGGTCGCGGAAGACGCGCCAACGGTTCCCCGATAAGCAGTGATGGGACCATCGATGGCATAGTCTTTCGTGGTGGCGCTCGTGACCGGCGTGTTCAGGTAATAGGTGACCGGGCTCTGCGAGCGAAGCCTTCCGAACTTGGCCAGGAATTCCGGCGGTGCGAAAGACCAGAGCTCGGCCCCGGCCGCAACCGAGCCGATGGCGTCCGTGCGGTTGCCGTTGATGGCCCTGAACCACCCGTCGTTAGCGCCATAGAAGACCACGACCTTGGGAACCGCCGGAGTGCCGAAATTGACCGCGACGGGCCGGGAGTGAACCACGTCTCCGTGCATCGACAACCGGTTGTCGGTGGAGGAACCGTCGAGGTCCTCGTCCTGGAAGTTGTCCACGCCTTTGGCCCAGTCGACCAAACTGCTCAGCGCGGTGGTCGACGTCACGCCGAGCTGGGACTGCGTGACGTTCGAGCTGTTGAAGGTGACGAGGCTGGAGCATGCGGCGGTGTTGCAGGTCAGCGTGTTGCGGGAGGCGCCCCCTCTAAGCATGTAGGCCTGCCCCCCCTTGGCGACCACGTTGCCGTCGGGATAGTTGGACGATTCCGCGCCGGTGACAGTCAGGCAGTCGCTTTCCTGCGCCGCGTTCCACTCGGTATCGACCGTCGACGGCGTCCAGTAACTTCGGGCGCACTCCGTGATGAACCCGGTCTGGTTGTTGATCGCGGACTTCAGAGGAGTGGTGGTTTGCGCATCCACCAGCTTGACCTCGCCGTTCACCAGCGCCATCCGGTACTGCTTGAGGTTCCCTTTCCAGCGGGGCGAGGCGTCACCATCGGGACGAAACATTCCCACATACACCTGGTTCAGGTACGTTCCCTGCGTGTTCACGCTGACCGGGAGACTGACCGAAGCGAAAACGCTGTTGACCGACTGGACTTCCGACAGGATCGAATTGATCGCATCCTGGATGCCCGTGCCAGTGCTGGCGACATCGAAGTAGCGGCCACCGCTTTGCGACGCCATGCTCTTGAGCAGGGCCGTCCATCCCGGTCCCTGCCCGCTAGTGCCCTTGTCGACGTCCAGGGTGTACACGACGCCTCGGACCGAACTCTTCTTGAGGAATCGCGCCCACTCGTCTGCCGGATTGTCCTGCGAGCCGCTGGGATTGAGCGAAATCGTCGCCGTCTTGCCGCCCGCTGCCGCCAGCGCGTTGGTCGCCGTGGTGATGTCCGAACTGTTGTCCTGGGCCGGGCCGTTGCTGATGTAGATGATGTAGTTCTTAATGCACTCGCCCGTGCCGGGCTTGACATAGGCGGTAGCCGATTTGCTCGTCAGAGCGTTGCCGGCCAATGCGTGCACCGCATCGTCGAAATTACTGCCGTCGGTATTGCCGGAATAGTCCGTCTTCTGCTTGTTATTACCGGCGTGCGGCGCACCACCACTCAGGTAGTAGTACGCCTCCATCATGGCCTTGGCCACTTTTCCGCCGTTCGACTTGTCGTCCGTGATATGCAGGTTGCCGATCAGGCTGGCATAGGTTGGCGTGTTGGCCCCGGTGATGGTGCGCGCCGCGGCTCTGACATAGGCGCCGTCCTGGCCGGAGTTCCCGCCACCGGTTTCGGTGAACATCATCAATCCGATCCGGAACTTATTCACCGGCATCTTGGAGAACACCTGTACCAGCGCCGCCTTTTCGTTGACGAAGGCGTTGTTCCAGTTCGCCGTGTTGTCCATGATGATCAGCACGTTCGGTGTTTCCCCGGCGCTGGGCGGGACACCCACGAACAGTTCGATATCCTCAGCCACGCTGCTGGAAATGTGCGCCACGAACACAAGCAGCGCCGCGATGATCTGAAAAATTCTCTGCTTCATATCTGTCTCCAATCGAACCTCAGGCGGTCGGGGTGGCGCATACCGCCGTTTTCTGGCTGTTGCTGAGTTTGACGCGCACGCCCTGGTTCACAACCACGGAGGCGCCGCTGGCCCCATCGGCCACGCTTGCCCGGATGTCCCACTCCGTGTGCCAGTTGTTCTCGGCGCACAGCGCTTTGAGGGTTTCGTCGCATTTATCCGGGTTGGCCACCTCGGTCGCCTTGATGCACCTGGGCAACGCGACCACGACCGTGTAGTCGTTGATTCCATCCTTGTTGATATCGACGTTCAGGTCCTGTGCCACGGGTGCGTCCGTGAACGAAGAACTGACCACGAGTTCGATCGCCTGGTTGGCCGCGGCGATCGCCTCGTCCCGCGACTGCATGTTGCCCACGGCCTTGAGGTTGGACGAGCTCAGCGTGAACGCATTGACCACCAGCAATGTGATCAAGGTCAGCACGATCAGGGCGACCACCAGCGTGGCGCCCCGCTGGAGATTGGCGCGCCGGGCAGTCCGGCCGGTTGTTTTCTTCATGGTGTCTCCCGGCGCGACCCCACATTGGTCAGGCGGATCGTCTGGGTGAACAGGTGCCGTTTGTAACCGTCGCTGAACGGCCCGGTGTAGTTGGCGAGCACCGTGGAGCAGGTGCCCGCCAGGCAGTATTTCTTCGTGTCGCTGTGGCCGGGCGTGCGTTTTTCCGAACGCGCCAGCACGTAGAGCCTCACGGTGGTGGCGTTCGCCAGCTGGGCCGCCGTGCAAGGGGTGGCTTGCGAGCAGGAGATGTAGGTATCGGGCAGGCCGTTGCCGCGGTTGGTGGGGGTGCTCAGCAGGTTTCCGCTCGCCCAGTTGACCGCGGTGCCCAGCTCCGCCAGGCCGACCGTGACGCCCGTGTCGCTGACGTTGTCGATCCCGTACTCCACCTTGAAGTTTTCCACGCCTTCGACCAGGGCCTGGGCCGACAGGAACTGGGGGGGGTTTGCGCCCTCGACGCCGAACCGCGCCCGCACCAGCGTCGGAATGCCGTCGCCCACGGTGCTGGCGTAATTGCGAACGTAGTAAATGCTGGAAGAAAAGCGCCTGACCGGCGCGGCCGCCGTGCAATCGCCGGCCTTCAGGTTGAACCCCGAGGTGCTGAGCACGAAGGTGGAGGTGTCGGTGTTGCAGCGCGAAGGCTGGAAATAAACGTGGGGCGAGGCGGCCGTGCGGGTATCGGAGCAGTCTTCGGCACCCGTGCCCACCAGGCACGGCTCGACATTGCGCACGACCAATACGTCCGTACCCGGCTGCGGGTTGGTGACGACGCTCGCGCAGTACGGCGATGTCGGCGACGGCACCGGTGACGGAATGTCGGTGCCTTGCACGGAAATACCGATCAGGTTGTTCTTGTGTACGTCGTTCCACGACGCATAGGCCAGGCAGGGGTCGGGCACGGCCGTTGGGACATCCATGGGACCGACCACGGAGGTGCCGGTGGCGACGCCGGTGACTGTGTACTCCCGCGTCAGGTCGTCGAACTGGGGAATATGGCCGCCCCAGTAGCCGGCATGCGACACGTCGGTCGTCATCAGCTGCACGGCGAAGCGGCCGTTCTCGATCAGGCGGTTGGTGCTGCTCAGCTCGCTGTTGTTGCGATTGACGTTGATCAGCATCGTGATCAGGGCCAGGATGATCAGCAACCCCAGCGTCATCGAGATCATCAGCTCCACCAATGTGAAGCCGTGCTGCCTGCGATGGGATGTATTCATAGGGTCGCGATCCGCACCAGGGTGGTCACCGCTCGGCGGCACAGGTCGTTCAGGCAGGTGGACCCGGCGGCGCCGTTGAAAGCGGCGGCGCCGCAGTTCACGGATGCCGGGGGCGCCGATATGGGCGTGAAGCCTTGCCAGACGACGGTGATGAGGTAGTCGCCGCTCGCGGGTTGCACGCAGCCCCGGCCGCCGACCATGGCGCCCGCATTGGTGCCGGTGGCCGATATTTCCGCCGCCCCTTGCAAGGCCTCGCACCACTGCTTCAGGTCGCGCTGAACGGTGGTCGCGGTCGCGGTGGGGCACGCCATTCCCGTGCCCAGCGCCGCGGCCCCGGTCACGTAGGAACCGGCGTTGTTGCGGTTCGCAGCGAGGCGATTGGCCATGTCATTGAGCAGCAGCAGCGCCTGGCTGCGCTGGTAGGCCTCCATCTCGGAGGTTTGCATGCGCATCTGCAGGCCGGCCATCCCGAGCAGTCCGAAGGCGATGATGACCATGGTGACCAGCACCTCGATCATGGAAGCTCCGCGCTGGGCGCGCGGATGCTTTTCCGGTGCCGCGATGCTCACCATTTGGCCAGAGGGCTTTTCACCCCCTCGCTGGTGTAGCTGAGGGCGCCGTCGCTCACCTGGGACCCACCCACGACGGGAGTGAATGTGACCGTGAACGACGGAACGGTGCCGGTGCCCAGGGCGATCGCGGGCCTGTACTTGGCGGCCACCTCCGAGGGTAGGACGTAGTTCAGCGCGGTGGTCGTGGCGGCATAGGCGCGATTGGCCAGCAGATACTGCTGCTGCCGGTTGGCGATGTCCAGCATCTGCGCCTGCGCCGCGCGGCGAGCGCCTTTCTGGACGTGGCTGGTGTAGGAAGGGTAAGCCACCGCAGCCAGGATCGCCACAATGGCCACGGTGATCATTAGTTCGATCAGCGTGAAGCCGTCCTGTCTGCCCTTGCGCATGCCTTCTCCTTTTTTTGCCATAGACCGAAGCTCAACAATAACCCGGCACCGGCTCCGCTTCACCCCTGGCCCGACAACCGGTCGGTTTTTCCGGGCGAATGGTTTGCCCGACAATAGGAAGCGATGGAATCACCGGACCTCTTCATGGAGCAAGCTCTGGCGCAAGCGCGCCGCGCGGTGGGGCTGTCCGAGCCCAATCCGCGCGTGGGCTGCGTGATTGCATCGGCCGGCGGCCAGGTCCTGGGCGAAGGCCATACCCAGCGTGCTGGCGAGGCGCACGCGGAAATCATGGCCTTGCGCGATGCGGCCAGCCGGGGTTCGAATGTGAAGGGAGCCACGGCCTACGTGACCCTGGAGCCCTGCTCGCACCAGGGCCGAACGGGCCCGTGCTGCGACGCCCTGGCCGCTGCCGGCATCGGCAAAGTGGTGGCCGCGCTCCAGGACCCCAACCCGCTGGTGGCCGGTCGGGGCCTGGAGCGGCTGCGGGCCGCGGGGATCGAGGTCCACCTGGGGGCGGGCGCGTCGGCCTCGCGCGAACTCAATATCGGCTTTTTCAGCCGGATGGTGCGCCGGGTACCCTGGCTGCGCATGAAATTGGCCGCGTCGCTGGACGGGCGCACCGCGCTGGAAAACGGTGCGAGCCAGTGGATCACCTCCGAGGCCGCAAGGGCCGACGGCCACCGCTGGCGAAGCCGGGCGGGCGCGCTGCTGACCGGGATCGGCACGGTGCTCCAAGACAATCCGCGCCTCGATGTGCGCCATGTGCCTTGCGCCCGCCAGCCCGACGCGGTGGTGGTGGACAGCCGCCTTGAAACCCCGCCGGATGCGCACATTTTCGTGCCCGGCCGGCGCCTCTTCATTTACACGGCGCTGGACGGTTCCCCGCAGCGGGCGTTGCTGGAAGCTCGCGGCGCGACCGTCATTGCCATGCCCGGCCCGGGCGGCAAGGTCGACCTGGCGGCGATGCTGCGCGATCTGGCGCAGCGCGAAGTCAACGAACTGCATGTCGAGGCCGGACACAAGCTCAATGGTTCCCTCTTGCGCGAAGGCCTGGTCGATGAATTGCTGGTCTACCTGGCGCCCAAGCTGCTGGGCCTGGGCCAGGGCATGGCCCATCTGGGCCCCTTGACCGACCTGGGCGATGCCGTCTCGCTCGAATTCCAGTCCAGCCAGAGCGTCGGCCCCGACTTGCGCCTGCTAGCCCGTATTCCCGGCCGCGACAGGTTCTAGGCCAAAATACACCCATGTTCACCGGAATCATTACCGGCGTGGGGCGCATCGCCGCCGTCCGTGGCCTGGGAAGCTCTTTGCAGCATGGCAAGCGCCTCACCATCGAAACGCCCGCGGGCTACCTGGACGACGTGGGGCTAGGCGACAGCATTGCACTCAACGGCGCCTGCATGACCGTAACGGCCGTCGACATCTCGCAACGCCGGTTCGACGTCGACGTCTCCGCCGAGTCGCTGGACAAGACGGCCGGCCTGACCGAACCCGGACCCATCAACCTCGAAAAGGCCTTGCGGGCCCACGACCGGCTCGGCGGCCATATCGTCGCGGGCCACGTGGATGGCCTGGGCACGGTCACGCGTTTCGCGCAAGTCGGTGAAAGCTGGGAACTGCGGGTCTTGGCTCCCCGGGTGCTCGGCAAGTACCTGGCCTACAAGGGTTCGATCACGGTGAACGGGGTCAGCCTGACGGTGAACAGTTTCGCCGATGGGCCCGATGGCACAGAAGCCAGCATCAACCTCATCCCCCACACGGTCGAAAACACCGCGCTGGGCCACCTGAAGGCAGGCAGCAGGGTCAACCTCGAGGTCGACCTGATCGCGCGCTACGTCGAACGCATGCTCACTGCCGAGCCGCAAATCCTGAAAGCATCCGCATGAGCGCAGCGCAGAACCGCTTCAAGCAAGCTCGCACCCCCTCGGGGGGCAGTGCCGGCGCCTTGGCGTCAAACGTGGGGGCACTATGAGTACGCCTGTCCCCATTTCCCCGGTCGCAGACATCGTGGCCGACATCCGCGGCGGCCGCATGGTCATCCTGGTTGACGAGGAAGACCGCGAAAACGAAGGCGACCTGGTTCTCGCTGCCGACCACGTCACGCCCGACGCCATCAACTTCATGGCGCGCTTCGGCCGCGGACTGATCTGCCTAACCCTCACCCGCGAACGCTGCGAACGCCTGCGCCTGCCGCCCATGGTGGCGCGCAACGGCACCAAGATGGGCACGGCCTTCACCGTGTCCATCGAGGCGGCCGAAGGAGTGACCACCGGCATTTCGGCCGCCGACCGTGCCCGCACCGTGCAGGCCGCGGTCGCGGCCAGCGCCAGGTCGGAAGACCTGGTCCAGCCGGGACACATCTTCCCGCTGCAAGCCGTGGACGGCGGCGTGCTGATGCGCGCCGGGCACACCGAGGCCGGCTGCGACCTGGCCGCCATCGCCGGGCTGACCCCGGCAGCGGTGATCTGCGAAGTCATGAAGGACGACGGCACCATGGCTCGCCTGCCGGACCTGCAGCTGTTCGCCGCCGAACACGGCCTGAAGATCGGCACCATTGCCGACCTGATCGAGCACCGCAGCCGCAATGAATCGCTGATCGAGAAAGTCGGCGCGCGGCCGCTGCGTACCGCGTACGGTGAATTCATGGCCCATGCCTGGAAGGACAAGCCCAGCCAGGGCCTGCACCTGGCGCTGGCCAAGGGCCGGTGGTCGGAGGGCGAATCGGTGCCGGTGCGGGTGCACGAGCCGCTGTCGGTGCTCGACGCGCTGGAGATCAACCGCGCCATGCACTCGTGGAACCTGGATGCCAGCCTCAAGCACATCGCCGCGCACGGCAAGGGCGTGGCCGTGCTCCTGAACTGCGGGGAAAATGCCTCGCAGTTGCTGGCGCAGTTCGAGGGCACTGCGACGGCCTCGCACGCGCCGGAGCGCGGCCGCATGGATTTCCGCTCTTACGGGATCGGCGCGCAGATACTTCGCGAGTGCGGCGTGCACCGCATGCACCTCATGGGCAACCCCCGCCGCATGCCCAGCATGACCGGCTATGGCCTCGAGATCACCGGCCATATCGCCCCTCAATAAAAATACTTCGAAAGATCAAGGAATGTTTGGCGCAGAAAAAGGCAAGGCCGGCAGGCTGGACGGCAAGGGCCTGTATATCGGCATCGTCCAGGCCCGCTTCAACGAAAGCATCACCCACGCGCTGGCGCAGGCGTGCCGCGAGGAGCTGGCGGCACTGGGTGTCGACGAAGACCAAATCGACCTGGTGCACGTGCCCGGCGCCCTGGAAATCCCCGTGGCGCTCCAGGCGATGGCCGAAAAGGGCGGCTACGACGCGCTGGTCGCGCTGGGCTGCATCATCCGCGGAGAGACCTACCATTTCGAGCTCGTGGCCAACGAATCGGCCGCGGGCGTGACGCGCGTATCGCTGGACTACCAGCTACCCGTCGCAAATGTGATCCTCACCACCGAGAACCTGGAGCAGGCGGTGGCCCGCCAGAGCGAAAAAGGCCGCGACGCCGCTCGGGTCGTCGTCGAGATGTGCCACGTGCTGGACGATCTTTGATGAGCGACGGCAAGAACCCGCCGGGCGTACCCCGCCAAAGCCGCACCGGCCTCACGAGTACCGGTGCGCGCAAGGCCTCCGCCAAATCGGCGCGCAGCCGGGCCCGCGAATTCGCGCTGCAGGCGCTCTACCAGCACCTGGTCGGGCGCAACGACGCGCAGGCGATCGACACATTCACCCGCGACCTGGCCGGGTTTCACAAGGCCGACTCGGTTCACTACGACGCATTGCTGCACGGCTGCATCCGGGACGCGGCTGCGCTGGACGCACTGATCCTTCCGCTGCTGGACCGCAAGATGCAGGAAATCTCGCCCATCGAGCACGGCATCATGTGGATCGGCGCTTATGAATTCCAGCACTGCCTCGAAGTCCCGTGGCGCGTGGTCCTCAACGAGTGCATCGAACTGGCCAAGGAATTCGGCGGCACCGACGGCCACAAGTATGTGAATGGCGTGCTCAACGGCCTGGCGTCCCAGCTACGCGCGCCCGAGGTCGAGGCGGACAAGGCCGGCGCAAAGGCCGGTAAATGAGGCCCCCACGATTGCGGCTGCGCCGCTGCCCTGCCCCCCGAGGGGGCCCGGCCCTCGTTGGGGCGGCCCGGCGGAGGTCTGCATGAGAATTTCCGTGCGTGCCGAAAAGATCGAGCCCTTCTACGTCATGGAGGTTGCCAAGGCGGCTTTGCTGATGGCCCGGGAAGTGGCGCACACCGAGCGGCCGATGATTTTCCTGAACATCGGCGAGCCGGACTTCACCGCCCCGCCGCTGGTGCAGGAAGCAGCGGCGAAAGCCATCCGCGGCGGGGTGACGCAGTACACCCCCGCCGTCGGTCTGGAAGCCCTGCGTGAGCGCATCAGCGGCTGGTACGGTGACCGGTTCGGCGTGCAGGTGCCGGCGCGCCGCATCATCGTCACCGCCGGCGCTTCCGCCGCGCTGCAGCTGGCCTGCCTGGCCCTCATCGACTCCGGCGACGAGATTCTGATGCCCGACCCCAGTTATCCCTGCAATCGGCATTTCGTCAGCGCCGCCGATGGCCGGGCGGTGCTGGTGCCCACCACGGCGGGCGAGCGTTTCCAGCTCAGCGCTGCCAAGGTCGAGGCCCATTGGACCGGCCAGACGCGGGGCGTCCTGCTGGCGTCGCCGTCCAACCCGACGGGCACATCGATCCACCCGGACGAACTGCGGCGCATCCACAGCTTTGTCGGCGCCAACGGCGGGATCACGCTGCTGGACGAAATCTACCTGGGTCTGAGCCACGATGACGCCTTCGGCCATACCGGCCTCGCGATCGACGACCAGGTCATCAGCATCAACAGCTTCTCCAAGTACTTCAACATGACAGGTTGGCGCCTGGGCTGGCTGGTGGTGCCGGACGCGCTCGCGCCCGCGATCGAGCGGCTGGCGCAGAACCTGTTCATCTGCCCGAGCGCAGTGGCGCAGCAGGCGGCGCTGGCGTGCTTCGAGCCGGAAAGCCTGGCCGAGTATGAGCGACGCCGGGCCGAGTTCAAGGCCCGCCGCGACTGGTTCATCCCGCAGCTCGATTCCCTGGGCCTGGCCGTGCCGGTGATGCCCGACGGGGCTTTTTACGCCTGGGCCGATTGTTCCGCGGCATGCCGCAAGCTGGGCACCGGGGACAGCTGGGATTTCGCGTTCGAGGTGATGAAACGCGCGCACCTGGCCATCACGCCGGGCCGTGATTTCGGCGCCGCCCACGCCCGCAACTTCGTGCGCTTTTCCACCGCCAACTCGCTGGCCCAGCTGCAAGAGTCGGTGGCCCGGCTGCGCGCGCTGCTGGCTTGAACCGGCCGATGGCCTTCGAATTCCCGATCCGCGTCTACTGGGAAGACACCGATGCGGGTGGGATCGTCTTCTATGCGAACTACCTGAAGTTCTTCGAACGCGCCCGCACCGAGTGGCTGCGGTCGCTGGGAATCGGGCAGCAGGCGCTGCGGGAAAGCACCGGCGGCATGTTCGTGGTGGGGGAAACTTCGGTGCGATACCGCCGCCCTGCCCGGCTGGATGACGAACTTCTTGTTACGGCGCGCGTCCAGGAATCGGGGCGGGCCTCTTTGATAATCGCCCAGCAGGCGAAATTGATAACCCGTGTGGAAAACACCTTGAGCGCCGCCGGGCCGCCTCGAGGCGCGAAGGCCCCCTTGGGGGGCAGCGCAGCGGCCCCAGCCGCAAGCGTGGGGGCCCTGATTTGCGACGGAACCATACGCATCGGCTGGGTCCAAGCCGAGACCTTGAAGCCGGGGCGAATCCCGCCCACCATCCTGGAAGCACTGGAAAAATGAACCAAAACATGTCGATCCTGCAGCTCGTGCTCAATGCCAGCTGGGTGGTTCAGCTCGTCATGCTGCTGCTGGTGGGCGTGTCCATCGCCAGCTGGGCGGCGATATTCCGAAAGCTCTTCGCCCTCAGCCGCGTCAATTCGCTCAACGACGATTTCGAGCGGGACTTCTGGTCCGGCACCAGCCTGAACGACCTGTTTTCCGCCGCCGCGCAAAACGCCAGGCTGGCCGGCCCGATGGAGCGGATCTTCGCGAGCGGCATGCGCGAATACACCAAGCTGCGCGAGCGCCGCATCTCCGACGCCGGCACCCTGCTCGACGGCGCGCGCCGCGCCATGCGCGCGAGCTACCAGCGCGAGCTGGACGCCGTCGAGACGAACCTGTCGTTCCTGGCGTCGGTCGGCTCGGTGTCGCCCTACGTCGGCCTGTTCGGCACCGTGTGGGGCATCATGCACGCGTTCACCGGCCTGGCGACCCTGCAGTCGGTGACCCTGGCGACGGTGGCGCCCGGCATCGCCGAAGCGCTGGTGGCTACCGCCATCGGCCTGTTCGCGGCGATTCCCGCCGTGGTTGCCTACAACCGGTTCGCCCGCGACATAGACCGCGTGGCCACCAAGATGGAGACTTTCATCGAGGAATTCTCCAACATCCTTCAGCGCAACCTGGGCGCGCACTCGGCGTCCGGGCACTGACACGGGAGACTCCTATGCCAGCCAGCATCAGCCGAAGCCACGGCCGGGGCCGCCGTACCATCAACGAGATCAACATGGTGCCCTTCATCGACGTGATGCTGGTGCTCCTGATCATCTTCATGGTCACGGCGCCGCTCATCACGCCCAGCATGATCAACTTGCCCAGCGTGGGCAAGGCCGCCACGCAGCCGGACCGGGTGATGCAGGTGGTGATCGGCAAGGACGAAGGCCTGGACCTGAAGCTCGACAACCGGACCGTGCGGCTGCCGCTCGACGCCGTGGTCGCCGCGGTGGTCCAGGCGCAGAGCGTTTCGCCGGCAGGCTCGAGCGCGGTCGTCATCAGCGCCGACCGCGACGTACGGTACGAAAACGTGGTGAAACTCATGGACAAGCTGCAGCAGGCCGGGGTGCAAAGAGTCGGCTTGTCGGTGCAGCTGGCCAAATAGGCGCAAGCCATGCAAGACAGCGCCGATCGCCTCGATTTCGCGCCTCCGCCTCAGCCGGCCGCGGCGCGCGCCTTCGTGCTGGCCATTCTTGCCCACCTGCTGCTCATGCTGGCCCTGACCTGGGGCATCAACTGGAACCGCGAATCCGAAAACGTGGCGGCCGAGGCCGAACTCTGGTCCAGCGCTCCGCAGCAGGCCGCGCCCAATGTCGTCCAGGCGCCGCCACTGCCCACCCCCACCCCGGCGCCCCCGCCACCACCGCCCCCGCCGGTTGCCAAGGTCGCGCCCCCACCCGCGCCGCCGGTGGCCATAGGCCCGGATATCGCGCTGGAGCGCGAGAAAAAGCGCCGCGAACTGGCGGCCGATCGGCGCCAGGAAGAACTGGAGCAGCGAAAGAAGCTCGATGCGCGCAAGAAGCAGGAAGAACTGAAGCACCAGCAGCTCGCGGCCGCGGCCACGCAGCAAAAGGCCGCGGCTGAGGAAGAGGAAAGGAAAAAGAAGAAGGCCGAGGAGCTGGTCAAGGCCAAGGCGAAGGCCAGGCAGGACGAATCCAGGCTCGAGGCGCAGCGCAAGGAGAACCTCGAGAAGATGATGCGGTCGGCAGCCGGAACGGGACCGAAGGACTCCGCCGGTGCCGCCGCACGCTCGTCGGGGCCGTCTGCGAGCTACGCAGGCCGCATCGCCGCGCGGATCAAGCCCAACATCGTCTTCAGCGATATCGTGTCCGGCAACCCGGCGGCCGTGGTGCAAATACGTGTCGCGCCCGACGGGACGATCGTCGGGCGCAAGCTGCAGGAGCCCAGTGGCGTCAAGTCATGGGACGACGCCGTCCTGCGGGCAATCGACAGGACGGAAACCCTGCCTCGCGATACCGACGGGCGGGTAGTGCCCGAGTTTCTCATCCGCTTCCGCCCGAACGACTGAAGCGTCACTCGTAGACGATCTGGGCGCCGCCCTGGTCGGCCTGCGCCATCCAGCTGGCCAGCGCGGCATCGCTCGGGAAAAACCGGGCCTCCTCCCCCAACTGCAATTCGGCGACAGCCTCCTGGCGCTTCAGCGACAGCCGCACGCCCAGGCCGCGCACCAGCTCGCCCTGCTCCGAGAGTTCGCGCTTGGGCGGAAACTCGCGCACCAGGCGCTTGATGTCGGGCGCCTTGCCGTTGACGGCCACGCGCAGGAACTTGCCGAACCGGCAGCGCGCGGTGGCCAGGTCCCAGACCTGGCTGATGCTGAGCCGAAAGCCCCCGGAAAACCGGTCGGGCTGCATCCTGGCCATGACGATGACCAGTTCATCGTCCTTGAGCAGATGCCGGTTGGCGTTGATCACCGCCTCGTCCGCGGTCGCTTCGATCGTGCCCGACTTGTCGTCCAGCTTGAACAAGGCCAGCTTTCCTCGCTGGCCGTTGATCACCCGGAAGTCATTGACGATGCCCGCCAGCAACTGGGGCTCGCGCGTGTCGATCAGGTCGTCGATCCGGCGTTTGACGAAACGCCGCACCTCCAGCGCCACCTCGTCGAAAAGATGCCCTGAGAGATAGAAGCCGACAGCGGTCTTCTCGAAAGTCAACCGCTCCTTCACACCCCACGGCGTCGTCTGGACCAGCGGCGGTTCCTGGGTGCTGGCGGCATGCGAATCGCCCATGTCGAACAATCCGCCCTGGTTGGCGTTGGCTTCGGTGGCATTAGCGAAATCGAAGGCGCGGTCGATCGACGCGGCCATCGAGGCGCGATTGAGCTGCAGCGAATCGAAGGCGCCTGCCTTGACCAGGGCCTCCACCGTACGCTTGTTGATCCGGGTGCGGTCCACCCGCACGCAGAAGTCGTACAGGCTGGTGAACGCCCCGCCCTGGCCACCGCAGGGGCCTCCTGATTCTCGCGCCCTGACGATCGCGTCGATCGCCTGCTGGCCCGTCCCCTTGACGGCGCCCAGGCCGTAGCGAATGACCTTGTCCGATACCGGCTCGAACCGGTAGACCCCGCGATTGACGTCGGGCGGCTCGAACGTGATCCCGAAATTCTTCTGCGCGTCCTCGAACAGCACCTTAAGCTTGTCGGTATCGTCCATTTCGACGGTCATGTTGGCGCAGAAGAACTCGGCCGTGTAATGCACCTTCAGCCAGCCCGTGTGATACGCCAGCAGCGAGTACGCGGCGGCGTGCGACTTGTTGAAGCCGTAGCCCGCGAACTTCTCCATCAGGTCGAAAATCTCGTCGGCCTTTTCCTCGCCGATGCCGTTCCTGGCCGCGCCATCGCGGAAGATCTGCCGGTGCTCGGCCATCTCCTCGGCCTTCTTCTTGCCCATGGCCCGGCGCAGCAGGTCGGCGCCGCCGAGCGAATAGCCGCCCAGGATCTGCGCGGTCTGCATCACCTGCTCCTGGTAGACCATGATGCCGTAGGTCTCGGAGAGCATTTCGGCCACCAGCGGATGCGGATATTCCACCTGCTCGCGGCCGTTCTTGCGTGCCACGAAGGTCGGAATCAGGTCCATGGGACCGGGGCGGTAAAGCGCGTTGAGCGCGATCAGGTCTTCCAGCCTGGTGGGCCTGGCATCGCGCAGCATGCCCTGCATGCCGCGGCTTTCGAACTGGAACACGGCTTCGGTCTTGCCGTCGGCGAACAGCCTGTAGGTGTGCGCGTCGTCGAGCGCGATGTTCTCGAACGCAAACTGCTCCTGACCCTCGTGGCGCGAGCGGATAAAGTCCTTGGCGATCTCCAGGATGGTGAGGGTCGCCAGGCCCAGGAAGTCGAACTTCACCAGGCCGGCGGCCTCCACGTCGTCCTTGTCGTACTGGCTCACGGCCGAGTCGCTGCCCGGCTGCTGGTACAGGGGAGTGAAGTCGGTCAGCTTGCCCGGCGCGATCAGCACGCCGCCGGCGTGCATGCCGACGTTGCGGGTCAGGCCTTCCAGCTTCTGAGCCAGCGCCAGCAAGGTCTTGACCTCGTCCTCGCGCTGCAGCCTCTCCGCGAGGACAGGCTCGGCCTTGATGGCATCGGCAATCGTGATGTGCTGGCCCGGCTTGTTGGGAATCAGCTTGCTGATGCCGTCGCAGAAGGTATAGCTCATGTCCAGCACCCGGCCCACGTCGCGGATGGCGGCGCGGGCCGCCATCGTGCCGAAGGTCGCGATCTGGCTCACCGCCTCTTTGCCGTACTTGTCCTTGACGTAGTCGATGACCCGGTCGCGGTTGGACTGGCAGAAGTCGATGTCGAAGTCGGGCATCGACACCCGCTCGGGATTGAGGAAGCGCTCGAACAGCAGGTTGTACTGCAACGGGTCGAGGTCGGTGATCTTGAGCGAATAAGCCACCAGCGAGCCGGCGCCCGAGCCCCGGCCCGGGCCGACCGGGCAGCCGTTGCTCTTGGCCCAGTTGATGAAGTCGCCCACGATCAGGAAGTAGCCGGGAAACCCCATGTTCAGGATGGTGTTGATCTCGAACTCCAGCCGCTGCACGTAGCGCGGCAATTCCTTCTCGCGCCGTGCCGCATCCGGATAGAGGTGCAGCATCCGCTCCCCCAGGCCCTCGTGCGAGGCGAAGCGGAAGTACTCGTCGATCGGCATGCACCTGCCGTCTATTTCTGGCGTGGGGTAGTCGGGAAGCCGCGGCTTGCCCAGTTCCAGCACCAGGTTGCAGCGCTTGGCGATTTCCAGCGTGTTGGCCACAGCCGCCGGCACGTCCGCGAACAACTGCTCCATCCGGGCCTGCGGCTTGAAATACTGCTCGCGCGTGAACTTGCGCACGCGCCGCTGGTTGCCGAGGATCTCGCCCTCGGAAATGCAGACCCGCGCTTCGTGCGCTTCATAATCGTCTTCGCCGGTGAACTGCACCGGGTGCGTCGCCACCACCGGCAGTTTCAGCCTTGCAGCCAGTTGCACGGCCGCCGCCACATGCGCCTCGTCGTCGGCGCGGCCCGCGCGCTGCAATTCAATGTAGAACCGGTGCGGAAACAGCGACGCCAGGGCCAGCGCCGCCTCGCCCGCGCGCTGCGAATCGCCCTGGACCAGCGCCTGGCCGACCGGGCCCGCCTGGGCCCCGGAGAGCACGATGAGGCCCTCGCCGTGTCCGCGCAGCCATTCGAGCTTGCACACGCCCTGCGCCTTGACCACGTTCTGCGTCCAGGCGCGCGCCAGCAGTTCGCACAGGTTGAGATAGCCCTGCTTGTTCTGCACCAGCACGACCATGCGCGACAGCGCGGCGCTGTCCTTGGCCAGGCCTTGCAGCAGGATCTCGGCGCCGACGATCGGCTTGACACCGGCACTGCGGGCCGCCTTGTAGAACTTGATCGCACCGAACAGGTTGTTCAGGTCGGTGATGGCCAGCGCCGGCTGGTGGTCGCGCGCCGCCGCCTTGATGATTTCGTCGATGCGGTTGGTGCCGTCGACGATGGAAAATTCGGTGTGCAGGCGCAGATGGACGAACATGGCTGCATTGTAGGAAACGCGCGCCGCTTGACAGTTCCTAAAATCGGGGGACCGTGAATTCAGTCCTCAATATTTCCGCTTACCGCTTCGTCACCATCGACGACCCCCAGGCGCTGTGCAGTGCGCTGTCGGGCCGTGCCTCGTCGCTGGGCCTGCGGGGCACGATCCTGCTGGCCAACGAGGGGATCAACCTGTTCCTGGCCGGTTCCGCCGGCGCGGTGCACGAATTCCTCGGCCACCTGCGCGCGGACGGGCGCTTCTGCGACCTGCAAGCCAGGGAAAGCCGGTCCGCGCAGCAGCCCTTCGGCAAGCTGCTGGTCAAGGTCAAGCCCGAGATCATCCGGATGAACCATCCGGCCATCCAGCCCACGCAGGGCCGCGCGCCGGCCGTCGACGGCCCCACCGTCAAACGCTGGCTCGATCAGGGACACGACGACGAGGGGCGCCCTGTCGTCACGCTGGACACGCGCAACGCATTCGAAGTGGCCCACGGCACCTTCGAGGGTGCGGTGGACTGGGGCTTGAAGAAGTTCAGCGAGTTCCCGGCCGCGTTCGACGCCCACAAGCCGCAGCTCGAAGGCAAGACGGTGGTGAGTTTCTGCACCGGCGGCATCCGCTGCGAAAAAGCGGCCCTGTACATGCGCGAGGCCGGACTGGATCATGTCTGGCAGCTGGACGGCGGCATCCTGAAATACTTCGAGGAAACGGGCGGGGCCCACTACAAGGGCAACTGCTTCGTCTTCGACGAGCGCGAAGCCCTCGACCCAGGCCTGGGCCCGGCGCCGGGACTCTGACCGGTCTCGCAGCTCCCTGCTCTTTAGTCCGTCAGCCCTTGAGCCGCGCCGCGATAGCCGCGACACGCTGGCCGAACAGCCGCGCCGTTTCGAGATCTCCCGCCGACATGTCCGCGGCGCCCCCGTCCGAAGGCGACTGCGCGATGGCGCCGCTGTACGACACCAGGTAGTTGACGTCGTCGCGCCGGGCGGCCTTGGTGTTGGCGGGCATCAGGCCCTGGCTGACCCAGATCATCCCGTGCTGCATCGCCAGGGTGAACAGCGTGGTCAGCGTGCCCTGCTTGTCGCCGTTCATGCCGGCGCTGTTGGTGAAGCCCGCCGCCACCTTGTCCTTCCACTCCTGCGCGTACCACGGCTTGGATGAGGCGTCGGCGAATTTCTTGAATTGCCAGCTCACGCTGCCCATGTAAGTGGGCGAGCCGAAGATGATGGCGTCGGCTGCTTTGAGCTGCTCCCATCCGCCGGCGGGCAGGTTGCCCTCGGCATCGATGGCGACCAGCTGCGCGCCGGCGCCGCCGGCGACGGCTTGCGCCATGCGCTGCGTGTGGCCGTAGCCGGAGTGAAAAACGACTGCGATCCGGGCCATCGTGTTCAACCTCGGCCGCGCCGCCCGTCGAAGCTGAAACGCCCGGCGCCGAACGCCGCCACGACCAGCAGACCGCCGACGATGGCCAGATTCTTGTTGAAGGCCTGCTTCTGCATCATCTGCTGGGCTTCCGGCATCGCCCAGTAGTTGTGGAAGATCGGCGTGATGACGGCGACGAAGATGGCCAGCCCCAATGCGGCCCAGCGCGCCTTGATGCCGAACAGCAAAAGCAGCCCCAGGCCCAGCTCCGCGGCGATGGCGATGGCCGCGCAGAGTTCGGGCAGCGGCACGCCCTTGGAGGCGATATAGCCGACCAAACCGGTGAATCCGGCGATCTTGGCGAAACCGGAGGGAATGAAAAGCCAGGCCAGGAGCGCGCGGCCAACCAAAGCCATCGTGTCCTGGGCGGCAGTGTTTGAAGTGTTTGAAGCAGTCAAAGTGGTTGAAGTCATCGAGATCTCCTTGTCGTTGAGGGAAAAATCAGTCGGCGGCCAAGTCGAATACCAGTACTTCGGCATCCTTGCCGGCGCCCAGTATGACCTCGGGCTCGCTCTGCAGCATAAGGGCGTCACCGGCTGCGAGCGGCTTGCCGTTCACTTCGAGCTGTCCACGCGCCACGTGCACATAGCCTTTGCGGGCGGGATCCAGTGCCTGGCGGAAACCCTCGCCGGCGCCGAAAAGCCCGGCATAGACCCGCGCGTGCGCATGAATGAGGACCGAACCCTCGGCGCCATCGGGCGAGGCGACCAGCCGCAGCCGGCCGCGCTTGTCGGCCTCGGGAAATGTCTTCTGCTCGTAGCTGGCCGGGATGCCCGTGACGTTCGGCTCGATCCAGATCTGCAGGAAATGCGTGACCTGGTCCTTCGCGTGGTTGAACTCGCTGTGCTGTACGCCTGTGCCCGCGCTCATGCGCTGCACGTCGCCCGGCGGGATGCCCTTGATGTTGCCAAGCGTGTCCTTGTGGGCCAGGTTGCCCTCCAGCACGTAGCTGATGATTTCCATGTCGCGGTGGCCATGGGTGCCAAAGCCGGTGCCCGGGGCGATCCGGTCCTCGTTGATCACGCGCAGGTTGCCAAAGCCCATGTGCTGCGGGTCGTGATAGCTGGCGAACGAAAAGCTGTGGAAGGATTTCAGCCAGCCGTGGTCGGCCCGGCCGCGTTCCTGTGATTTGCGCAAAGTCAGCAATGGGACCTCCGGGGGAAACGTTTCGATGTCCCCAATGTAGGCGCGAACGACGCATCCTCGGTCCAGGCGCATTTGATGGCATTATTCAAAAAATCTGAACGCCAGCCTGCCCATCCATGCAAACCGCACGCGACGTGCTCACGCCCGACGCCCTGGCCCTGCTGCAGGCGGTGGACCAGACGGGCAGCTTCGCCGCCGCCGCGCGCGAACTGGGCCTGGTGCCCAGCGCCGTCACCTACCGCATCCGGCAGATCGGGCGCCGACGACGCGGCTGCGCCTGCGCGACGAAGCGCTGTCGGGAACGCTGGAAGCCTTGACCGCCGGCCAGGCCGACCTGGCCCTGGGCGTGTCGCTCGACCTGGGCAACGCAGCGGGTATCCAGAGCGCGGTCCTGGGCGATCTCGCGTTCGTTTACGCGGTGGCGCCGCATCATCCACTGGCCGGGATGAAAGGACCGCTGGAGGACGAGCTGCTGCAAAAGCACCGTGCGATCGCCGTGGCGGACTCGGTGCAGCGCGGCACGGCCCTCACGCTGGGCCTGCTCGCCGGGCAGGACGTACTCACCGTGCCGACGATGCATGCCAAGCTCGATGCCCAGTTGCGCGGCCTGGGCGGCGGCTTCGTTCCCGAGCCGATGGCGCGGCCGTATGTCGAGAGCGGCCGCCTGGTGGTCAAGGAGGTCGAACGCGCGAGCCGCGTCGCGCGCCTGAGTTATGTGTGGCGCGGCAATGCCGTGCCTGGACCGGGGCTTCGATGGTGGCTGGGGCAACTGGAAAGCCCGGCCACCCGCAGGGCGCTGATCGGCTCGCATGGGCGGGCCTGATGCGACAATGAACCGGAACATGGCTAAACAACAAAAGAACATCGCCGTCATCGGCGCCGGCATCGCTGGCCTTGCGTGCGCCCGAACGCTGGCCCAGGCAGGACACCGGGTCACGGTGCTGGAAAAAGGCGAATCTCCCGGCGGGCGGATGGCGAGCCTCGAAACTCCTTTCGGCAGTTTCGATCACGGCGCCCAGTACTTCACCGTGCGCGACGCCCGCTTCGAGAAGGCCCTGGCGACCGGTCCCCGGTCGCGCAAGGCCTGGAGCGCCAATGCCGTGCGCGTGCTCGATCCGCATGGGCGTGTGGCCGAAGCCGCCCTGCCCGCGCGCGCGCCGCACTGGGTAGGCGCCCCGGCCATGGACGCCATACCGCGGCTGTGGGCCCAACCGCTCGGTGCGGCCGGACGCATCGAGCTGCAGACCCGCGTGACCCGCATCGAAGCCGACGCGCTCGATCCGAGGCGCTGGCAATTGCAGACCAGCGGGCCGCAGGACTCGGTGCACGTGTTCTCCGGCTTCGACGCCGTGGTACTGGCGATGCCGAATGCGCTGGCCGGGGGCCTGCTTCGCCAATCCGCGCTGGTGCCGCATCTGGCGCAGCGCATGGAGGCGGTGGAGGTCGCCCCGTGCTGGACGCTGATGCTGGCCTTTCCGCAGGCGATCCAGCCCACGCTGACCCATATAGGCCCTCAGTGGAACGCCGCGCTGAGCACCCACCACCGCATAGCCTGGCTGGCGCGCGAATCGTCCAAGCCGGGGCGGGCGCTGGTGGAGCGCTGGACCGTCCAGGCCAGCCCCGCCTGGTCGCAGGAGCACCTGGAAGACGATGCCCCCCGCGTGCAGGCCAAGCTGCTCAAGGCATTCGCCGAGGTCACAGGCCTGCATGCCAAGCCGGACCATGCACAGGTTTACCGCTGGCGCTGGGCCAAGACGCAAACCCCGCTGGGGCAGCCTTTCCTGTGGGATGGGGAGTCGGGTCTCGGCGTTTGCGGCGACTGGTGCCTGGGGCATCGCGTCGAAGACGCCTTCGTCTCGGGGCTGGAACTGGCGCTGAAGGTACACGCGGGCTGAAGGATGGGCGAATGAGCGCCGCCGGGCCGCCCCAAGGCGCGAATGCCCCCTCGGGGGGGACGGGCCGAAGCGTCATGCCTCGGAACGTGCATAGCGTAGGCCCGTCGTCGGCTCGCTTCGCTGTACAGCTACGCGCACGGACGCTGCGCGAGCCGGCAGTACACGAAGTGACAAGCGTGGGGGCCACATATATCGGCCGGTTTGCGCCTTCCCCCACGGGCCCCTTGCACGCGGGGTCGCTGGCCGCGGCACTGGCCAGCTGGCTGGATGCGCGTGCCCACGCAGGGCGGTGGCTGGTGCGCATCGAAGACGTCGACACCCCGCGCTGCGTGCCCGGCGCGGCCGAAACGATCCTGCAACAGCTGGCCGCTTGCGGCCTGGCGCCGGACGAGCCGGCGGTGTTGCAGTCCAGGCGCGGCGCAATGTACGAAGCCGCGCTCGCCCGGCTCGTGGATGGCGGCCTCGCCTATCCGTGCGGGTGCTCCCGCAAGGACATCGAGCAGGCACTCGCCGCGCGGGGATACGCGCGCCAGCGGCATGCAGAACTTGTCTATCCGGGCACCTGCCGCGCGGGCCTGGGCGGCCGCGCGGCCCGCGCATGGCGCTTCAGGACACCGCCGGGGACCGTGGCATGGCGGGACCGGCGCCTGGGTCCCCAGCAGCAGGACGTCGCGCATGAAGTCGGCGACTTCGTGCTCAAGCGCGCCGACGGCCTGTGGGCCTACCAGCTCGCCGTGGTGGTCGACGATGCCCTGCAGGGCATCACCCAGGTGGTGCGCGGCGAGGATCTCGCCGACAACACCGCGCGCCAGCTGATGCTGCAAGAGGCGCTGGGGCTGCCCCGGCCCGGCTATCTGCACACGCCGCTGGTGCTGGGCCCCGATGGCGAAAAGCTTTCCAAGCAAAACGGGGCCCGGCCGCTGGACACCGGCCAGCCAATGGAAGCCCTCAACGCGGCCGCCGCCGTGCTGGGCCTGACCCCACAGGCGGCGCCGGTCGCGCGGGCCCTCGGCGCGTGGCAGGCGCAATGGGCGGACTCCTACAATCTGGCGCGTGACTGAAACCGGCAAGCCCCCTGTTCCTCCCCCTGCGCCCGACGGCGTGGCCTACCCCCGAACCGTCCGCAGCTTCGTGCGCCGGGCAGGCCGCACCACCACCGGCCAGGCCAAGGCGTTCGAACAGCTGGGGCCGCGCTTCCTGCTGCCTTACCAGCCGCAGCCGCTGGATTTCGCATCGGCCTTCGGGCGCGATGCGCCCACCATCCTGGAGATCGGCTTCGGCATGGGCGAGGCCACCGCCCACATCGCGGCGCTGATGCCGCAGGCCAACTTCCTCTGCTGCGAGGTCCATCAGCCCGGGGTGGGTGCCTTGCTCAAGCGCATCGGCGAGCAGGGGCTGGCCAACATCCGCATCGTTGCGCACGACGCGGTGGAGGTCCTGGACCAAATGCTCCCTGAAGGCAACCTGGCCGGCGTCCACGTCTTCTTTCCCGACCCTTGGCACAAGCTGCGCCACAACAAGCGGCGGCTGGTACAGCCCCCGCTGATTGCCCGCCTCGCCTCGCGCCTGAAGACAGGCGGCTACATCCACTGCGCCACCGACTGGGAGCCCTATGCGCAGCAGATGCTGGAGGTGCTTTCCGGGGAAGCGCAACTGGCGAATACGGCCCCAAGCTATGCCGAGCGTCCCGCCTACCGGCCGCTCACCAAATTCGAGAACCGCGGCCTCAAATTGGGCCATGGCGTATGGGACCTGGTGTTCAGAAAGCGCTGACCCGAAGTATCTATGACATCGATGTAGTTCCCTTGGGGTCTAACGTCGGAATTCAGCGGACGCCGCAGGCGGCCGATGAAATGACCAGTTAGAGCCGGCCAAGCCAGTAGCCCGGCCGACGGCGATGAGGCGCAACCACAAGAACCTCAATGTCCGCACCCGACTGACGATAGAGAATGTTGTACGGAAAACCCTGCACTCGATAGCTCCGAATACCGGGAGCAAGTTTGACGCGAAACCTCTCTGGGTTTTCGCAAACCTTGACCATCGCTGTTTCGAAGGCAGCGAGATAGCGTGCACCAAGGCCAGGACGGCGCTCTTCGTAGTAGGCGACGTGCTCAAGGTGCTCAACCCGCGCCGCCTCACTGAAGAAGTAGCTCACTTGAGCATGGCTTGGGCCTGGCCGCGCACATTGTCAGCGGGAATACGCTGCGCCAAGCCTCGATCCAATTCATCGGCGCGACGCGCCGCTTCCTGCAACCAGAGCTGCTCAATCTCGGCCTCAGACAGCGCATCGAGGCTGGAGAGAAGCTGCTCTGCAAGTTCCGCCCGCTCCTGAACAGGAAGCGACAGAGCTTCTCGACGGATTGTTTCGGTGTTCATGGGTGAAATAGTAGCACTGACCGCCAGCGGGCTCTAACGTTGGAATTCAATCCGATATCCCTTCCCGCGTTGCGACGAGATTGATCGACCCTCATGGCCACCAGGTTCGCACCATCACGGGCCAATGCGAGCCCACTAAAGATGCCGGATATACGACTGCACGCGTTTCCCAACAGCCAAAACTATCGGTCAGTTTCTTGCCGTTGCGGGGGAGTCCATATACGACATGTTAGCCCTGACACTACGGCGCTTTTCACATCCAGACCTCCAATGGGAGCACACGGCGAAGTTCCTCGCATCTGCCATCCACCTCCTTCATCAATTTCGTGATGATGCGGTGAATGTCTCTCAGCTCGGCGCGCAGAAACGGCGCGCGCGCAACGCGAAGAATTGCACCGTGTCCGTCTGGATACAGCTTCAAGTAAAGCTCTGACCTGTCGGCATCCGAATGCGCCACCTCACGGTTCCGCGCATTTAACAAGTAGTTGTGGGCCTCCCGCTGCCTTGACGTGAGCACTCTGAGAAGCGATCCAGGAACTGAACGCTCCGCAAACTGCGATTCGCCGCGAGTATTTACGAATGGGCGTGCGTACGCTACTACCAGCGCGGTCGTAAGGGCCATCAGCAACGCGCTCGGTGGGTCTTGTCGAGGTAAGCGCAGCCGAGCACGCAGCAATTCTTCGACTGTCGCCTTAGCCTCATCAAGATCGTTGTATGAAAGGTAAAGCCTACGATATAGCCTCAGTGCAGGCTGCAGCTCTGGAGCTACGACGACGCGATCCAATCCGTCAGATGCTTCTGCGATGCTCATTCAGGGAAGGCTAAACGTCGGAAGTCAGCGGACGCCGCAGGCGGTCCGATGGACTGACCTGTTAACCCGGAGCTTGACGGCGCCACGCTACTTCCAATTCAGATTCAACTTCCTATGCGACGCAGCGCAATCTCGAAGGTAGAGATTGATAAGACTCTGGTAGGGAATGCCAA
>JACDFR010000008.1 GCA_013815685.1 Ramlibacter sp.
GTGCGGGGGGCGGTGGAGCAGGCGGGCCAGGCGGCGCCGGGGCCGGGGCCGGGGCCGGCGCGGCGCCCTTGGCCGCCATCAGCATGTTGTTGGAATACCAGCGGCTGTCGGCCACATGCTGCTGCTCGGCGCTGGTGACCGGGTCCGTATGGGGCACCAGGCTGCTGTCTTCCGGATCTTGCAGGCCCAAGTAGACCAGCGCTGCCTGCTGCGCGTCCGCATAGACTGCCTGCGTGTCGGTGGATGCACCGGGCGCAGGCGGCTTGTCGAGTTGCGCGAGCAGCGCCGTGGCTTCGCTCGCAAGTGCGTCGTTCTGGCTCGTATCGGTGTAGCCCAGGTTTTTCAAAGCCAGTGCGCGCGACACCTTAGTCTCGTCGTCGACCTTGGCGTCCGGCTGGCTCAACGTTGCCAGTGCAGTGAGCTGGGTCTTGGCCGCGCGCCGGTTCTCGGGGGTGTCGGTGGCAGTGAACAGGCCGATGAACTTGCGGGCCTGGTCGGCCGTGTCCGCGGGCTGCTCTTGCGCGGGAAACCCGAACGTCGTCGCCGCGGACGCCTTGTCAGCAGCCGTCTGGGCCTGCGAGAAGGCCGCGGCGAACGTGCGCAGCGCCACCCGGGCTGCCGGCAGGCCGGTGCGCGCCTGCGGCGCTGCCAGCACCTGCAGCGGCGCCCGGGCCGCCTTGCCGGCTGGGTCGAGGCGCATCAGCGGTTCCAGGGCCTTGCCCAGGCCCGCGCTTGATTCGGCGCGCGTCTGAAGCATGCGGATATTGCCACGCAGCCGGAACAGCTTTGCCAGGTCGGGCACCGCCTTCACAACCGCCACCGGATCGAAATCCGCCAGGGAATTGAAGGTGATGGTGCCGGCCAGCGTGGTCGAATCGTCTCCGGGATCGTTGGGCAGAGTGCGTTTGACCAAGCCCAGCACCACCGACGGGCTGGCGTGCGCCATCACGTCGTTGAAGTTGTCGCGGTCGATGCTCTGCATCGAGCGGCCCACATAGTCGGGGAAGTTGTCGGCGCGGTCGCCCGACAGGTCGGCGAGCAAGCCCACCACGAATGGGAGTTCCCGTTTCTCGATCGCTCCGCGCGTCTCAACGTCGTAGGTGATCTTCACCCGCGGAGGACGGTTGCGATCCAGCCATTTTTGAATGCTCTCATTCATCGTGCACCTCATCTCGAATGCGTTAGTGGGCCAGCGAGCCTGGCGCCGCGTTACTGCGGGCCGAGCTATGCCTATCCCTGCAGTCGCAAAGGGCGTGCCACGTTGAGAAAGATGATCAAGTCATTGATTTCAAAGGGAATATTCAAGGTTCTCCCAGATCGGGCGGGACGATTTCATCCCTCCCCGGCGGGGCTTCCATGGCCGCGGGTGGTACGCAATCCCAGCGTGGGCGCGGCTCGGCGCGCCGCTGGACGGGGGTGCGGCAAGACAGTCCCGGGGACGGGACGGTTTTGTCCAGTTTCGCCGCGCGGCGCCGTGCGGCAGAATCATTCGATGAACGAGAAGGACGTCCGCGAGGCCGTAAAGCAGATCCGGCATGCGCTGGCGCGCTCGCCCCTTGCCGCCGACACCGCGGAGGGGATTCACACGTTCTGGCTGAAATGGGCCGAGCCGCGGCCGCACTGGACGGTGACCGAAAAAGCGCTGCTGAAACTGGAGCGCAAGGGAGAAGTCGAGCGCGTGCGCCTGGAAGGCGGGCGCGAGATGTGGCGCAAGGCCACGAAATCCTAGGGAGGCCCTAGCGGGTCAGGTCGCACCCTCGAACATCATCACGTCCACTTCGTCGCCCGATTCACGCGCAGCCGGCGCGTCACCGGCACGCGGTCGATGCCCAGGCTGGCGATGAGGCTTGCGACTCTAGCAAGGGATACTCAATTTTCAGGAAGACCCAATTGCCGCATTGCTTTTGCGATGCGCTGGCGCATGGGGTTGTCGGTGCTGCCCATGGCCAGGTAGGAAGACAACGTCAGCCCAGGCACCTCGGCAAGAAGCCTGCCCAAAGTCTCCTTTCCCTCTTCGATCCGCCCAAGCTCTGCCTGGGTTGACAACAGTATCCGCAGCGTAGGGGCATGGTGCCTATTGGCTCTCAAAGACCTGTGGGCGCAGGCGATCGCCTGCTCATGCCTACGGTCTGCAAACAAGGCATTGGCCGTGAGCATGTCGAAAAAATAGCGGAAAGGATCGACCGGCGAGAGCGAGCGTGCGATATACGCCTCGGTCACCGATGCCGAGTTGGCGCCCCACATGCATGACGAGAAACTCTTGAACAGCCAAGCCATGGGTTCGCTCGGATTGGCCTCGATGGCCGCGTCCAGATATTTATGGGCCAGCTGAGGGTTGCCCAGCAACTGGCACTGGATGTAGCCCTCGACAGCCAGGGCCATCGCGTTGTCGGGTTCGGCTTCCAACGCACGCAGGGTCTGCTCGCGCGCTCGCAGCGTATCGCGGCCCACATCATCGCTTCGGCCTTTGACCACGTTCAACGTATGCCACATCCCCAACCAGGCTCTGGGGAGCGCGAGCCCCGGGTGCCGCGCGGTCAGCTCGGTCATAGCTTCACGCCCGCGCTCAAAGGTCTTGGTCGAGTCGCTGTGCGTCATCGATATGCCGTTCAGCAGCAGAATGTTGCTATCCAAACGCGGCAGGGGCCGTGCCGGAGCCTTGCTTACCTCTGCCTTTCCCAGCGCCTGCGCCACCGTGCGCGCCAACTCATGCAGCAGCGCGCTTTCCTGCTGCAGCAGGTCGCCCACGGTGTGCTGCAACTGCCCGCTCCATAGAAGCGTATGGCTGCGCGCTTCGGCCAGTTCGGCGCTGACGATCAGCATCTTCCCGCGAATGCTGTAGCTTCCCGACAGGACAAACGTGGCACCCAGGTGGCGCTCGATCTCGCCCAATCCGCCGCGGTCGCGCAAGGCCGAGGTGGACTGCCGGGAAATCACCCGAATCCCGATGCTGTGGGACAGGCGCGCAATCACCCCTTCGGCGATCAGCTCCCCAATCATCCAGCGCGTGGCCTCCGGGATGCCACCCTTGAAGGGGATGACTGCCAAGCCGGGGCGCAGGTCCCGATGCGCGATAGTCGACCAATCCGAGACCTCCTCCTGCCTCGGATGTGCGCGGAACAGGTGCACGGATTGGGTCAACGGTTTCAGCCGCTGATAACCCAGGTCTTCGAAATCGGCGTCGAGCCCGTCCGCCAGCCGCTCGCGCAGCTCGGCCGTCACCAGCACCTCGCCAGGCTGGGCCAGCGCCGCCAGCGCCGAAGTCAACTTCACGTCCCGGCCGACAATTTCATCCTGGCCCTGAGAGTAGTTGGCAAGATGGGCGCCGGCGCGCAATCGCGGGCGCTTGAAGGAGCCTGCTCGCCGGCCTACAGAATCGGCCAACTGGCCCAGCGCGAAAGCAGCTTGCAGGCAGCTGCGGGCATCGGCGAATTCCATCATCAGCCCGTTGTGCATCCGCTTGACGATGTGACCCTTGTGAAACGAGAGCAGTTGCCAATGCGCCTGCGCTGTCCACCCCTGCAGCCAACGCAGAAGCGCATCGCCGCTGCCCATCCTGCGTTGGTCGCAGTCAGCAATGACCATCACCATCAAGGTCCGCTCTCTGCCCTTGGTAAGTAAGACAGGAGTCTCGCTCATTGTCGCTTCCAATAATTGATCTGATCGTTCCTCGATACAGGCCAGAGAGGTGTTGTTAGTGGTGTGAGCTTGTTGCGCAACTTCCGCGTAGGCTGCGCAGCTGAGGGGAGCTTGGGCACAATGCTTTTTTGCAGGATGAAGCAGCGAGGGAGATTCAATTTTCAGGAAGACCCAATTGCCGCATTGCTTTTGCGCCACGCTGGCGCATGGGGCTGTCGGCGCTACCCATGGCCAGGTACGAAGACACCGTCAGTTTCGGCACCTCGGCAAGAAGCCTGCCCAAAGTCTCCTTTCCCTCTTCGAACTGTCCAAGCTCAGCCTGGGCTGTCAATAGCAGCCGCAGCGTGGGAGCGTGGTGCTTGTTGGCTCTTAGCGACCTGCGGAAGCAGGCGATCGCCTGCTCGTGACGATGGTCTGCAAGCAAGGCATTGCCCGTGAGCAAGTCGAAGAAATATCGCAAGGGATCGACCGGCGAGAGGGAGCACGCGATATACGCCTCGGTCACCGATGCCGAGCTGGAGCCCCACATGCATGAATAGAAACTCTTGAACAGCCAAGCCATGGGTTCGCTCGGATTGGCCTCAATGGCCGAATCCAGATATTTACGGGCCTGCTGAGGATTGCCGAGCAGTTGGCACTGGATGTAGCCCTCGACAGCCAGGGCCATGGCGTTGTCGGGTTCGGCTTCCAATGCACGCAAGGTCTGCTCGCGCGCTCGCCCGGTGTCGCGGCCAATGTCATCACTTTGGCCTCTGACCACGTTCAAAGCATGCCACATCCCCAACCACGCCCTGGGAAGCGCGAGCCCTGGGTGCCGCGCGGTCAGCTCGGTCAAAGCTTCACGCCCGCGCTCAAACGTCTTGGCCGAGTGACTGTGCGTCATCGAAATGCCGGCCAGCAAGAGAAAGCTGCTGTCCAGACGCGGCAGGGGCTGTGTTACAGCCTTGCTTACCTGGGCCTTTCCCAGCGCCTGCGCCACCGTGCGCGCCAACTCATACAGCAGCTTACTTTCCTCCTGGAGCAGGTCGTCCACGGTGTGCTGCAACTGTCCGCTCCACAACAGCGTATGGCTGCGCGCCTCGGCTACTTCAGCGCTGATGACCAGCTTCTTGCCGTGCATGCTGTAGCTTCCCGATAGGACGAAGGTGGCGCCCAGGTGGCGCTCGATCTCGGCCAATCCACTGCGGTCACACAAGGCGGAGGTGGACTGCCGGGAAATCACCCGAATCCCGATGCTGTGGGACAAGCGCGCAATCACCCCTTCGGCGATCAGCTCCCCAATCATCCAGCGCTTGGCCTCCGGGATGCCACCCTTGAAGGGGATGACGGCCAAGCCGGGTCGGAGGTCGTGTTGCGCGACCATCGTCCGGTCCGACCCCCCCTCTTGCGCAGGATGGGCCCGGAAAAGGCGCACGGGTTGGGTCAACGGTTTCACCCGTCGATCGCCCAAGTCCTCGAAATCGGCGTCGAGACCATTGGCCAGCCGGTCGCGCAGTTCGGCTGTCACCAGCACCTCGCCAGGCTTGGCCAGCGCGGTCAGCCCCGAAGTCAACTTCACGTCCCGGCCGGTGATTTCGTCCTGGCCCTGAGAGTAGTTGGCAAGATGGGCGACGGCGCGCAATCGCGGGCGCTTGGAGGAGTCTGCTTGCGGGCCTACAGAATCGGCCAACCGGCCCAGCGCGAAAGCGGCTTGCAGGCAGCTGCGGGCATCGGCGAATTCCATCATCAGCCCGTTGCCCATCCGCTTGACGATGTGACCCTTGTGAAACGAGAGCAGTTGCCATTGCGACTGCCCTGCCCACCAGTCCAGACTGTCACCGCTGTCCCCCATGCCTGCGTCCGGCCCGGCCATGTCCATCACCATCAGCGGCCGCTCCTTGCACCGGGTCAGTGGGAGGGGAGTTTCAGTCTCGCTCATTTTTGTTCCCTAGAATTAATCTGCTCGTTCCTCGGCCGCCGGCGACGAGCCCCGAATAGACGGCCACCAATGCGGCACCCTGTATCAGACCCCGGCTTGCAGCCCGCCCGGCCGCGCCCCATACAACAGCTGCGCCAAAGCATCACCCACACAGGCACGAAGTCGAGCCCCAAGGCGTAGCCGCTGCCAGATTGCCAAAAGAAAGGGCAAGAAAAGCAGCCCGCCGATGGTGCAGCGCAATACCACGAAATCCAGCGTGCCCAGGGCCTGCGTGAGGGAGAGTCGTGTGATGGCTGGGGCACTTGCGCCCAGGAGAACAAAGGCCAGGGTTGCCGCGTAAACGCCATGGCGACTGCCGGACGACGAAATTTGCACCGTGCTCATCCCCATGGTCTGATTGACTTGGCCCTATAGCGGGTCAGTTTATCCAATTCTTCAATGTTAAGGAGATAGTTTATGAAGGTTACGCAAACCACCTCGCTTCATCTCGATTCCGTCGCCGCCACCCCGGATAGGACAGATCATGGCGGTGCGCCCCAAAACCGACCTGCAGAAAGGAAGGCTGTCATCGGCGGCGGTAGCATCACAACACCCGCCGTCGCGGCGCATGTGCGCAGGAAAATAGCGAACACGGGCCCGCGCTTGATCTAGATGAATCGACTACAGGAGGTTTAGCAATATGCCAAGGCAGCCGGATACACGACCGAACACAACCGTCAAGTTTCACCGTGTCTATCCGGCTGCCGTCTCGCCCATGCGGGCGGACAAGTCCGCATTGGGCCTGATGCCCACCATCGCGTTTCGCCATTGCGAGCCCATGCGGTTGGCGTCTTCATTCGGCTGGTATGCCTTTCCGGCCGAGGAAGTCAACCTGCGATGGAATGGCTCCGATGTGTTTGTTAAGGAAGGCGGCCAATGGCAACCCCTGGTGCGGTCTGAGCTGCCGGGATTTGCCGACTACTGGAACGAGCATGCGCCGCCGGATCTGGCGGACCTGGCACCTCCCTTTTTGACCCGGTTGCAATTGCCCGGCCTGGTTCAGATCTGGACCGGTCTGCTGTGCAGCACCCGTCCAGGCTGGAGTGTGCTGGTGCGGCCGCCGAGCAACATGCGCGGCAGCTTTCTCTACTCGCCCTACGAAGGGATCATCGAGACCGATCAGTTCAAGCCATGCCCGCTGTTCATGAACATCCAGCTGATTGCTACGGACGTCGATATCCAGATTCCAAAGCTCGTGCCGCTGCTGCAGGTTCAGCCGCTGTTGCGCGAAACCTACGGCGAGAACGCACATTCTTTTCAAGAGTCCGAGGGCCTGGGGGCCCAGGAGGACGGCAGGCCGGCCCTGTGCCCACGCGAATGGCAAGCGTATGGGCGAACCATTCGGGTCGAAGTGGAAGGCCAGCCACCCGAGGCAGGCCACTACGCACCCGATGCAAGAAAGCGCGCTAAAGCAAAAAAATGAAGTGACCGCGCTTCCAACCGGGCCTCGGGTGGAGGCCGACGAAAAAATCCGGAGCGCGAAGGCGAAACGGAACGCGTGCGGCTGGAAGACGGCTGGGAAGCCTGGCGCTAGGCGCAGCAGGCTTAGCCTTTAACCCGTCAAATCACGCCTGCGAACATCATCACGTCCACCGCTTCGCCGGCAGCCACATTGCCTTGCGCGTGATGAAGTATGACCAGCCCATTGGCCTGGACCATCGAGCTGAGAACGCCCGAGCCCTGGTTGGCGGTGATGCAGACTTCGAGCAAACCGTCGGCGCCGCGGGTAACCGTGCCCCGCTGGTATTCGGTCCGGCCGGCTTTTTTGCGGATCGCCTGGACGCTGCGGGCCCTCAGTAGCGGCGGCTGTGTCTCGCTGCTGCCCATCATGCGCAGCAGGGCAGGGCGTACAAAGGCGAGAAAGGTCACCATCACCGCGACCGGATTGCCTGGCAGGCCGAACAGCACGCAAGAGCCGATGCGGCCAACCGCCATCGGTCGGCCGGGCCGCATCGCGATTTTCCAGAATGCGACGTCACCCAGCTTCTTCATCATCGCCTTGGTGTGGTCGGCTTCCCCGACGCTGACACCGCCGCTGGTGATGATGGCATCGGCCTGGGCGGCCGCGCCGCGGAAGGCGGCTTCGAGCAGGGCCGGGTCATCGCGGACCACGCCCAGGTCGATGACGTCGCAGCCAAGCCGCTTGAGCAAGCCCCACACGGTATAGCGGTTGCTGTCGTAGACCGCGCCTTCGCGCGGCGGCTCGCCCAGGCTCAGGATTTCGTCGCCAGTGGAAAAGTAGGCCACGCGCAGCCGGCGCGTCACCGGCACGCGGTCGATGCCCAGGCTGGCGATGAGGCCGCAAGCCGCCGGGGAAAGGCGGGCACCACGGCGCAGCGCCGGCTGCCCTTCGCTAACGTCCTCGCCCTTGAACCGGCGGTTGTCCCCCGGCTTGAGCAGGCCGGGCGGGATGGTGATGCGGCCATCGCCGCCCGCCGGGATGAATTCTTGCGGCACCACGGTGTCGAGCCCGGCGGGCATGATCGCCCCGGTCATGATCTTCACGCATTGGCCGGGCCCGGCCGTTCCCTGCCAGGCCGCGCCGGCGAAAGCAGTGCCGACGACCTCGAGAACGAGAGGGGCGCCGGGCTTGAGTTCGCCGCCCGCAAACGCATAGCCGTCCATCGCCGAGTTGTCGTGCGGGGGTACGCTGACGGGGGAGATGATGTCCTCGGCCAGCACGCGGTCGAGCGCATCCAGGACGCCGACGTGGTCGGCCCCTTGCACCGGTTCCACCAGGCGCGCAAGGAATTCATTGACGCCCTGGACGCTCAGGGCCTGCGGGTCGTAGCCCTGCAGCTGCGCAGCGATTTGGACGAGGGATTTCACGGCCGCTCGAGCCGGTGCAGCTGCGCCAGCGTGTTGGCGTTGAAGAAGGCTTTTGGATCGTCGCCCGGTGCATCGAACGGCACGACCAACGTCTTGTGCAGTGCCGTCCAGGCGTCGATCTTGCGCCCCCCGCCATGGGTGAACTTCACCAGGCTTTCCATCAGCTCCAGCCGCATCAGGCAGAACACCGGTTGGGAGCGGACGTCGCCGTCCTCTTCGCGCGCGGCAGCCATCGCGATCTCGGCGTCCTGCTGCTGTGCGGCCCGGGCCAGGCGCGCCACCATGTCATCCGGAAACAAGGGCGTATCGCACGGCACCGTCACCAGCCAGGGCGTCTCGCAGCGCTCCAGCGCCGTGAGGAAGCCCGCCAGCGGCCCGGCATAGTCGGCCAGCACGTCCGGCCACACCGGAACCCCGAACGCCTCGTAGGCACCAAGGTTGCGATTGGCATTGATCATCACCTCGCCGACCTGGGGCTGAAGCCGCATCAGCGTGTGCAAGGCCATCGGCAGGCCGTTGAAGTTCTGCAGGCCCTTGTCGACACCGCCCATCCGGGAGCCGCGGCCGCCGGCGAGTATGACGCCCGTGATGTCGCCCGTCTCTATCATCTAGCCTCCGATGTAGCTCATCTCCACCCGCTTTGCGCCGGCGGTGGAGTCCGGCGCCAGACTGCTGCGCAGCTGCGAATACCGGTCGCTTCGGCCTTGCCAGATGTGTCCGATGGCCGAAGCCAGTTGATCGTCGCCGGCGCCGCCCCGAATCAGCGAACGCAGGTCGTGCCCCTGGGTCGCGAACAGGCACAGGTACAGCCGGCCTTCGGTGGACAGCCGCGCCCGGTTGCAATCGCCGCAGAACGCCTGGGTGACGCTGCTGATGACGCCGATCTCGCCGCTGCCGTCGGCGTAGCCCCAGCGTTGGGCGGTCTCGCCGGCGGCGCTGCGCGAGAGCTGGACCAGCGGCAGCTGCGACCCGATCAATTCAATCACCTCGGCCGAGGGCAGCACCTCGTCCATGCGCCAGCCGTTGGTCGCGCCCACGTCCATGTACTCGATGAAGCGCGCTACCACGTCCGTGCCCTTGAAGTGGCGCGCCATGGGCAGGATCTCGTGTTCGTTGGTGCCGCGCTTGACCACCATGTTGACCTTGATCGGCCCCAGGCCGGCCCGGCGCGCGGCCTCGATTCCCTTGAGCACTTCCGCGACCGGGAAATCGACGTCGTTCATCCCGCGGAAGACGGCGTCGTCCAGGCCATCCAGGCTCACGGTGACGCGTTGCAATCCGGCGGCCTTGAGCGCCTGCGCCTTGCGCGCCAGCAGCGAGCCGTTGGTGGTCAACGTGATGTCCAGCGCGTCGCCGTCGGGAGTGCGCAGCGCGGCCAGCTGCCCGATGAGCACCTCGATGTTCTTGCGCAGCAGGGGCTCTCCGCCCGTCAGCCTGATCTTGCGCACGCCGTGCGCCACGAACTGCCGTGCCACCCGGGTGATCTCCTCGAAAGTCAGCAGGTCGGAATGGGGCAGGTACTGGTGGTCCGTGTCGAAGACTTCCTTGGGCATGCAGTAGCTGCACCGGAAGTTGCAGCGGTCGGTCACGCTGATGCGCAGGTCGCGCAGCGGCCGGCCCAATGCGTCGGACAGCAAGCCGGTGGTTGGGATGGCGTGCGTGGGTACGGCCGAGGCCAGCGCGGCGATGCGCTGGTCGATCAGCGGGATAACGCGCTCTGCCATGACCCATTCTCGCTGCTCAGACGCAGCGGCCGCCGTCCACCTCGATGCATACCCCTGAGACGAAAGCGGCTTCGTCGCTGGCGAGGTAAAGCGCCGCGTTGGCCACGTCCAGCGCGGTGGAGAACCGTCCCAGCGGAATGGTTGCCAGGAATTTGGCGCGACGGGCATCGTCCACCGGCCCGCCCGCAAATTCGGCGGACAAGCCGGTGTCGGGATTGAACACCGGGTTGATGCAGTTCACGCGGATGTTGTCCGGACCGAATTCGGCCGCCAGCGACTTGCTGGTGGTGATCACGGCGCCCTTGGAGCCGTTGTACCAGGTCAGCCCCGGGCGAGGGCGCACGCCTGCGGTGGAGGCGATGTTGATGAAGCTGCCGCCCTTGTTGGCCCGAAACGCCGGGACGGCATGAATGGCCGCCAGGTAGATGCTTTTCATGTTGACGGCGTAGCACTTGTCGAACTCTTCCTCGCTCACTTCCAGCGCGGGCCGGTTGCGATGGGTCCAGCCGGCGTTGTTCACCATGACGTCGAGCTTGCCGTGCCGCTGCACGGCGGCTTCGACCAGCGCCTTGACGTCGGCGCTGCGCGTGACGTCGGCGGCGAAGAACGAGGCGGCGCCGCCCGCGGCCTCGATCTCGGCCACGACCTTCCGGCCGAGCGCCTCGTTGATGTCGTTCACGATCACCTGGGCGCCTTCGGCCGCGAGCCGCCTGGCGATGCCTTCGCCGATGCCTCCACCCGATCCCGTGACGATGATGGATTTGTTCTTGACGCGCATGTTCGTACTCCTGAGCTAGCCGTGGCGGATGGCCACCGTTTTGAGCGTGGTGAAACCGTAGAGCGCCTCGAAACCTTTTTCCCGGCCATAGCCTGAAGACTTGACACCGCCGAACGGCAGTTCGACGCCACCGCCGGCGCCGTAGTTGTTGATGAACACCTGGCCGCTCCTGACCCGCTTGGCCATGCGCAGTTGCCGGCCGCCGTCGCGGGTCCAGATGCCCGCCACGAGACCGAAGCGGGTGGCATTCGCCAATTGGACAGCCTGGTCTTCGTCCCGGAAACTCATGGCCGCGAGCACCGGGCCGAACACTTCTTCCTGCGCCAACCGGTGGTCGACGGGCACGTCGCGCAACAGCGTCGGCGCTTGGTAGAAGCCCGATTCGGGCGCTTCTTCCACCACCTGGCCCTGCGCCACCGTGGCGATGCCGGCCACGTGGGCGTCGGACAGGAAATCCCAGACGCGCTGTTGCTGGCTGGCCCGGATCAGCGGGCCGACGTCCAGGTCCATCGCGGCGGGCCCGACGCGAAGGTTCTCGAAGGCGACGCCCAGGCGCTCCAGCAGCGGCTCGTAGAGGCTGCGTTCGACCAGCAGCCTCGAGCCTGCCGAACAGGTCTGGCCCGCGTTCTGAACGATGGCGTTGACGATCATCGGCAATGCCGCATCGAGGTCGGCGTCGGCAAAGACGATCTGCGGGCTCTTGCCACCCAGCTCGAGCGTGACCGGGCAGTGACGCTCGGCGGCCACTTGCTGGATCAGGGTGCCCACGCTCGGACTGCCGGTGAAGCTGACGTGATCGATACCGGGGTGGCGGGCCAGCGAGTCGCCCACCTCGTGGCCCAGGCCCGTGACCACATTGATCGCGCCCGCCGGGAAGCCGACTTCGGCGGCGATCTGGGCGACCCGGATCAGCGACAGGCAGGCATCCTCCGAAGGCTTGACCACGCAGACATTGCCGGCGGCCAGGGCCCCGCCGACACTGCGCCCGAAGATCTGCATCGGGTAGTTCCAGGGAATGATGTGTCCCGTAACGCCATGCGGTTCGCGCCACGTCAGCACGCTGTAGCCGTCCAGGTAGGGAAGGGTGTGGCCGTGCAGCTTGTCGCAGGCGCCCGCGTAATACTCGAAATAACGCACCAGCGCCACCGCGTCCGCCCGCGCCTGCCGGGTGGGTTTGCCGCAATCGCGCTGCTCCAGCGCCGCAAGTTCGTCCGCATGCTCGGCCACCGCCTCGGCCAGCCGCATCAACAGCCGGCCGCGCTCGGCCGCGCTGAGCTTGCTCCAGACCGAGTCGTAGCATTGGCGCGCCGATCGCACGGCGGCGTCGATGTCGTCGGCGGAGCCGCGTTGCAATTCGTCGAAGGGCTGGCCGTCCGACGGGTCGATGACCGGGATGGTGCGGCCGGATGAAGAGGTGTGGGCTGCGTTGCCGATGTAGTGAAACTGCATCCCCGCATTTTGCTCGAAAGCGGGCCGGCGCCGCGCCCCGATTCAGGCCGCGGCGCCCACGGCGGTATACCTGTCGGCATGCTCGTCCAGCCAGCGCTGCGCGGGACTGCTGTCCTGCTGGCTGGGATGGAAGTCGCGCCGCAGGTACTCGCGCCACGGCCGGTAGGCCTGACGGATCAGGCCACGGCGGCCGAACAGGCAGGAAGCGGCGCTCTTCCACGTGCGCCAGCGCCACAGGGTACCGTCGCGCCGAAGGTTGTTCACGGTTTGGCGCAGCGTGTCCCCCAGGAATATGGCCGTGATGCGGCGAAACCAGGTGATACGCCACGCGTGCGTGCCTTCCAGTGCCTGGTAGATCTCGAAGGCGGTGCTCTTGTGCTCCGACTCTTCGGCGCTGTGCCACAGCCACAGGGTGGTCAGGCGGGCGTCGTCGCTGGCGACGAAGTCGGCATTGCGCAGCATCCAGTCGGCCATGATGGCCGTGAAGTGCTCATTCGCAGCAGTGATGGCGACGGCATGGCGCGGGTCCTGCCCCTCCAGCAGCTTCAGGCGCCGGCTGGCCCGGGGCGCCCACTGGTTGACCAGGCCCAGCTTGTCGAGGTGCTCGTTGAACAGGGCGTGGAGCCGGCGATGCGTTGCTTCCTGGCCCACGAAACCGTGCATTTCAGTGCGAAAGCGCGCCTGCTTTTCGGCCGGCAAGGTCTTGAATCCGTTGCGCACGGAGTCGATGAAGAACTGCTCGCCCACCGGGAAACTCATCGATAGGGCGTTGAAAAGAGCGGTGCGAAAGGCATCGCCGCCGCACCAGTGGCGGGCGATCGGCGCTTCCATGTCCACCAGCAGGCGGCGGACGACGAGGGCTGTCATTTCTGAACTCCAAGGTTTGGTACCACTCAGTACCGTTGGCTATCATCGGACAGAAATCAGGTACCGTCAAGTACCAGTGTTAACGGACGGAGAATCCGGCGGATGAGCGCAGCGCAAACCGGGACGGAAATAAATGAGCACCGGCAGCGTTTGCTGGAGGGCATGGCGCATGCCGTGGCGGCCAAAGGCTACGCCGACACCACGATTGCCGACATCGTGCGCGAAGCCAGCGTTTCGCGCCGGACCTTCTACGAGCATTTCGCGACCAAGGCAGACTGCCTGATCGCCTTGTACGAGGCCTCGAGCCGCAATGCCCTGAAAGTGCTGCGGGACGCGCTCGACCCCGGGCACGAATGGCAGACGCAGATCGAGCGGGGCTTGGAGGCCTACCTGGGCTGCATGCAGCAGAGTCCCGTGCTGATGCGAACGCTGTTCATCGAGATACTCGGTCTCGGCGGCGAGGGACTGGCGGTTCGGCGGCGCGTCAACCAGGACATCGCCGATTTCATGCTCGGCGTGGTCAACGGCGGCGAAGCCGGCCGCAAGCGTAAGGCGCCGCTCTCGCCGGGCATGGCCATGGCGGTCGTTGGCGGCATCAACGAACTCATCCTCGAATACATCGAGCAGGACCGCGTGGTCCAGCTGCTCGACCTGGTGGGTCCGTGCAGCCAATTGCTGCGGGCAGTGACAGAAGCCGGCGCCTGAGCAGGAGGTAAAGCAGGAACAAAAAAGGCCCGCGCCGCGGGCCTTTTTTGCAAGGGCAGGACTTGTTACCTGGCGGCCGAGGCGCCGGCAGTGGCGGCCGGCACCGTCACGGCAGCGGGCGCATGCGCCTTGTCCGTCGTTGCCTCGCCGCCGTGGAACTTCACCACCAGCGGCACGATGAGCAGGGCCACGATGTTGATGATCTTGATCAGCGGGTTGACGGCCGGGCCGGCCGTGTCCTTGTAGGGGTCGCCGACGGTGTCGCCGGTCACGGCCGCCTTGTGCGCCTCGGAACCCTTGCCGCCGTGGTTGCCGTCCTCGATGTACTTCTTGGCGTTGTCCCAGGCGCCGCCGCCGGTGCACATGGAGATCGCGACAAAAAGGCCCGTGACGATGGTTCCCATCAGCAGGCCGCCCAGGGCCTTCGGGCCCAGCACCAGCCCGACCACGATGGGTACGACCACGGGCAGCAGCGACGGAATCATCATTTCCTTGATCGCCGCCTTGGTCAGCATGTCCACCGCGACGCCGTATTCGGGCTTGGCCGTGCCTTCCATGATGCCCTTGATGTCGCGAAACTGGCGGCGGACTTCCACCACCACGGCGCCGGCGGCGCGGCCCACGGCCTCCATCGCCATCGCTCCGAACAGGTAGGGGATCAGGCCTCCGATGAACAGGCCCACGATCACCATCGGATCGGACAGGTCGAAGCTGATCGAGCGGCCATAACTTTCCAGCTTGTGGGTGTAGTCGGCGAACAGTACCAGCGCGGCCAGGCCGGCGGAGCCGATGGCATAGCCCTTGGTCACCGCCTTGGTGGTGTTGCCGACAGCGTCCAGGGGGTCGGTGATGTCACGCACGGAAGACGGCAGGTCTGCCATCTCGGCGATGCCACCGGCGTTGTCGGTGATCGGGCCGTAGGCGTCCAGCGCCACCACGATGCCGGCCATGCTCAGCATGGAGGTGGCCGCGATGGCAATGCCGTACAGGCCGGCCAGCTTGAAGGACGCCAGGATGGCGGCGCACACGAAGATCACGGGCCAGGCCGTGGAACGCATGGAAACGCCTAGGCCGGCAATGATGTTGGTGCCGTGGCCGGTGGTCGAAGCCTGAGCGATGTGGCGCACCGGCGAGTACTGCGTGCCGGTGTAGAACTCGGTGACCCAGACCAGCGCGCCGGTCAGCACCAGGCCCACGGCGCAGGCGCCAAACAGCCGCATCTGGGTGCCGGTGGCCCTAATGGCGTTGTCGGGCATGAGCCACACCGTCACGAAGTAGAAGGCGATCAGCGACAACACGCCCGCGATCGCCAGGCCCTTGTACAGAGCAGGCATCACGTTCTTCATGCCGGGCGAGGCCTTCACGAAGAAGCAGCCGATGATCGACGCGATGATCGATACGCCGCCCAGGGCCAGCGGGTACAGCACGGCGCTGGTTCCCGCGTTGGTGATGAGCAGGGCACCCAGGACCATGGTCGCGATCAAGGTCACGGCGTAGGTTTCGAACAGGTCGGCGGCCATTCCGGCGCAGTCGCCGACGTTGTCGCCCACGTTGTCGGCGATCACCGCCGGGTTGCGCGGGTCATCCTCGGGGATGCCCGCTTCGACCTTGCCCACCAGGTCGGCGCCCACGTCGGCGCCCTTGGTGAAAATGCCGCCGCCCAGCCGCGCGAAGATCGAGATCAGCGACGAGCCGAAGGCGAAGCCGATCAGGGGATTGAGCAGTGCCGCCAGGTTCTTGTCGGGCGTCAGGTTGCCGTTGCCGACGAGGAACCAGTAAAAGGCCGTGACGCCCAGCAGGCCCAGGCCGACCACCAGCATGCCGGTGATGGCGCCGCCCCGGAAGGCGACATCCAGCGCCGGGCCGATGCCGCGGGTGGCTGCCTGCGCGGTGCGGACGTTCGCCCGCACCGACACGTTCATGCCGATGAAGCCGCAGGCGCCGGAGAGCACGGCGCCGATGACGAAGCCGATCGCTGTCTGGGCATCGAGGAAGACGCCGATGAGGATCGCCAGCACGACGCCGACGATGGCGATGGTCTTGTATTGCCGGGCCAGGTAGGCCGCCGCTCCGGCCTGGATGGCCGCCGCGATTTCCTGCATGCGGGCGTTGCCCGCGTCCTGGGAAAGGATCCAGCTACGAGCCCAGAATCCATAAGCCACGGCCGCAAAGCCGCAGACGAGCGCCAGTATCAGCGCCGAGTTGCCTGTCATTTCTTGCTTCTCCTGAACGTTGTTTCGCTTGGAGGGGGCTAACGCAAGCGGAGCCCCCGCTGCGTTGCTTCCTCATTGCTCCCCAACGGGCGGAGACGATTGGCCAACCGGCGAAATATACGGGGAATCTTGTGACGGATTCGCGTCATCCGCGGGAAAGCAAGGCTGGCGAAAGTAAAATCAGGGTTAATCCTAGGTCTGTCGTCTCATTCTTATCACCCACAAGAGCCATGTCCCTCGACAAAGTATCCCCCGGCAAAAATGTTCCCGACGCCTTCAACGTGATCATCGAGATCCCGATGAACGCCGATCCCGTGAAGTACGAAGTGGACAAGGAATCGGGCGCCATCTTCGTGGACCGCTTCATGAGCACGTCGATGCATTACCCGACGAACTACGGCTATGTGCCCAAGACCATCAGCGGGGACGGCGATCCGGTCGATGTGCTGGTGATCACGCCGGTCCCCCTGATCCCCGGCGTGGTGGTGACTTGCCGGCCCATCGGCATCCTGAAAATGGAAGACGAGGCGGGGGACGATGGCAAGGTGTTGGCCGTGCCCACCGACAAGATCCTGGCGATCTACACGCACTGGCAAAAGCCCGAGGATATGAATCCGCTGCGGCTGAAGACCATCGCGCATTTCTTCGAGCACTACAAGGACCTGGAGCCCGGCAAGTGGGTGAAGATCCTGGGCTGGGAGGGCCCCGAGGCCGCGCGCAAGGAAATCCTGGACGGCATCGAGAACTACAAGAAGCAGCACGGCTGATCCGGCCGGTCAGGGAGAGATCAGGCCATGGACTCGTCGGCCGGCCTCACCAGTTCATGGCGAAAGTTGCCCTTGATGCGGTAGGTGACGTGTCGACCGATCGATTCGGCCCGCAGCAGGGCAGCATGCTCCCATGGGGGAACGTCCAGGTAGTCGTACACCGCACCGCCGTCGAATTCCACCTGCAGCAGGCGCACAGCGGGGTCGTAGCCGATGCTTCGCACGGCTTTCGATTCGACGCGGGTTCTTCTGAGGTGTTTGCGGCGGGACATGGCGATCCTCTGCGCCCCCATTCAGCCCCCGGATGCAGCGCCGCGTTGTCGGCAGGGGTTGCCACCAGTTGTCGGCGGCCTCCTGCGCGGGCTCATTGGCGGAACGGGCTGCGTTCCTCCAGGTGTTCCAGGTAATTTTCGATGCCCTGGCCTTCTCGTTCCAGGAAGCGCTCGACCGCGTCGGCGAATGCGGGTTGCGCCAGCCAATGCGCGCTGGAGGTCTTCACGGGCATCAGCGCGCGCGCCATCTTGTGCTCGCCTTGCGCGCCTCCTTCGAAGCGGTTCCAGCCGTGGGCGATGCACCACTGCAGGGGTTGGTAATAGCATGCCTCGAAATGCAGGCAATCGACGCGCTCCATCGCCCCCCAGTACCGGCCGTACGCCACTTTTTCACCAGCCAGCGTCTCCAGCGCGATCAGGCTGGCGCCGATGGGCTTGCCGTCGCGCTCGGCGATGAAGAGCAGCCAGTTTTCCGGCATGTCCCGTGCCATGCGGACAAAGAAGTCGCGGGTGAGGTAGGGGGCATTGCCGTGCTCGTAATAGGTGCGCTCGTAGCAGCGATAGAAGAAGTCCCAGTCGCCGGGCTGGATATGGGCGCCCTGGGACCACCGGAAGCCGACGCCCGCCTGCGCGACCTTGCGGCGTTCCTGGCGGATCTTCTTGCGCTTGTCCTGGGCCAGGCTCCCAAGGAAGGCGTCGAAATCCGGCCAGGCCCTGTTGGTCCAGTGGAACTGGACCGTATGCCGCAGCATCAGGCCTGCCGCCGCACAGGCCGCGATGTCGGCCTCGTCGGCGAAGAGCAGGTGCAGCGAAGAAATTCTTTGCTTGCGGCACCATTGCACCAGCGCTTCGACCAAAGCCCTGCGGGACGGCGCGTCCACCGCCAGCAGGCGGGCGCCGGGCACGGGTGTGAAGGGGGCGGCTACCACCGCTTTGGGGTAGTAGCTCAGCCCGTGCTGCTCGTAGGCGTTGGCCCAGGCCCAGTCGAAGACGTATTCGCCGTACGAGTGGGCCTTGAGGTAGAGTGCGCAGCCGGCCACCAGGCGCGCACCGCTGCGCAGGGCAATGAAGCGCGGCGTCCAGCCGGTGGCAGGGATGGCGCTTCGGCTTGCCTCCATCGCCACCAGGTATTCGTGGCGCATGAACGGGTTGGGTGAGGCCTGCCGCGCCAGCAAGGCGTTCCATTCGCCCCGGTCGAGCTCGGCCGGAGAAGCCAGCACCTGGATGACATAATCGTTCGAGTTGTTCTTCACTGGTGCTATGGCTCTCAAACTCTGTATTGCCCAACTCAACTTCGTGGTGGGGGACACGGCCGGCAACGCCCAAAAGATCGTCGCGGCCGCGCGGTCGGCCTATGCCCAGGGTGCGCGCCTGGTGCTCACGCCCGAGCTGTCCATTTGCGGCTACGCGGCAGAGGACCTGTTCCTTCGGCCTGCCTTCGTTGCTGCGTGCAATGATGCCGTGAAAACCGTGGCCCGCGAGCTGGCCGGGTTAAAGGGGCTGCATGTAGTGGTCGGCCATCCGATGGGCGGCGACATCCGCAGCAAGTCGGTGGCCGTCCAGCGGCGCTTCAACGCGGCCAGTGTCGTCAGCGAGGGGCGGGTGCTCGAGACCTACGCCAAGCGCGAGCTGCCCAACTACCAGGTGTTCGATGAGCGCCGCTATTTCACGCCGGGGCAGGGCGTTTGCGTGTTCCAGGTCGACGGCGTCAGCGTGGGCCTTCTGATCTGTGAGGACGCCTGGTTCGACGAGCCTGGGCTCTTGGCCAAAGAGGCGGGCGCGGAGCTGCTCGCGGTGATCAACGCATCGCCATTCCATGTGGGCAAGGGCAGCGAGCGCATGGCGCGCATGGCCGAGCGAGCCCTCGCGCTGGACCTGCCTGTCGTCTATGTCCACCTCGTGGGCGGGCAGGACGAGGTGGTTTTCGATGGGGCGTCGTTCGCCCTCAATGCCGACGGCTCGCTGGCCGGCCGTGCCGCCGGTTTCCAGGAAAAGCTGTTCGAAGTGCAAGCCGAGCGGGTGCAGCAACGGGTGTTCCTGACCGCCTCGGTCGCCCACGAGCGCAGCCCCGAGGCCGACCTGTGGGATGCGTTGGTGCTGGGCGTGCGTGACTACATCGGCAAGAACGGTTTTCCCGGGGTACTGCTGGGGCTGTCGGGCGGCATCGACTCGGCGCTGGTTCTGGCCGTGGCGGTGGACGCGCTGGGACGCGACAAGGTGCGGGCCGTGATGATGCCTTCGCCGTATACCGCCGATATTTCCTGGATCGACGCCAGGGACATGGCGGCGCGGCTGGGCGTGCGCTACGACGAGATTTCAATTGTGCCCGAGTTCGAGGCCTTCCGGACATCGCTGGCCCAGGAGTTCAAGGGCTTGCCTGAGGACACAACCGAGGAGAACGTCCAGGCGCGCATCCGGGGGGTGATCCTGATGGCCTTGTCCAACAAGTTCGGCAGCATCGTGCTGACCACGGGCAACAAGAGCGAAATGGCCACCGGTTACTGCACGCTGTACGGCGATATGGCCGGCGGCTTCGCGGTGATCAAGGATCTGCTCAAGACCGCTGTGTTCAGGCTGGCGCGCTGGCGCAATGTCCATGATCCGTACGGCACCGGCATCAGCCCCATCCCCGAGCGCATCATCGCCCGGCCGCCCAGCGCCGAGTTGCGTCCCGACCAGGTCGACCAGGACAGCCTGCCGCCCTACGAAGTGCTGGACGCGATCCTGGAGCGCTACATGGAAGACGACCAGGGCGTCGAGCAGATCATCGCGGCCGGCTTCGACCGCGCCATCGTCGAGCGCGTGGCGCGCCTGATCCGGATCAATGAGTACAAGCGCCGCCAGGCGCCCGTGGGTATCCGGGTCACCCATCGCAGCTTCGGCAAGGATTGGCGCTATCCTATTACCGGTAAATTTGCCTGAAGCTACAAGAGGGACTCGCCATGAAACAGATCACCGCCGTCGTCAAACCGTTCAAGCTCGAGGAAGTTCGGGAGGCTCTTGCCGAGTGCGGCGTCACCGGCCTCACGGTGACAGAAGTCAAGGGATTCGGCCGCCAGAAGGGCCATACCGAGCTCTACCGCGGGGCCGAGTACGTGGTGGACTTCCTTCCCAAGGTGAAGGTGGAAGTGGTGGTCAAGGATGGCGATGTGGAGCGCTGCGTCGATGCCATCGTCAAGGCCGCGCGGACGGGCAAGATCGGCGACGGCAAGATCTTCATCACGAGCGTCGAGCGCGTGATTCGTATCCGCACCGGCGAGACGGACGAGTCGGCGGTCTGATTCCGGACCGCGCCCCGGCCGGTCAGATCTGGGACAACGAGCTGCCCTTGTGCGCGGCGGCGGCCGCCTCCACCAACGCTGCCAAGAGCATCTGCGGATCGTTGCCGACGCGGATCAGGTTCATTTGCCAGTCGCTCATGAAGCCGTGCCGCACGCTCGATTCCAGAAAGGTGAGAAGCGGATCGTAGTACCTGTGTGCATTGAGGATGCCGACCGGCTTGTCGTGGTAGCCCAGCTGACGCCAGGTCCAGACCTCGAAGAGTTCTTCGAACGTGCCGATGCCCCCGGGCAGGGCAAGAAAGGCGTCTGCCCGTTCGGCCATCATGCGTTTGCGCTCGTGCATGTTGTTCACGACATGCAGTTCCGTGCAGTCCAGCTTGGCCCATTCCTTCTCGACCAGGGCATGCGGGATGACGCCGACCACCCGGCCGCCGGCAGCCAGCGTGGAATCGGCCACGACGCCCATCAAGCCATTGTTGCCGCCGCCGTATACGAGTTGCCCGCCGCGCTCGCCGATCCAGCGGCCCACTTCGGCCGCGGTAGCGGCGAACATATCGGACTCGCCGTTGCGCGAGCCGCAATAGACGCACAGCGAAAAAGCGGGCTTCATGCCTGTGAGGGTACCAGCCGGGTACCGGCGAGCACGTCGTGCCAGAACTGCCGCTGGGGATGGAATCGGCTCAGAACCGCCCAGACCGCCACCCACCCCAGCACCAGGACGGCCGTTTCCGACCCGCTCGGTTTGAAGGGCGCGAGTGCGGCCAGGGGGGGCAGAAACCAAAGCCAGCTGCAGGCATAGCGCAGCAGGGCGCGCGTCTGGCTGAGGGGCCGGCCCGCCCGGTCGACCACGCGTACATTCCACGTCTTCATCGCCAGGGTCTGGCTCCGCGCCCAGAACCAGCTGAAATAGATGCCGAAAATCACGACCAGGAAGGCCTGAAACAGCGGGCGGCGCGCATCCATGCCATCGCGCATCTGGCCCAGCGTGCTGAAGAGCCAGCCGGCCACGAACACCAGCGCGAACAGGAGCATGCCCTCGTACAGCCAGCAAGCCATGCGCCGGAGCAAACTGGGGGCCATCAGCGGATCGGGCGCGGCATGGCCCGGCATTTCAACCTGCATCGGACAACAGGATTCAGTTCAGCGGTTGTGGCGCCGGTGGCTGCGGCAGCAAGGTGTTGTGGTCCACCTGATTGGGCGCCGCCGCGATGCGGGGCGTCCGGGCTTCCTGACGCAGCGCGGCTTTAGGCACGGTCGCCAGTTTTTGGGGCGCCACGGGCTTCACGGCCGCCGCGGTGGGGGGCGGCTTGGCGGCGTCGTCGGCGAGCTTGCGCTTTTCGTCGGGCGGCAGAGCTTGATAGGCCTCCCACTTGGCCTTCTTGTCATCGGCCGACAACTGCTTGGTTTCCCCGAAATTCAGGCGAGCCTGGGTCCGTTGCTGCGGGCTGAGTGCGGCCCATTCGGTCATCCGGCTGTGCAGCTTGGCCTGCTCTTCCACGGACATTTTCGGGAAGTTGCGCGACAGGGCCAGCCATTTGCGCTTTTGCGCCTCGCTGAGGGTATCCCATTTGGCGGCCAGCGGTGTCAGGGCCTGCTGCTGCGCAGGCGTGAGGTCGGCCCACAAAGGCTTGGTGACCGGCTTGACGACGGGCTTGGAGGGCGACGCCGTGCGGCTGGCCTGGGCGACGCCAAAAGGGAGGCCTTGAACGGGAGGCTGGGCCTGGGCTTGCGCTGTCGCGAGGCAGGGTGTGCAAAACAGGCCCAGCCAGAGCGTGCCCGCACCGGCGGCAACGGCGAACGCTGCGCCGAACTTCTTGCGCAGCACGGTCAATCCCCCGACTTGAGGAACTGAGCGAAGCCCGGGTCGGCATAAGCCGACGGCGGGAGATCATCAGTGAGCAGCGCGGCGTCGACCTCGGCGACCTCGCTCGCGCGACGGTCGTTCTCGACGGTGTGGATCAGGATCAGGCCCGCTGCCAGGGCAATCAGGGGCAGGGCAGAGGCGATGCGGTTCCAGAGGCTCTGGCCATCGCCGTGAAAAGTCATGGCAGCCGAGCCGCCCGATGCCACCACGGAAGAGGCCGTGCGCAGCTGGGCCTGTTTACGCCGGGCCAGCGCCTGAACCCGGGCGGCCCGCAGCCGCTCGGTGAGGTTGTACGGGATCTCGGCCGTGCCCGCCGCCAGGCGTGCTGCAACCCGCCGGCCGAACTGGTCTTGTAGCTGGGACTGGGTCAGTTGCGTAGTCGTCATAGTTGTATTCCCTTTGCCTTCAGTGCCTTGCTGAGGGCTTGGACCGCACGCGAGCAATGTGTCTTGACACTGCCTTCCGAGCAGCCCATGGCCGCCGCCGTCTCGGCCACGTCCATATCCTCCCAGTAACGCATCAGGAAGGCTTCACGTTGACGGGCCGGCAATTCATAAATCTGCGACTCGATCTCACGCAAGATCTGAGCCCGCCGAGTAGTGTCCTCGGCGCTCTCCGCCTGCTGAGAGCCTTCAGCGAAAGAAAAAGTTTCAAGCAGGTCGAAATCGCCGTCGTCGCTGGACGATTCGAAGTCGCTCATGTTCGAGAACAGGGCATTGCGGGTCTTCTGGCGCCGGAACCAGTCCAAGGTGCAGTTGGACAGGATGCGCTGGAAGAGCATCGGCAGTTCGTTGGGTGGCTTGTCCCCATAGTGCTCGGCCAGTTTCATCATGCTGTCCTGCACGATGTCCAGCGCGGCCTCCTCGTCGCGCACGTGATAGATCGAGCGCTTGAAGGCCCGCTTCTCGACGCTCTTGAGGAAGTCGGAGAGTTCTCGTTCGGTTGCCAATGATCTGGGCCCAGGGGGCCTCGGTATGTCTTTTTTGGCGCTCTGGCGCCGCTTTTGGTGCTGACAGCCTCAAATTATCGCATTGCGATGCGAGCTTTTTAATCGACCGCCGTGCTGCGGTGCGATAATGCGCCTGCAAGTCAAAAGGCAAACGAGCCCTGATCCGGCGGTGCGATAGGCCCGTCCATGGTTATGGTTCCAAGTCCCGAAGCAGCTTCACAAGAGCGGGCGAAGGGGCACCCTAGGTTTTTCGTCAGAGAAATTCGCAAAGGTTCATCATGGAAATCTCCAAGGCGGAGCTCAGCTCCGCGGCCGCTGCAAGCGCCGGCCAAACCCTCGAACTCCGCGGTGCGGAGATCCTCGTCAAGACACTGCAAGCCGAGAGCGTCAGGTACGTCTGGGGCTACCCGGGCGGCGCGGTCCTGCACATCTACGACGCGTTCTACAAGCAGGACACCATCCAGCACGTGCTGGTGCGGCACGAGCAGGCCGCCGTGCATGCGGCCGACGGCTATGCGCGGGCCACGGGCGAAGTCGGCGTGGCGCTGGTCACCTCCGGCCCCGGCGTCACCAATGCGGTCACCGGCATCGCCACGGCCTACATGGATAGCATCCCGATGGTGATCATCACCGGCCAGGTACCCACCCACGCCATCGGCCTCGACGCCTTCCAGGAGTGCGACACCGTGGGCATCACACGGCCCATCGTCAAGCACAACTTCCTGGTCAAGGATGTGCGCCAGATGGCCGAGATCATGAAAAAGGCTTTCCATATCGCCCGCAGCGGCCGGCCCGGCCCCGTGGTGGTGGACATCCCGAAGGACGTTTCATTCAACAAGACCACCTACGCCGGCTACCCGGACAAGGTAGAGATGCGGTCGTACAACCCCGTGCGCAAGGGCCACGGCGGCCAGATCCGCAAGGCGCTGCAGCTGTTGCTGACTGCCAAGCGGCCCTTCATCTACACCGGCGGCGGGGTGATCCTGGGCAACGCGACCAAAGAGCTTCGCACGCTTGTCGATATGCTGGGCTGTCCCTGCACCAATACCTTGATGGGCCTGGGTGCTTACCCGGCCAGCGATCGCAAGTTCCTCGGCATGCTTGGGATGCACGGCACTATCGAGGCCAACAATGCCATGCAGAACTGCGACGTGCTGCTGGCCGTGGGGGCGCGATTCGACGACCGGGTGATCGGCAATCCCAAGCACTTCGCCCAGAACGAACGCAAGATCATCCACGTAGACATCGACCCGTCCAGCATCTCCAAGCGCGTGAAGGTCGACGTCCCGATCGTGGGCGACGTCAAGGACGTGCTTTCCGAATTGATCGCGATGATCAGGGAATCGGGCGCCCGTCCGGATTCCGCGGCGCTGGGGGCGTGGTGGGAAACGATCGAGGCCTGGCGCAGGAAGGACTGCCTCAAATACGACCGCAAGAACACCGAGGTCATCAAGCCGCAATACGTGGTCGAGACCTTGTGGAGCATGACCAAGGACGTGGACACCTATGTCACCTCCGACGTCGGCCAGCACCAGATGTGGGCCGCCCAGTACTACCGCTTCGACGAGCCCCGGCGCTGGATCAACTCGGGCGGCCTGGGCACGATGGGCGTGGGCATCCCCTACGCGATGGGCATCAAGCTGGCCAGGCCCGACAGCGAGGTGTATTGCATCACCGGCGAGGGCTCGGTGCAAATGTGCATCCAGGAGCTTTCCACCTGCCTGCAATACAACACGCCGATCAAGATCGTATCGCTGAACAACCGCTACCTGGGCATGGTGCGCCAGTGGCAGGAGATCGACTACGAAGGCCGCTACAGCCACAGCTACATGGACGCGCTGCCTGACTTCGTGAAGCTGGCCGAGGCGTATGGCCATGTGGGCATGCTGATCGAGCATCCTAAAGACGTCGAGCCGGCGCTACGCGAGGCGCGCAAGCTCAAGGACCGGACGGTTTTCATGGATTTCCGCACCGACCCGACCGAAAACGTTTTTCCGATGGTAAAGGCGGGCAGGGGCATCACGGAGATGCTGCTCGGCTCCGAAGACCTGTAAAGAAACAGACGATAGGCCGGTCCGCTGCGCGGACACGGCTCCTTGGACGAATCTATTGGCTTGCCAAGCCCGTTCATTACCGTGAGCGGGGGAGGGCACCGAAAAGAGGAATCACATAAACATGAAACACATCATTGCCGTCCTGATGGAGAACGAGCCCGGCGCTCTCTCTCGCGTCGTGGGCCTGTTCTCGGCGCGCGGCTACAACATCGAATCGCTCACCGTCGCACCGACGGAGGACCCGTCGCTGTCGCGCATGACGCTGCAGACGACCGGCTCGGACGACGTGATCGAGCAGATTACCAAGCACCTGAACAGGCTCATTGAAGTCGTGAAGGTCGTCGACCTCACCGAAGGCGCCTACACCGAGCGGGAGCTCATGATGGTGAAGGTTCGCGCCGTCGGCAAGGAGCGCGAGGAGATGAAGCGCATGGCCGACATCTTCCGCGGACGCATCATCGACGTGACCGAAAAAAGCTACACCATCGAACTGACGGGCGATCAGGCGAAGAACGACGCCTTCCTCGAAGCCATCGACCGGGGCGCCATACTGGAGACGGTGCGCACCGGCGCCAGCGGCATTGGCCGCGGCGAACGCATCCTGCGCGTGTAGCAATATGGCCCCCCGCACTTTGCACCGCGTGTCATGCGCTGCCCCCCCGAGGGGGCTGATTTTCCTTGGGTCGGCCCAGCGGAAAATCGAGCCCTTCTTGCCAACGAATTTCAACAGGAGAGACCATGAAGGTTTATTACGACAAGGACTGTGATCTGAGCCTCATCAAGGGCAAGACGGTTGCCATCATCGGCTACGGCTCACAAGGCCACGCGCATGCCCAGAACCTCAACGACAGCGGTGTCAAGGTGGTCGTCGGCTTACGAAAGGGCGGGGCCTCCTGGCCCAAGGTGGAAAAGGCGGGACTGAAGGTGGCCGAGGTCGCCGATGCAGTGCGTTCCGCCGACGTGGTGATGATCCTGCTGCCCGATGAGCAGATCGCCGCTGTCTACAAGAACGACGTCGAGCCGAACGCCAGGCAAGGCGCCTCGGTGGTGTTCGCGCACGGCTTCAACGTGCACTATGGCTTTGTCACGCCCCGGGCCGACCTGGATGTGTGGATGGTTGCCCCGAAAGCCCCTGGCCACACGGTGCGCGGCACCTACACCCAGGGAGGCGGCGTGCCGCACCTGGTGGCCGTGCACCAGGACCAGACCGGCAAGGCCCGCGACCTGGCACTGTCGTACGCGATGGCCAACGGCGGCGGCAAGGCCGGCATCATCGAGACCAACTTCCGCGAGGAGACCGAGACGGATCTCTTCGGCGAACAGGCGGTGCTGTGCGGTGGCACAGTCGAGCTGATCAAGGCTGGCTTCGAGACTCTGGTGGAAGCAGGTTATGCGCCGGAGATGGCGTACTTCGAGTGCCTGCACGAACTCAAGTTGATCGTGGACATGATCTATGAAGGCGGCATCGCCAATATGAACTACTCGATCTCCAACAACGCGGAGTATGGCGAGTACGTGACCGGGCCCAAAATCGTCACGGACGCGACCAAGCAGGCCATGAAGCAGTGCCTGAAGGACATCCAGACCGGTGAATACGCCAAGAACTTCATCCTGGAGAATCGCGCCGGCGCCCCCACGCTGCTGTCGCGCCGGCGCCTGATGGCCGAGCACCAGATCGAGACCGTGGGCGAAACCCTGCGGGCCATGATGCCCTGGATAAAGAAGAACAAGCTGGTGGACCAGACGAGGAACTAAACTCACCCCATGCACGACGGCACAGAAACCCAGAACAACCCACCCGCCGAGGACATCGTGGTGCGCAAGCGCCGCAAGGGCATCTACATCCTGCCCAACTTGTTCACGCTGGCGGCTTTGTTCGGTGGGTTCTATGCGGTCGTGATGGCCATGAACGGCCGCTTCGATCAGGCGGCGGTGGGTGTGTTCTGCGCCATGGTGCTCGACAGCCTGGACGGCAGGGTGGCCCGCATGACCAACACCCAGAGTGCCTTCGGCGAGCAGATGGATTCGCTTTCGGACATGGTTTCGTTCGGCGCCGCCCCCGCGCTGATTGCCTATGTCTGGGGCTTGACCAGCCTTGGCCGCTGGGGCTGGATCGCTGCCTTCGTGTATTGCGCTTGCGCGGCGCTGCGGCTGGCCCGCTTCAACGTGAATACCGCCGTGGTCGACAAGCGGTACTTCCAGGGCCTGCCATCCCCGGCAGCGGCCGCGCTGGTGGCCGGCTTCATCTGGGTCATGAACGACATGGGAGTCAAGGGCGCGGATGTCTCCTGGGTCATGTTCGGGGTGGCCCTCTATGCGGGCCTCACGATGGTGACGAACGTCCCGTTCTACAGCTTCAAGGACGTGCAGATGAAAAAGAGCGTGCCGTTCGCCGTCATCGTGCTGATCGCCCTGGGCATCGCAATCATCAACATCGACCCGCCGATCGTGCTGTTCGCCCTTTTCGTGGCTTACGGCGTGAGCGGCTATGGCGTCTATGGCTGGCGCAAGGCCAAGGGGCAGCCCACCAGCGTCATCAGCACATCCACCGATGAGCCCGACGAGCGGGGCCTGCACGAATGAAGTGTGCTACAGTCCCGTCCATGAATCGCATTTCGCTGGCACTACTGCTATCCACCCACGGGCGGAGACGGTAGCGCACGCGCTCACCAGACAACGGCCCGTATGCACCAGCAGCGGGCCGTTTTGCTTTGGGCTGCTGGTTTCAGAACTTCCGGAAACAGACTTATGTTAAAGAATCCCGCCGGCAAATACCGCCCTTTCGCACCGGTGCGCCTGACCGACCGTACCTGGCCCGACGCGGTGCTGACCCGCCCGCCGATCTGGTGCAGCGTCGATCTGCGCGACGGCAACCAGGCGCTGATCGAGCCGATGGACATCGCCCGCAAGCTGCGCATGTTCAGGACGCTGGTGCAGATCGGCTTCAAGGAGATCGAGGTCGGTTTCCCGTCGGCTTCGCAGACCGAGTTCGACTTCATCCGCAAGGTGATCGAAGAAGACCTCGTGCCCGGCGATGTCACGATCCAGGTGCTGACCCAGGCCCGTGAGCCGCTGATCCGGCGCACCTTCGAGTCCCTGCGCGGCGCGAAACGGGTGATTGTCCATCTCTACAATGCCACGGCGCCCGTGATGCGCAAGGTGGTGCTGGGCCTGGACGAGGACGGCATCGTCGAGCTGGCCGCCAGCCAGGCCCGCCTGTTCACCGAACTGGCCGGGCTGCAGCCCCAGACCCGATGGACGTTCCAGTACTCACCGGAGATGTTTTCAGGCACGGAGCTGCCGTTCGCCAAGCGGGTCGTCGATGCCGTGACCGAGGTGTGGCAGCCCACACCCGGCCAAAAATGCGTGGTCAACCTGCCTTCGACGGTGGAGCATTCCACGCCCAACGTCTTCGCCGACATGATCGAGTGGATGCATCGCAACCTGGCCCGCCGCGATTCGATCGTGTTGTCGGTGCACCCGCATAACGACCGTGGGACCGGGACGGCGGCCGGCGAATTCGCGGTGATGGCGGGAGCGGACCGGCTTGAAGGCTGCCTCTTTGGCAACGGCGAGCGCACGGGCAACCTGGACCTGGTCAATGTGGCGCTGAACCTGTATTCGCAGGGCGTGGACCCGGGCCTGGACTTTTCGGACATCGATGAAATCCGGCGCACGGTGGAGCACTGCAACCAGCTGCCCGTGCATCCGCGCCACCCGTATGCAGGCGACCTCGTCTATACCTCGTTCTCCGGCTCTCACCAGGACGCGATCAAGAAGGCCTTCGCCGCCCGCAAGGATGAGGATGTGTGGGACATGCCGTACCTGCCGCTGGACCCCAAGGATCTGGGGCGCAGCTACGAAGCCGTGATCCGCGTCAACAGCCAGTCGGGCAAGGGCGGCATCTCGTACCTGCTGGAGAGCGAGTTCGGCCTGGAGTTGCCGCGCCGCCTGCAAATCGAATTCAGCCAGGTGGTCCAGTCGGTGATGGACGCGACCGGCAAGGAACTGACCGCGCCGGACCTGTTCGACCTGTTCGAGCGCGAATACGGCGTTCGCAGCATCCCCGCGCCGCAGCATCAGCTGCTGGAAGAAGCGCCGGGCGCAGCGGGCAAGCTCGTCAGGCTGAAGGCGGACGTGGAGGTGGCTGGACGCGGCTTCAGCATCCAGGGGGCGGGCAACGGGCCCATCGATGCCTTTGTCGAAGCGCTGGCTTCGGAGTTCGGTGAAAGCATCCGGGTTCTTGGCTACCACGAGCACTCGGTCGGCTCCGGCGCGAATGCACAGGCCGTAGCCTACCTGGAGCTGCGAATCGGCGAGCGGACTCTGTTCGGCGTGGGGATGGACTCGAATATCGTCTCTGCCTCCCTCAAGGCCATTGTCTCTGGATTGCAGCGGGCCCAGGCCAAGCAAACGTCCTCGGGAGAAAAGCTGCGCATTTAAATGCGCAACAAGTTACAAAGTAAAGCTGTCCGTATCACCGCACAGGCTGAAAGCATTCCCTATAATTTACCTGTTGACTTAGGAAAGTTACATAAGTCATTGATCTTGCGTAACTTTTTCGTGCAGTAAATTCTGTGCGTCTTGTTGCGATATAGGGAGTACTTGATGTATCTGAAAGCCTCGACTGCGAAAAGCCTGAGCTTCCACCGCTTCCTGCAGTCCTTCGCGCTCGCGGCGCTCGTGATCGGGCTGGCACCCACCGCAGCCGACGCCGCGCCTCGCAAGGGAACTGTCGCCAAGAAATCCGTCGGTGAGAGCAATCGCGTCGTCCGTTCATTCGCGATGGGCAAACGCCGTTCGGTCGTTCACGTGGCGATGGTCCCAGCCCGGCCTTCCTACGGCAAACTGGCCGGACTGCACTCGGTGCAGGACCAGCTCGACCTGAAGTCCAGCGTCGCGCTGGTCATCGACCAGGACACACGGGAGGTTCTTTTTAGCAAGAACGACTCGGCCGTCTTGCCGATTGCCTCGCTTACCAAGCTCATGACCGGCCTGATTGTCAGCGAAGCCAAGCTTCCGATGGACGAGATGATCCTGATCACGCAGGACGACGTCGATACTGAAAAGGGCAGTAGCTCGCGCCTGCGGGTCGGCACCATGTTGACTCGCGGCGAACTGTTGCACCTGGCACTGATGTCCAGCGAGAATCGCGCGGCCAACGCGCTGGGCCGTGCGTACCCCGGAGGCCTGCAGGCTTTTGTGTCCGTGATGAATGCCAAGGCCAAGATGCTTGGAATGAAAGACACACGGTATGTAGAGCCCACCGGGCTGTCCAGCCGCAACCAGTCCAGCGCACACGACCTCGCTTTGCTCGTCAACACGGCACACGCCGATCCTGTCCTGCGCGAATTCTCCACTTCCCCCGGCCACCAGGTCGCCGTGGGCAACCGAACCCTGCAGTACAACAACACCAATCGTTTGGTGAAAAGCCCCGGCTGGGAAATCGGCCTGCAGAAGACCGGCTACATCTCCGAAGCCGGCCAGTGCCTCGTGATGCAAACCAAAGTCGCCGGCCGTAAACTCATCATGGTGTTCCTGGACTCGGCTGGCAAGCTGAGCCGGATTGGCGACGCCGAGCGTGTGCGCAAATGGATGGAAGCCAACCCGAACCCGACGGTTCCCGCTGTTAGCACAGTGGTTCGTCAGGTCAACGGTTAAACCGCGACGCTCGAGGGAAGAAGCCGGTCTGATGGCCGGCTTCTTCGTTTCCGGTCAGGCGGCCCTCGCGCTGGATGACTTGTGCCCCAGCGCGGATGAGATTTCATTGGCGGTGGCCTGCAGCTTGTTGAGCCAGCTTTCGTCCAACCGGTCTGCCGGTGAAGAGATCGACAAACCCGCCACCAATCGACTCTGGTCGTCGTAGATGCCCGCTGCCATGCAGCGCACGCCCAGCTCCAGCTCTTCGTTGTCGCGCGCCATGCCGTACTGCCGCGCCCTGGCCAGCTCGCGCTCGAGCACGGGCAGCTGCGTGATGCTGTTTCTCGTGTGGCCGGCCAGTCCCGTGCGGGTGGCGTACGCGCGCACGCGCTGCGCGTCGTCGGCGGCCAAAAAGAGTTTGCCCACGGAAGTCAGGTGCAGCGGGGCCCTTCCGCCGATCGCACGCACGACTTGCATGCCCGAGCGCTCGCTATATGCACGCTCGATGTAGACGATCTCGTCGCCTTGTCGCATGCTGAGGTTGACCGGTTGCTGGATGAGCTTGTGCAGCTCGCGCATCGGCGTCAGCGCCGCGTCGCGCACATTGAGCCGGCCCTTCACCAGGTTGCCCAGTTCGAGAAGACGCATTCCCAGCCGGTAACTGCCAGCCTCGGGCCTGTCCACGAAACGGCCGGTAGCCAGGTCATTGAGGATTCGATGCGTCGTGGAGGGGTGCAGCCCGGTTTTCTCGCTGATTTCCTTTAGCGACACCGCCTCCTCCCGCGAGGCCAGCACATCGATGAGCGAGAACATGCGTTCGATCACCTGGATCGTCGGGGTGGCCGGTGCGCCTGGGTCTCTTTTTCTCATGACCCAATTTTATCCTGTGAAATCTCAAGCTGTACCGGGCACCCATTGCCCCTCCGCCAGCACCTCATGCGGCGTGAAACGGGCCTTGTAATTCATTTTGGGACTCTGCCCGATCCAATAGCCGAGGTAGACATGGGGCAGGCGAAGACGGCGGGCCTGGTCGATCTGCCAGAGCACACTGTAGGTTCCGTAGCTCGCGACCGCATCCGGCTCGTAGAACGTGTATACGGCCGAGATGCCGTCATTGAGCACGTCCAGAATGGACACCATGCGCAGCGCGCCCGGCGTCCCGTCCGGCTGTGTATCGCGGAATTCCACCAGCCGCGAGTTCACGCGGCTTTGCAGCAGGAACTGGGTGTATTGATCGATGCTGTCGTGGTCCATGCCGCCGCCCGCATGGCGGCCGGTCTGGTAGCGCAGGTACAGGTGGTAATGCTCCGGCACGAAGCACAACTTCAAGACGCGCGCTTGCAAGTCCTGATGCCGGGACCACGCGCGGCGCTGGCTGCGATCGGGCTTGAACTGTTCGCTCAGCACCCGCAACGGTACGCAGGCGCGGCAACCGTCGCAGTAGGGGCGGTAGGTGAACATGCCGCTGCGGCGAAACCCGCTGGTGACGAGGTCCGAATAGGCGTCGTTGTGGATCAGGTGGCTGGGCGTCGCCACCTGGGAGCGTGCCTGCTTGCCCGGCAAGTAACTGCACGGGTAAGGCGCCGTCGCGTAAAACTGCAGCGTCTGTAGCGGGAGGTCCTTGAGGTGTGTCACGCTGGTGGCTTCGTCGGCAGAAGTTCGTTCCAGTATACGGGGTCGAACCTCCAGGCTGGCGGTGGTTTTTCGGCGTTTTGTGAGACTTGCAGCACAAAGTCGGCCCGATCGATTTCGCGCGCGCCGAGCGACGCCAAGTGCTGGGTATTTTGCTGGCAGTCGATCAGCGCAATTCCGTGGTGCCTGCAAAACACCGTGAGTCCGGCCAGCGCGATCTTGGACGCATCGGGCGCTCGTGTGAACATCGATTCGCCAAACACGGCCCGGCCGATGCCCACGCAATACAGGCCCCCGGCAAGCCGCCCGTCGATCCAGGCCTCGACGCTGTGCGCATACCCGGCCCGGTGAAAGGCCTGATAGGCCTCCACCATTTGCGGAAGGATCCAGGTTCCGTTCTGCCCGGGCCGCGCGCTGCCCGAACAGGCCCGGATCACTTCGTCGAAGGCGCTGTCCATGCGCAACTCGAGCCGGTCGTCGGCAATGAGTTTGGCCAGGGTCTTGCGCAACGAACGATGCAGCCTGAATTCATCGGTGAACAGCACCATGCGCGGGTCGGTGCTCCACCACAGGATCGGTTGGCCCTCGCTGAACCAGGGGAAGATGCCGCCGGAATAGGCGCGGTGCAAGCTGTCGATGTCCAGCGCGCCGCCTGCGGCGAGCAATCCGGGTGCGGGTTGCGACGCGTCCCACGCTTCAGCAGGATCTGGAAATGGGTCGCCGGGGTCGAGCCAGGGAAGGAACATTGCGCGATGAGGGTCAGCAGGCTTTATTTTGTCCTTATTGCGACAGAACTTTAATGTCGGCGGCCTCATCCTACAGCGCGGCTCGGTGGCTCTGGATGAAGCAAGGCGACCCCGAAAAAGTCGAGCTGTGCGAGCAAACGATTTCGGTGCAGAACATCGGGCTTCGAAGTCCACATTACAAGACGATCCCGGTCAATGTGGCTAATAGACTGATGTCGGGATGGCGGGCCAGTCGCTTTCGTGAGCGAAAACGCAAAGGCCCCGCACTTGCGTGCGAGGCCTTTAATGTTCTGGCTCCTCGACCTGGGCTCGAACCAGGGACCTACGGATTAACAGTCCGGCGCTCTACCGACTGAGCTATCGAGGAACAAGCCTTAAATTATAGCGTCATTTTTTTCCGCCCCTCTAGAGCGCGGCCGTGAGCGACACGCGCAAAGTCCGTGGCGCCCCCGGATACAGGTACACGTGGCCGAACTGCGTGGGCGATTCCTTCCAGTAGCGCCTGTTCGCCACATTGTCGACGCCGACGGTCCATGTGGCGGCCGCGCCGCCGAGCTTGGTTTCATAGCGCAGCGCCGCATCGAAACGCGTCCACGCCGGCAGCATCACCGATTCGTCCGCGAGAACGGGGCGCCGACCCTCATGAGACGCCCGGCCTTCCAGCGACAGCCCGGGGAACGCGCCGACCTGGTAGATCGCCGCGGCGCGCACGACCCGGTCGGGCACGTTCACCGGTCGCCTGCCATTGAGCGCGGGCGCCAAGGTCGACCCCTGCCGTTCGGCATCGATCAGCGTCAGGCCGCCGTGCAGCGTCCAGGGGCCTGATTGCGTACCGGCACCGAGCTCCAGGCCACGATGGCGTGCTTCGCCGTCGACCTGGCGCAGGCCTGCGGCGTCCAGGAACAGCGGTCGCGAAATGTCGAACAGCGCAGCGTTCCATTGCAGGGCCGGGCTTGCGCCTTTGATGCCGATCTCGGTTTGCCGGCTCTTCAGCGCCGACAGCGGCCGGCCCGCGTTGCTGTAAAGGGCGGGGTTGTTCGGTACCACTTCCGACTCCACACCCCGGCCGTGGCTGGCGTACACCGTCGTGGCCGCGCCCAGCTTGTAGCTCACCGCCAGCCACGGCGTGGACAGGCTCTGCCTGTACGAGGTGGGCAGCGTCCCATCATTCAGCACACTGTCGCGCTGCAGGCGCGTGTGCCGCACGCCCAGCCACGTGGTCACCCGTTGGTTCCAGTGAATCGCATCCTGGAAAGAAAACTCCACCGAGCGTTCATCACGGTTGGTGCTGGGTAATGTGGCGGCCGGCGATTCGGGCACGATCGCCGTGCCGTTCACGTTGCCGGGAAATTGACCTGTAAACGTCGGGTCCACCGGGTTGAACGCCTGGTTCTGAAAACGGTTGCGCGTCTTGCTGGTGAGCAGGCCGAACGACAGCTCGTGCGCGACCGAGCCCGTCGTGAGCTTGCCCTTGAGATTGAGCGATGCCGAATCAAGCCGCCGCCGTTCGTGCTCGCTGCGGAAATCGTAATAGTCGAAAGTTCCGTCAGAGCAATACCGATCGAAATTGCCTTCCACGCTGCAGCCGAAGGGGAAGGCCGTGTAGTCGTCGTTCTTCAGGCGCTGGCTGCCCAGTTGCGCGGACCACCGCCAGTCGGCCCCCAGGGCTTGCGTGAACCGAAGGGTTCCGGTCACCGCATCGAACTGCGAGGGCCGCGACCAGGGCTGGTTATTGAGATTGATCCGCGGGTCCGCCGGTTGCGGCAGCGCGCCGCCCAGCAGGCTGAAGCCCACCTGGCTGGCCTGCGATTTGCGGCTCCACTCGACTTCGCCTTCGAGGACCGAATCGCGTGTGAGGCGCCAATCGGTTGCCGCCGCCAAGAGGCTGCGTTCGCCGTCGAGACTGCGCACGTGGGGCCGCAGCCGCTCCTGGGCGACGTTCAGCCGATAACCAAAGGCGTTGTCGGCGCCGAAACGCCCGCCCAGGTCGGCAGCGGCGAGCACGCTGGCGCGGCCGGTGGCTTCGAGCCTGACCTCGCGCAACGCTTGCTCGCCAGGCCGCTTCACGACGTAATTGACGAGCCCGCCGGGCGCGCTGGTTCCGGCCTGTATGCCGCTGGTGCCCTTGAGTATCTCGATGCGCTGCTTGTTGTCCAGCGGGATGGTGGTCTCGGCACTGATGGGCAGGCCTTCGCGCCGGTAATTGAACCGGTTGTCCAGCGTGAATCCGCGGATCGAGAGGAAATCCCAATAACCGGGCGCGTTGTAGGCGTCACTGACGGATGAATCGAATTGCGCCAGATCGGCCAGGCGCCGTGCCCCGGCGGACTCGATCTGGCGCCGGTCGATCACCGTGGCGGACAGGGGCAACTCGGCCAGCGGGACATCACCGAAACCGGTAATGTCGGCTTGCGGGGCCGCCGTGCGTTCGGTGACCGTGACGGGTTTGAGCGTGGCCTCCTGCGCCCAGGCGCCGGTTGCCAGCAGGACAGCGCCGGCAATGGCGCCGGCGAGTGGGGAGAGCTTCCCCGGACATAAAGACTTGTGATGTGCCACGACGTTCCTTCAACGTAGGTGGCAGGTCGGCTTGCTTCCGCGGCATGAACCCGGGTGGCCCCGGAGCAGCTGGAGACTTGCTTCCCTGCGCGAGGATTACCTCAATCAGGTTCAAAGGGACTTTCTCAGTCGCCGCTTGCGCGGCAACACCCCTAGCGATTTGCGCCGTTGCCGGCGCGGACGGAATTTTAATCGAAGACGGGGGACTCGACGCCCAATACTTTGTGCAGCTTCGGGCTGGTGGTGGTGTATTGCAGGTGGATCTTCTTGTCCGGGAAGATGAAAGACGCCGCGGCAAATGCAGCGAGGGCGCACTCGTGAAAGCCCGAGAGGATCAGCTTCTTCTTGCCCGGATAGGTATTGATATCGCCCACGGCGAAGATCCCCGGCGTGTTCGTTTCGAACTTCTCGGTGTCCACCTTGAGCTGCTTGCGCTCGATGTCCAGGCCCCAATCGGCGATCGGACCGAGCTTGGGCGACAGGCCGAAGAACACCAGCAGCATATCCAGCGGGACGACCCGGGTCACGGCGTCGATGTCCGTCACCTTGATGCCGCTCAGGCGGCCTTCGTTTTCCTCATGGCCAGTGACTTGCCCGACGATGAATTGCATCTGCAAGGCATCGCGCAACTCCCGCATCCTGGCGATCGACGCGGGCGCGGCCTTGAATCCGTCACGGCGATGGATCAGGGTCACGCGCTCGGCCTTGCTGGCGCCTGGCTGCGCGAAATACAGCGACCAATCCAGGGCGGAGTCGCCCCCACCGACGATGACCAGTTGCTTGCCCGCGAAATCAGCCGGATTCTTCACCCGGTAGTGCAACTGCGTTCCCTCGAACTTGTCCAGGCCGTCCACTCTGAGCGGCCGCGGCTGGAACGCGCCGACGCCCGCGGCGATGAAGAGCGTCTTGGTCAGAAAGCATGTGCCCTTGGAAGTCTCGACGAAAAAGCGGCCATCGGCCTGCTTTTGCACCGTGGTGACTTCCTGGCCGAAGTGAAAAGTCGCACCGAAGGGCGCGATCTGCTTGAGCAGGTTGTCGGTGAGTTCCTGGCCGGTGCAGACCGGAATGGCCGGAATATCGTAGATCGGCTTGTCGGGATACAGCTCCACGCATTGCCCGCCCGGATAGGCGAGCGAATCGATCACATGGGCTTTGATTTCGAGCAGGCCCAGTTCGAACACCTGGAACAGGCCCACGGGTCCGGCGCCGACAATGACCGCATCGGTTTCGATCGGGCCGCCGTGGAGGTCTGCGGCCCTGATCACTTCCCGGTCGAGTAGTGGTTCCATTTTCCCTAGCGGACGAGTTCGGCGAGCTTGCCGGACTTGTCCTTCCATTCATCGGCGTCTTCGGGCGCGGGCTTGCGCTTGGTGATGCTCTTCCAGCCTGCCTCCCGCGACAGCTCGACGTTGATCTTGATAAACGAGATCTGGTCAGCCGGCACATCCTCCTCGGCATAGATGGCGTTGACCGGGCATTCCGGGATGCAAACGGCGCAATCAATGCACTCGTCAGGGTCGATCACCAGCATGTTCGGCCCTTCGCGGAAGCAGTCCACGGGGCAGACGTCCACGCAGTCGGTGTATTTGCAGCGGATACAGGATTCGGTGACGACGTGTGTCATGTTCTTGGTGGGTGCGGGGAAAGCGTTGATTTTATTGGCTTTTGCCAATCGCGCTGTCATCTAACCAGCACGGCCCCTGAGGTCTTGTGGCTGGCGGTGTCCACCAGCACCAGCGAGCCGAGGATGCGAGAGCGCTGGTAGGGCAGGGTGGCGAGCGGTTCGTGCAGCGCCAGATCGACGTGGCCGATGGAGTTGGGCTCCAGATGGTCGGCGTCGGCCTCGGCCAGGGTGTTGATGTCCAGCTTGTGCACGATGCGCTTGACCTTGGCCTTGACCCAGCGGTGGCCATGCAGTGCCCAATAAACGCGCCCGGCTACCAGCGGCTCGTCGTCCATCCAGGCCACAGTTGCCGAGATCGCGCGCGTTGGCTCAGGCGCACCCGGCCCCAGCAACCAGTCGCCGCGCGAGACGTCGACTTCGCGGTCGAGGACGATGCCGGCGCTGTGCCCCGCCGCGACGGCGCCGGGCCGGCGGACGTGGTCCAGCACTTGCGCCACCGTGGCGGTCTGGCCGCTGGGAAGCACCGTGACCTGCTGCCCGGCTGCCACCTCGCCCGTGGCGACGCGGCCCCAGAAGATTCGGCGGCCATGGCTCGTCTCGGAAGATGAAGAGAATTTCTCGACCCACTGGACCGGGAAGGCGAACGATTCGCCGGTTTCGGCGCCGGTCACTTCCAGCTGCTCGAGCAGCTGGAGCAGCGAGGGGCCCTGGTAGCCGCACCAACCCGGCTCGGCCTCGACCACGTTGTGCCCCTTCAGCGCGGAGATCGGAACGATCGCGCGCACCGCGATGCCGGCGGCCGTGGTGAAGGCACCCAGCGCCGCGCCGATGTTGTTGAAGGCGAGCGTGGGGTCTTCCACGGCGTCGAGCTTGTTGACGGCGAACACGATGGACGGCACGCGCAGCAGGTTCACCAGCAGCGAATGGCGGCGAGTCTGCGGCAGCAGTTCGAGCTGAGGGTTCTGCCACTGCAGCTTGGTCGCATCGACCAGCACCACGGCGGCGTCGGCGCTCGAAGCGGCGGTGACCATGTTGCGCGTGTACTGCTCGTGGCCCGGCGCATCGCCGATGATGAATTTGCGCCCGGGTGTGGCGAAGTAGCGGTAGGCCACGTCGATGGTGATGCCCTGCTCGCGCTCGGCCGACAGGCCGTCGGTGAGCAGCGCCAGGTCGGTTTCGCCCGAGCGCTGCACGCCTGCCAGCTGGTCCTGCAGCACGGCCTTGCTGTCCACCAGCAGGCGGCCGATCAGCGTGCTCTTGCCGTCGTCCACGCTGCCGCAGGTGATGAATTTCAGTGCGGACACGTGGTCGTGTTCGGCCGCGGTGGCCGAGGCGGTTTCAGTGGCGCTCATCAGAAATACCCGTCCTTCTTGCGCTTTTCCATCGAGGCTTCCGAAGTCTTGTCGTCCATGCGGGTGGCGCCGCGCTCGCTGACTTCCACGGTGAGCGTTTCCACCACGACTTCCGCGGCGTTGGCCGCGGGGCTGTCCACGGGGCAGGTGCAGGTGATGTCGCCTACGGTGCGAAAGCGCACGGTACGCGTCACGACTTCCTCGCCGCCCTGCGGAGGCGTCAGCTCGGTCACCGGGACCAGCAGGCCCTTGCGTTCGATCACCCGGCGCTGGTGCGCGTAATAGATCGATGGCAGCGCGATGCTCTCGCGCTCTATGTATTGCCACACATCCAGCTCGGTCCAGTTGGAGATGGGGAACACGCGGAAGTGCTCGCCTGGCGCCAGGCGGGTGTTGAACAGGGTCCACAGCTCGGGCCGCTGGGCCTTGGGCTGCCACTGGCCGAAGCTGTCGCGGTGCGAGAAGATGCGTTCCTTGGCGCGGGCCTTCTCTTCGTCCCGGCGGGCGCCGCCGATCAGGGCGTCGAAGCGGAATTCCTCGATCGCTTCCAGCAGCGTCACGGACTGGTGCACGTTGCGCGACTCGCCGGGATGGGCCAGGCGCACGGTGCCGCGCTTCATCGAATCTTCGACGTTGCGCACGATCAGCTCGGCGCCCAGTTCCCTGGCACGAAAGTCCCGGAAGTCGGTGACTTCCGGGAAGTTGTGGCCGGTGTCGATCATCAGCAGCGGGTAGGGGATGCGGCCTGCGCCAAAGGCTTTTTCCGCGCACTTGAGTAAGACCAGCGAATCCTTACCGCCGGAAAACAGCAGGGTGGGCCGCTCGAAGGTGGCGGCGACTTCGCGCAGGATGAAGATGGTTTCTTCTTCCAGCGCGTCCAGGTGCTTGTTGCTCAGCTGGCCGAGCAATTGGGGTTCGGCGCGGGCGTTCATTCGGAAATCTCCATGCTTCGCATTGCGATATTCGACTCGAAAGCGTCCCAGCGTCTCATGCGGAGGCCTCTTCCTTGGTTTCGTCTTTTTTCACGTGCAGGCCGCATTCCTTGGCGGCCTCGTCTTCCCACCACCAGCGGCCAGCGCGGAAATCCTCGCCCAGGCTGATGGCGCGGGTGCAGGGCGCGCAGCCGATGCTGGGATAGAAATCGTCGTGCAGCGGGTTGTATTCGACCTTGTTGACGCTGATGTAGTGCCAGACGTCGCCCCAGGTCCAGTTGGCCAGGGGGTTGAACTTGATGCGGCCCGCGGCGGCTTGCCCGCCGATTGCCGATGCTTTGGCCTCGTCGCTGGTGTCTACAAGCGGCACTTCGGCGCGAGCATTCGACTGCTCGCGGCGCAGGCCCGTGATCCAGGCACGCTTGCCGGCCAGCGCTCGCTCGAGCGGCTCGACCTTGCGGATATGGCAGCAGGCCTTGCGCAGCTCGATGCTCCTGTACATCGGCTCATTGCCTTCACGGGCGACGAACTCGATCACCGCTTCGTTCACCGGCCGGTACACGTTGACCGGCGCGCGAGAGGTCGCGCGGGTGCGCTCCAGCAGATCCAGTGTCTGATGGTGCAGCATGCCTGTCTCCAGGACGAAGATGGGGATGTCCAGTTGCAGGCTGTTGATCAGGTGCGTGATGACCACGTCCTCGGCACCGAGGCTGGAGGCCTGGGTGATGGGCGAGAAGTCGGCGAAGGCGCCTCGCAGCAGCTCTTGGGATTCCGCCAGCTTGGCCTCGAAAGCCGCCGACGCGCGTGCGTGCAGGTCGATGGCACTGGAACGAGCCCCCACGCTTGTCACTTCGTGTACTGCGCTGCCCCCCGAGGGGGCTCTCGCGCCTTGGGACGGCCCAGCGGCGAGATATGTGGCCCCCACGCTTGTCACTTCGTGTACTGCGCTGCCCCCCGAGGGGGCCTTCGCGCCTTGGGACGGCCCGGCGGCGCTCATGCCGCCCTCTTGAAAAACGGATGGACGTTCACGGCGTCGCCCTGGTAGAAGGCGGCATAGCGCTCGAACTGGTGCCGGGCCGCGGCCAGGTCCTGGTCGGCACGCAGCACCGCGCTGGAGAAACCCGTGCGCTCCATTTGAACCAGCTGGTCGATCAGCACTTCGCCAGTGGCGCGGATGTCACCGGTGAAGCCCAGGCGGCGGCGCAGCAGGAAGGCCTGGCTGAATGCCCGGCCGTCGGCGAATTTGGGAAAATGCAGATCGATGCGCTTCACGCCGGCCAGCGAAATTTCGCGCGGATCGGCGTCGTTGGCCAGGGCGAGCACGCCCGCGCCTTCGGCCAGGTAGTCGTGCGCTGCGATGAGTTGCAGATTCATGTTCATTACGCCGCCTGCTTTTCAGCGAAGCGCGCGGCATTCGCCGCGGTCTTGAAGGGTTCGAGGCCGACGCGCTTGAGCGTGGCGATGAAGGTTTCGGCCTTGCCGTCTAGCGCCTGACGTTGCCGGCGATACGTGTCGAGCACCGCTTCGATCACCTCCGGCACTTCGGCCGCGGAGAACGAAGGGCCCACCACCTTGCCGGCCGCGGGCGCGCCGGACAGCGTGGAGCCATCGGAGCCGCCGAGCGTCACCTGGTACCACTCCTTGCCGTCCTTGTCGACGCCCAGGATGCCGATGTGGCCGCTGTGATGGTGGCCGCAGGAGTTTATGCAGCCGGAGATGTGCAGGTCGATCTCGCCGATGTCGTGCAGCTCGTCCAGGTCCTGGTAGCGCTGTGTGATGGCTTCGGCGATGGGCAACGAGCGGGCGTTCGCCAGCGAGCAGAAGTCGCCGCCGGGGCAGGCGATCATGTCGGTGAGCAGGCGGATGTTGGCCTTGGCCAGGCCGGACTTGCGGGCCGCATGCCACAGCTCGGGCAGGTCGTCCTGGTGCACCCAGGGCAAGAGCAGGTTCTGGTCGTGCGTGACGCGCGCTTCGCCGGCCGAGAAGCAGTCTGCCAGCTCGGCGGCGACGTCCAGCTGGGCGCCGGTGGCGTCGCCGGGGGCCTGGCCCAGGCGCTTGAACGACAAGGTCACGGCGCGCAATTCGGCGTCCTTGTGCCCGGCCACGTTCTGCTGCAGCCAGCGGTCGTATTCCGGATCGGCCTCGGCGCCGGCGCGAACGATCTCGTGCACCTTGGCTTCGGCGCCTGCCCGGGCGCGGTGGAGCGCGGGCGGCACGAACGAGGCGGCAACGCGGTCCAGTTCGGCCTGGGTGATGGTGTGCGGTGCGCCGTCCACTTCGATGATCTGCCTGTATTCGGCTTCCACCTCGTCGATATATCGCTGGCCTTCGGCCTTCACCAGGATCTTGATGCGCGCCTTGTACATGTTGTCGCGGCGGCCCCAGCGGTTGTACACGCGCACAACGGCTTCGAGGTAGTTGAGGATCTCGGCCCAGGGCAGGAATTCGCGGATCACCGTGGCGATGACCGGGGTGCGGCCCATGCCGCCGCCGACCAGCACGCGAAAGCCTACGTCGCCAGGGGCGACACCTTGTGTTGCATCGCCGGCCTCGCTTCTGACCAGGTGCAGGCCCACGTCATGCCAGAAGGTGGCGGCGCGGTCTTCGGCGGCGCCGGAAACGGCGATCTTGAACTTGCGCGGCAGGAACGCGAACTCGGGATGCAGCGTGCTCCACTGGCGCATGATTTCGCAGAAGGGGCGCGGATCGGCGATCTCGTCCACGGCGATGCCGGCGCGCTCGTCGCTGGTGATGTTGCGAATGCAGTTGCCGCTGGTCTGGATGCCATGCATGTTGACGCTGGCCAGCAGCTCCATGACGTCGGCGCTCTTGACCAGCGGGATCCAGTTGAACTGCACGTTCTGGCGGGTGGTGAAGTGGCCGTAACCCACCTTCAAATGCGAACGCACCGAGCCGCCACCGTAGCTGGGGGGCAGGGCCACGGGGCCCAGAATATCCTGCTTTTCCTGCGCGTCCTTGAAGATTTCGGCGGTCGGCTGGTCGTATTCGCGGGCGATCGTGGCCAGCACCCGCAGCTGGGCGCTGGAAATCTCGCCGTAGGGCACGGCGATGCGCAGCATGGGTGCGTAGCGCTGGACGTACCAGCCGTTTTGCAGCCGCAGCGGGCGGAACTCATCGTCGCTCAGCTTGCCGGCGAGATTGCGCTCCAGTTGGTCGCGGTACTGCGCGGCCCGGTTCTTGACGAACTGCTTGTCGAATTCTGTGTACTGGTACATGTTTCTTGGCTCTACAGGGTGATCAATCTGGCGCCGGCGTAGGCCAGCAGCACGGACAACAGCGAACGGATCAGGCGGTCGGGGGCATGACGCACCAGGCGCGAACCCAGCCAGATGCCGGGCAGCGAGCCCACCAGCAGGGTGCCCAGCAGCGTCCAGTCGACCGAGCCGATGGAGGCATGGCCCAACCCGGCCACCAGCGTCAACGGAACCGCATAGGCAATGTCGGCGGCAATGATGCGCGGCAACGGCAGCGCGGGATACAGCAGCATGAGGACCGTGACCCCGATGGCGCCGGCCCCCACCGAGGTCAGGGAGACCAGCGCGCCGATCGCCGCGCCGAACAGCACCGGCTGGCTCCAATGGCGCGGCCGTGTGGCCTGGGCGAGCTCGGCAGGCCCCAGGTGGCGGGGCGTGTTCTTTCCCTTGATCGCCTTGTACAAGGTGGCTGCGGCCGTGAGCAGCAGGGCTGCGCCCAAGGTCGTGGTCATCACTGCTTGCACCGCGGGGTTGGCTGGGCCGACGCGATGCAGGACGAAGATAGTCACCAAAGCAGCCGGGATGCTGCCGGCCGACAGCAGGCCCACCACGGGCCAATCGATCGAACGGGAGCGGGCAAGCCCGAGCGAGCCGCCGAATTTGGTGGCCGCCGCGAAGAGCAGGTCGGTGCCGATGGCCAGGTAGGGCTTGACGCCGAAGCCGAAGATCAGCAACGGGGTCATCAGGGAGCCGCCGCCGACGCCCGTCAGGCCCACCACCAGGCCGACGACGAACCCGGCGAAGACAAAGGCGAAATCGTGCATGGCCGCGACTTTAAGAGAAGCGCATATGGAGGCAAACTATTTTTTCGTTCGCGCCTTATGCGGATAAGCTTATGCGCGAGTACTGGCGCGGCTTTGCGCGGTACTAGAGGCCGATGCCGGATAAGGCCGTTTTCGGGGCGCAATCCCATGCCCCATAATTCGCGGCGTACTACCAACGTCAACACGTCTATTCAATGGCTCAGCGGGTCTTCGTCAAGGTCACGGGGTTCACGGATGTGGAGCGCCATGCCCTCAACACGATGTTCCGGCTCTCCGAGCAGCGGGGCACGGTCTATTCATTGTGGGACGCCGGCGCGCCCAAGCCGCCCAAGCTGGCCTTGATTGACGGGCAAAGCTACGAGGCCGGGCTGGAACTCGAGTCCCCGAGGAACCCGCTCCTGAAGCTCATCTGGGTGGGTGCCGTGGCGCCGGCCCGCGCCTGGCAGACTTTCCAGCGGCCATGTCATGGCTGGACGTGGTCAAGTCCATGGACGACTCGTTCGCCCCGCCGGAGCCGGTCGACTTCGACCTGGGGTTTGACGAGGATGCCGTGGACACGCGGCCACCGAACGATGCACCCGCCAAGCGCGCCTTGATCGCCAGCGCCGACCGCGACGAGCGGCTCTACTTGCGCGCCAAGCTGGCCCTGGCCGAGCTGACCCAGGCCGATGAAGCGGAAACCGGGGCCCAGGCACTGGAGCTGGCCCGAGCCCATTGTTACGCCGTCGCGCTGATCGACTTCGCGCTGCCGGATGTGGACGGCTGGGCCTTCCTCAAGGAATTGACCGAGTCCAGGCCGGCGATCGAGCACGTGATCGTGACCAAGGCGCGCGCTTCCGTGGGCGATCGGGCCCGCGGCTGGGTGGCGGGCGCCAAGGGCTTTTTCGACAAGCCGCCCCATCCGGGCAAGCTGCAGGATCTGCTACATAAAGTGTAGCAACGCTCAGGCTTCCTGCGCCTGCAGTTTCGCCAGTTCAAGTGGCTCGCGGGAGAGCCACCCCTGGCGCACGCCGACCAGGGTTTGCCGCGTCAGAGAACCCATCACCGGCAGTCTGGAGCCGACATTCATGAACAGGTCGCGCAACCAGGGCAGCAGCCACAGGTCGGACTGGAACAGCGGGGTCAGCCAGCGGCTGGCCTGGCCATAGAAATGCAGGTGCCCGCGCCGCAGCTGCGTGTAGCGCTCCAACGCCTGCGCCACCGGCAGGCCCTCGTTCAGGCAATCGCACAGCACCACCGCATCCAGCAGGGCCAGGTTGGTTCCCTGGCCCAACTGCGGGCTGGTGGCATGGGCGGCATCTCCCACCACCACGCAGCGGTCGGTGTGATACGCCGGCATCACCACATCGTGATAGCGGGCCCAGGTGAGGTCTTCCAGCGAGTTGATCTGCTCCAGCAGGTCGCCGCAGCCAGGGTGCAGGGCCAGCACCTGGTGCTTGAAGGCTTCCAGCCCGGTATCACGCCAGATGCGGTATTGGTCGGCTCTCAGGCTCCAGAACAGGCTGACCACCGGCCCCTGGCCACCGGGTGCGAGCCCAGTGGGCATGATGCCGAGCATCTGACGGGCCCCGCGGTACCACTGCCACAGCGTTGAACCGTACTGCTGCTGCGGATCGCGCAGCACGGCCCACACCGCGCCCCAGGGGTAGAGGCGATCGCTGCAGGCCAGGCCGGTCTGGCCGCGCAATGAGGAACGGCTGCCATCCGCAATGACCACCAGGTCGTGGTCGGCTTGCAACGCCGACAGGTCGCGCACCTCATGGCCGGTAATCACCTCGACGCCGCAAGCCTGCGCCCGGCGCCATAGCGCGTCGAACAGTACTCCCCGGTGCAACCCCAGCCCGAAGGAGCCGGGCTGCCAGCGCTGGTAGCGGACATTGACGACGGGGCGCTGCCGGGCGGTGACACCCAGCAGATGATCCACCTTGGCGCCATGCGCAATGATCTCGTCATGAATGCCAAGCGCCCGCATCGCCGCGAGGCCGCTTGGCTGGATCAGGATGCCGGCGCCGAGCGATTCGGGCTTGTCGAACTTCTCGTAAACGGTGACCCGGTGGCCGCAGCGCGCAAGCATGCAAGCGGTGGCGAGGCCGGCGAATCCGGACCCGAGCACGGCAACGCTGAGGGTCGGCAGGGAGGAGCTCATCAGCCAATGCTAACAAGCTCGGCAGATCGACGCTTTCTGGCGTCCAGGGCCTGGGCCAGCTTGTGTTCCAGCGGCAGCGGCTCGCCATGCAGCCGTGCCGCCAGCAACTCGGCGCACAGTGGCGCGAAGGTCAGGCCGCGCGAGCCCATCGCGGTGCTGACCCAAAGGCCGCGAGCCAGCTCCGCGAGCAGCGGCCGCCGGTCCGTGGTGGCGCAGCGCACACCGGTCCAGGCGTGGACTGCGCCCGCCGCGAACTGCGGCGCCAGCTGCCGGGCGATCTCGGGCGCCAAGGCGGCCAAACGCGCAAGGTTTGCAGAGTGGTCCGCCGCACGCGATTCAAGGCCGGTGTCGTCGCGGTCATAAGTCGAGCCGGTGAGCCACACGGGGCGACCTTGCAAGGGAACCGCAGGGATGAAGTGGCCGTTGCCCTTGAGGGGAAAGGCCGGCAGCTCCAGCGCGGCATCGTGGAGCGCCCACGAGACCTGGCCCCGCACCGGGCTTAGCGCAATGCCGTCGTCCAGCAACGCGCTGGACGCATGTGCTGCCGCCACGACAACCAGCCGCGCGCTTGTGATGCGCTGGCCTTGCGCATCCCACAGCTGCCAGCCTTCTTCGAGTCTTTCAAGACGGCCGACGCGAGTGGACCCGCGCCACTCAATGCCGGGCCGTGCCAGCCAGGCTCGGACCAGCGTCGCGGGCTTGATCCACGCGGCCTGCTCATGCCAGAGATCGAATCCGTCGCGCTTTTCCATGGCCCCGCTGAGCTGCCAATCGCCTTCGTGCAGCAAGGCCTTGGCCTGCTGCAGCGTCAGGCGCACCCCGCAACGCGAAAGCCGGGAGAGCAGGTTGTCGTCCGGCGAGTGGTTCGGGGCCAGCAGCCCGGCCGGCAGGCCGGAAGCGGCTGCGGCCGGCGTGTCCGCTGCGTCAAGTACGGTCACTCGCCAGCCGCGCCGCGCCAGGCTTGCGGCTACCGAAGCGCCCGCCAGCCCGGAGCCGATCACCGCGCAATGGCCTGGCGTGACGGCACTTTCCGTGCGACGGGCCTTGGGCTCCCAGGCCGGCGAAAAGAAGCCCCCTGCCCGCCGGAGGGAAAAACCGCACTGGACGAGGTGCCCGCGCATGTCGCCCGCGAGCGATTCGCCGGCAATGCCCGTTCCGCGCCTGCAGTGCCGGGCCAGGGCCTTGAGCGTGTGCAGGTCCCATGCCTGCGCTGCGAGAAACACGGAATCGGCAGTGAAGGGTTCCTTGCGAAGCGCATGTCGCACATCCCGCACATGCAGCGTGAGCAGAACGTGCCCTTCCTCGAACACCAGGCGATGGACGCCTGGCAGCAGCGCGGACCATTGCGTGGCCAATTCCCGGGTGAGGGACACGAGTTCCGGACAGGCCGGGGTGCTGCGCAGCAGGTCTTCAGCCGTCACCGGCGCGGCATCGATAGCGACGTAGTGCAGCAGGCGAGGGCGCTGGGAATCCTGCTTCCAGGCTAGCCAAGCCGCCAGGAAGTTCAGCCCGGCCCCGAAGCCGGTTTCGAGGATGCGCCACTGCGGCTGGCCCGCCCAGGCGCCGGGCAAGCCGCACCCGCCCAGGAAGAGATGGCGGGCTTGTTCAAGCCCGCGAGCATTCATTCGCTGGGTGGCACATAGCCCTGGGCCACATCGGCGCCGGAGCCGAAGAAATGGTTCTCCATCTGCCGGGCCAGGTATTGGCGGGCGCGCGCATCTGCCAGGTTGAGGCGGTTTTCATTGACCAGCATGGTCTGCTGCTTGAGCCAGGCGGCCCAGGCCTCCTTGCTCACGCTCGCATAGATGCGCTTGCCGAGCTCACCCGGATAGGGAGGGAAATCGAGCCCTTCGGCTTCTTTGCCGAGCTTGATGCATTGGACGGTACGGGCCATGGAGACGCCTCTTGGGATGGTTTGGCAATAAGCTTGTTCGAATAAACAAGTGAAAACTAAGTCGTTCCAGTTTCGAAGCGGGACTTACAGAATCGGCCTGTCGATGTTCAGGAAGCCCCAAAGAAACTTATGAACCTGCGCCGCGACTTTATCAAGATTCCGCTGGCATCTGCCCTGGCGGGTGCCTTGACCCTGGCGGCATTGCCGTCCACGGCCCAGCAACCGGTCACGCTGCTGAACGCGTCCTATGACCCAACGCGCGGCTGGAGCGGCGCTCAGCCATCGGACGCTGAGCCGTTCTACCGCTTGGCGCGCGGGTGAAGGGCTCGGCTGCCCCAGCTAGCCCTGCGCAGAATCGATGGCGCGCTGGTAGACCTCGAGGTAGCGTGCCGCGCTTTCGGTCCAGGCGAACGAGCGGCCCATGCCGTTTCGCTGGAGTTGCCGCCACGCCGGCGGATCGCGCCAGGCAGTCATCGCGCGGCCTACAGCCTGCTCGAGTCCCGCCGTATTCTGTGAGCGCATCACGAAGCCGGTGCCGGTCCCCGGCTGAGTTGTGGCGTCCACGACGGAGTCGGCCAGCCCGCCTGTGGCCGTGACGATCGGCGGCGTGCCGTAGGCCTGGCTGTACATCTGGTTCAGCCCGCAAGGCTCGAAGCGCGAGGGCATCAGGAAGCAGTCGGCCCCGGCCTCGATCTGGTGGGCCAGCGCTTCGTCGAAGCCCAAGGTGAGCGAAACGGCAGCCGGATGGACATGCGCCGCCGCGAGCAGCGCGTCCTGCAGCGCAGGCTCACCCTGGCCCAGCACCACCAGCTGCCCGCCGCTAGCCAGCGTTGCATCCAGTACGCCCAGCACCAGGTCTATTCCTTTCTGTGAAGTCAGGCGGCTGACGAGCCCAAAGAGCATCGCCCTCGGGTCCACCGAAAGCCCGCAGCGTTGCTGCAGCGCCGCCTTGTTCAACGCCTTGCCTGCGAGATCGGCTGCGCTGTAGCGGTGGGGAATGAGCTGATCCGTTGCGGGATTCCACAACTGGGTGTCGATCCCGTTGAGGATGCCCGTCAAGCGATCGGCCTTGGTCCGCAACACGCCCTGCAGGCCGACACCAAAAGCGTCGGTCTGGATCTCCCTCGCGTAGGTCGGGCTCACGGTGGTGATGGCGTCGGCGAACTGCAGGCCGGCCTTGAGCATGGACAGCTGGCCCCAGAACTCCACGCCTTCGATGCCCCGCCAGTGGCCGGGAATGCCGACCAGGTCGGCGGTGTCCATGGGAAAGACGCCCTGGAAAGCCAGGTTGTGGATGGTCATCACGCTGGCTGCGGCCGGCTCGTGCGGCGCCGGAGACCGGGCCTGCGCCAGGTACAGCGGCGCCAGGCCGCAGGGCCAGTCGTTGGCGTGTACCACATCCGCCCGCCATCGAGGGCATGGGCTCGCGCTGGTGCCCAGCGCGGCGCCGATGCGGCAGAGAAAGCCGAAGCGCCGCGCGGTGTCGTGATGATCGCGCCCCGTGGCGTCCACATAAGGGCCACCCGCGCGGTCGTAGAGTTCGGGACAGGAGAGCAGCAGCAGGGTGACACCGTTGCCGGCTTCCACCTGCAACAGTTGCGCGCGGGGCCATTGGCCGTGGGCGGGGATCTCCACGGCGATGCCCGCGCCGCCGCTCACCTGCATCCCGCTGTAGGCCGGCATGAGCACACGGACCTCGTGGCCCTGCGCCGCCAGCGTGGCAGGCAATGCGCCGCTGACGTCGCCCAGCCCGCCGGTCTTGACGTAGGGCGCGCACTCCGGCGTGACGAACAGAATCTTCATGGGTGGGGGCCTCCTTCTGCGGGTACCAGCACGGCGAAGGGCAGGCCGCAGGCAGTGGCAAATACGTTCGTCAGGTCCAGCTCGGCGTCTTGCGCAGCCTGCACCTCGCGGCCGGTCATCCAGTTGCGCCAGCCCTGTCGGCGGTTCAGGATCGGCTGGTCGCCCACCATGCTCACGCCGTTTCCCTGCCACAAGCCGGGGGCCCATCGTGCATCGTCGCCGCCGCAGAGCGTGTAGGCCAGGCGCGCCACAACGACCAGCACCGCCTGGCCCCCCCGATGGCGTGCGTAGGCGACGGCATGCTCCGCAGCCGGCCCGGCGACGGGCAGGGGCTGGTAAGCGCCGTCGCGGAACAGCTCGGGCCAGGCGCGCCGCAACTGCAGCAGCCGCCATGTCACCAGCTGCTTCAGGCGCCCGTCGGCGATGCCGGCATGCAGGTGCGCCCATTGCGTGCCGGACGGCGGGCCGCCGGCACACAGCGCCGCGACCGCCTCCAGCTGCGAAGCCATGGCGCCGAAGTCCACCGGCCGGCGATTGTCCGGGTCCACCAGGCTGAAGTTCCACTGCTCGCAGCCCTGGTAGATGTCAGGCACGCCGGGAACGGTGAGCTTGAGCGCCAGCTGGCCCAGGCTGTTGCGAAATCCGAACGGCGCGAGCCGCGCCGTGAGCCTGTCGAGCTCGTCGACGAAAGGGTTGGGTTGCCCGGGCCGAAGCAATGCGTCGATGTAGCGGGCAAGCGCTTCTTCGTACGCCGGAACGGGGCATGTCCAGTTGGTGTGCTTCTTGGCCTCGCGCACGGCCTTGCGCATGTAGGCCTGCACGCGCTGGCGCAAGCTGTCACGCTCCCTGTCGCCGGGCGGCTTGGCCGGCCACATGCCCGCCAAGGTCTGGAACAGGAGCCAGATGTCGTTGCGGCCGGGCGCCGGGCCCGCGTCCGTCTGGATCAGGTAGCGCTCGCCCAGGCCGGTGAAGCGCTGCAGGCTCTCCTCCCACAAGGCCGGGTCTTCGCAGAGCACGTTGATCCTTGCGCGAAGATCCTCGGCGCGCTTGCTGTCGTGGGTGGAGGTCGCGAGCATGGAATGCGGGCGGAACCGCGCGCGCGACTGGTTGGCCGCGTGGAACGCCGCCGGCGAAGTGCCGAAGCGCCGGGGGTCGCTGCCCACTTCGTTGAGCGAGGCCAGGCGCAGGTAACGATAAAAGGCGGTGTCCTCGACACCCTTGGCCATCACCGGCGCGGTGAACTGCTGCCAGCGGGCGAGGAAGCGCGACCGCTGTGCGGCCGGCGCCCCGGCTGCCTCGCCTTCGCCGAGGAGGACGTCGCGCAGCTGGTCGAGCACCGCGGCTTCCGCGCCGCCCAAACGGCGCTTGGCCGCGGCCACGGCCCAGTCGATGTGCTGCCGGTCGCTCGCACTGGGCGGCTCGCCGGCGCGAAGGTAGGTGCGGTACACCGGGAAGGCCGCGGCCACTTCGGCAAGGGCGACCCGCAGACGCGGGCGGGTGAAATCGCGAGTGCGGCGGTTCAGCCGGGTGATCTGGTAGATCGCATCGGCCAACCAGCGCAACTCGCTGAACAGCGCCGTGTAGATGATGATCTTCTTGCAGCGGTAGGCGATCTCGTCGAAGCTTTCCGCCTGGCCGCTGAAGCCGTGATAGAGACGGTCGACCAGTTCCTCCCGGCTGCCGTCGACGAACAGGCCGTTGACGAGGCTGCCGAAGCGGTAGCCGGTATCGCCGTGAACAGGCCAGCCTTCGGGCAGCGCTTCGTGCTCGGCCAGGATCTTTTCGACGACCAGGAACAGGGAGCGCGGTGCATGGCCCGCGACCTCGGATTGCCGGGCGTAATGGGCCTGCAAGCGCTCGAAGTACTGCTGCGGGTCGCTCAGGCCGTCCGGATGGTCGATGCGCAGGCCCACCAGCCGGCCGGCCTGGAGCCACCGCAGCACCAGTCGATGGGTGGCCTCGAAGACACCGGGTTGCTCCATCTTCAGGCCGGCGAGCGTGTTCACGTCGAAGAAGCGGCGGTAGTTGACATCGTCGCTGGCGACTCGCCAGTTGGCCAGCCGGTAGGCCTGACGGCCGATCAGGCGGTCCAGGTCGTCAAAGCTGGCCGGGTCGCCGGCGTTTCCGTTCAGGCGCTTGAGGCACACCTCGAGCCAGTTCGCCAGCCATTCGTGCTTGCGCACGAGTCGGGCCAGATTCCCCTTGTACACGGCGGCGTCGCGGCAGCGCGCCCGGCGCGAAGCTTCAGCGAGGGTGCCCCGCCCCGGCAGGCGCGCAAAGGCATCGAGCAGCGACGCGACCTGCGCCTGGTCATCGCCCTGGCCGTCGCCGCCCGCGGCGGGGGCGGGCAGTGCGCGGAAGATGTCGCAATAGTGCGACGGATCGATGGGAAAGCGGTGGCCGTAATAGCGCAGGAAGAACTCGCCGCCGTCCGGCTCGAAGCTCAACTGGATCGCGCCCGCTTCGAGCACGCGGCCGTACTGGTCGCCCAGGACGGGAAGCAGCACCCGGCCCGCCATCTCGGCCGCTGCGGGAGACCACTCGATGTCAAAGGCGGCGGCGTGGGCCGACGCCGCCCCATGCTCCAGCACGTCGAGCCACCAGGCGTTGTCGGCCTCCAGCACGCCCATGTGGTTGGGCACCACGTCCAATATCTGGCCCATGCCGTGGCGGCGCAGTGCATCGCAAAGCCGCCGGTGCGCCGCTTCATCGCCGACTTCGGGATTGAGCGCATTGTGGTCCACGATGTCATAGCCATGCGTGCTGCCCGGGCGCGCCCGCAGATAGGGGGAGCTGTAGAGATGGCTGATGCCCAGCGCGTGAAGGTAGGGCACCGCGCCGGCGACATGGTCGAAATCGCAATCCTTGTGGAACTGGACCCGGTAGGTCGCGACGGGCACGCTCGCGCTGGACAGGGGGGCGAGTGCCGGGGCCGCCTCATCCACCGGGGCCGGTCCGCTGCGCTCGGCGCGCAGCACGGCGGCGAGCGAGGTGAAACGCGGGTCGCTCGCCAGGTCGTCCACAGAGAGCGCGAGCTTGCGCCGCCAGTTGGGGAACCTGTCTTCGGTGGTGCCGGGCACGTTGACCTGCAGCAGCTGGCCCGTCACGTCTTCGAGCTGCACCCCTACCAGCAGGCAGGGGGTGCGAGCCAGATACGCGTAGACGGCATCCACGAACGCCGGGGTGGCATCGGGCACCGAGGTCGGCTGGGCGGTCGCCCCTTCCGGCAGCAGCGACTCGTGCTGGAGCGCCAGCAGCAGGCGGGCGCGGTCCTGGGCGCGGTCGAGGACCTGTTGTTCTCGCGCCGCCTCGTCGGGGTACAGCTGCAGGCGGGCGGCCAGTTCGAGATCTTCGCCTTGCCAGAAGCCGCGCAAGGTGGGCAGGTCGTGCGTGCTGACCACCGCCAGCGCCTGAGGCTGCCATTGCGATGGCGGGCGAAAGGCGCCGTCGGGCAAGCGCTCGAACAGCAGGGGCCGGTAAGACAGCAGGCTGCGCTCGCCCATGGCCTCGCGCATCCGCGGTGCGACATTGCCCAGGTCCTCGCCGATGACCATGCACCGGTGGCGATGGCTCTCCAGCGTCAGGATGCCCAGCAGCGCCTCGAGCGGGTAGCGGACATACGTGCCGCCCTGGTCGCTGGTCCAGAACAGCCGCATGAGGCCCATGACATGATCCAGCCGCAGTGCGCCGCTATACCGCATATTGGCGCGCAGCGTCTCGATGAAGGGGGCGAAGCGTGCCGCCTCCAGGCTCACGGGGTTGAGCGGGGGCAGTCCCCAATCCTGCCCCAGTGCGCTGAGCGGGTCGGGCGGCGCGCCCACATGCATGCCCAGTGCGTACAGCTGCGGCTGGACCCAGGTTTCCGCGCCGCCTTCGTTGGCACCGACAGCCAGGTCGCAGTACAGGCCCAGTCCCATACCTCGGGTGCGGGCGAAACGCTGGACCGACTCCAGCTGCAGCTCGGCCAGCCATTGCAGCCACAACCTGAACCGAACGGCGGATGCGTGCTCGCGCTCGAACGCCCGGGCGCCCTCGCCGTTCGGGTCCTGGAATGCCGCAGGCCAGGCCGGCCATCCCCAGACGTTGGGGTCGGCCGCAAACAGGTGGGCCTGCAGCGCTTCGAACAGCGCATGGCGCCCCAGGGTGTCCTGCCGCTGGGCCATGAAGCTCTCGAAATGCGTGCCGCGCGAGGTGTTGCGCCCGAGGTCGTGGCTCTCGAAATGCCGCCACAGCAGCGCCAGCACTTCTTCCTTGGCGGCAGCCACGCCGGCGTAGTCCACCAGTTCCATTTCGCGCAGCTGGCGCAGCCGCTCCTGGAATGCCGCCGAATCCGCGTGCGCCAGGGCCGGATCGCAGCCGCTAGCGTCCAGGACAGCCTGGACGTCGATGTAGAGGGGGTTGAGCGCGTTGCGGCTGGAAGGGCTGTAGGGGCTGGCGACCTCGGGCCGATGCGCAAACAAGGCGTGCAGGGGGCTCAGGCCTATGAAGGACGCGCCTTGCCGCGCGGCGGTATCGACCAGCGGGCGCAGGTCGCCGAAGTCGCCGATGCCCCAATTGCGCGGCGAGCGCAGAGCGTACAGCTGGATGGTGCATCCCCACCACCGCTGGCCCTCGCGCAGTGCGGGTGCCAGCCAGCAGCGCTGCGGGGCGACGATCACCAGGCAGTATGCGGCGGGGTCGCTCTCCAGGCGCAGGCGCCAATAGCCCGGCTCGAGGTCGGGCGGCAGATCGATGGCGTGGTTGCCATGGACTGTTGCCGCGGTGCCCTGACGCGGCTGCGCGGGCTTTGGGACGTCCTCGGGTTCGAGCAGCCAGCGCGGCTGAAGGACGCCGCCGCCGCGCGCCGCCCATTCGATGTGTGCGACATCGCCCTGGTGAACGACGTGAACGTTCGGCAGCGCCGCCGGAGGTGTCGGCTGCGCGCCCGCGCCAGGCTCGGGGTCGATGCCCATGGCGGACAGGGCGCGGCGCAGCAAGGCCGGCGAAACTGACTTCTCCTCGCCCCAGAAGCTGCTGTAGCGGACCGCTACACCGCAGCGCTCGGCCAGATCGGCGAGTCCGGGCGTCAGGTGCTCGGGGATTTCGTTCATGCCGGGTGGCGGCCTTGCGTCCAGCGGGCAGCCCAGGCGGGCCAGACGTCGGCCGGGGTTTCCTCCCGCCAGCCGTGGCGCAACAGCTCCTGCCTGTCGGCCAGGCGGATGCCGGTACTTCCGGTCCGCAGCGGCTGCGCGCCGAGGTTCAATTCCAGCATGAGCACGTGGCCGTCGCCGTAGCGCCAGCACACGCGCAGGCCGGTGTCCGCCACGCGCTGCGCGGAGTGTTCACCGGTCAACAGCTGGTGCTGGCGTGGTGAGATGTGTGCCCGGCGCAGGGCCAGCGCATCCCGAACCAGCGCGAGCCAACGCCTGCCGTCCGCACCGTCCCGGTGCCCGTCATCCGGGCGGCTGGCCTCGAAGGTGGCGGCGGCGCACGGATCGGGCAACTGCGCGCCGGCATGGCCGAACTCGCGCTTGCGGCCTTCGCGCACCGCCTCGCGCAGCTCGCCTTGCCAGTCGGCGAAATACAGGAAGGGCGTGGCCGCGCCGAACTCCTCGCCGAAGAACAGCATCGGCGTCGCCGGGGTGAGCAGCGCCAGCAGGGTGGCAAGCTCGCGCGCGCCCGGCGGCACCAGTTGCCCCAGTCGTTCGCCGAAGGCGCGGTTGCCGCTCTGGTCGTGGTTGTTGGCGTAGTTCACCATGGTGCCCAGCGGCTGCGGCGGCGCCTCGCGGCAGTCGCGCCGGGCACCGCCCGGCAGGCGCTCCGACGGCTCGAACAGCATCCCATGGGTGAGGCAGCGCGCCAGCAGGTTCATCGGCTCGCGACCGTAGTCGTGGTAGTAGCGTTGCGTTTCGCCCGTGAGGGTCACGTGCAGCGCATGGTGGAAGTCGTCGTTCCACTGGGCATCGTAGCGGCCGGGCTGCGGGTTTGCGGCGAGCCGGCCGTACTCGTTGTTTTCGTTTTCGACCACCAGGTGCACGTGGCGCCCCGGCGTGGCGCTGCGAACCGCCGACGATATTTCCTCGACGATGTCGGGGCGGCTGCCGTCCGCGATGACATTGATGGCATCCAGCCGAAGCCCGTCGATCCGGTACTCGTTCACCCAGTACAGGGCGTTGTGCACGAAGAAGTCGCGCACCGCCCGGCTGGCGGCACCATCGAAGTTGATGGCCGCGCCCCATGGGCTGGAATGCGCCTCCGAAAAGAACTGCGGCGCGTAGTGGCCGAGATAATTCCCGGCCGGGCCGAAGTGGTTGTAGACCACGTCGAGGAAGACCATCAGGCCGAGCCGGTGCGCTTGCTGGATGAAGTGCTTGAATTCGTCCGGGGTGCCGTAGGCGGAGTGCGGCGCGTACGGCAGCACGCCGTCATAGCCCCAGCCGAACCGGCCCGGGAAGTCGGCCACCGGCATCACCTCGATCGCGGTAATGCCCAGCCGGGCCAGGTCTTCCAGGCGCCGGGCTGCGGCCGCGAACGTTCCTTCGGGCGTGTAGGCGCCCACGTGCATTTCGTACAGCACGACCTCCGCCCACGGCCGGCCCGTCCAGTCGTCGTCCCACTCGAATTGCAGCGGGTCCACCACGCAGCTGGGCTGGTGCACGCCGTGGGGGTTCTGGCGCGAGGCCGGGTCAGGGACGAGCAATTCTTCGTTGATACGCCAGTGATAGAGGGTGCCCGCACCGGCTTCGGGTACATGGCACTCCCACCATCCTTGCGCATCGCATTCGGCGGCAATCAGGCGGGGCGGGGCGGCGGGCGCACTGTAGAAAGCGAGTTCCGCCTGCCTGGCGGCGGGCGCCCAGAGCCGGAAGCTGGTCCCGCCTTTGGGGTTCAGAAAAGCGCCAAAGGGCATCTCATGGCTGCATCGCATCGGTATTTTCCTGGCTGGGTTGGGTCAGCAGCGCCATGGCGTGAGCCTGCAATACGTACTTCGCGGCGGGCGAGATGCGCGGGCCCGTCTCGAGGGAAAAATGGCCATCGGCCGTGTCGATGCGCAAGGTCCATTCGCCTGAGCCCGCATCGGGCAGGGTAAAGGAAACTTCTTCCCCGGATGCGTTGAAAAGCAGCATGACGCTGGCGCTGCGGGTGCCCACCCCGGCGAACTTGCCGTCGAGCATGGCCGCGACGCAGCGGACGGTGGGGTTGTCCCATTCTTCCTGGGTCATCGGCAGGCCCCAGACGCTGTACCAGCCGATATCGCGGCGGCCCTGCGGATCCTCGGCGCCGGTGAACCAGTCGTTCAGGCGCAGCACGGAAAGCTCGCGGCGCAGGGCGATCAGCGCCGCGACGAAATCGATCAACGGATCGGCGCGCCGGGCCTCGCTCCAGTCGAACCAGCTCAACGGGCTGTCCTGGCAGTACGCGTTGTTGTTGCCCTCCTGGGTCCGGCTCATCTCGTCGCCGCCCAGCAGCAAGGGCACGCCGCGCGAGACGAACAGGGTGGTGAGGAAGTTGCGCTTCTGGCGCTCGCGCAGCGAAACGACCGCCGCGTCGTCGGTCGGACCCTCCACGCCGCAGTTCCAGCTGCGGTTGTGGCTTTCCCCGTCGCGGTTCTCCTCGGCGTTGGCTTCGTTGCGCTTCTCGTTGTAGCTCACCAGATCCTGCAACGTGAACCCGTCGTGCACCGTCACCACGTTGATGCTGCCGGCCGGGCGCCGATGGCTGGGGCCGTAGATGTCGGCCGACCCGCACAGGCGCGCCACGAACTCGGGCAGTGCCCCGTCGGTGCCGCGCCAGAAGTCGCGCACAGCATCGCGGTAGCGCCCGTTCCATTCCGACCAGCCGCGCGGGAAACCGCCGACCTGGTAGCCGCCTTCGCCGATGTCCCAGGGTTCGGCGATCAGCTTCACGCGGCGCAGCACCGGGTCCTGGGCGATGACGCTCAGGAACGGCGAGCGCTGCTCGAACGCGCCTGCGGCGTTGCGGCTGATGGCCGAGGCCAGGTCGAAGCGAAAGCCGTCGACATGCATCTCTTCCACCCAGTAGCGCAGGCTGTCCATGATGAGGCGCAGCGTTGCCGGGTGGGTCGCATCGATGGTGTTGCCCGTGCCCGTGAAATCGACGCAGTAGCGCTTGTTGCCGGCAAGCCGGTAGTAGGCGGGGTTGTCGATGCCCTTGAAGGAAAGCGTGGGCCCGAGGTGGTTGCCCTCGCAGGTGTGGTTGTAGACCACGTCGAGGATGACCTCGATACCTGCGGTGTGCAGGGCCTTGACCATGCGCCGGAAATCATTGTGGTCGCCCGCTGCGCAATAGCGCGGCTCGGGGGCGAAAAAGCCCACGGTGTTGTAGCCCCAGTAGTTGGACAGGCCCAGGTCGACCAGCCGGCGTTCGTCGTTGAACGCCTGCACGGGCAGCAAGTCGACGGCGGTGACGCCCAGGCGCTTCAGGTGAGCAATGGCGGGCGGGGAAGCAAGCCCGGCGAAGGTCCCGCGCAAGTCAGGCGCGACTTCGTCCATCTGCCGGGTGAAGCCGCGCACATGAACCTCGTAGAACACGCTGTTTTCGAGCGGCGTGCGCGGCGGGGCGTCGGCGCCCCAGTCGAAGTGCGGATCGACCACGAGGCATTTGGCCGCTTCGGCCGAGTTGTCGGTGGTGTCCATCTTCAAGTCGCGCTGGGTCGAGCCCAGCGTATAGGCATATTGCCAGGACGCCCCGTGCAATGGCCGGTCGATCGCGTGGGCATAGGGGTCGAGCAACAGTTTGTGCGGGTTGCAGCGCAGCCCCGCCTCGGGGTCGTACGAGCCATGGACGCGCAATCCATAGCGGGCGCCTGCGCCGAGGCCTCGAACAAACCCGTGCCAGATATCGTCGCTGCGGCTGAGGATCAGCTCCAGGCGGCGCACTTCGCGCGCCCCCGCGGCGTCGAAAAGGCAAAGCTCCACCTTCTCGGCAATGCTGGAGTAGATCGCGAAGTTGACGCCATCCGCCGAAGGGCTGGCGCCCAGCGGCCATGTCTGGCCGGGCTCGCAGCGCTCCTGCACTGCGGATTCGGGCGGGGCCTTGCGGCGAGCGGCGGGTGTTCTGGCGACGGCCTTCGCCGTCATGCACGCACCTCCAGGGGCAGCTGGCCGGGCTCGCTCACGAGGCCATTGATGGCGCGGCGGGACGACAGGCCGTCGCGCGGCGGGAAGAATCCCGCGGGCACGACGACGATGCCGCTTTCGGTCACGGTGAAACGCTTGCGGTCTGCTTCCGGGTTGAAGCCGATGCGCTCATGCGCGGGCACGTCATTGTCCTGGTCGATGATGGCGCGGCGCACCTGGGCGCCCCGGCCGATGCGCGTGCGTTCCATCACGATGCAATGTTCCAGGCGCGCGCCGCGCTCGACCAGCACCGAACGGCGCAGCATGGCGTGGTCCAGCTCGGCGCCGTCGACCACGCTGCCGGAGCCCACCACGGACCGATTGATCACCCCGTTTTCGATCTGGGCCGATTCGGCCTGGTCGGGACTCGCGTAAATGGGCCAGAGGCTGTTGGTCATGCGGAATTTGGGCGCAGCGCCCAGGGTGTCGAAGTGGGCCTCGAAGTATGCATCGATCGTGCCGACGTCGCGCCAGTAGCCGTGCTCCTCGTACGGCGCCGTGCCGGGGATGTTGTTGGTGTCGAAGTCGTAGGCCACCAGCTTGTGCGACTTCACCATCGAGGGCAGGATGTGCTTGCCGAAATCGCTGGTGCCGCTCTCGTGCATCTTGCGCAGCCCGGCCAAAAGGACGTCGGCGTTGAAGATGTAGTTGCCCATCGACGCCAGGGCGTGGGTCCTGCTGCCGGGCATGGGCTCGCACGTGGCCGGCTTTTCCTTGAACTGCGTGATGCGGTGGTTGTCGTCGATGCCGACGATACCGAACTGGTCGCACTGGCTCAGCCGGACCGGCAGCGTGGCCACGCTCGCATGGGCGCGGCTCTGGATGTGGAAATTGATCATCTGGCGCACATCCATGCGGTAGATGTGGTCCGCGCCGAACACGGCCACGATGTCCGGCTTGAAGGTTTCGATCAGGTGGATGTTCTGGTACACCGCGTCGGCCGTTCCCTGGAACCACTCCGGTCCGTTCCTCATCTGCGGCGGCACCACGGTGATGAAATGCTGCGGGATGAAACGGGCCATCGTCCACGACTGGCGCACGTGCTCGATCAGCGATTGCGACTTGTACTGCACCAGCAGGTAAGTCGAGTAGATCTCGGAATTGACGAGGTTGGACAGCACGAAGTCCACGATGCGGTGCTTGCCGTTGAAAGGTACTGCCGGCTTGCAGCGGTTGACGGTGAGGGGGTGCAGGCGCGAGCCTTCACCGCCGGCCATGACGAAAGCCAGGACGTTGTTACGGGCGGGCATGTTGTTCTCCGGTGGGGGCAGGCGACAGGTTGAAGGGCTGGTCGGTGAGAAGCAGCATCGCGAGCGGCGGCAAGGTAACTGCCAGGGTGGCCGGCTGGCCGTTCATCGGTACGTCCACGGCTTCGGCACGGCCAAAATTGCCCAGGCCGCTGCCGCCGTAAAAGCCGGCGTCGCTGTTGAGCAGCTCGTGCCAGGCGCCGGCATGGGGAACGCCAATGCGCAGACCGTGCCGCGGCGCGGGCGTCAGGTTGCACAGCGTGATCGCCAGCGCGTCATCGGGCCCGGCCCGGCGCACGAACGCCAGCAACGTGGGGTCGTGCGTGTCCAGCGGGAGCCAGCCGAAACCCCGGCTTTCGAAGTCATGCACGTGCAGGGCCGGAATGCGGCGGTACGCGCTGTTGAGATCGGCCACCCAGCGGGCCATGCCGGAATGCATCGGCCGGGCCCAGAGGTGCCAGTCCAGGGTACGCTCGTGGTGCCATTCCTGCGGCTGGGCGAATTCACCGCCCATGAACAGCAGTTTCTTTCCCGGGTGTGTCCACATCAGCCCGTAGAGCGTGCGCAATCCGGCGAACCGCTGCCACTCGTCGCCCGGCTGCTTCTCGAGCAGGCTGCCCTTGCCGTACACGACCTCGTCGTGCGACAGGGGCAGCACGAAGTTCTCGTCGAAGGCGTAAGCGGCCGAGAAGCGGATATCGTCGCCGTGCCACTTGCGAAAGAAATGGGGCCGGGCCATATAGCGCAGCGTGTCGTTCATCCAGCCCATGTTCCATTTCATGCCGAAGCCCAGGCCGCCGTGGTGTACCGGCCGCGAGACACCGGGCCAAGCCGTTGACTCTTCGGCGATCATGTGTACGTCGGGGAACTGGGCGTAGACGGCGCTGTTGAGGTCTTCGAGAAAGCGCACGGCGTCGAGATTCTGGTTGCCGCCGTGCACGTTCGGCACCCATTGGCCCGGCTCGCGCGCGAAGTCCAGGTAGAGCATGGACGCCACCGCGTCGACCCGGATGCCGTCGAAGTGGTATTTCTCCAGCCAGAAGAGCGCATTGCTGATGAGGAAGTCGCGCACTTCGTAGCGGCTGTAATTGAAGATCAGGCTGTTCCATTGCGGATGAAAGCCCAGCCGCGGGTCGGCGTGCTCGTAGAGCTCGGTGCCGTCGAACCGGGCCAGGGCGTGCGCATCGGACGGGAAGTGCGATCCCACCCAGTCCAGGATGACGCCGATGCCGCGCTGGTGCAGCGTGTCCACCAGCACCATCAGGTCCTGCGGCGTCCCGTAGCGCGCGCTGGGCGCGTAGTACCCGGTTGTCTGGTAGCCCCACGACCCATAGAACGGGTGTTCGGCGATCGGCATCAGCTCGACATGCGTGAAACCCAGCGCCTCGCAATGCGAGGCCAGCCGCAGCGCGATGTCGCGGTAATTGAGGAAGCGCCCATCTTCTTCGCGCTGCCACGAGCCGAGATGGACTTCGTAGATGGACATCGGCGCCCGGTGCGCCTGCTGCTGGCCGCGGCGCGCCATCCACGCGCGGTCGCCCCAGTGATGGCCGAGGTCCCAGATCTGGGACGCCGTGCCGGGCGGATGTTCGCAGCGCAAGGCGTACGGATCGGCCTTGTCGACCCACTCGCCGTGCGCGCCCTCGATGCGGTACTTGTAATAGTCCCCGTGCTTCGGGCCCACCAGGGTGCCGGTCCACCGGCCGCTGCCATCGGCCATCGGATCCAGGGCCTGGACATTCCAGCCGTTGAACGAGCCGACCACGCCGACCGAACGCGCATTGGGCGCCCAAACCGTGAAGCTCGCGCCGGCGGGCGTGCGGTGCGCGCCCATCGCGTCGAACTGGCGATGGTGATGTACGGCTGAGCCGGAGGGGGCGTTCGGGCCGGCATTGGAAGCGGCTGTGGTAGAGGTGCTGGTCATGTGCTGAACCTTAGCGACGGATTTTGTGTCGTCTTGTATCAGCCGATTGCAGGAGACGCAGGCAAAGCTGCGTAGTCCCATGCCTACAAGGGGGCTGAACGTGCACCGACGGCCGTGTAAGCTCGGTACGACTCGGCAGCAGGCCGCTTTAAACGCCCAAGTACTGCTCGAGCAGTTGGGGCCGCGCCCTCAACTCATCCGATGTACCCGAGAAGACCACTTCGCCTTTGACGAGAATGACATTGCGGTCCGCGATCCGGGCGACATGCTTCCAGTTCTTGTCGACGATCACGCTGGAAATGCCGCTTTCGCGAATGAGCGCGCAGATGCGCCAGATCTCGCGTGCGATCAACGGCGCCAATCCTTCGGTCGCTTCGTCGAGGATGAGCACGTCCGGATTGGTCATGAGCGCGCGCCCGATGGTCAGCATCTGCTGTTCGCCCCCGGAAAGCTGTTGGCCGCCATGGCCCAGGCGTTCCTTCAGGCGGGGAAAGGTTTCCAGCACGCGATCGTAGGTCCAGTCGCGCTGCCCGCGTGACCCCGGCCGCGCGGCCATCTTCAGGTTCTCGACCACGCTCAGGTTGCCGAAGATGCCGCGGCCCTCGGGCACATAGGCCACGCCCTTCCGGGCGATCTCGTGGGGCGGCTTTCCCGTCATGTCCCGCCCCATGACCGCGACGCTGCCCGCCCGGGGCTTGACCAGGCCCATCAGTGTCTTGAGCAAGGTGCTTTTCCCCATGCCATTGCGGCCCATCAAGCCGATGGTTTCGCCCGGGCCTACCCTGAAATCGATCCCGCGCAGGATGTGGCCGGCGCCGTAATAGGTGTGCAGCGCCCTGGCGTCGATCAGCATTTCCATCTAGTGCTCCTCGCCCAGATAAGCCGATTGCACGGCCGCGTCGGCGCGTACTTGCGCCGGGGTGCCGCTGGCGATCACCTGCCCGTTGACCAGCACCGTGAGCTGGTCCGCCAGGGCAAACACGGCGTCCATGTCGTGTTCGACCAGCATGATGGCGTAACCGTCCTTGAGCTTGCGCAGCAGCTGCACCATGCGCTGCGCTTCGGCGGTCCCCATGCCCGCCAGCGGCTCGTCCAGCAGAAGGACGCGCGGGCCCGTTGCCAGTGTCATCGCGATTTCGAGCTGGCGCTGCTCGCCATGGCTGATGGTGCCGGCGATGGCGTCGCGGCGGGGCCCCAGCCCGGACAGCTCCAGGGCTCGAGCGGCCTGTTCGTTGACGGATCCGGATCGCGCCGCCAGGCTGAGCCAGCGGGCGGCATGCGGCGTGCGCGACTGGGCGGCCAACCGCACGTTCTCCCATACCGAAAACGGCTGGAAGATGTTGGTCTTCTGGTAACTGCGCCCCAGGCCGGCCCGGGAAATCTTTTCCGGCTTCCACCCGGTCACGTCCTGGCCGCCCAGGACCACCTGACCCGCCGTGGGCGCCAGGTCGCCGGACAGGATATTGGTCAGGGTCGACTTGCCGGCGCCGTTGGGCCCGATCACGGCGTGGATACGGCCAGGCCACAGATCGAGTGAAACCTCATGGACGGCGGTGAGCCCGCCGAAGCGCTTGGTCAGGCCCTTGGCCGATAGCAGCGCCTCAGTCAACGTCATTCTCCTTGCGCCTGGCGAGCTGCTCGAACAGACCCAGCAGACCGCGCGGTGCGACCACCACCACCAGCACGATGAACAGCCCCATCCACAGCTGCCAGTGCTTGCCGAGGTGAAAGGATCCCACGGTGGGCAAATCCTTGAACCAGTGGAGCAGGTACTCGAAGGCAAATGCGCCCACGATGGCGCCGGCGAAGTTGCCCATGCCGCCCAGGATCACCATCATGATGGCGTGCGCGCTCATGTGAAAGCCCATGAGTTCCGGATTGACGTACCCGGTCTGCGCGGCCCAAAGGTAGCCCGCGAGCCCGGCCAGCGCGCCGGCCAGGGTGAATGTCGCGAGTTTGTAGCCGAAGGTGCCGTAACCCATGGCCCGCATGCGATGCTCGTTGACGCGGATGCCCGCCAGGACCCGGCCGAACGGGCTCCACAGCAGTCGGCGCAGGAAGGCATAGACCAGCAGTAGCAGGGCCAGTGTGAAGTAGTAGAAAACGAGCTTGTTGTCCAGGTCGAACAGCTTCGCGTCGGGCTTGAAATTCACGTAGATGCCGTCCGAGCCGCCCAGCGCCTTGTTATCGAAGAACAGGAAGAACACCATCTGCGCGAACGCCATGGTGACCATGATGAAGTAGATACCGTGCGTGCGGACCACGAAGAAGCCGATGACCAGCGCCGCCAGGCCGGAAGCCGCCACGGCTGCCGGCAGCGTCCACCACAGGCTGACCGGCTCGCCCGCGGGCGTGAGGAATGCCAGCGCGTAGCCGGCCAGGCCGAAGAACGCGGCATGGCCCAGCGACACCAGCCCGGCCACGCCCAGCAGCAGGTCCAGGCTCATGGCGAAGATCGCCAGGATCATCATGCGCGCGACCATCTGCGCATAGAACTCGGTGCCGAAGGCGGGAAACAGCGCGAGGGCGAGAAAGCCCAGCGCGAGCAGCACCTGCAGGCTGCGCGGGAGCGTTTCGAGATTTGCCTTCGCCGTCATGAGCCGCCGCCGGGCCGCCCCAAGGCGACGAAGGCCCCTTCGGGGGGAACGGGCCGCAGCGCAATGCCTCGGAACGTGCATAGCGTAGGCCCGTTGTCGGCTCGCTCCACTGTACAGCTGCGCGCACGGACGTTGCGCGAGCCGGCAGTGCACGTAGTGCCAAGCGTGGGGGCTACATCCGTCATTGCTTGAAAAGTCCTTCCGGTTTCCAGAGCAGCACGGCGGCCATCAGCATGTAGACCAGCATCCCCGCCACTTGCGGCAGCAGCACCTTGCCGAAGGTGTCGACCAGGCCGACGAGCAGCGCGGAGATCAGTGCGCCGCGCACCGAGCCGATGCCGCCTATGACTACCACCACGAAGCACATGATGAGGACCTGCGAGCCCATATTGGGATAGACGCTGGAGATCGGCGATGCGATCATGCCCGCCGCCGTCGCAAGGGCCACGCCGATCGCAAACACGATGGCGTGGATGAACTTGATGTCGACGCCCAGCGCCTCGGTCATGTCGCGGTTGAATGCGCCCGCGCGGATCTTCATGCCCAGGCGGGTCTTGGAGATGAGCAGATAAAGCCCGATCGCCAATGCCACGCACACACCCGATATGAACAGCCGGTACACGGGGTAGGAGAGGTTGTCGGTGAGGGGCACCGAGGCAGACAGCAGCTCGGGTATCTTCACGCCGTGGACGTTGTCGCCCCAGAGTATCGAACGCGTCTCCTCGAAGATGTAGATCAGGCCGAAAGTCAGCAGCACCTGGTCCAGGTGGTCGCGTTGGTAGAAGTGGCGAAACAGCAGCCGCTCCAGCACCAGGCCGAACAGCACAGAGAGCACAGCGCCGCCGATGATGGCCACCGTGAAGCTGCCTGTCATGCTGGAGATCGACCACGCCAGGTAGGCGCCCAGCATGTAGAAGCTGCCGTGGGCGAGATTGACCACGCCCATGATGCCGAAGATCAGCGTGAGGCCGGCCGCCAGCATGAACAGCAGCAGCCCGTACTGCACGCTGTTCAAGAGCTGGATCAGGAAGTTTGCGAAATCCATGCGGGGAGGGTCAGGCGCTGCGGTGGGCGAGCAGCAAGAGATCGGTAGAAAGCGTCATGACGATCGGGGGAAGGCAAAAAAATGGGAGGCGTGACCTCCCATTGTTGCAGCCGGCGGCCTTCAGCCCATCTTGCAGCCGGCGCCCGAATCGGCCAGCGCTTTCGCAGCGATGCCGATCACCTTGTTTTCCTTGTTCTCCACGACGCGCAGGTAAATGTCCTGCACCGGGTTGTGCGCCGGGCTCATGGTCCACTTGCCGCGCGGGCTGTCGATGACGGCGGATTCCATGGCCTTGTACAGGGCCTGCTTGTTGTTCAGGTCGCCCTTGACCGCGGCGGCGCCCTGCACCAGCAGCTGCCCGGTGTCATAGCCCTGCACGGCATAGACGTCGGGCTGGCTGCGGAAGGTGGTGGCGTAGGCCAGGCGGAACTGCTTGTTGCGCGGCGTGTCCAGTGAATCGCTGTAGTGCATGGTGGTGACGATGCCGTCGGCTGCCGGGCCCGCGGCATCGAGAACGCCCTCGGTCAGGAAGCCCGAGCCGTACAGCGGGATGCGGCCTTTCAGGCCAGCCGCCGCATAGTCGCGAATGAACTTCGCGGCGCCGCCCCCGGCGAAGAAGCAGGCCACGGCATCGGGCCGCAGCGAGGCGATCTCGGTCAGCAGCGCCTGGAATTCCACATTGGGGAAGGGCAGGCCCAGTTCCTTGACGATGGTGCCGCCCGCCTTGGTGTAGCTGTCCTTGAAGCCTTCGAACGCCTCGTCGCCCGCCGCGTATTTCCAGGTGATCCAGACGGCCCGTTTGTGGCCCTTATCGACCATGGCTTTGCCCAGGGCGAGCGTGGGCTGCGAGTTGGTGAACGAGGTGCGGAACACGTTGGGCGCGCACAGGGCGCGGGTGGCGGCGTGCACGCCGGCATTGGGGATCAGGTTCAAGACACCGCTGTCGCGGGCCACTTTCTGGATGCCCATCTGGACGCCCGAATGCACGGTGCCGATGAGCACGTCGACCTTGTCGCGCTGGACAAGACGGCTTGCATTCTCCACACCCTTGGAGGGCTCGGACTCGTCGTCCACCTTGAACCACTCGATCTCCCGGCCGCCGAGCTTGCCGCCTTTTTCCTGGATGGCCATGCGCACGCCGTTTTCGATCGCCACGCCAAGCTGGGCGAAGGTGCCGGTATACGGCAGCATGAAGCCCACGCGCACCTTGCTGCTCTGCGCGCGGGCGATTTGCGGCAGCAGCAGTCCGGTGGAAGCCGCACCGGCGATGGCGGCGCTGCGGGCGAGAACGAGGCGGCGTGTGGTCATTTCGGTTCCTGTCTTTTAATTTAAGCTTAAAGCATTTTTGGCTGTGCGGACAAGCCGGCATACCCTGGGCTTACCCGAAGCCTGAAGCGCTGGATCTTGCCGGACGCCGTCTTGGGCAGTTCGCCAGCGAATTCGATCCGGCGCGGATACTTGCAGGGAGCGAGCAGGCGCTTCACATGCGGCCGCAGATCCTCGGCCGTCTCCGCCTGGCCGGACTTGGCGTGTCGAGCATCGCGATCAGAGTGCGCGATTCGGGTGCGAAGCCCTGCGCGCGCAAGGCATTGGCGAAGCGGTGCGCCGGGCCGGCCGGCTCGCCGAAGGTTGGCTGAGATGCATGGTCGGCTCAGGCGGCGGCAGGAACGGGCGCCAGGGCCTGCGCCAGCCACTCGCGGCACCACGCAGTACCCAGCTCTTCCGGCATGGTCCCCGCGCTGGCGTCATGGCACCAGACTTCGCCGATGCGCCGCGCGCCCAGGCCCTGCAGGCGCTCGTCGAACTTCTTGCCGCCAAGCGCGAAGGTGTTGAGATAGGTCCGGTCGCCCAGCGCGATCACGCCGTAGCGAACGTGCCCCAGATACCTCGGTTGCGTGTCGAGCGAGTCGTACAGCAGGCGGGCGTTGTCGGGCACATCGCCCGAACCATAGGTAGACGTACAGATGACGTAAAGTGCATCTTCGTCGAAAGCGCCGATGTCCAGCCCGTCCATTAGGCACACCTCGATCTCGTCCACGAGGTCCGCGCAGTCCATCTGGATGGCCTGGGCGACGTAGTCGGCCGTGCTGGTCATCGTGCCGACAAGGATCTTCAGCTTCATCTGGGTCTCCGTATGCGATAAACTGCTTGACATGGTGTCTACAGGAAGTATACTGCAAATCTGGCAAAGTCGCCATCTTTTCGTCATACAAGCCCGCCCATGCAGACCACCACGACCGACCATGACGCCCGGGCCACGCTGCCCGAGCTCGGTGCGCGAGTGCGGGCATGGCGGGCTCGGCGCGGCATGACGCGAAAGCAGCTCGCTGCCGATTCGGGGCTGTCGGAGCGCTTCCTGGCGGATGTCGAGAGCGGCAAAGGCAACGTCTCGATCAACTCGCTGGAAGCTGCCGCGCGCGCCTTGAACATCACGATCCTGGAGCTGCTGCAGGATGCGCCCCGTCCGGCCATGGCAAGGATTCACGGCTTGCTCGCCCGCCTGGACGATGCGCAACTCGACCAGGCCTGCACGCAGCTCGCGGGCACCTTCGGCCTGGGCGAAGAACAAGGCCGCGAAAAACGCATTGCCCTGATCGGGCTGCGCGGCGCGGGAAAGTCCACGCTGGGCGCGCAGCTGGCCGCCCAGCGCGCCGTGCCTTTTGTGGAGCTCGACCGTGAGATCGAGCGCGAAGCCGGCACCAGCATGAATGAGATCCTGCTGCTGCACGGGCAGGCAGGCTACCGCCGCTACGAGCGCCGCGCGCTGTTTCGCATCGCCGAGGACCATGCGGATGGCGTGGTGATGACCACCGGCGGCAGCATCGTGAGCGAGCGCGAAACCTTCGACCTGCTGCAAAGCCGTTTCTACTGCGTCTGGCTCAAGGCCAACCCCGAGGAGCACATGAGCCGCGTCGTCGCGCAGGGCGACATGCGCCCGTTCGACACGACCCGCGGCGCTACGGGGGAAGCCATGGAAGATATCCGCCGCATCCTGGCCAGCCGTGAAGCCCTCTATGCGCGTGCCGATGCTGTCGTGGACACGGCCGCGCGCAGCGTGAAGCAATCCCTCAAAGACCTGGAACGCGCCGTTCCACAGGAGACCTGATGAATGCAATAACCGGGCCCCTGCTGTTCAGGCAAGGAGAGCGCGAGATGGTGAGCTTTTCGACCCACCCGAGCAGATACCGGCACTGGACATTGGCAGTCGAAGGCGACGTCGCCCGCTTGAAGCTGGACATCGATGAAGAAGGCGGGATCAAGCCCGGCTACAAGCTCAAGCTCAATAGCTATGACCTGGGCGTCGACATCGAACTGCACGATGCGGTCAACCGCGTGCGGTTCGAGCACCCGGCTGTCAAAGTGGTGGTATTCGAAAGCGCCAAGGAAAAGATCTGGTGCTCGGGCGCCAACATCTACATGCTCGGCCTGTCGACCCATGCGTGGAAGGTGAACTTCTGCAAATTCACCAACGAGACCCGCAACGGGCTGGAAGACTCGTCCCGGCACGAGGGGTTGAAGTCGCTGGCGGCGGTGACGGGCGCGTGTGCGGGCGGAGGCTATGAACTGGCACTGGCCTGCGACCGCATCGTGATGATCGACGACCGGGCCAGCACCGTGAGCCTGCCGGAAGTGCCGCTGCTGGGCGTGCTCCCCGGCACCGGCGGCCTGACGCGGGTTACCGACAAGCGCAAAGTGCGCCGCGACCTGGCCGACATCTTCTGTACCACCAGCGAAGGCGTGCGAGCCGACCGGGCCAAGGACTGGAAGCTGATCGACGCGCACGCCAAGCCGCAGCAGTTCGGCCAGCTGGTGGCATCCGAGATCGAGGCGTTGCGTCATCAGTCGTCCCGCGTCGGCGCTGCGCAGGGAATCACCCTGATGCCGTTGGAGCCGCGCATCGACGAAACGGGTTACCACTACAGCACGGTGCAGGCGCAGCTCGACCGCGCGGCGCGGATCGCCACCATCACGGTCCACGCCCCTGCAACGCCCGTGGAAGCCAGCCCAGACGCCATCGGGGCCGCGGGCGCCGACTGGTGGCCGCTCAAGCTGGCGCGGGAACTGGACGACCTGATCCTCAACCTGCGCAGCAACGAGCTGGAGGTCGGTACCTGGGTGATCAGGACCCGCGGGGATGCCAACCTGGTGATGCAGGCCGACGCCGTGCTGGAGCAGCACAAGGCGCATTGGCTGGTGCGCGAGACCATTGGCGCGCTGCGCCGCGCCCTGGCGCGCCTGGACGTCACCAGCCGGTCGTTGATCGCCCTGGTCGACCAGGGATCGTGCTTTGCCGGTACCTTGTATGAGCTGGCCCTGGCCTGCGACCGCATCTATATGCTGGATGTGCCCGACGCATCCGATGCGTCCTTCCAGGCCGGGCCCGACGCCGCCCCTGCACTGCAGATGAACAGTGCCAACTTCGGCCGTTACCCCGAAGTGAACGGCCTGACGCGATTGCAGACGCGGTTCAACGAGGACGCCGGCACCATCGGTCGACTGCAGGGCCTGCAGGACAGCCGGCTGCGCGCCGGCCAGGCGCTGGCGCTGGGCCTCGTGACGCTGACACCCGACGACATCGACTGGGGCGACGAGATCCGCGTCATGCTGGAGGAGCGCGCCTCGCTGTCGCCCGACGCATTGACAGGCATGGAAGCGTCGCTGCGCTTCCCCGGCAAGGAAACCATGGAAACGCGGGTCTTCGGCCGGCTCTCCGCCTGGCAGAACTGGATCTTCATCCGCCCCAACGCCGTGGGCGAGGAGGGCGCGTTGAAGCTCTTCGGCACCGGCAAGAAGGCCAGGTTCGACTGGAAACGAATCTAATCAACTTGCGGGGCAGGTCTTCAGCTCTGTCCCCAACCAACTATGACAAACATCGACCTGCAATCCCTGATTCCCAACAACGTCCACCTGGGCGAGAACCGCCAGCTGCAGCGGGCCCTGGAGCACTGGCAGCCGGCCTTCCTGAGCTGGTGGGATGAAATGGGGCCGAGCGACTTCAAGGCCCGTGAGGTCTACCTGCGCACGGCCGTCGGCGTGGACGCGCAAGGCTGGGCCAGCTACGGCTACACGCCCATGCCGGATTACCGCTGGGGCATCTTCCTGGCGGACAAGGAAGAAGGCCGCAAGATCGGCTTCGGCGACTTCATGGGCCAGGACGTCTGGCAGGACGTGCCCGGCGAATACCGCTCCACGTTTCGCCGCCTGATCGTGACACAGGGCGACACCGAGCCCGCATCGGTGGAACAGCAGCGCCTGCTGGGCCACACGGCACCTTCGCTCTACGACCTGCGCAACCTGTTCCAGGTGAACGTGGAGGAGGGCCGCCACCTGTGGGCCATGGTGTATCTGTTGCACGCCCACTTCGGCCGCGACGGCCGCGAAGAGGCCGAGGAGCTGCTGGAGCGCCACAGCGGCGACCCCGACAAGCCGCGCATCCTGGGCACCTTCAATGAGCCGATGGAGCACTGGCTGTCGTTCTTCATGTTCACGTATTTCACCGATCGGGACGGCAAGTTCCAATTGAAGTCGTTCGCCGAGTCGGCGTTCGACCCGCTGGCGCGTACGACCAGGTTCATGCTGACCGAAGAGGCCCACCACATGTTCGTGGGCGAAACCGGTGTCGGACGCGTGATCAGGCGCACGCTGGAGGTGATGAAGGAGCTGGACACCGACGATGCGGCCACCTTGCGCAAGGCCGGCGTCATCGACCTGCCCACCGTCCAGAGATTCATGAACTTCTGGTTCACGAGTTCGCTGGATCTCTTCGGCTCGGAATCCTCGTCGAATGCCGCCAACTACTTCAGCAATGGCATCAAGGGCCGGCCTGACGAGGCGAAATTCACGGACCATGTGGAAGCCGATACCGAGATGGCCATCCAGGTGCCGGACGGGCAGGGCGGGGTGAAGAACCAGTCGGTGAGCGTGCGCAATGGCATGAACGAGATCACCCGGCTGGAGTACGTGAAGGACTGCAATGTGGGCGTCACCCGGTGGAACATGGGCATCAAGCGCGCGGGCATCGATTTCGAGCTGAAGCTTCCGTCGAGCCGATTCCGGCGCCAGGTTGGCGCCTGGGCCGGCAACCAAACGGACCCATGGGGCCAGCCGATCAGCCAGGCCGAGTTCGACGCGCGCAAGGACGAATGGCTTCCCAGCGAGGCCGACAACAGTTTCGTCAAGAGCCTGATGCAGCGCGTGACCGATCCCGGCAAGATGGCGGGCTGGATCGCGCCCCCGGACCGGGGCATCAACGCCCAGCCGGTGGAATACCAGTACGTGAAGCTCTAGGCCTCGGCCCGTGCGCCCCGTTCGCTCATCTCCGGTGAAGTGGCGCGCCAGCTAGAATGGCGGCTTCGGAGCGTAGCGCAGTCTGGTAGCGCATCTGGTTTGGGACCAGAGGGTCGTAGGTTCGAATCCTATCGCTCCGACCATCTGGGCTATTGGGGCGATGATCGATCTCGTGAGCGCGCGATCCGCGCATATGCCGATGGAAACCCGGACAGCGGCGGTTCCTGCGGTGCTCAACGCCATTGCGATCAATTACCTGGCCTGCGTCGTCGCCTCCAAAAATTAGCGATCCCGCCGCTCAGTGGCTGGGCCCGGCGTCCGTGTCTCGCAGCAGCGCCTCGATCTCGGCCGGCGTCACGAGGCCCCCGCCGCTGGTGTGATCCCCCATCAGCCAATCAGTCACCTGTTCCCAGAACAGGTGCTCACTCGGGAAGTTAGGTTCATCCATGGGCGTAGTGTGGAACGTGCCGGCGTCCAGGTTCGTCGGACACGCGCGCAATAGAGGGTCATCCGTTCCCTGCGAATTCATGGCCCATTTAGTCAGCAACATCCTACAAAAAGTTGCAGTACTTTCCGATAGTGCTGCTTTATAACGTCTGGTGTTATGGTGCATGGACCGCACTCCACTCCCTGCGCAGGCCGCCATTTCGGCGGCAGCCGCCGATGCCTATCGACCTCGGCGCAGGTGGTCGGACGGTCCCAATTACCCCTGGTCTGCAGCCGGTGGGGAGGGGTCGGGGGTTGCAGCCCAGTGGCCGGCGGTGGCAGCACTCCTTTGCGAGCAGGTCACCAGCAACACGAACTCCCTCTGGCAAGAGATCGAAAGACTGCGCGCCGATGGGCGTTTGAGCGGAACTGAAGCTGGCAGCATCCAGCGCTGTGTCGAGTCCATGCGCGCAGCGAGCAGTACCGTGCAGAAGGTGGTCCGGCTGGGAGCGGGCCTGGTCCAGCCGAAAATGGCGCGGGTCGACCTCACCGGTCTCGCGCGCCAGATCGTGCAGGACCGGCAGGCAGAGCTGGTGCGCCGCAGGGCGGAAGTTTCTCTTGATATCAGGCCGGCAGAAGTACTGCTGGACGAGCCGCTGGCTGCCGAGCTCATCAGTTCAGCGCTGGACTGGGCATTGAGCTTCAGCAGCAAAATCCGGCTGAAGATCGAAGTACCCAGCCCAACTGAACCTGTTCGGCTTGTCGTTCGGGGTACCCTGGCGCAGCCATCCGCCCCGCCGGCGCAGCCCGCGACTTCGCGCCCTGAACGCCGGGGCGAGCGTCGGATGAACGACAACTTGCACTGGTTCCTGCTGCGGCAGCTGGCCGCCTGTTCCCGGCTGGGCATCAGCAGGTCGTCGACCGCCGCGACAGAATCCGCCGTGATCGAATTCCCGAAGGAGCTGCTAGCAACGTCGGCCGTGACGATGGTGGAGCTGTTGCCGGGAGGCCAGGCCGAATCGCAGTTGAAGGGTTCCTGGGTCCTCGCAGTGGTTCGTGACCGTAGCCTGCGCGAACAGGTGCTCCGGTTGATGCTGCGCAACGGCCTGGAGTGCAGCGTCGCGGAAAACTGCGAACAGGCCCGGCAGCTGTGCGTTTCAAGGGCGCCCCAGGTACTGGTGAGCTGCCCTGATTCACTGGGCGCCACGCTGTTGGGCAAGGAGCTGGCCGACGGTCGACCCTTTGCGCTGATCCAGATTGTTCGTGGATCGCCCTCGTTCGCAACCAGTGGATTTGCGGGATATGAGTTTGCAAAGATCAGCCGCGAACGCTTGGCCCAGGAACTCATTCCAGCCTTGCTGTTCGAGCTTGCGCAACAGGCCGAGGGCTGATTGAAGTGCCGCTGCCGCTTACCCCGAAATGCGACAATCGCGAAATCCTGTTTCTGCCCGTAGCTCAGTTGGATAGAGCAACAGCCTTCTAAGCTGTGGGTCGGGGGTTCGATTCCCTCCGGGCAGGCCACATCAGCCCTTCAAGTACCGTCAGCTAGTCTCAGAACCCGCACCGTTCATAGCGATGCGGTTTTTTGTTCGTGTCACAGCCATTCACGGCATACCATCACATCCCATCTGTTCGATGGTATTTCCGCTGGTATGTCGGGAGGCCATCAGGGCAGATACCAACAAACACTACTTGAGGTAGTTCATGCCACTGACCGACACAATCGCGAAAAACGTCAAGCACTCTGGCAATCCTGCCGGCGACAAGCACACGGACGGCGGTGGGATGTACCTGTTGATTAATCATGCAGGCAGGTACTGGCGGATGAACTACCGGCACGCGGGCAAGCAGCGGACGTTGGCGCTGGGCGTGTACCCTGTATCGCTGGCCAGGCCCGCCAACGGCGTGACAGCGCGCGTGAACTGCTGGCTGAGGGCATAGACCCGAGCACAGCGAAAAAGGCCGAGAAGCTCGCGACGGCTGCAGCGGCAGCAAACACCTTCGGCGTAGAGCGTCTATCTCTTGCCCCGTCTCGCGGTGCAATGGAGGGTTCTTTCCATACTCGGCCTACGCCGCCTAGCGGAAACCCATCTAGAGATGCCATCTGCGACAGACCTCCTGCCTCGTGAGCACCGGTAGTGGGCAGTAGAGCAAGGTGGCCGGGGGGCACCGACACGCCTGTGGCACGGCAATGAACGGTACGCCGGAGGCGATGGCCCAGGTTTCGAATCTCCATGCATTAATGCGGACCAACTGGTTGACGGCTTCAGCCGCCCCGAACGGCCCCCAGCGCTGGGTAACCGCCCGGCGAAGGATTCGGTCCCTCCATCAAGACTGCCAGGCGTGCGCGCATGCCAGCGATCTCCACTGTTTGGCTGGCGATGATGTCCTCGGCCAGCTGCCGAACCAGCGGGTCTCGGCCGTGAATCAGGACCAGCCGTGCCATGTCGACCGCGCCTTCGTGATGCGGAATCATCATCGCCAGGAAGTCGCGGTCCGGATCGCCGGTGTAACCGGGGCGGTGCATGTCCGCCATCATCTTGGCCATGCCGCTGTCCATGTTCGCCTCGAACAAGCTGCGCGTGCCGGCACCGGCTCCGCCAAGCGCCCTAGCGGTCTGATGGGCATCACTGTGATCCGTCATGCCGTCTGGCCCTTGGTGCCGGGCCGCACGTAAACCAGGTTAATGCTCTTCTTGTTGCGCAATTCGCCCGAAGGCAGCTTCAGCGCACCGAGCGGAATCTGCGTGATCAGCTTGGGTTGTAACGGATTCGACACGTCGAACGCGGAGCACACGGTCTGGCCGGCATTGGGCGTGCCGGGCAGTTCGTCCTGCTCATGCGCCACGTACAGCAGGTTGTTGGCAGGGTTGGTCCAAAGGCCGTGCGCCTCGCGCCCACCGGTGTAGACCATGCCCACCACTTTCTGCTGGTGCGGCGGTACCGAGCGGTCGATGATGGCCAGGCGACTCGATGCTGCGCCGTTGGGGCCGCCATCGTCGACCCGGGCAAAGCTCATGTAGGTGACCTGTCCACCCGGGTTGTCGACGAATTCGAGGTGGTTGGGCCGGGCCATCTCACCCAGGGCAATGGTCGCCATGACCTGGCCTGGATCGCGAACGGACACGACTGACACCGCGTCGGCCAGCTTGTGCGACAGCCACATCTGGCTGCCGTCTGGTGACAGTTTCTGGAACGGGGTGAAGGCCGGCTTGTCCTGCATGCTCAGGTCGACCAGGCGCAGCCGCTCGGGACGCGAATGGCTGCGCGCATCGGCATTGACCTTGAAAATTTCGAGCTGCGCGACCTTCTGGCTGATGACGAAGGCCAGCGCGCCGTCCTTGGAGAACCACACCTGCGCGGGGCCGTTGATCGTCGGCAGAAAGGCGCGCACTGCGTTCGATGGCGCACCTGTGACTTGCTTGCGCGCCGCCTCGACGTCCAGGATCGCGATGCGGTCTTCGCCGCGCAGCGTCACCCACAATTCGCGACCGTTGCGGGTGAAGGTGGGTTCGTGAGGTTCGCGCCCCAGCAGGATGCCGCTGGACAGCCGCTCCGGATTGGTAGTGGGGAGAGCCTGCGGATTGGGCAGGTTGCCCAGCACCTTGCGATTGACTGCGTCGATCAGGTAGATGTTGCTGCTGCCGCGGCCCGCGGTGGCCAACAAGGTGCCGTCGGGATTGGGCACCGCGCCGTGGGCGTCGATGCAGCCGTGATAGAGAGGCTTGTGGATCATGGCAGCGTGCGCCGGCATCACGCCGCCCGTGACGTAACGGAAAGGCGGGCGCGCATCCTCGTCGAAACTGGTCAGGTTGATCGTCGTGTCGACGGTATTGCTGGCCGGGTTGATCACGCTGATGGTGTTGGAGTCTTCGTTGGTGATGAAGACGCGGTCCTGTGGCGCGATGTCGGCGGTAGCGACCGCCGCCGGCGTCGCAGCCGGTGCCTGGGCGAATGCCCAAGACCCCGCCGCAGTTGCCGGGAGGGCTGCAGCCAGCTTGAGAAATTCGCGGCGATCTTCGTTGGCTTTGTTCATTCGATTCCTCAAATAGTGAATGTGGTGAAGTAAGTTCAGCGTCGCGCCAGTTGCTGGTAGACCTCGGCGGATACACGTGCCAGTTCGGCTTTGTCGGCATCGGCCGAGATGGCGTAGCCGAACGGCCCGTCAACCCAGTAGAAGACATTGACGCCGCCTTCGCGGGCAAAGCGAAAGCTCGTGTCCTTGTTCTTGCCGTCCTGGGTGGTGTTGCCTGTCTCCGAAATTTCCCGCGAGACGTAAAGGGTGAGCTTCGCGCCGGCGCTGTCGTGATACATGAACTGCGCCACGGGTCCCTCACCCCCGGGCAGCAGTCGACCGCCGTCCAGCGTGTAGCCCAGTGGCTGCAGATGCGGCGGTTTCATCGGCGCACCGATGCGCTTGGACAACCAGGCCACCAATTGCTCTTCATGAGCAGCGTCCACCTCCACTGCGCGGCGCTGATCCGGGCTATACACCGCATGGGCAACCGCCGCGCGTTGCGCAAAGCCGGAGGCCGACGCCATCGTGATTGCCGGGGGAGCCGTTCGCGCCAGTTGACTGTTTCCAATAGTCGCTTCACCGCGCAGTCCCCAGCCCGCGGCCCCACTGATAACGGCGATCGCGACACCTGCCGGCATCCGCTGGAGATACCAGGGGGTTTGCCGGCGAGCGGCGACCTTCAGCCGCTGCGGCAGCGGTTCATCCAGCACCGGACTGAACAGCGCGTGCAACTCGCGCTTGTGGGCGCGGTAGTCCTGGACACGACGGGCTTCTTCCGGTCGTTGCCCGAGATACGCCTCGACCTCGCGCAGGCGCTCTGCCGGCAGCTGCTCGTCGACGAATGCCTGCAGGTCGGCTTCAGTAACCGGAGGCGAAGGAAAGGTCGGATTCATAAGGCACAGCTCATCTGACAACTTTCAACCGAATCGGGTCGGGTCGCCCGTCAAGGAGTGCGCGCAACCGTTCGCGGCCGCGCGACAGGCGGGACATGACGGTGCCGATGGGGATGCTCAGGGTCTGGGCCACATCGGCATAGCTCATCTCCTCCAGCCCGACCAAAAGCAGGATCTCCTTCTGTTCGACCGGCAACTGCTCGAGCGCCGCCTGCAGGTCGAGCACAGCCAGCCGCTCGCCCTGCGAGCCTGCCACCGGGAGCTCGAGGGTGTCTTCGTCGTGCACGACCGTTTGCAGCTTGGGGCGCCTGATGCCATCCACATGCAGGTTGTGCATCATTGCAAACAGCCAGGCCCGCATATCGGTCACTCCACCCCACAGGTGCGATTTGGCCCAGGCTCGCTCCAGCGTGTCCTGCACCAGGTCGTCCGCGTCGTCGCGGCTGCCGGCCAGCGCGCGTGCATAGCGGCGCAGGCGCGGAACCCAGGTCAGCAGCAAGTCGTCGTCTGTTTGCACTGTGGTGATGGCTCGCTATGAGGCTTGCGCCCGTCTATTACATGACTATGTGCCGGACTACCTTGAAGTCGTCGCCGGTGCGGTCGCCTGCGGTACTGCCTTGCGGGAGTACGGGGGTTTGCCCTTGTACCCCGCCTGCGAGTCCAGTTGTCGCGCGTGAGGGTAAGCACTCGACACAACGGGCAGACGCGCGCGGTTTGACATTTATTCCTCGCACCCCGTTTCGTGGCGGCATCTACCGGCCCCCTGCCGCTCGTCGGGTTTACGCAGGAAGTGGTGCGGAGCATGGAATAACTGGCCCCCACGATCCGTCTAGAGGGTACACAGAGGCCGCAGCATGAAACACATCAAGCACCTATCGGGCGGCCTCGTGCTGGCGCTTCTGGCCCCTGCTGCTGCTCTGGCGGCACCCGGGAGCATCACGACGGCGCCGGCGGCGCCCGCGGCCGGACCAACGGGCCAGGTGGATGTGCAGGCCTTGCTCGGCAAGAACGCCTGCCTCAGCTGCCATGGCTTGACGCAGAAGATCGTAGGCCCCGGTTACCGCGAAGTGGCCGAGAGGTACAAGGAGGACCCGCAGGCGCAGTCGAAGCTGGAGACCAGCATCCGCGCCGGCAGTGCAGGCAAGTGGGGGGACGCTCCCATGCCGGCTTTCGCCATGCTGAGGCCAGAGGAAATCAGAGCACTGGCTGAGTTCGTGCGCCAGCAGTAGGCGAATGGAACTCGGCTTGCAAGACCGCGACTCCAACCCGAGCGGGCAGTCGCGACCCCGGGGCTTTTGCCCTTCCGAGGGCGATCGAGGCATGGCAAGCTCGATGCCGACCCAAATCAACGAAAGAGAAAAAATGAACATTCAAGTTTCCCAACTGTCCCGCCGCCTTGCGGTCGTTGCTGCCGTCGCGGTACTGGGCGGCTGCGCGATGATGGACAACATGACCGGCGGCTCCTCGGTGCGCCTTGCCGGGACCCTCAGCGGCGCGCAGGAAGTGCCGGCCGCCACCACTTCCGGCACCGGAAGCGTGACCGCGAGTTTTGACAAGAGCACCAATAAGCTGACCTACGAGGTGACGTATTCGGGCCTCACCGGGCCAGCGACGGCCGGCCATTTCCACGGCCCTGCAGCCGCGGGTCAGAATGCCGGGGTGGTCGTTCCGTTCGCCAGCGCTACCAGCCCGATCAAGGGTGAAGCGACACTCACCGCGGCGCAGGCAGCCGACCTGCTGGCCGGTCGCTGGTACGCCAATATCCACACGGCCCGCTATCCAGGCGGTGAAATCCGCGGCCAACTGGCAGTGCGCTGAGTCGCTTTTATGCGGCATGCCCATGATCGCGCGGCCCGGCCGCCGGTCGGGGTGCTCCGCGCCAGAGAAGATGCGTGCTCGCATGAGCTGGCATCCTCGGCGTAACACTGGCCGCGCCATTCCCATGAAAAAGGCGGAATGCGCCCGCCACGGTGCCGCCCTACGGGTCCGCCCACATGCGGCCCGCTGACCCTGACTAGCCCGTAGCCTGCTGTGGTGCGGTAGGACCTCCGGGACCTCCGGGACCGCCTGACGACCGGCGGCACACCGCCACTAGACGAGGACACTCGGCGCTTCGTACGCCAGCGCTATTTCACCGGTGCGCCCGGGCGAGATAGGCGCTGCAGCCTTGATGCCGACCTCGTCATGGCGCACGACGAAATGGCTCGGGAGAAGCACGCCGACAGAGGCTCTTAATCGCCTGATCCGAGTCGCGAGCCTGCCGGAACTCGCTGCGTTCGAGGATCTGAACATGCGCGCCAACCGTGGGCTGGACAAGGCGATGTTGTCCGGGCTGGCCAACTGCAGCTGGACGCCAAGCGGCAGAACTTAATAATCCTGGGCCCGTCGGCAAGACGTGGCTGGCAAGCGCCTTCGGTCAGCAGGCATGCCGCCTGGGGAAAACGGTAGCGTTCCACCGATCCAGCGACTTGTATGGCGCGATCTCTGAGGCTACTGGGCGCGTCCTTGCTCAAACTGACGGTCTCGCTTTACGAGCCCAGCCTGTTGATCTTGGACGACTTCGGGATCGGTGAGATGACGCCTGCAGCAGCGCAGGTGCTGCTCGACGTGGCCGACCCGGGCCGGTCCAAGCGTCCACCATGTGCCTGCCCTGCTGTCCACCACAACCGTTGGGACTGTCCATGAGCGTCCGAAATATGCACAGGGCTCGCCGAAGCCGTTGCGTACGTGGCGGTAGCCGTCCTGGCCCACGTAGCTAGGCGCGAAACGACCGCGGTTGTGGCACCCGTGGCGGTGCGGTGACAGGCGCCGGGTGCCCGTTTGCGGACATTACACTTGAGGGTTCACGATGTCGCTCCCCTTGTGGTCGTCTTGCGCACCTCAATCCGAACGAGCGCAGGGGCCACCAGCGGGGCGGTTGATCGCCGCTGTGAGCGCCCATGTCCAGCAGGAGGCTGCCCCTCCACGCTGACGGCGTGCACGACCGTGACACGGTTCCAGGCCTGCGCTTCGGCGAGGCGGCCCCGCGGGGGCGCGGTGCGCCCACTGGAAGGCAACGTTCGTGCCAGCGAGATGCGCCATAGCGCCGCGCCTCCTCGTAGCGCTCGATGGGCTGAGCCAGCCTGCGATCGAGCCGAGGTTGTCGCTATCTCCATAGGCGCTCGGTGCTTTGGCAGTGGCCTTGATCCACGGGCCAGTGCCCCCGCAGCCATCGCACACCAGGTTGCTGGCACGCAGCCGCAGCTTGCACCTCGAACTCGTCGCTGTGGCGCCGGCGCCGTCGACCATAACTCCTTCGCTGGTGTGAATGCGTCCACCCAATTTGATGGACGCCCTATTCAGGCCGGGTACGAACAAGATGGGTTTGCCGGACGTTGCGAAGCGGGTCTGGCTTGGCGTCTGGTCAGGGCCCCCGCCGTCAGGGTCGTCTTGGCGCCGCGCGTAGTGCCGGCCACCCGGGCAAGGCTGCTGTGTTTAGTGGGGGACTTGGCTTGCAGCTGGTCGGATGCCGGCAAACTGGAGCCGGGTTCCGGTGTCTTTGACCTAGCCAGACCGGAACCTGGTTCTGGCCTAACTTGGGCGCCGGGAATGACAGGGATTCGGACGCGTTGGTATTTTTGTTGGTAGTTTCCATGTTGATGAGGGAAAGATCTCCGACTGATGCGGATTATCGCGGGGAATTCGACACCCTCCGGGCAGGCCAAATTCCCGGACAGGCGGCGGTCAACCCAGAGTATCGGAGTGCAGCTCGCCCGTACCACTTGAACAGGCGCGCTCGTAGCCGCGCAGCGCCCAAGGAATTTTTCCCTTGCGTATAGGGCCTCGCGTGAGTGGGTTGAACCGGGGCCGATCTGACGGAACGGCGTGTAAGATCCGGCCTCACCCGTCATTGGGGAGTAGCCGCCTCGCGCCCGCGAGGGCTCGCGTCAACACACTTGGCCTCTCGGCCATGGCGCGAGCAGCGATCCAGCCTGGCAAGACCTTTGACTGCGAGCCCTCCGGTTTGGCCGGGGAGGGCGCGCAGTCATCCGTCGCCCGGCCGAGGACCCCAAATGGAAGCCCTCCTCGTATCCTTCGCCTTCGTCGCCATCGCCGAGATGGGCGACAAGACCCAACTGCTGTCCTTCATCCTCGCCGTCAGGTTCCGCGGCAGCCATTGGGCCATCGTGCCGGCATCTTCGCCGCGACACTGGCCAACCATTTCGTCGCGGCATTTCTCGGCGATTGGGTCGCGGCCAAGGTTGCCCCGGACGCCATGCGCTGGATTCTCGGCGTGAGCTTTCTGGGGTTCGCCGTCTGGGCGCTCATCCCCGACAAGCTCGACGACGGCTCCAAGCCCGGCCGGTTCGGCCCCTTCGCCACCACGCTCGTTACTTTTTTCCTGGCGGAAATGGGAGACAAGACGCAACTGGCCACAATCGCGCTCGCAGCGAAATACGCGAGCCTCGCGATGGTGGTCCTTGGTACGACGCTGGGGCATGATGGCAGCGAACGTGCCGGCCGTGCTGCTCGGCGAGCGGCTTGCGAAATACGTGCCGCTGGGGACGATGCGCTGCCTCGCCGCCACCCTGTTCGCGGTCTTTGGCGTTCTGATCCTCCTGAATGCCTGAGGCGCAGCTGCGCTAGCGTCGCTCGTACTGTTTTTTCCCGAACAGCACTTCCCGCTCCTTGTCTCCGGTGAGGGGCCGGCGCAGGTCGGCGAGCACTTTGACGCCGCGCTGCACAGCGGGGCGCTGGGCGATCTTGTCGAACCAGGCCTGCAGGTGCGGGTACTCGGAAAGCACGACGCCCTGGTTCTCCCAGCTGCGCAGCCAGGGAAACGTGGCGATGTCGGCGATCGAATATTCGTCGCCCCCCAGCCAGGGGCTTAGCGACAACCGTTTCTCGACCACGCCGTACAGGCGCTTGGCCTCGTTCGTGTAGCGGCTGATCGCATAGTCGATCTTCTCGGGCGCATACATGCGAAAGTGATGGGCCTGTCCCAGCATCGGCCCCATGCCGCCCACCTGGAACATCAGCCACTGCAACACCTCATAGCGGGCACGGTCGCAGACGGGCATGAATCTGCCGGTCTTGGCCGCCAGGTAGACCAGGATGGCGCCCGATTCGAAAATCGTTATCGGCTTCCCCTCCGGACCTTGGGGATCGGTGATCACGGGAATCTTGTTGTTGGGGCTGATCTCCAGGAATTCGGGCTTGAACTGATCGCCGGCGCCGATATTGACAGCGATCGGCCGGTACGGCAGCCCACACTCCTCCAGCATGATGTGGACCTTGTGGCCATTGGGCGTCGGCCAGGTAAAAACATCGATCATCGAAAGACCTCTCGCTTGTGTTTGACCTAATATTGCAACTTTATGTGAATTGCCCGCCGCATGTTCGATCGCATCAAGAAAGCTTTTGGAAAAGAGGCGAGGCCGGCCGACGAGTCTGAGGGCCAAAGCTCGCGGCACTCACCGGGATCGCTCCCCGAGTGGGCAGCGACGCATGGCTTCGCTTTTTCCGTGGATGGCTCGGGCCATGGGATTGCGCTGGATGGCAAAGTGGGCAGCAAACCCTGGCGCTTGCAGCTGGGCCGCGCCACGCGCGACTACATCAGGGGCGAGGAGGTGCGCGCGCGGGCCGAACTGGGTCTTCTGGATGACGTGGCCGTGGTGGTGATGAGCAGGCCCCTCAAGGAAGCGCTCGAGAAAAAGGCCTATCAGATCTACACCGACGACCTGCAGACCTCGCTGGATTCGAGCATGCCCGAGGAGATGCGCTGGCTCGCCATATTTGAAGAGGTGGGCTGGAACGAGTTGCCGCCGGACTTCTGGGCGCGTTACTGCGTCCTGAGCGACCGCCGCGAGAATGCGCTGGCATGGGTCGACCTGAGCCTGGCGCGGCTGATGGTGGACTGGCCCGCGGGAACATCGGCCGAAGTGCCGTTCATGATCCTGCTGCTGCGAGGCAAGGCTTATCTGCGCATGGAATACACCCCCGCGGACCTGGCCACGCTGCAGCACGCCGCGCTGGTCTTCACCACCGCTTGCGAAGCGGGGCTCGGCGCGTTCGACGCAAAAAAACAGGCGCGAGAGGCCAGGCCCCTCAACCGCGAGTGACCGCCGGCCGCATGTCCTGGCCATAGGCGCCGTATTTGCCCAGTTCCCACTTGGCGATGGCATTGCGGTGGACTTCGTCAGGACCATCCGCAAAGCGCAGGGTGCGCGCGCCCGCGTAGGCCGACGCCAGCGGAAAGTCGCCGCTGACGCCGCCGCCGCCGTGTACCTGCATGGCCCAGTCGATGACCTGGCAGGCCATGTTCGGCGCCACGACCTTGATCATCGCGATCTCGTTCTTGGCCACCTTGTTGCCGGCCATGTCCATCAGCCATGCGGCCTTGAGCGTCAGCAGGCGTGCCATGTCGATCTGGCAGCGCGCTTCGGCGATGCGCTCCTGCGTCACCGTTTGCTGCGCCACCGCCTTGCCGAATGCAACGCGCGACAGGGCGCGCTTGCACATCAGCTCGAGCGCGCGTTCGGCCAGGCCGATCAGGCGCATGCAGTGGTGGATGCGCCCGGGGCCCAGGCGACCCTGGGCGATCTCGAAGCCACGGCCCTCGCCGAGCAGCATGTTGTCGGCCGGCACGCGCACGTTCTCGAAGTACATCTCGACGTGGCCGTGCGGCGCGTCGTCGTAGCCGAAAACCGAAAGCGGCCGGACGATGCGGATGCCCCGGGTATCGGCGGGCACGATGATCATGCTCTGCTGCGAATGCCGGGGCGCTTCCGGATCGGTCTTGCCCATCGTGATGAAGACCGCGCAACGCGGATCGGCCGCGCCGGAGATCCACCACTTGTGGCCGTTGATCACGTACTCGTCGCCTTGCCGTTCGATGCGCGTGGAAATGTTGGTCGCGTCCGAAGAGGCCACTTCAGGCTCGGTCATCGCGAAGGCCGAGCGGATCTGTCCTTCCAGCAAAGGCTTGAGCCAGCGGGCCTTGATGGCCTCGGAGCCGTACCGGGCGATGGTTTCCATGTTGCCGGTGTCGGGCGCCGAGCAATTGAAGACTTCGCTGGACCACTGCACGCGGCCCATGATTTCCGCCAGCGGTGCATATTCCTGGTTGGTCAGGCCCGCGCCTTCGTACCCTGAGGCGGAGGCGCTGTCCACGGGCAGGAACAGATTCCACAGGCCCGCGGCGCGGGCCTTGGCCTTGAGCTTTTCGACAGTTTGCAGCGCGGTCCACCGCTTGCCGGCTTTCGTATTGGCTTCGAGCTCGGCTTCGTACTCTTTCTCGGCCGGGTAGATGTGGTCGTCCATGAACTTCAGCAGCTTGGCCTGAAGTTCGCGGGTCGTGGGGGAGTACTCGAAGTCCATATGTCTTTTCCTTGGGGGTGTTGCTGTCGGGCGATCAGGCTTTCTGGGCGAATCCCCACGCCAGTTCGGCCATGGGCCGCGCGCTCGCGCCCGAAACCGCCGCCTGCGCGCTCGAGGCCGTGCCGTCTTCGACCCGCTTGGCGATTCCTTGCAGGATCGCGGCGATCCTGAACATGTTGTAGGCCATGTAGAAATTCCAGTCGGGCCGCAGGGCCTCGGGTGTGGTCAGGCCCGTGCGCCGGCAGTAGCGGCGGATGTATTCGTCTTCGGGGGGTATGCCCAGCGCCGCATGGTCGAGCCCGCCGATGCCCCGGAACGAGCTGTGCGGAATGTGCCAGGTCATGCAGTGGTAGCTGAAGTCGGCCAACGGGTGTCCGAGCGTGGACAGTTCCCAGTCGAGCACGGCGATGACTCGCGGCTCGCCGGGATGGAACATCAGGTTGTCCAGGCGATAGTCTCCGTGGACGATCGACACCCGGCTTTCGTCGCGCGCCCCTGCCGGAATATGGGCCGGCAGCCATTCGATCAGCTTGTCCATCTCCGGGATGGGTTGGGTGATCGAGGCGACGTACTGCCTGCTCCACCGCCCGATCTGCCGGTCGAAGTAATTGCCCTGCTTGCCGTAGCCGGCCAGCCCTCGGTCGGCGTACTTCACGGTATGCAAAGCCGAGATGACCCGATTCATCTCGTCATAAATTTCTCCGCGCTGGCCCGGACTCATTCCCGGCAAGGCCTGGTCCCACAGCACGCGGCCCTGCATGAACTCCATGACATAGAAGGCGCGGCCGATCACGGCCTCGTCCTCGCACAGGCAGTGCATCCGCGGCACGGGCACGCCGGTGCCGGCCAGGCCGCGCATCACGGCGAATTCGCGCTCCACGGCGTGCGCCGACGGCAGCAGCTTCGCGACCGCCGCAGGCTTGGACCGCATGACATAACTGGCCGTGGGGGTGACCAGCTTGTAGGTGGGATTGGACTGCCCGCCTTTGAACATCTCGACCGTCAGCGGGCCGGCGAAGCCTTCCAGGTTCTGTTCCAGCCAGGCCGTGAGGGCGCCGGTATCGAAGGCGTGCTTGCCGGAAACCGGCCTGGTGCCGATGAAGTGATCGTATTGAGCCATCTAATTGTCAGCTTCGATGATGCGCATCAGCGCTTCGCGATTGCGCACCACCAGCCCGCCCGGCTCGATGCGGATCACATCTTCGCGCTCCATGGCCTTGAGCTCCTGGTTCACGCGCTGGCGCGAGGCACCCAGAAGCTGAGCCAGTTCTTCCTGCGCGAGGTGCAATCCGATGCGCACCTCCCTTCCGTCGGACAGCGAGGGGACGCCGTAGCTGCGTACCAGGTGCGTCAGCTGCTTGGCAAGCCGGGCCCGCAAGGGCAGGGTGTTCAGGTCCTCCACCAGGCCGAACAGTTGGCGGATGCGCCGCGCGTGCAGCCGCAACATCGCTTCGTACAGCTCGACATGCTGGCTGAGGATCTTGCGCAGGTCGCCGCGGGCCACGCACAGAATGGTGGACTCCCCATGCGCATAGGCATCGTGGGTGCGCCGCTCGCCGTCGAAGATCGCCACATCGCCGAACCAGATGCCCGGCTCCACATACGTCAGCGTGACCTGCTTGCCGGAAATGGAAGTCGAACTCACCCGCACGGCGCCCTTGGCGCAGGCGATCCACTCTTCGGGCGCGTCGCCGCGCGCAGCGATGAGTTCGCCGTCCTTGTAGCGTTTGACGTAGGCGCATCGGAGGATGTCGTGCCGCAGTGAGGGTGACAGTGATGAAAACCAGCGACCCGAATTGATCGCCGCTCGCTCTTCGATGTTAAGAATCGGATCCTCCATGATCTGTCGTTTCAGTGACTGTAGGCGCGCTCATTGTCGCGTGGGTGACCCGATGGGGTACGGACTACTCATAGTGGGGCGGCTGCTTCGCCAGGAACGCGGCGATGCCGATGCCCGCGTTGGGATGATGCAGATTTCGCACGAAATGATCCCGCTCTGCGCCGAGGTGCTTGCTTAGCATGGAGCCCGCCGCCTCGTTCATCAGCTCCTTGATGCTGGCGAGCGCGTTGGGCGCGCGCGCATTCAGGCGCTCCGCCAAAGCCAGAGCCTCTTCCAGCGCGCGTCCCGTCCCGGCGATCCGGTTCACCACACCCAGTTCCTGCAACCGTACGGCGCCGACCCGCTCGCCGCCCATGAGCAACTCACTGACCAGCTGGCGCGGCAGCGCTTGCGACAGGCTCCAGCTCGCGCCTCCATCGGGCGACAGTGCGACGTTGCTATAGGCCATCACAAAAAAAGCATCGTCGGCGGCTACGATCAGGTCACAGGCCAATGCGAGCGAAAAGCCGGCCCCCGCCGCCGCCCCTTCCACGGCTGCGATCACGGGCTTGGGAAAGGTGCGGATCGCTTCGATCCAGCTGTGCAGGCCGTCGTTGCTTTGCGCCTGGACCTCCGGCGGCTGATGCCGGTTGGCCTCCAGCCGCTGCAGGTCGCCGCCGGCGCAGAACGTGGCGCCCTCGCCGGCGATCACCACGCTGCGCACGTCGGCGCTGCTCTCGGCCACGCTCAACGCTTCCACGCCCGCCGCGTACATCTGCGGGCCCAGGGCATTCCGGTGCTCGGGGTTGCTGAGAGTCAGGACCATGGTGCGGCCGTTCGACGTGCTCTTGAGTTGGGCGGTCATTTTTCTTCCTGCAAAAGAGACAGGCCGATCGCACCGCGGCGGCGCAGCCACGGGCTGGGGCGATAGCGCGGATCGCCGTACACGGTCTGCATGTTGAACAACACCTCCAGCACGTTGGTCGGTCCCCAGCGGTCGCCCATGGCCAGCGGCCCCAGCGGATAGCCCAGGCCCAGCGTGACCGCCGTTTCCAGGTCCTTGGGGCTGCATATTCCCTGCTGGCAGATATCGGCGGCGATGTTCACGATGGTCGCCACCACGCGTTGCGTCACGAAGCCGCCCGAATCGCGGATCACGCTCACGGCCTTGCCATCGCGGGCAAAGAGCGAATGCGCCGCATCGCGCATGTCGGCGCGGGTGGCCGGGTTGGTGGCCAGCACCCGGCGCCGGGTCGCCGCGTCGTCGATCAGCATGTCGATCCCTACCGTGCGGGCCGGATCGAGCCGCTCCACCACCGCGACAGTGGTGACATCGAATCCGAGCGGGGCCACCAGCGTCAGCGCCTGGGGGGAGGGGGATTGCCCCGTCTCGATCCTGGCCCCCAGGTCCTTGAGCAGCTGATAGAGCTCCGTGCGGCGGGCGGCGCGGGTGGACACCCAGACCGGTGGAGTTTCGCCCGGCGTCGGCACTGCGGGCTCCGGCGGGATCTGCGCCTTGCCGTCGACGTAGCGATAAAAGCCTTCGCCGGCCTTCTTGCCGACCAGGCCGCCGGCGAGCCGCTGGGCCGTAATGACACTGGGCCGGTACCGCGGCTCGTCGTAGTACTGCCGGTAAACCGATTCCATTACCGGGTGCGACACGTCCAGAGCCGTCAAGTCCATCAATTCGAAAGGGCCGAGCTTGAAGCCGACCTGGTCCTTCAGGATCCGGTCGATGGTGGCGAAGTCCGCCACACCTTCTCCCGCCACACGCAAGCCCTCGGTGCCGTAGCCGCGGCCGGCGTGGTTGACGATGAAGCCGGGCGTGTCCTGGGCCTGCACCGGCGTATGGCCCATCTGCCTGGCGTAGGCCGCCAGGTCGATGCAGACGGCCGGATCGGTCTTCAGGCCCGCGATCACTTCCACCACCTTCATCAGCGGTACCGGGTTGAAGAAATGGTAGCCCGCGAACTGCCGCGGCCGCTTCAGCCCCGCAGCGATCGCAGTCACCGACAACGACGACGTGTTGGTAACGAGTACCGCAGCCGGCCCGACAATGGATTCCAGTTCGGCAAACAGCGCCTTCTTGACGTCCAGGCGCTCGACCACGGCCTCGACCACCAGGTCGCAGTCGGCCAGTGCCTGCAGGCTGCCGGCGGCCTGCAGCCGCGTTTTGCAGGCCCGTGCCTCGGGTTCATCGATGCGGCCTTTTTCGATCAGGCGGTCCCACTGGGCGAAGAGTTCGTCGCGCGCTTTGGCGATGGCCTCGGGCTGGGTGTCGTAGAGCTTGACGGTGCTGCCGGCTTGAGCCGCGATCTGTGCGATGCCTCGGCCCATGGCGCCCGCGCCAACGACGCCCACGGTGATGTAGGTAGGAGTCATTCCCCGATTATCCTGTAGGCGATCAGCGGCGATGCGTGCCTTGAAAGTAGGTGGCCCATGCACTCACGCCCATGGCCAGTACCAGGCCCGCGAAGCCGGCCCAATGCAGCATGTCGATTCCGTTGCGGGTGATCATCCAGCCGCCGCTCGCGGCGCCGATGCGGTCGTTTGGATTCACGGCCGGCACGGTGGCTGCATCAGGTCGGCGCAGCGCCTAGCGCCTAGCGCCTGACCTGCAGCGCACCGGGATTGACGATGTTCGTGGGCGTTCCCCTGATGAAATTGACTACGTTATCAAAGGCTGCCCCGAAGTACATCTCGTAGCTGTCCAATTCCACGTACCCGATGTGCGGGGTGCAGATGCAGTTTTCCAGTCGCAGCAGGGCGTGGCCTTGCAGGATCGGCTCGCTCTCGAACACATCGACGGCGGCCATGCCGGGCCGGCCGCGGTTGAGAGCGGCGATCAAGGCATCGGGCGCGATCAGCTCCGCGCGGGAGGTGTTGACCAGCAACGACGTGGGCTTCATGCGGCCCAGGTCTTCCAGGGTGACGATCCCGGCGGTCTCGTCGGACAGGCGCAGGTGCAGGCTGAGGATATCGCTTTGCGAAAACACTTCCTCGCGGGTCGTCGCCGCCTGCATGCCATCGGCGACAGCTTGTTCGCGGGCGGCCTGACTGCCCCAGACCAGCACCTGCATGCCGAAGGCCTTGCCATAGCCGGCCACCAGCTGGCCCACCCTGCCATAGCCCCATATGCCCAAGGTCCTCCCCCGCAGAACCACCCCCAGCCCGAAGTTCGGGGGCATCGAAGCCGACTTCATGCCCGACTGCTGCCAGCCGCCATGCTTGAGCGTACTGATGTACTGCGGCAGGCGCCTCATCGCCGCCATGATCAAGGCCCAGGTCAGTTCGGCGGGCGCAACGGGCGAGCCCACGCCCTCGGCCACCGCGATCCCGCGCTCGGTACAAGCCTGCACATCGACATGGGCCCCGACCCGTCCGGTCTGCGCGATCATCCGCAGGCGCGGCAGTTTCTCCAGGAGCTGCCGGGTCATGTGGGTGCGCTCGCGGATGAGGACGATGACGTCCGCGTCGCGTAGCCGCACGGACAGCTGGCCGATCCCCTTGACGGTGTTCGTGTAGACCTTGGCGGGGTAGGCTTCGAGCTTGGAGGCGCAGCGAAGCTTGCGCACCGCGTCCTGGTAATCGTCGAGGATCACAATGTTCATGGCCTGAATTGTGCCCGGCCCGCGGAATGCCCGCCTGCAGACTTGGCCCGACGCCGCTAGCATCGGGTTTTCGACTGTTACCAGGAGTTCCAATGGCGATTTCGATGTCTTCCGCGAGCTTGCCCGTTTTCAAGGCAATGCTGGGCAACCTGACTCACCTCCTCGACAAGGGCCAAGCCCACGTCGAGGCTCGGAAACTGGATCCGGCGGCCCTCCTGCAGTTCCGGCTGGCATTGGACATGTTGCCGCTCACGCGCCAGGTGCAGATCGCGTGCGATGCGGCCAAGAACTGCATGGCGCGCGTGTCCGGTGTGGATGCGCCGCGATTCGAGGACAACGAAGCCAGCTTTCCCGAGTTGAGGGCGCGCATCCAGAAGACGCTGGACTATCTTGAAAAAGTGCCAGGCGACAGCCTGGACGGTAGGGAGGAGAACGATGTCGTCGTTCCGGTCGGCCGGGACGGCACCCGAACGATGAAAGCCGAGGCTTACCTGAAGCATTGGGCCCTGCCCAACTTTTACTTTCACATCACAATGGCATATGCCATCTTGCGCCACAACGGCGTCGAGCTGGGCAAATCCGACTACCTCGCCGGCAAGAAGACCTAGCCGGCCGCCGCTTCAAGCTCGGCCAGGCGGTCGAGCTCGGCGCAAACGTCGGCCATCCGGCCGGAGATCACCATGCGCCCAGCGCCCGAACGCGGCTGGCAGGCATCGACCACCCGAACCACGCGCAGCGGTTTGCTCGCGAAGGGTCGTGGCACCGGCGCGGCGAGCGCCACGGCGCACCCGCTCGTATCCCGACGCGGCCCACCCGCCAGCCAACCGATCAGTGATTGCAGCGGCGCCAGCAGGCCACTGAAGCCGAACAACGTGATTCCCATGCGACTCTCCTTGAACTTCAGAGTTTGAACATAGGCAGGATTGCGAACGAGACCTTCCGCAGGGTGATGGCCAGAACCCGAGTCTGTCGCCATACGCCCGCCACCTGCGGCAGGTTCGTGCAGTGCTACATGAGCATGGTGTTGCGGATCAGGCCCACAGCGAGGCCTTCAATCTCGAATGGTTCGCCGGGTTCGACCACGATGGTGGGGTAGTCGGGGTTTTCGGCATGGAGCTCGATCAGGTGCTTGTTGCGGCGGAAGCGCTTGACGGTGACGTCGTCACCCAGGCGAGCGACGATGATCTGGCCGTTCTTGGCGTCTTTCGTGGCTTGCACGGCCAGCAGGTCGCCGTCCATGATGCCGGCATCGCGCATGGACATGCCGCGCACCTTGAGCAGGTAGTCGGGCCGGCGCTGGAACAGGTTGCTTTCGACGTAATAGGTCTGGTCCACATGCTCCTGCGCGAGAATCGGCGAGCCGGCGGCGACGCGCCCGATGAGAGGCAGGACCAGTTGCGCCAGGCTTTGCAATGGCAAGGAGAATTGCTTGTTCCGGGATTCATTGATGGAACGCAAAACATCGCTCTTCAGCCGGATGCCGCGGGAGGTGCTGCTGACGAGTTCGATCACGCCCTTGCGGGCCAGCGCCTGCAGGTGTTCTTCGGCCGCGTTGGCCGATTTGAAGCCGAGTTCGGCGGCAATCTCGGCGCGCGTCGGCGGGGCCCCGGTTCGGGCAATCGCGCTCTGGATCAGGTCCAGAATCTGCTGCTGGCGGGCGGTGAGCTTGGGTGTATCGAGCATGTTGATGCCTCCACTGTCTTAATATCCAGTATCTGTATTTTTAAACAGTTTTCGAAAGTCCGCAAGTGAACGGCAAAAAAATCGTGGTTCTTGGCACGGGCGGGACGATCGCAGGCACGGCGCCGGCGGCCCAGGACAATATCGGCTATACGGCCGGGCAACTCGGCCTCGCCCAGCTGCTGGAGCCCATCGCTTCCCTCGACAAGCACCGGCTGGTCATCGAAGAAGTGGCGCGGATCGACAGCAAGGACATGGGCTTCGACACCTGGACCTGCCTCGCGCTGCGCTGTGCCCACTGGCTCGCGCAGGACGATGTGGCCGGCATCGTCATCGCCCATGGAACCGATACGCTGGAGGAAACAGCTTTTTTCCTCCAGGCGGTACTGGCGCCGGCCAAGCCCATCGTCATCACTTGCGCCATGCGTCCCGCCACGGCCCTCGCGCCCGACGGCCCGCAAAACCTGGTCGACGCGGTGGCAGTGGCTGTCGCGCCCGGTGCCTGCGGCGTGGTCGCCGTCTGCGCGGGGACCGTGCACGGCGCCTTCGACGTCACCAAGCAGCACACCTATCGCCTGGACGCCTTCAGCTCAGGCGACGCCGGCCCGGTCGGCTATGTCGAGGAAGGGTGCATCCGGCTGTCCAGGAGCTGGCCGCAGGCGGGCACCGGCTCCATCGGCATGGTGGAGATCCTGGCTGGCGCCAGGCAGTGGCCGCGGGTCGAGATTGTCATGAGCCACGCGGGAGCGACAGGCCGGCTTGTCGAAGCGCTGCGGGCCCAGGGCATCGATGGCTTCGTGGTTGCGGCCACGGGAAACGGCACGGTTCACCGCGAGATCGAAGCGGCGCTGCTAGAGGCGCAGGCCGCGGGGGTGCGGGTCGTGCGCGCCAGCCGCTGCCCGCAGGGCCGCATCCTGGAGCGCCCAGGCGATGCGCTGAGGGCGGTGGCGCTCTCGCCCGTCAAGGCGCGCATCGCCTTGATGCTCGAGCTGTTCGAGGCGTGCTGAACATGGACGCGCTGCCGGTTTTCGCCGCCCTCAAGTCGAGCCCCTGGGCGTATCCCGCGCTGGAGGTTGTCCACATCACGGGCATCGCGCTGCTGGTGGGTAACCTGGTCTTGCTGGAACTGAGGGTCTTCGGCGGCGGCAAGGCCATCCCGATCCGGGAACTGGCGCGCCTGAGCCTGGGCCTGGCGGCTGCGGGATTCGGCCTGGCGGCGGCTTCGGGGCTGCTCATGTTCTCGACGGCAAGGCTTACGGCCTGCGGTCCAGCCCGGCCTGATTCGACAGCGCCTGCAGCGCGCGAGCCGTGATCTCTTCCACCGTCCCGGTGCCGCCGATGGCCCGGTACTTCGGTGCATTCGACGGATCGGCCTTGGCCCAGCTGGAGTAATAGTCCACCAGCGGCCGCGTTTGCGCCGCGTAGACCTCCAGCCGCTTTTTCACCGTGTCTTCCTTGTCGTCTTCCCGCTGGATCAGCGGCTCGCCGGTGACATCGTCGAGCCCGGCGACCTTGGGCGGATTGAATTTGACGTGATAGGTGCGGCCCGACCCCGGGTGCGAGCGGCGTCCGCTCATGCGTTCGATGATCGCATCGAATGGCACGTCGATCTCGAGCACGTAGTCGAGCTTGACGCCGGCCGCCGTCATCGCATCGGCCTGCGGAATCGTGCGGGGGAAACCGTCGAAGAGGAAACCCTTGGCGCAATCGGGCTGGGCAAGGCGTTCCTTGACCAGCCCGATGATGATGTCGTCGCCCACCAGCGCGCCCGAATCCATGACCTTCTTGGCTTCCAGGCCCAATGGCGTTCCGGCCTTCACCGCGGCGCGCAGCATGTCCCCGGTGGAGATTTGCGGGATGCCGTACTTCTGGCAGATGAAGGTCGCTTGCGTGCCTTTGCCTGCGCCGGGCGCGCCCAACAAAATCAGTCTCATGGATGTCCTCGGAAGATTAGAAAACGGCGGGCGCTGCGGGCTGGGAAACGGCACGCCCGGCCGTCGCGCATCATGTCGCAAAGGATAGCATGTCGGGACTTTTGGCCTACCTTACAGGGGCGTTCGTCCCCAGAGCGCGCGCACGCGTTCCAGGTCTTGCGGCGTGTCCACGCCGATCCCCGGCGCCTCCGCCGACACATGGACGGCGATCCGGTGCCCGTGCCACAGCGCGCGCAGCTGTTCCAGCGCCTCCAAGACCTCGACAGGGGCCTGCGCGAGCCGCGGAAACTCGCGCAGGAACCCTGCGCGGTAGCCGTAAATGCCGACGTGCCGCAAAGGCCGCGGTTCAGGCAGCACGATCACGCCGTTCGCGACGCCATCACGCCACCAGGGGATCGGCGCCCGGCTGAAGTAGAGGGCCAGGTTGCCGGCGTCCAGGACGACCTTGACCACGTTCGGATTGGTGAAATCACCAGCGTCCTCGATGGCGTGGGCCGCGGTGCTCATGCTTGCTTCGGGCCGCGCCTGGAGCAATGCAGCGACTGCGTCGATCAAGGCAGGCTCGATGAGGGGCTCGTCCCCCTGCACGTTGACCACGATGTCCTGGTCCGACAAGCCCAGCAGCTCGCAAGCCTCGGCGAGCCGGTCGCTGCCCGATGGGTGATCGTCGCGGGTCAGCACCGCCTCGACGCCATGCGCGCTGCAGGCCTGCACGATGCAAGCGTGGTCGGCGGCAACGACGACGCGGGAAGCTGATGAGGCACGGGCCCGCTGGGCCACCCGCACCACCATGGGCAACCCGGCGATGTCCGCCAGCGGTTTGTTCGGCAGGCGGGTTGAAGCGAGCCTTGCCGGAACCAGTACGCAAAATCCCATGGCGGTCAGGCCAGCGGTGTACGGGGGGGCAGCCGCTCCAGCTCGTCGTCGCCCAGCGTGCGTGCTTCTTCTTCCAGCAGGATCGGGATCCCGTCGCGAATGGGGTAGGCCAGCCGCGCGCTGCGCGACTGCAATTCCTGGCGCTCCCGGTCGTAGTCGAGGTGCCCCTTCGTAACGGGGCACACCAGAAGTTCAAGCAGTTTGGGATCCATGGGCGGATGATAGCTTCGCATCCAGCAAGCGATCGAGATGCGTCCAGAACTGCGGCGTGATCTCCAGCTCCAGCGGTATGGCCCAGGCCTGGGGTTGCAGGCGCCAGAGCTTGACCGCGTCCTTGTGCGTGCAGACCAGCTCTGCACCCTTCGCCGCAATCGGTTGGACGCTGAAATCGTGGTGATCGGGCAGCGGCACCGTGCGTTCCAGCGTCAGGCCGGCTTCGCGAAGCATGGCGAAAAACGCCTGCGGCTTGGCGATGCCGGCAATGGCTGTGAGCGGCCGGCCTTGCAGGGCGGCGAGCGGGGTGCGGGCTCCATCCCCGCGCCGGGCATGCGCGGCCAGCCGGCGGCGCACTTCGAACCCCCCGGCCTGCGGCTGTTCACCCGCATGCAGGACCAGATCGACCGTGCGCGGCCAGGGTTCGCGCAGCGGCCCGGCCGGCAGCTGCCAGCCATTGCCGACGCCGCGCTCGTCGAACACGCAGATTTCGATGTCTCGCCGCAGGCGCAAGTGCTGTAATCCGTCATCGCAGACGATCACCTGCGTCGCCGGGTAGGCGTCGAGCAACGCACGCGCGGCCTGCACGCGGCCGCGCGCCACGAACACCGGTACGCCGCAGGCCCGGGCGATCAGCAGCGGCTCGTCGCCCACCTCCGGCGCCCGGCTGCCGCGCCCGACCTCGCGGCAGTCACGCAGGCTGCGCCCATAACCGCGGGAAATCACGCCAGCGGCAAGGCCACGCGCGCGCAAGTGCTCGACCACGGCCATGACCACGGGCGTCTTGCCGGTGCCACCGACCATCACTCCACCCACGACGATCACCGGGACACCGACGCCTTCGCTTTTGAAAAGACCGGCGCGGTAACTCGCACGGCGAAAGGCGGCCACACCCGCGAAAAGAACCGAGACCGGCCACAGCAGCAAGGCGAGGAGGCCGCGCCGCAGCCATGCGCGCTGCAGCCTTTGCACTTCAGCGCTTCCCGGCCTGTGCCGAAGACTGGGTCGCGAAAGTGATCTGGTTCAGGCCCGAACGGCGGGCCGCTTCCATCACCGTGATGACGGACTGGTGCGGCGAGGTGGCATCCGCCGTGATGACGACCACGCTGTCCTTGCCTGCCTTCGCGGCTTCGACCAGCGCCAGCGCCACAGCTTCGACGTTGCGGCCGGCCACGGGAACGCCCTTGATCGAGTACCTGCCGTCGCTGCTGACGGCCACGATCACTTCCTTCGGGTAGTCGCGCTGGGCATCGGCATCCGCCACCGGCAGCTTGAGCTGCAGCTCGGTGAACTTGCTGTAGGTGGTCGAGAGCATGAGGAAGATCAGCACCACCAGCAGTACGTCGATGAACGGGATCAGGTTGATCTCCGGCTCTTCCTTCTTGCGGGGACGGAAATTCATCGCGGGCCTCCGCCGGGCCGCCCCAAGGAGGCCCAGCCCCCTCGGAGGGCAGCGCAGTACACGCGGTGACAAGCGTGGGGATTCATCTTCCGCGCAGGGTATTGAGGTGCCGGGCGAAGCGCTCCGCCGACAATTCCAGCGTCAGCAGGTACTCGTCGACGCGACCGCGAAAGTAGCGCCAGAAGATCAGCGACGGGATCGCTACGATGAGCCCGAAGGCCGTGTTGTAGAGCGCCACCGAGATGCCGTGCGCCAGCTGTGCCGGGTTGCCACCCGGAGCGCCGCTGCCGGGCGACTGCGAGCCAAAAATCTCGATCATCCCGATCACGGTTCCAAGCAGGCCCAGCAGCGGCGCGGCCGATGCGATGGTTGCCAGGGCACTGAGGTACCGCTCCAGGCGGTGCGCCACGGCGCGGCCGGTGTTTTCCATGGTCGCGCGCAGGTCGATCTCGGTGCACCGGGGGTCGGAGTTGAGCGCGCGGAAACCGCTGGCCAGGACTTCACCGAGCGCGGAGTTCTGGGCCAGCTGAGCCACCACATCCGGTGTGGGAACCGACGAGCGCGAGACAGCCAAGGCCTCGTCGAGCAACCGCACAGGCGCGACCTTGGCGGTCTTGAGGCTGATGAAGCGTTCGATCACAAGGGCGAGCGCGATGATGGAGCAGGCTACCAAGGGCCAGATAGGCCAACCTGCGGCTTGTATGATCGAAAGCAATGGTTCTCCGCGCGGGTCTGTGTTTCTAAAGTAGCGGCCGATTATCGTGTACTCGGCGGTCTGTAGGAAAAGTTCTGTGGCCCGTAGGACACGACTCACAGAAGTTGTGGATAACTTTGTGCAGAAAAGCCCCTCGAACCCCCGCAAAGCCGCGCCGATGCTTCGACATGACAGATCGATGACAAATTGAGCAGGAAAAAATCGAATGGAATCAAGCACTTGCTCGACAGAATCAGCGTTTGACGATGGGGCGTGCGCCAGTACAGTTCAGCTCGACCACCTGTGGACTAAATCGCCGCGCCGACCCGTCTGCGAAGCCCGTATTTTCTGATGGCCGAGCTGTTGCAGCCAGGACTGACGCCGCGAATCTGGCAAGTTGGCGCGCTGTGCCGCGCCATTGCTGATTCGCTGGAGGCCAGATTCAACCCGGTGGCGGTGCGCGGCGAGGTTTCGGGCTTCTCCCGCGCGTCGAGCGGACACTGCTACTTCTCGCTCAAGGACGTCCAGGGCCAGATCCGGTGCGCCATGTTCCGCCGCGCGGCCGGGCTGCTCGAGTTCATGCCCCGCGACGGCGAGATGGTCGAAGTCATGGGCCGACTCGGTGTGTACGAGCCTCGCGGAGATCTCCAGCTGGTCGTCGAAAGCCTGTCGCGAGCAGGGCAGGGTGCGCTGTTCGAGCAGTTCCTGCAGCTGAAGGCTCGACTGCAGGCGCAGGGACTGTTCGACACCGTCCGCAAGCGTCAGCTGCCTGCGTTGCCCAAAGGGATAGGCCTGGTCACGTCGCTGGGGGCTGCAGCGCTGCACGACATCGTCACGGCCCTCGCACGGCGCGCCCCCCATGTCCCGGTGGTGCTGGCACCGGCGCCGGTGCAAGGCGCGCAGGCGCCCGCCGAACTGGTCCGTGCGCTTCTCGCGCTGTACCGCCTGGCAGCTGACGGGGAGCTGGACGTGATCCTGCTGGTTCGCGGCGGCGGCTCCATCGAAGACCTCTGGGCGTTCAACGACGAGCAACTGGCCCGCACCATCGTGCAAAGCCCGGTGCCCGTGATCAGCGGTGTCGGACACGAAACGGACTTCACCATAGCCGATTTCTGCGCCGACCTGCGCGCGCCCACGCCGACGGCGGCGGCCGAGCTGGCGACCCAGCCCAGGGACAGCTGGCTGGCGTCGCTGGATGCAGTGCAAGGGCGCCTGCGCGGCAGCATTGCCCGCCGCGCCGACGTCGCCGGCCAGCGTCTGGACCAGGTGGCGTCACGGCTGGGCCGTCCCCTGGCCCGCATGGCAGGCCAGCAGCTGCGGCTGGGCCGCATGGCCGATCGCCTGCGCCATGCTGTCACGGGGCGCGCCAAACACGATGCAGCACGCTTCGAGCAAGCCCGGTCCGGCCTCATGCAATCCGTACAAGCCAGACTGCACCGTGGCACGCAGGCCCTGGACCGCGCCCGGCTGAGACTGGATTTGCTGGATCCCAGACTCGTGCTGCAGCGCGGCTACGCCTTGCTGGCCGACGAGAGCGGCCGGCCGGTCACGAGCGCCCGCGAAACTCATCCGGGGCAGGCACTTGTCGCAACCCTTGCCGATGGCGAGGTTGCTTTGACGGTGTGGCCACGACCATGATTTAGTTCATAGAATCGCGGCTGACAAGACTCCAATAAACCCTAGAGGAAACCATGGAACACACACTGCCTCCGCTTCCCTTCCCGATCGATTCGCTGGCGCCGCACTACTCGAAGGAGACGCTGGAGTATCACCACGGCAAGCACCACAACGCCTATGTGGTCAACCTCAACAACTTGCAAAAGGGCACCGAGTTCGAAAGCATGACCCTTGAGGAGATCATCAAGAAGTCCTCCGGCGGGATCTACAACAACTCGGCCCAGATCTGGAACCACACCTTTTTCTGGAACTGCATGAAGCCGGCCGGCGGCGGTGAGCCCGCTGGAGCCCTGGCTGCGGCCATCAACAGTAAGTGGGGAGGCTATGCGGCGTTTCGCGAGGCTTTCGTGAAATCGGCCGTCGGCAATTTCGGCTCCGGCTGGACCTGGCTGGTGAAAAAGCCCGACGGCAGCGTCGACATCGTCAATACCGGCGCGGCGGGAACGCCCCTGACCACGGCCGACAAGGCGCTGATGACGGTCGACGTGTGGGAGCACGCCTATTACATCGACTACCGCAACCAGCGTCCCAAGTTCGTCGAAACCTTCCTCGACAAGCTGGTGAACTGGGGCTTCGCCGAGAAGAACTTCGCTTAAGCGCGCCGCACGTGTCACAAGGACAAGGGCCGCTTCGCGGCCCTTGTTTTCACCTTGATCGGAAAGGTACTCCGGTCAGCTTTGCGCCGGGCTTGACGCCTTTTTTGGCGAACCAGCCCTGGTTCATCTCCAGCACGTAGCGCACCGGCTGAGCCGAGCAGTGCGAGTCCAGCGCAAGCGGCTTCATATCGGCGATGTTCACCACCGTGCCGTCGTCCGCGACGAACGCGGCGGACAACGGCAGCAAGGTGTCCTTCATCCAGAAGCACTGCACCGTCGGCTGCTCGAAAACGAACAGCATTCCCTCGTGCTGGGGCATTTCCTTGCGGTGCATCAGGCCCGTGGCGCGTTGCTCGTTGGTGCGCGCGAGCTGGGCGTCTATCTGGTGCATGCCCGCTGACAAGGTCACGCGCGGCAGGTGGGTTTGTGGTTCCTGGGCGCAGGCCGGCAGCGCCGCTGCAGCGAGCGCCACGCAGGCGAGGGCGGATAAAGCTCGTTTCATCATGAGATGCATTGTGGCGTGCAATTGAAAATGCCCGCGCGAAGCGGGCATCCAGCTGAAAAAGCGCCCTGGATCAGGACTTCTTTTCGTCCTTCTTCGCGGCGGAAGCCTTCTTCTCGGCGGCGGCCTTCTTGTCAGCCGCTTTTTTGTCAGCCGCCTTTTTGTCGGCCGCCGCCTTTTTGTCGGCCGCCTTGCTGTCTGCTGCGGCCTTCTTCTGGGCAGCTGCCGCAGCCTTGTCGTCCTTCTTGGCCATGGCGCCTGAAGCAGCGGGCGAGGGTACGGCGGGGGCCGCGGCTGCGCCTGAGGCAGCGGGCTTCGCCGGGGTGGCGGCCATCGGCGCGCCGGCGTGCGAGGCAGTGAATGCCGCAGTTACGGCGAAGAGCGAGGCGGCCAGGGTGGCGAGGAGCTTGTTCATTGGAGTCCTTTCAGGTTTGGAACCGGATCATTCGAAGTCCTCCCACGTAATACTGGAAGACTCATCCGTAACGGGAGCCCCAACCCGGCGGTTGACAGGTGTTGCGCCAACAAAAATGCCCGCCGAGGCGGGCATTCGGGAGCAGGCGGCCTGCTTATTTTTTGGCTGCGTCGCTCTTGGCGACGGCCTTGACTTCGGCTGCGTCCTTCTTGGCTTCAGCGGCGGCGACAGCCTTGTCTTTCTTGACTTCGGCAGCTTTCTTTTCGCTCTTGGCGGTGACCTTGGCGTCCTTCTTTTCGGCCTTGGCGGTAGCGTTGGCTTGCTTCTTGTCAGCCTTGGCATCGGCCTTGGCATCGGGAGCGCCGGCCTTGGCTTCGGCTTTCACTTCGGCCTTGGCGGCTGCTGCCGACGCGGCGGGCTTGGCGGCCGAAGCGCCGGCCATCGGGGCGCCGGCGTGCGAAGCGGCGAACGAGGCGGTGGCGAAGAAAGCGGCGACCAGAGTGGCGAGGAGCTTGTTCATGAGAATCCTGTGAGTTAATCGAATTTTGAAGGTTGCTGCCAAATTCGGGCTGCCTCCCGGCAACGCGGTAGCTCAGCATATGGTTGACAAGGGGCGGCATTCCAGGGGCCGCCTTGCCCAGGGACATACCGGTTTCACGGCTAGAATCCGTTGGCTTCGCCGCACGGCGAACCCGCGAACACGCTCTTATTTTCGAAAGACGCCTCTCC
>JACDFR010000009.1 GCA_013815685.1 Ramlibacter sp.
CCGCCCGCTCGGGCAGCAGGGCGCTGATGGACACTGATCTGGCGTTGGCCTGACGTCATCCATGGGAGAGAATGAAAGCAATCTGTGCGGCGGCTCTGCTGGCCGCCGGCGCCGGCGCATGGGCCCAGCCGACGCCCGTGGGCACCTGGCACAACATCGACGACAAGACCGGCGAGGCCAAGGCCGAGATCCGGATTATCGAAACGGCCGGCACCTTGAGTGCGCGCATCGAAAAGCTGCTGCGCAAGGACGCCAAGCCCGACGAGAAGTGCGACGAGTGCAAGGACGACCGCAGGGGCAAGCCCATGGTCGGCCTGGAAATCATCCGGGGGGCCAGAAAGGCTTCCGACAAGGACGTCTGGGAGGGCGGCAAGATCCTCGACCCCGAGAACGGCCGTGAGTACGGGTTGCGCCTGACGCCCATCGAGGACGGCAGGAAGCTCGAGGTGCGCGGCTCGATCGGCCCCTTCGGGCGCACCCAGACGTGGGTTCGCGCGCAATAGAAGGGGTGATCAATGGGTGAAATTCTGCGCGCCAGGCTCAACGCAGGCACCGGGAGCGGGCCGGCCGCGCCGCGCTGGTTCTGGCATTACCAGCTGAAAAAGCCGTTCTTCGGGCGTTTCATGAAGGCGTGGAGGTGGCCGGCGGGCGTGCCGGCGGCCGACTGGCGGCGCATCACCATCGACAGCGCAAGCCACAGCCGGCTCGCCGCGATATTGCGGCTGTCGCCGACGGGCCGGGGAGTTGTCGTATGCGCCCACCCGATGGGCATGGCGTGCAAGGGCTTCTGGCTGCGGCAAGGCCATGCCCAGGCACTTCTGGACGCCGGCTACCACGTGCTGGCCTTCGATTTCAACGGTTTCGGCGAAAGCCCGTCCACCAATTTCGACTATCCGGCGGACGCCGTTGCCGCCGGCCGCTGGGCGCGCCGGAATTTCCCGGGACTGCCGGTTCATGCGCTGGGCGTCTCGTTCGGCGCGATGAACACCTTGAGCGCCATGGACCGGCCTGATTTCCCCTACGACAGCGTCGCCGCGGAAGGGATCGCTCCTTCGCTGCCGCAGTTCTGGAAGGCCTATCCCTTCCCGTACGCCGTACTGATGGCAGGCAAGATCGTGACGCCGGAGGCAGAAAGGCGGTTGCGGCCCCTGGCGCACCTCGCCGGCGCGCCGGCGGGTGTTCCGCTGCTGCTGATTCACAGCCGCGCCGACCGGTGGACCCCGGTGGCCTACGGTGATGAGATGCAGGCCGCGGCAGCGCCCACCACCCCATTGCGGCGCCTGATCCTCGATCATGCCGACCACACCTACGGCATGCGCGACGAACCGCAGGGCTACCTGCCCGCCGTGCTGGAATTTTTCGAAGAAACACAGGAAAGATTGCGTGTACAAGGAACGTGAAGAACGAGGCCAGGCCGAGCCTGGCGCCAACAGCGAAAGGCCGAAAAACATGAGCCGCTTCCAGGTCAAGAAAGTCGCCGTGCTGGGCGCGGGCGTGATGGGTGCGCAGATCGCGGCGCACCTGGTCAACGTCAGGGTGCCGGTGGTGCTGTTCGACCTGCCCGCCAAGGAAGGCGCGAAGAACGGCATCGTCGCCAAGGCCATCGAGGGCCTGAAGAAGCTCAAGCCCTCGCCGCTGGGCGTTCCTGAAGACGCGGTGCTGATCGGCCAGGCCAATTACGAGGAGCACCTGGAGCAGTTGCGCGACTGCGACCTCATCATCGAAGCCATCGCCGAGCGCATGGACTGGAAGCTGGATCTCTACAAGAAGATCGCGCCGTTCATCGCACCGCATGCCATCGTCGCGTCGAACACCTCGGGACTGTCGATCACCAGGCTGAGCGAGGCCTTGCCCGAAGCGATCAAGCCGCGCTTTTGCGGCATCCATTTCTTCAACCCGCCGCGCTACATGTACCTGGTGGAGTTGATCAACACGCCCACCACCGGCGCCCACGTCCTGGACGACCTGGAGACCTTCGTCACCAGCGGCCTCGGCAAGGGCGTGGTGCGCGCCAAGGACACCCCCAATTTCATCGCCAACCGCGTCGGCATCGCCGGCATGCTGGCGACGATGAAAGAGGTCGAGAGATTCGCCCTGACCTACGACGTGGTGGACGACCTCACCGGCAAGAAGCTGGGCCGGGCGAGTTCGGGCACCTTCCGCACCGCCGACGTCGTGGGCCTGGACACCATGGCGCACGTCGTCAAGACGCTGCAGGACAACCTGAACACGCAGACCGATCCGTTCTACGAAAGCTTCGGCACGCCCGAAGTGCTGAAGACCCTGCTGGAGATGGGCAACCTGGGCCAGAAGGCAAAGGCCGGTTTTTACAAGAAGGCCGGGCGCGACGTGCTGCGCTTCGACCTGGCCAGCCGGGAGTACGTGCCCGGCGGCGCGAAGGCCGACGAGGTGTACGGCCGCATGCTGAAGAAGCCCGCCGGCGAGCGCCTCAAGCTGCTGCGTGAATCCGAGGGGCCCCAGGGGCAGTTCCTCTGGTCGATCCTGCGCAACAGCTTCCACTACGCCGCCGTGCAACTGGCTTCGATCGCCGACACCGCCCGGGACGTCGATTTCGCCATGCGCTGGGGCTTCGGCATGAAGCAGGGGCCGTTCGAGCTCTGGCAGGAAGCCGGCTGGTTGCAGGTCGCCAACTGGATCAGGGAAGACATAGCCTCCGGCAAGGCCCTCTCCACCGCACCGCTGCCCGACTGGGTGTTCAAGGGCCCGGTGGCCGAAGCCGGTGGCGTGCACACGACCGAAGGCTCGTGGAACCCGACGGCGAAGAAATTCGAGCCGCGCCGCGTGCTGCCGGTGTACTTGCGCCAGCATTTTCCGGAGACCGTGCCGGGCAGCAAGGCGCCCGGTTTCGAAACCGCGGGCAAGACGCTGCATGAGAGCGGCGCAATCCGGCTGTGGACACTGGACGCGGACCAGGATGGGCCCTCCGGTGGCCAGGTGGTGATCGCCAGCATCAAGACCAAGATGCACGCGATCAGCCCGGAAGTCGCCGAAGGCCTGCAACTGGCCGTCGAGATCGCCGAGAAGGATTACCAGGGCGTGGTGATCTGGTCGGGCGACGACCCGTTCTCGGCGGGCGCCGACCTGCAGGCGATGCTGCCTGCTTTCATGGCGGTGGGCGTGAGTGCCATCGACGAGGCCGAACATTTCCTGCAGCAGACCATGCTGCGCCTGCGCTATGCCGGCGTCCCGGTGGTATCCGCCATCCGCGGCATGGCGCTGGGCGGCGGTTGCGAGATCGCCGTGCACTCGGCCAGGCGCGTGGTCGCTATGGAAAGCTACATCGGCCTGGTGGAGGTGGGCGTCGGCCTGGTGCCCGGCGCCGGCGGCCTGACCTACATCGCGCGCCGCGCCGCCGAGAGCCAGGCGGCCTCCGTGCACAAGGACATCCTGCCCTTCCTCACCGAAGGCTTCACGGCCGCCGCGATGGCCAAGGTGGGCACCAGCGCGCTCGAGTCGCGCAAGCTCGGCTACCTGCTGGACAGCGACACCATCGTGCCGAACAAGGACGAACTTCTGTTCGTGGCATTGAACGAGGCCAAGGCCATGTTCACGGCCGGCTACCGCCCACCGCACAAGCGCCAGTTCGCCGTGGCGGGCCGCAACGGCAAGGCCACCATCCAGGGCCAGCTGGTCAACATGCGCGACGGCGGCTTCATCAGCCAGCATGATTTCCATATCGCCGGCCTGATCGCCGATGTCGTGTGCGGCGGTGACGTCGACACCGGCACGCTCGTGACCGAGGAATACCTCATGACGCTGGAGCGGCAGGCCTTCTGTTCGCTCCTGACCCACCCCAAGACCCAGGAACGCATCATGGGCATGCTGTCGACCGGCAAGCCCGTAAGGAACTGACATGAAACAGCTTCAAGAAGCCTATATCGTCGCCGCGACCCGCACGCCGATCGGCCGCTCGCACCGCGGGTTCTTCCGCAACACACGGCCGGACGACCTGCTGGCCATGGCCTTGCGCTCGGCGCTCGCGCAGGTGCCCGGGCTCGACCTGAACGCCATCGAGGACGTGATCTGCGGCTGCGCGATTCCCGAGGCCCAGCAGGGCCTGAACGTGGCGCGCATGGGCGCGGTGCTCGCGGGCCTGCCCAAGAGCGTGGGCGGCATCACCGTGAACCGTTTCTGCGCATCGGGCCTGTCGGCCGTGCAGATCGCCGCCGACCGCATCCGCGTCGGGGAGGCCGACGTGATGATCGCCGCCGGCACCGAAAGCATGAGCATGGTGCCGATGATGGGCAATGCGCCCTCGATCTCGCCTTCGATCTTCTCCAATCCCGACGATGTCGACAGCTACGGCATCGCCTACGGCATGGGCCTGACGGCCGAAAAGGTGGCGCAGCAGTGGAAGGTCAGCCGCGACGCGCAGGACGAATTCGCCTACCGCTCGCACATGAAAGCCGTCGCCGCCATGAAGGCGGGCGACTTCGCCAGCGAGATGACGCCGGTGGAAGTGTCGGAGCGCTCGGTCGATCTCGAATCGGCCGAAGTGGCCGTCAAAACGCGCACAGTGAGCCTGGACGAAGGCGCGCGCCCCGACACGACCGTCGAAGGCCTGGGCAGGCTCAAGGCCGTGTTCGCCGCGCGGGGATCGGTCACCGCCGGCAACAGCTCGCAGACGTCGGACGGCGCCGGCGCGCTGATCGTCGCCAGCGAGGCGGCCATCAAGCGCTTCGGCCTCAAGCCCCTGGCGCGCTTCGTGAGTTACGCGAGCCGGGGCGTGCCGCCGCAGATCATGGGCATCGGGCCGATCGAAGCCATCCCGGCCGCGCTGCGCAATGCGGGCCTGAAGCACGAGGACATGGACTGGATCGAGCTGAACGAGGCGTTCGCCGCGCAATCGCTGGCGGTGATCAACACGCTCGGCCTGGACGCGAGCAGGATCAATCCGATGGGCGGCGCGATCGCATTGGGCCATCCGCTGGGCGCCACCGGCGCGATCCGGTCGGCGACCGTCATCCACGCCTTGCAGCGCAAGAAGCTGAAGTACGGCATGGTCACCATGTGCGTGGGAATGGGCCAGGGCGCCGCCGGAATCTTCGAGCGGGTCTGAGGCGCAAATCCCGAAGAGGCGGCCCCGCATGAGCCTGCACGCATTCGACGCCGCCATCGCCCTGACAGCCCAGGGCGATGGCCTCTGGCAGGGCCATACCAGCCCGGCCTATGCCAACATGATCGGCCCGTTCGGCGGTGTCACAGCCGCGCAGGCCCTCAACGCCGTGATGCAGCACCCGCGGCGGCTGGGGGATCCGGTGGCCTTCACCGTCAACTTCGCCGCGGCGCTGTCCGATGGGCCTTTCCTGGCCCAGGCCCGTCCGGTGCGGACCAACCGGTCCACTCAGCACTGGAGCGTGGAGATTCGCCAGGGTGATCACGCGGTTGTCACGGCGACCGCGGTCACGGCGGTGCGCCGCGAGACCTGGAGCGCCGGGGAATTGCCGGTCCCCCAGGTGCCTCGCCCCAATGACCTGCCGGCGCCTGACGGCACGGGCCGCGTCGAATGGATCAACCGCTACGACATGCGCTTCATCGACGGCGCGTTCCCGCCCGCTTGGGACGGCGCCGGGGCAAGCGACAGCCGCACCCGGCTGTGGCTGCGCGACAACCCGGCACGGCCGCTCGATTTCACCTCGCTCACGGCGCTCGCGGACGTGTTCTTCCCGCGCATCTGGCGCCGTCGGGCCACCCCGGTGCCCATCGGCACCGTCTCCATGACCGTCTATTTCCACGCCGGCGCAGCGCAGCTGCAAGCCTCGGGCACGGGCTACCTGCTTGGCCAGGCCCAGGCCCAGGCCTTCCGCAACGGCTATTTCGACCAGGCGGCGCAGTTGTGGAATGAGGCGGGCGAGCTGCTCGCCACCTCCCACCAGGTCGTCTATTACAAGGAATGAACATGAGCAACGACATCCTCACCCACGCCGAGCAGGGCGTGATGACCATCACACTCAATCGCCTGGAGCGCAAGAACTCGATCACGTCCGCGATGTACGGCGCCATGGCCGATGCGCTGGCTGCCGCGGAAAGCGACGCCGGCGTGCGGGTGGTGGTCCTGCAAGGTCATGAGACTGTCTTCAGCGCCGGCAACGACATCGGCGACTTCCTCAACCAGCCGCCCGCCGCCGGCATGGACATGCCGGTGTTTCGCTTCCTGCGCGGCATCGCGACCTTCCCCAAACCACTGGTCGCCGCGGTGAGCGGGCCGGCGGTGGGCGTGGGGACCACCATGCTGATGCACTGCGACCTGGTTTATGCGGGCGACAACGCTGCTTTCTCGATGCCCTTCGTGAACCTGGGCCTGTGCCCGGAGGCGGCCTCCAGCCTGCTGGTGCCGCAGATGCTGGGCTACCACCGCGCCGCCGAAGCCCTGCTGCTGGGCGAGCCTTTCATGGCCGAAGCCGCGCTCGAAGTGGGCCTGGTCAATCGGGTCGTGCCGCCGACCGAGGCCAATGGCGTGGCGCGCGCCGCGGCGCTCAAGCTCGCGGCCAAGCCCCTGAGCTCGCTGATCGAAACCAAGCGGCTGATGAAGAAGGGCCAGGAGCAGCGAGTCCTGCAGCAGATGGACGACGAGGCCAAGAGCTTCTCCCGCATGCTGGGCGAGCCGGCGGCCAAGGAAGCATTCGGCGCCTTTATGGAAAAGCGCAAGCCGGATTTCAGCAAGTGCTGAAATCCGCCACAAACCGCGCCAGGGCCCTGGTGAAGACGCCGCGCAGTACGCGGTCGATTTCGTCGAGTGGGCCCGGGCGGCCCTGCGCAATCACGACGAAAAAGCACTGGCTGCGTACCGCGTGCGGCGCCCCATGCCCAGCGCGCGCATCCCACCTCCGAGCACTTCCTGCCGTTGCCGTTCGCTTTCGGGGCCGCGCCGGAAGGCGCCCAGGTGCAGGTGCTCGAAGGCGGCATCCTCTACGGGGCGCTGTCGATGGAGTCGTACCTGTTCAGCGGGGTGGGCGGGGCGACACTCTAGCGTGGCGGGAGATCGGCTACGCTTGCCGTCCATTGATGATGCGAGGAAGAGCACGATGCCCTACATGCTGTTGATCCATGAACCCGTCGGCCAGCGGCGCACCCGCACCCGGGCCGAAGGCGAGGCGGTGTATGACCGCATGCTTCGGTTCGCCGACGAATTGAAGGCCAAGGGCGTGCTGCGCGGCGTCGAGTCGCTGGTCTCGCAGGACCAGGCCGCGCGCATCAAGGTCAGCAATGGCCGGGCCCAGGTGCTGGATGGGCCGTTTACCGAGGCCAAGGAAATGGTGGGGGGTTTCTTCCTGCTGGACTGCGCAACGCGCGACGAAGCCCTGGCCATCGCCAAGTCATGCCCGGCCGCCGAATGGGCGACGGTCGAAGTGCGTGAAACCGGGCCTTGCTACGCCTAGGGTTTTCCCTGAATCGGCAAGCTTGTCGATTTCCGCGTCGCTGCTTCGTCGTGTGTTCAGAGGCGCGCTTTTCGCGCCGCTTCAGACCCAACAGCAAAGGAGCAACCCATGCGATTCATGATCATCGTCAAGGCCACGCCGGACAGCGAAGCGGGCCGATTCCCCGAAGACAGCGAAAAACTCTTCGCCGCCATGGCGCAGTACCACGAGGAGCTGGCCCAGGCCGGCGTGCTGCTCGATGCATCCGGCCTGCAGCCCAGCGGCAAGGGCTGGCGCGTGCGCTACGAGGGCGACCGCCGCACCGTGGTGGACGGGCCTTTCGCCGAAACCAAGGAACTGATCGCCGGCTACACCCTGATCCAGGTGCGCAACCGCGACGAGGCGCTGGAGTGGTCGCGCCGCTTTCCCAACCCCGTGGGCCAGGCCCAGGCGGCGGAGATCGAAGTGCGCCAGCTCTATGAGATGGAAGATTTCGACGGCAAGATCGAGCCCGCGACGGCGGAGCGCTTCAACAAGATCGGGATGGAGTAACGAGCCGCGCCATGATCAAGACCATACAACACCGTGGAATTCCGCCTGGCACCGGCGGGCGACGCGACCGAGGTGACGTGGGCCATGCACGGGCCGAGCCCGTACCTGGCCAAGCTGGCGGGCATCTTCATGAACATGGACCGGATGATCGGGCACGACTTCGAAGCCGGGCTCGCCAATCTCAAGGCCAAGGCTGAAAAAGCCGCTTGAGCGCAACAGATTTTTCAAGAAAAGGAAACCGGCATGTCACGCCAGATCTTCGTCAACCTTCCCATCAGGAACATGGAGCGCGCCAAGGCGTTCTTCGGGGCCCTCGGGTTCTCGTTCAACCCGCAATTCACCAACGAGCAGGGCGCCTGCATGGTCATCAACGAAAACAGCATCTACGTCATGCTGCTGGTCGAGAGCTTCTTCCAGACCTTCACCAAGAAGCCGGTGGCCGACGCCACCAGGACCACCGAGGTGCTGGTCTGCCTGTCTTGCGAGAGCCGCGCCGAAGTCGATGAACTGGTGCGCAAGGCGCTTGCCGCGGGCGGCACCGCACCCAATCCGCCGCAGGACCACGGCTTCATGTACGGCCATGGGTTCACCGACCTCGACGGCCACATCTGGGAGCTGATGTACATGGATCCCAACGCCGCACCACCCCAGGCCTGAGCGGGCAATGCACTCGGCCACCCACCATGCCATCGACGCAGTCTGGCGCATCGAGTCCGCGAAGATCGTCGCGGGCGTTGCCCGGATGGTGCGCGACATCGGTGTGGCCGAGGAACTGGCGCAGGATGCGCTGGTGGCCGCGCTGGAGCATTGGCCCACCCAGGGTGTGCCGGACAAGCCCGGCGCCTGGCTCATGGCCACCGCCAGGAACCGGGCCCTCGACCGCCTGCGCCGCGACAAGGTCCTGCAAGCCAAACTCGAACAGATCGGGCAGGACCTGCAAGCGCAGGAAGCGCTGATCGTGCCCGATTTCGTGGACGCACTCGATGAGGCGCGCGCCGATGTGATCGGCGATGACTTGCTGCGGCTCATCTTCACCGCGTGCCACCCGGTGCTCTCGACCGAAGCGCGCACGGCGCTCACGCTCAAGCTGCTCGGGGGCCTGACCACCCACGAGATCGCGCGCGCCTACCTGGTGCCCGAGCCGACGATCGCGCAGCGCATCGTCCGCGCCAAACGCACGCTCGGCGAAGCCGGTGTTCCTTTCGAGTTGCCCCGGGGCGATGCATTGCAGGAGCGGCTGGCCTCGGTGCTCGAAGTCGTCTACCTGATCTTCAACGAGGGCTACACGGCCACCGCGGGCGAAGACTGGATGCGCCCGGGGCTGTGCAACGAAGCACTGCGGCTGGGACGGATGCTGGCCGAGCTGGCGCCCGGCGAACCCGAGGTGCATGGCCTGGTCGCCCTCATGGAGCTGCAGTCGTCGCGCTCGGCCGCGCGCGTGGATGGCCAGGGCCGGCCGGTGCTGCTGCTGGAACAGGATCGAAAGCGCTGGGACCGGTTGTTGATCCGCCGTGGGCTGGTGGCGCTCGCACGCGCCGAATCGCCGGGCGGGGCGCGGGGCCGCTACGCCTTGCAGGCGGCGATCGCGGCCTGCCACGCGCGCGCGGCCACCGCCGATCGAACCGACTGGCGGCGCATCGCGGCCCTCTACGACGCACTGGCCCAGGTTGCGCCGTCGCCGGTCGTCGAGCTCAATCGCGCCGTCGCGGTCGGCATGGCGTTCGGCCCCGAGGCCGGGCTCGAGATCGTCGATGCGCTGCGCAGTGAAAAGTCGCTGCAGAACTACCAGTGGTTGCCCAGCGTCCGCGGCGACCTCCTGCACAAACTGGGCCGCCGTGAGGAGGCCCGTGCGGAATTCGAGCGGGCGGCGGCGTTGGCGGGCAACGCGCGCGAACGTGAGATGCTTCTGGCCCGGGCATCCGGATGCGGGTAGCCGCCTTCGGCAAAGTGCCGTAGCGCCTGCTACGGCCGCACTTCGCGCAGTATCCGGAAACCTCGATCGCCGCCCGGCTCGGGCGCGCTTTCCCGCCGCGGTTCTCCCCCCAGGTCGGGCCGCTGGTTGCGCGGGCTGAACGGGCCCGCGCCGATTTCCGCTGACTCGCGGCGCACCTCGGCTGGCTGGGAATCGCCCGGCCGGATGATGATCGCCGCGGGCCGGTCGCTGATGGGCGGACGCTCGGGCGCGGGAGAAAATCCGGGCGATGGCGCATAGTCGGGCGCGGGCGCGGGATTGCGCTGGCGGCCGGGAATCCATTGGAATTCCTGCGTGCGTTCCGGCGTGCGTTGCGAGGGCACCGGCTCTACCCCGCGCGGGGGCGTCGACGCCAGGGACGGTTCGGGCGTCACGACGACGGGCGCCGTGGCGGGCGGGGGCTGCACGACAACCGACTCGGGCTGCTGCTGCGGCTCGGGCGCACTCTGGAACACGCTGTTGAGCCACTCGTTCATGCGGCCGAAGAAGGGGTCCTGCCTGCCCGTGTCGCGGGGCGCCGCGAACCGTGCCTTCGCGTCGATCATCCGGGCCTTCATCGACTGCTGGAAGAAATCGCCCACGATGTTGAGCGCGTTGTTGGCGCCCTGGCCCCATGAATCGCCCATCGTGATGCGGTTGTCGTTGAAGCCGACCCAGGCGCCTGCTACCAGGCCCGGGTGCATGAGGACGAACCAGCCGTCGGTATTGTCCTGCGTGGTCCCGGTCTTGCCCGCCAGGTCGCCCTGGATGCCGAATCGGCTGCGGATGCCGGCGCCCGTGCCTTTGTCGATCACCCCGCGCATCACATCGAGCAGGATTTGCGCCCCCGCGCTGGACATGCCTTGTTCGGGCGCACGGGGCTGGAATTCCTCCAGCACTTCGCCGGCGCGGTTGGTGATGCGCGTCACCAGCACAGGCTCGATGTAGCTGCCGCTGTTGGCGATGGTTCCATAGGCGGACACCATTTCCTTCAAAGTGACGGGGCTGGTCCCCAGCGCCAGCGAAGGCACTTGGTCCAGCTTGCTCTCGCGCACGCCCATGGCGCGGGCCAGCTGCGCCACCTTGTCCGGGCCCACCCGCTGCATCACCTGGGCGGTGATCACGTTCTTGGACTGGATCAGGCCGTCGCGCAGCGTCATCGGCTGGTTGGTGGGCTGGCCCACGTCGCCCGGCTTCCACACCGTTCCATCGCCCAGCCGGATCTCGATCGCCTGGTCCATCAGCATCTCGGCCGGGCTGATGCCCATCTCGAAAGCCACGCCGTAGACGAAGGGCTTGAAGGTGGAGCCCGGCTGGCGGCGCGCCTGCTGCACGTGGTCGAACTGGTCCTGCTTGAAGTCGCGGCTGCCCACCCAGGCCCGCACATGGCCGTTGCCCGGCTCCTGCGCCAGGAACGCGGCCTGCAGGCGCGTCTTTTCCTGCCACAGCGCCTGGACGAAATCCGCGTTGGCCTGCACCTTCTTCAAAGCCGGCTCGTCGCCCAGGCCGCCATCGCGCGCGGCCTTGTACTCCGCGGTCTCGCGCACGAAAGCCTGGACCAACTCCTTGTTGGCGCCGGCCCGTTTGGCCCACGCGGCGTCGGCGATCACCTGAAGCTTGTCGGCCTGCCGCACCAAGGCTTCGGTGGCCATGGCCTGCAGGCGCGAATCGATGGTGGTGTGCACCACCAGACCGTCGGCGAAGATGTTGTAGCCCTTGCGATCAGCCCAGGTGATGAGCCAGCGGCGCAGCTGCTGCGACAGGTGCGGCGCCGCGCCCGGTTCCTCGACCTGCCGCTCGAAATCCAGCCCCAGCGGTTTTCCCTTCAGCGCGTCCAGTTCCGCCTGCTGCAGCTTGTCGGACCTGACCATCTGCGCCAGCACGAGGTTGCGGCGTTGCAGCGCCCGGTCGGGGTTGATCACCGGGTTGTAGTAGCTGGTGCCCTTGAGCATGCCGATCAGCGTCGCGCTCTCCAGCACGTCCAGCCTGCCGGCGGGTTTGTCGAAATAGGTCCGTGCCGCCAGCTCGATTCCATACGCGTTGTAGAGAAACGGGACGGTGTTGAGGTAAACCTCGAGGATGTCGTTCTTGCTGTACACCCGCTCGATCTTCACCGCCGTGATTGCTTCCTTGAGCTTGCGGTTCAGCGTCGCCGATCGGCCGATTTCCTCGGGGTAGAGGTTGCGCGCGAGCTGCTGCGTGATGGTCGAGCCGCCTTGCAGGTCGCCGCGCGCCGTGCGCAGGGCCGCGGCCAGCGTGCGTCGCAAGTCCAGGCCGCGGTGCTCGAAAAAGCGGCGGTCTTCCGTCGCGATCAATGCTTGCAGCACATGCGGCGAGATATCGGTGAGCTTGACCCAGGCCCGGTTGGCGCGCTTGTAGGTGGCCAGCTCCTTGCCGTCGGCCGTCAGCACGACGGTGGGCTGCTCGGTCTTGGCCTTTTGGATGTCCTCGATGCCCGGGGTCAGCGGAATCAGCGCGGCGATGTAGAAGACGGCGAGCACGCAGGCGACGACGGTAGCCAGCAGCGGCACGCTGGCGGCGAACAGCCAGGGATGGCGCCGGATGCTCGCGCCGAAACGACGAAAGATTCCGGCAAGGAAAGCGCCGGCACGCGCAAGGGCCTGTTTCATATGCCGAATCTAGGGCCGGCCCCACCACCGGCCTGTAGGACGGCAACGCAACCGTACCTCGCCGCAGACGCTTGTTCGCGGCTTGCGGCTCAGACGTTCATGATCGACACCGCGCGGGTGTTCAGGTAGGCCTCCAGCGCCTCGGGGCCACCTTCGCTGCCGTAGCCCGAATCCTTCAGGCCGCCGAACGGCATCTCGGGCCAGGGCGCGGCAGGCTGGTTGATCCACAGCATGCCCACCTCCAGCCGCTGCGCCAGCGCGTGCGCATTCTTGAGCGAGCGCGTGTAGGCGTAGCCGGCCAGGCCGTAGGGCAGGCGGTTGGCCTCGGCGATGGCCTCGTCCAGCGTGTTGAAGCCGCGGATGGCGGCCATGGGCCCGAACGGCTCGTCGTTGAACACCTTGGCTTCCACCGGCACGTCGAGCAGCACCGTGGGTGCCCAGAAGTTGCCCGACTCGCCGATGCGCTCGCCCCCGGCGGCAACCCTGCCGCCGCGTTCGACCGCGTCCTGCGTGAACTCGGCCATGGCGGTGAGCCTGCGCGGGTTCGCCAACGGGCCCATCTGCGTGCCCTCGGTCGATCCGTCGCCGACCTTCAGGCCCTGCGCGTGCTTGACCAGCGCTGCGGCGAAATCGTTGCGGATGCTCTCATGCACCAGGAAGCGCGTCGGCGCGATGCAGACCTGGCCCGCGTTGCGGAACTTGGCGCCGCCGGCGGTCTTCACGGCCAGGGCGACGTCGGCATCCTCGGCCACGATCACCGGCGCGTGGCCGCCCAGCTCCATGGTCACGCGTTTCATGTGCTGCCCGGCCAGGGCCGCCAGCTGTTTGCCCACCGGGGTGGAGCCAGTGAAGGTGATCTTGCGAATGACCGGGTGCGGGATCAGGTAGCCGGAGATTTCCGCCGGGTTGCCGTAGACCAGGCCGAGCACGCCTGCCGGCAGGCCGGCATCGGCGAAGGCCCTCACCAGGGCCGCGGCGCTGGCGGGCGTTTCCTCGGGCGCCTTCAGGATGATGGAGCAGCCCGTGGCCAGCGCGGCGGACACCTTGCGCACGGCCTGGTTGATCGGGAAGTTCCAGGGCGTGAAGGCCGCCACCGGCCCCACCGGGTCCTTCACGACCAGCTGGCGCACGGCCAGGTTGCGGGTCGGCACGACACGGCCGTAGACGCGGAACCCTTCCTCGGCGAACCACTCGATGATGTCGGCCGATGCCATGGCTTCCATCTTGGCTTCGACCAGCGGCTTGCCCTGTTCCTGGGTCATCAGGCCGGCGGATTCGCCCGCGCGCTCACGCATCAGCCCGGCCGCGCGCCGCATGATCTTGCTGCGCTCGGCCGCGGGCGTGTCGCGCCAGGTCTCGAAGCCTTTCTGGGCGGCGGCGAGCGCACGGTCGAGGTCAGGCTTGCCGGCATGGGCCACGCGGCCGATCTCCTTGCCTGTGGCCGGGTTGAAGACGGCCAGGGTGCGGCCGTCCGCGGCGTCCTGCCATTGGCCGTCGATGAACAGTTGGGTGTGGGGGTAGGTCATGGGTTTCCTCTGCGACAACCCCCCATTCTGGGCCAAGCGCGCGCCGCCCGCTTTGTTCCGATATCGGCCTTTCCCTGCAGCCTGCCGGCCGCCGGCCTCGCCTACCAAGGTCGAGCAGAAAAGGACAGCGGCATGAAGCCGAAGGAGAGGGACACGGCATCGGGCGCGTCGCGGCGGGCCCCGATATTTTCACCAAGCATCTGCTTGTCATAAATGGCGGGCTTTGCTATGGTCTGGCCCTATGGCGATGTCCGCGACCCTTCCCGCCGAAAGCGTCAAGCGCCCGCGGGGGCGTCCCCGCAAAACGGTAGCAGACCGGGATGACGGCAACCGGCGCAGCGAGTTGCTGCGCTCGGCCGCCAGGCTGTTTCGCCGCAAGGGCTTCGATGCCACCAGCACGCGCGACATCGCGGCTGCGGCGGGCATGCAAAGCGGATCGCCCTTCTACCACTTCAAGAGCAAAGGCGCGCTGCTGTTCGCCGTGATGGAAGAGGGAATGCACTCGGCCATCGAGCGCCAGCAGCAGGCGATCTCGCGTGCCGAACCTGCCACCGCGGACCTGCCGGGCCGGCTGCGAACCCTGATCCGCAATCACTTCGACGTGCTGCTCGGCCCGGGCAGCGACTTCATCCCGGTGATGCTGTACGAAGCACGCTCGATCACGCCGCGCCAGCGCGCCGGCCTGGCCGGGCTGCAGCGCGACTACGAGGCGCCCTGGAGCCCGGTGCTCGACGCCCTTCACGCGTCGGGCCGGTTGCGGGCCGACGTGAAACTCGCGCGCCTGCTGATCTTCGGCGCGCTCAACTGGTCGGCGCAGTGGTATGACCGGCGCAAGGGCGCATCGCTGGACGAGTTGGCCGATGCCGCCATCGCACTATTCATGGGAGAGGGTCCTTGAGCGCACATTACCGTTCTGTTTTCGCGCCCGGGCTGTTCGCGGGCAAGACCGTCGTGGTCACCGGCGGCGGCTCGGGAATCGGCCGCTGCATCGCGCACGAGATCGCGTCGCTGGGCGGCCATGCCGTGCTCATCGGCCGCAAGCTGGAAAAGCTGCACCAGACCGCCGGCGAGATCGTGGCGGACGGCGGCCGGGCCAGCTTCCACGCCTGCGACATCCGCGACGAGGAAACGGTGAAAAACACGGTGCAGGCGATGGTGGCCGTGCACGGCCGCATCGACGCGCTGGTGAACAACGCCGGGGGCCAGTACATCTCGCCGCTGGAGGACATCAGCCTCAAGGGCTGGGAGGCGGTGATCAGCACCAACCTCACCGGCGGCTTCCTGGTGGCGCGCGAGTGCTACCTGCAATCGATGCGCCGCCATGGCGGCGCCATCGTCAACATCGTGGCCGACATCTGGGGCTCGATGCCCAGCATGGGCCACAGCGGCGCGGCACGCGCCGGAATGGTGAGCTTTACCGAAACCGCGGCGGCCGAGTGGGCCCGCGGCGGCGTTCGCGTGAACGCCGTGGCGCCGGGCTATATCGCCTCCAGCGGCATGGACCACTATCCGCCCGAGGCCGGGGCCATGCTGCGCGAGATGCGCAAAACGGTGCCGCTGGGCCGCTTCGGCACCGAAGCCGAGACGTCGGCGGCGGTGGTCTTCCTTCTCAGCCCCGCGGCGTCGTTCATCAGCGGCGAGGTGCTTCGGGTGGATGGCGCGCGGCCACAGCTGCGCATGGGCTGGCCCGCACAAATCCCGGGCGAGGAGGAACAGCAGCGCGAGGCGGTAAAGCCGTTCGACGGTTTTCATCGCGCCGTGACGCCCAAGGTATTCCGGTCATGACGGTCTTCGCGTCCGCCTGGAACCCGCAAGGCGAGGTGGCGGGGCAGCGGCGCGAGGCGATGCTGGCGCGCATCTCCCAACTGCGCGGGCTCGAGGAGCGCGCAGAGGCCGCTTCCACCAGGTCCAGGCCGGTGTTCGACAAGCGGGGCCAGCTGCTTCCCCGCGAACGCGTGGCGCTGCTGCTGGACCCGGGAACGCCGTATCTGCCGCTGTGCTCGCTGGCCGGATACTTGCAGGACACGAGCCAGGCCGAGACCTCCGTGCCCGGCGGCGGCATCGTTGCCGGAATCGGCTGGGTCGGCGGCGTGCGCTGCATGGTGGTGGCCAGCGATTCGGGCATCGAGGCCGGCGCCATCCAGCCGATGGGCCTGGAAAAGATCCTGCGCGTGCAGGAGATCGCACTCGAGAACAAGCTGCCGTTCGTGCATCTGGTCGAGAGCGCGGGCGCCAACCTGATGCGCTACCGGGTAGAAGGCTTCGTGCATGGCGGGTCGCTGTTTCGCAACCTGGCGCGGCTGTCGGCGGCGGGCATTCCGGTGATCACGGTGCAGCACGGCTCGGGCACGGCCGGCGGGGCCTACATGCCGGGTTTGAGCGACGTGGTGGTGATGGTGCGCAAGCGCTCCCGGGCTTTCCTGGCCGGCCCGCCGCTCCTGATGGCGGCGACGGGCGAGGTCGCCACCGAGGAAGAACTGGGCGGCGCCGAGATGCACACGGCGGTGTCCGGGCTGGGCGAGTACCTGGCCGAAGACGACCGGCATGCGCTGGGAATCGCGCGCGAGGTCGTCGGCAGGCTCTCGCACTTCCGCCCGGCGAAGCTGGAATCGCACCCCCGTGGGCCTCGCTTCGAAGCCGAGGAACTGCTGGGCCTGGTGCCGGCCGGCCTGCGCGAGCCGGTCGACATGCGCGAGATCATCGCGCGCATCGTCGACGATTCCGATCTGCTGGAGTTCAAGCCGCTGTACGGCGCGGCTACCGTGTGCGCGCAGGCGGCAATCGAAGGCCATCACCTGGGCATCGTCACCAACAACGGCCCGATCGACGTGGCAGGCGCCAACAAGGCCGCGCACTTCATCCAGCTGATGTGCCAGCTGGGCCATCCACTGGTCTACCTGCAGAACACCACGGGCTACATGGTGGGCAAGGACAGCGAGCAGGGCGGAATGATCAAGCACGGCAGCAAGATGATCCAGGCCGTGTCCAACGCGACGGTCGCGCAGATCACCATCCAGTGCGGCGCCTCGTTCGGCGCGGGCAACTACGGCATGTGCGGGCGCGGCTATGCGCCCCGGTTTCTTTTCAGCTGGCCGGGCGCAAGGACTGCGGTGATGGGCGGCGAGCAGGCCGCACGCACCATGCAGATCGTCACCGAGGCCGCGCTCGCGCGCAAAGGCCTGGCCGCCGACCCGCAGCAAGCGAAGGCGCAGTTCGACAAGATCGTCTCGGTGTTCGAAGCGCAGGCCGATGCTTTCCACACTTCGGGTCTGCTGCTGGACGATGGCGTGATCGATCCGCGCGATACCCGCGCGGTGCTGGCGCAGTGCCTCGACATCTGCGCGCAGGCGCAGCAAAGGCAGCTGCGGCCCATGCAGTTTGGCGTGGCAAGGATGTAAGGACGGAACATGCAATTCACCCACGAACACCTGGAAATTCAGAAAACCCTCAAGCGCTTCATCGACGAGGAGATCAATCCTCATGTCGACGAATGGGAGGCCGCGGAAATATTTCCCGCGCATCAGGTGTTCAAGCGCCTGGGCCAGCTAGGCATGCTGGGCCTGACCAAGCCGGAAGAATATGGCGGCGCCGGGTTGGACTATTCGTACGCAATGGCCATGGCCGAGGCGCTGGGCCACATCGAATGCGGCGGCGTGCCCATGGCCATCGGCGTGCAGACCGACATGGCGACGCCGGCGCTGGCGCGCTTTGGCAGCGACGAGCTGCGCCGCGAATTCCTGGCGCCGGCCATCGCCGGCGACATGGTCTCCTGCATCGGCGTGAGTGAACCCGGTGCCGGCAGCGACGTGGCGGGCATCAAGAGCCGGGCGGTGAAGGACGGCGACGACTACGTCATCAGCGGCCAGAAGATGTGGATCACCAACAGCCTGCAGGCCGACTGGATGTGCATGCTGGTCAACACCGGCGAAGGACCCATCCACAAGAACAAGTCGCTGGTCATCGTGCCGATGCGTGACGGCCCGAACGGCATCACCCGCGGCATCGAGGTGGCGCAGAAGATCAGGAAGATCGGCATGAACTCGTCCGACACCGGCCTCATCTACTTCGACGAAGTGCGGGTGCCGCAGCGCTATCGCGTCGGCAACGAAGGCCAGGGCTTCATCTACCAGATGCAGCAGTTCCAGGAGGAGCGGCTGTGGGCGGCAGCGAGCTGCCTGCAATCGCTCACCAACTGCATCCAGTGGACCATCGAATGGGCGCAGGAGCGCAAGCTGTTCGGCGCAACGCTGGCCGACCAGCAATGGGTGCAGTTCAAACTGGCCGAACTCAAGACCGAAGTTGAAAGCCTGCGCGCCCTGACCTACCGCGCCGGCGAGCTTTATGTGAGCGGCCAGGACGTGCTGGAGCTGGCGTCGATGGCCAAGCTCAAGGCCGGGCGCCTGAACCGCCTCGTGCCTGACACCTGCCTGCAGTTCTGGGGCGGCATGGGCTTCACCTGGGAGAACAAGGTCTCGCGCATGTACCGCGACGGCCGGCTCGCCTCCATCGGCGGCGGGGCCGACGAAGTGATGCTGGGCATCCTGGCCAGGATCATGGGCCTCGCCAAGCGGCCCGCGGCGCAGTGACGATCCGCCGCCTCCTGGTCGCCAACCGGGGCGAGATCGCCCGCCGCGTGATCCGCACGGCCCATGCGCTGGGCATGCAGACCGTCGCGGTCTATTCGGATGTGGATGCCGGCGCTCTGCACGTCAGGGAAGCTTCCGCCGCGCGAGCGCTCGGCGGCAACGCCTCCGCCGACACCTACCTGCGGATCGACAAGCTGATTGCCGCCGCGCGCGAGGCGGGCGCCGATGCGGTACATCCGGGCTACGGCTTCCTGAGCGAGAACGCCGTCTTCGCGCAAGCCGTGATCGATGCGGGCCTGGTATGGGTGGGTCCGCCGCCGCGGGCGATCCGGTCGCTGGGCAGCAAGTCGTCGGCCAGGCAATTGGCGCAGGCGCGCGGCGTGCCCTGCCTGCCGGGCTACCAGGGCGAGGACCAGTCGGACGGGCGATTTGCGGCGCAGGCGCGGCACATCGGTTTCCCCCTGATGGTCAAGGCGAGCGCGGGCGGCGGCGGGCGCGGCATGCGGCTGGTGACCGAGGCGGGGCAGCTGCAGGCGGCGTTGCAAAGCGCGCGCTCGGAAGCGCAGGCCGCATTCGGCTGCGGCGAATTGCTGCTGGAGCGGGCGTTGCTTCAGGCGCGCCACGTGGAGGTACAGGTCTTCGCCGATGCCCATGGCCGCTGCATCCACCTGGGCGAGCGCGATTGCTCGGTGCAGCGGCGCCACCAGAAGATCATCGAGGAAACGCCCAGCCCGGCCGTGGACCCGGCGTTGCGCGAGCGCATGGGCTGCTGCGCGGTGGAGCTCGCGCAAGCGGCGGGGTACGTGGGCGCGGGCACGGTGGAGTTCCTCGTCGAAGACGGGCAGTTCTATTTGATGGAGATGAATACGCGCTTGCAGGTGGAGCACCCCGTGACCGAAGCCGTCACCGGCCTGGACCTGGTGGAATGGCAGCTGCGCGTGGCGCAGGGCGAGCCCTTGCCGCTGGCCCAGGACCAGGTCCGCTTCGACGGCCACGCCATCGAGGCCCGGCTGTGCGCCGAGGACGAACACTTCACCCCCTACGCCGGGACGGTGCGGCAATTCCTTCCCCCCCTGCCGGCGGAAGGCGGGCGCGGCTCGCTGCGATTCGACCACGCACTGTTCGAAGGACTGGCGGTTCCGCCGTTCTACGATTCCATGCTCGGCAAGCTGATCGTCCATGCGCCGACACGCGCGCAGGCGATCGACCAGCTGGCCGCGGCACTGGACCGGACACGGCTGCTGGGGCTGCCGACCAACCGCCGCCTGCTTGCGGCCTGCCTGCGCCATCCGGTGTTCCGCGCGGGTGAGGCCTTGATTTCCTTCCTGGATCGAACCGCCGGGGAACTGCGCGCGCTGCTCGAAGACGAAGAGCGCAAGGATTTCCTGCCGCTGGCCATGGCGGCGCTTTATGGTGCGGGCGGGCGCGCGCCTGACCTTGCGTGCGCATTCGCCCGGTCCTTGCGGTTGAAGCACCGGGGCCGTGTGTGGCCGCTGCAAGTGCGCCAGCAGCCCGGCGGGGCGCTGGCGGTGGAGCAGGACGGGCAAACGCAGATGGTGCTGTCCGCGGATGCCGCCTGCGTCCGCCTGGACGACGGAGCCTGGCATGTCCAGTCGGGCGCTCTCGACCTGATCGTGGAGGATGCGTCTTTCGAGCCTGCCGGCGGCGCCGGCGGCGCGTCGGCCGCCAACGAGCTGCGCGCGCCCTTCAACGGGAAGGTCATCGCCGTGAAGGCCCGGTCGGGCGCCATGGTGGCGCGAGGTGAAACGCTGCTGGTGATCGAATCGATGAAGCTGGAACATGCGCTTGCCGCCTCGCGCGATGGCGTCGTGAAGGCCGTGCATGTGCAGGCCGGCCAGCAGGCCTGCACGTCGCAGGTGCTGGTGACGTTCGAGGCCGCACCCGCAGCGAACGGATCTACCGCGAGGTCAAGGTCATGATGATCGGCGGCGGCGCCCAGGAGATCATGAAGGACCTGGCTGCACGACAATTGGGCCTATGACGAAACACCCACCGCTCGTTGCGATCGAATTCGAAGAGGAGTTCATCACCGGCCTCAAGGATATCTTCGAGGAGAAGATCAGCTTCAACAAGGTGCTGGGCCTGAAGATCACCAGCCTCAAGCCCGAACGCGTCGCCGGGCGCATCGACATGAAGCCCGACCTGATCGGCCACTATGCCTTCAACCGTATCCACGGCGGCGTGATCGGCGCCGGCCTGGACGCCATGGGCGGGCTGGCGGTGATGGCCGCGATTGGCGCCCGCCACATGGACGAGCCGCCGCTGCAGCGCCTGCACCGCTTCGGCAAACTGGGGACCATCGACCTGCGAGTGGACTTCCTGCGCCCAGGCATCGGAGAGCATTTCGAATTGCGCGCCGAAGTTCTCCGGCTGGGCTCGCGCGTGGCTTCCACGCGCATGGAGTTCTACGGCGCCGACGGCAAACTGATGTCGGCCGGCTCGGGCGCCTACATCGTCTCCTAGCCGGCCCCAGGGCCGGCCTCTCAGGCTTTCGACCCCCGGACGTCGCGGACCTGCTCCTGGCGCGCTTCGGCGAAGATGTCCCATGCCACGATGAAGATGGCCGCGATCACCGGGCCGATGACGAAGCCGTTCAGGCCGAACACCGACAGGCCGCCCAGCGTCGCCACCAGCACCAGGTAGTCGGGCAGGCGGGTTTCCTTGCCGACCAGGATGGGGCGAAGGACGTTGTCAACCAGGCCGATGACCAGCACGCCCCAGGCAATGAGCCCCAGCCCGGGCCAGACCGAGCCGCTGGAAACGAGGTAGAGCGCGACCGGCCCCCAGACCAGCGCGGCGCCCACGGCCGGCAGGAGCGACAACAGTGCCATGAGGGCGCCCCAGAGCAGCGCGCCGGTGATTCCCAGCACCGAGAAGGCCAGCCAGCCCAGCGCACCTTGCACCAGCGCCACGACGACGTTGCCCTTCACGGTGGCCCGTACCACGGTGGCGAACTGCGTGAGGATCCTGCGGGTGTGCTCGGGCTTCAGCGGCATGGCGCGCTGCGTCTGCGCGGCGAGCGACTTGCCGTCCCGCAGCAGGAAGAACAGCACATAAAGCATCACAAAAAAGTCGACCACGAAGTCCAGTGTGTTCTGGCCGATCGTGAAGGCGCGCGCCGTGAGCGCCTGGCTGCTGCGCCCCAGCGCGTCCACCAGCTTGCCCTGCACGGCGCCCAGGTCCGCCACGCCCAGGCGGCTGAGGGATGCGCGGATCCACTCGGGCAGGGCGTCCACCCCGCGCTGGAAGTATTCGCGCAGCTGGATGTCGCCGGTCTTGAAACGTTCGTAGAAGGCCGCGGCCTCATTCGTGATGGACGCGGTCAACAGGGCCATCGGAAGCAGTACGCTCACCACGATGACCACCAAGGTACCGAACGCGGCCCAGCCCTTGCGGCCGCGGCACACCAGTACCGAGCGGTCCTGTAGTGACGAAAAAACAATAGCCATGAATATCGCCCACGACACGGCCCCGCTCAATGGCCACAATACAACGGCGAAAAGCACCGTGACGGCGACAAGCAACCAGAGCAGGGCCTTGCTTTGCAGAAGGGGAGAATTGAGTGGATCGATCTGGTTCATGTCAATTGCTGCTTGGGTTTGCTAAGGGTATCACCCGCTGATGACCGCGTCGCAAGACCCAGCAAGCGCAGGCTTCCAAATAGGCACGGAAACCAGGAAATGAAAAAAGCCGCCCATCGGGCGGCTTTTTTACGCGTGGGTGACGGGCGCTCAGGGCTTCACATAGTCCGAAACGACCTTCCAGCGCGCCTCCTGCAGCTGTGACAGGCGCGAGAACTCGTTGCCCAGGCGCTTCTTGGGGCTAAAGCTGGCCTCGGGGCTGCCGAACATGTCGGTGGGGATCACCAGGGTGTCCATCGCCTTGATGAATGCATCGGTGGACAGATTGCCGCCGGTCTTTTGCGCCGCCTTGGCGAAGGCATCGATCGCGTTGTAGCCGTACACCGAGAAGACCGTCGGGTCCTCGTTGAACTTGGTCTTGTACTTGTTGGCCCAGAACCGGATGGGCTGCGACGACTCGTCCAGGTACGGGTGCTGCGAAGTCATGGTGGCATAGAGGCCGTCCATCGCCTTGCCGCCCAGCTTGTGGATCAGGTCGGTATAGGTCGCGCTGGATCCGATGAAGATGGGGTTGTAGCCCGTCTTGCGCGCTTCGCCCACGGCGCCGATGGTCTCGCGGATGATGGTGCCCAGCACCACCATGTCGCAGCCGGACGACTTGAGCTTGGCCACCTGCGACGAGAAATCGGTGGCGCCGCGCTTGTAGCTGGTCTTTTCGGCCAGTTCCATGCCCGCGGCCTTCAGCCCGGTTTCTGCGCCGCGCAGGACTTCCAGGCCGAATTCATCGTCCTGGTACATGGCGCAGATCTTCTTGGCGGCCTTTTCCTTGGCCAGCTTCGGCACGGCCGTGCGCATCTGGTCGTAATAGGTCGCCGCGAAGGAGTACTTCAGGCGATGGAACGGCTCGTACATCTCGCGCGCCGCGGTGACCGGGAAAAAGTTGAGGACGTTCTTCTCGAACTGCACCGGCATGGCGGCCATGTTCTGCGCGGTGCCGATGTGGCCGACCATGGCGAAGATCTTGTCCTGGTTCACGAGCTTCTGCGCCGCCAGCACGGCTTTCTTGGGATCGTAGGACGAGTCCTCGACGATCAGCTTGATCTTGCGGCCGTTGATGCCGCCCTGCTCGTTGATCTCGTCGACGCGCAGCATCATACCCAGGCGAACCTGCTTGCCGAAGCCGGCGATCGGGCCCGACAAGTCCTGGATGGAGCCGAGCGTGATTTCGGTCTTGCTCACGCCCTGGTTGGCGTTCTGCGCGGCAGCCAGGCTGGCAGCCATTGCCAGTACGGCAAAGGCTGCGGCGGATCTTGATTTCATGGGACGGCTCCTGTCGAGGGGTTTGGGTCTGTTCAATGGGTATTCTTGTCGGCGGCGGGGGGGTGTCAAGCTGTCGTATTCACTTACGAGCCAACCCTTTATCCGCGCCGGCCGTGGATATCATCGGTACATGGCTTCGATCTGCGGCGCATACTTTTGCTGGACCAGTTTTCGCTTGAGTTTCATCGTGGGGGTGAGCTCTTCGTCCTCCGCCGACAACTGGGTGTCCAGCAGGAAGAACTTCTTGATCTGCTCGACGCGGGCAAACTTCTTGTTCACCCGATCGAGCTCCGCCTGTATCAGCTCCTGGACCTCGGGCGACTTGGTCAGGCTCGCATAGTTGCTGAAGGGCACGTCGCGGTCCTGCGCGAACTTCTCCACGTTCTCCTGGTCGATCATCACGATCACCGTCAGGTAGGGCCGCTTGTCGCCGATCACGACCGCGTCGGTGATGTAGGGCGAGAACTTCAATTCGTTCTCCAGCTCGCTCGGTGTGACGTTCTTGCCGCCCGCCGTGATGATGATGTCCTTCATTCGGTCGGTGATGCGAAAGAACCCTTCCGCGTCGACCAGTCCCACATCGCCCGTGTGCAGCCAGCCGTCGGCATCGACGGCTTCGGCGGTCTTGTCGGGCAGGTTCAGGTAGCCCATGAAGACGTTGGGGCCGCGCACCAGGATTTCGCCGGTGTCCGGGTCGAGCTTGACTTCGTTGTAGGCCGCCGCCGCGCCGATGGAGCCCGGCTTGATCTTGCTGGCCGTGATGCCCGTCGCGGCGCCGCAGGACTCGGTCAGGCCCCAGACTTCCAGCATGGGCACGCCCAGCGCCAGGTACCACCGCACCAGGTCGGGCGAAATGGGGGCGGCGCCCGTGACCAGGTAGCGGGCGCGGTGGATGCCGATCAGCTTGCGCACGTTGTTCAAGGCCATCCAGCGCGCCAGGGTGAACTTGAACTTGAGGAAGCCATCGACCGGCTGCCCGGCCAGCACCCTGTCCGCGATCCTCATGCCCACGCCGATGCTCCACGCATAGGCGGCTTGCTGCAGGGGGCCGGCCTCCTTGAGCGCGATCATCACGCCGGAGTAGAACTTCTCCCAGACGCGGGGCACGGCGATGATCACGGTGGGAGAAATCTCCCGCATGTTCTCGGGGACCGTTTCCGGATTCTCCACGAAGTTGAGGATCGAGCCCGTGTACAGGGCGTAGTAGGCGCCGCCCAGCCGCTCGGCGATGTGGCACAGCGGCAGGAAGCAGATCTTCTCGTCCAGTTCAAGCTGGGGTATCAGCGTGTTGTAGCCGCGCACGGTATACACCAGGCTGTTGTGGCTGTGCATCGCGCCCTTGGGCTTGCCGGTGGTGCCCGAGGTGTAAACCAGGATCGCCACGTCTTGCGGGCGCGTCGCCTTGACGCGCTGCATCAGCTCGTCGGGATGCTGCGCAAGATACGCGCGCCCGAGTTCGCGCAGCGCCTCCAGGCTCATCACGCCGGAGTCGTCGAGGTCGCGCAAGCCCTCCATATCGAAAACGATGATCTTGCCCAATGCCGGCAGCTGCTGGCGAACTTCCAGCGCCTTGTCCAGCTGCTCGTCGTCTTCCACGAACAGGATGCGGGTGCCGGAGTCCTCGCACAGGTAATGCACCTGCGAGGCCGCGTCGGTGGGATAGATGCCGCTGCACACGGCGCCGCAGGAGAGGACCGCCAGATCGGCCAGGATCCATTCGATGACCGTGTTGGACAGGATCGAGACGATGCCGCCGCGCTGCAGGCCCAGGCTCATCAGGCCGCCGGCGATCTCGGCCACGGCTTCTCCGGTCTGCGTCCAGGTCCACGGCCGCCAGATGCCCAGCTCCTTCTGGCGCATCCAGACCTGCCGGCCGCGCTTTTCGACGCCATTCCAGAACATCGCGGACAACGTGCCGCCTTCGAGCACAACGGACGTGTTGGGCTGGATGTGCGAGAGGTCCCAGAGGTTGCTCATGTTTCTTCATTTTGAAAAGGCGCTGCGCGACTTTTCAAAGTGTCCAATCAGTGCAAGAAGGCCCGGCAGGGCCGGTTCCTTCTTACAAGCGAGACCCGGCTGCATGCTATTCCGCCGGGTCCGTCAGGCGGGCGGTTGGACCGCCCGCCACCCAGACTGCGCGGAATAACATGCAGCGCAGTCTCTCCTGCAGCCAGGATCCGGCTTTGCCGGTCCTGGTCGCACCTATCAGCCACTCCAAAAATCGCGGAGCGATTTTGGAGTGGAATCATCTCCAATTCTTCTTCTTTTTCCAGCGGCGCTCGCCGCGCACGCCGGCTTCCTTCAGGCCCAGGTAGAACTCCTTGATGTCGTCCTTCTCGCGCAGGCGCGCGCAGGTGTCTTCCATCACGATGCGGCCGTTCTCGAGCACATAGCCGTAGTCGGAGGCATTGAGGGCCATGTTCGCGTTCTGCTCCACCAGAAGGATGGTGGTTCCCCGCTCGCGGTTGATGCGAACCACGATCTCGAAAATCTCGCGGGTCAGCTTGGGCGACAGGCCCAGGCTCGGCTCGTCCAGCAAGATGAGGTCGGGCGCGGCCATGATGGCGCGCGAGATGGCCAGCATCTGCTGCTGCCCGCCCGAAAGCAGGCCGGCATCCTGCGCCGAGCGTTCCGCAAGGATGGGAAAGTAGCGGTACACCGCTTCCATATCGCGAGCCACGCCGTCGCGGTCCCTGCGGGTGTAGGCGCCCATCACCAGGTTGTCGCGCACCGACAGCAGCGGGAACACTTCGCGTCCTTCGGGCACGTGCGACAGGCCCTGCTGCACGATGTGCGCCGGATCGCGGGCGGTGATGTTGTCGCCCTTGAATTCGACGCTGCCCTTGCGCGGGTCGATGATGCCCGAGATGGTTTTCAGGATGGTGGTCTTGCCGGCCCCGTTGGAGCCGAGCACGGTGGCGATCTCGCCGCGGCGCACCTGCAGGCTCACGCCGCGGATGGCCCGGATGGGCCCGTACGCCGACTCGACGTTCGACAGCTTCAGGACCGGCGTGTCGCTGACCGAAGGCGGGGTAGCGCTCATGCCGTCTCCCTGCGCAACGACGCCATGTCGCCGACGGAACCCAGGTAGGCTTCGATTACGCCGGGGTGGTTCTGCACCTCGCGCGGCGTGCCCATGGCCAGAACTTCGCCCTGGTTCATGGCCAGCACGCGGTCGGACACCTTGGAGACCAGGGTCATGTCGTGCTCGACCATCAACACCGTGATGCCCAGTTCGTGCTTGATGTCCTGGATCCAGAAGGCCATGTCGTCGGTCTCTTCCACGTTCAGGCCGGACGACGGCTCGTCCAGCAGCAGCAGCTTGGGCTCGGTGCACAGCGCGCGCGCCAGCTCGACCACCTTGCGCACGCCGTAGGGCAGGCCGGCCACCAGCGAATCGCGGTGATGCTGCAGGTCGAGGAACTCGATCACCCGCTCGGCCTTCTCGCGCGCCTCGATCTCGCCGCGCTGGGCCTTGGCGGTGAAGAAGATGTCGCTCCACAGGCTGGTGACGCTGTGCGTGTGCCGGCCGATCAGCAGGTTGTGCAGCACCGTCGCGTGCTCGAACAGCTCGATGTTCTGGAAGGTGCGGGCAATGCCCAGCGAGGCGATCTTGTGGGGCGGCTGCGCGGTGAGCATGGCGCCGTCGAATTCGATGCTGCCGGTGGTGGGCGTGTAGATCCGGCTGATCAGGTTGAAGACCGTCGTCTTGCCGGCGCCGTTGGGGCCGATCAGGGTGAAGACCTCGCCGCGCTTGACGTCGAAGCTCACGTTGTTGACGGCGAGCACGCCGCCGAAGCGCACGCTGAGGCTCTTGGCCGACAGAAGGTTTTCGCTCATTTCAGCCGGTCCGATTTCTGGAAGGATTTCTGCCGCTTGAACAGGCCCTTGCGGTAGAAGGGGAAGAGTTGCAGGTAGGTGCGCACCTTGAGCCAGCGGCCGTACAGGCCCAATGGCTCGAACAGCACGAATGCGATCAGCACTGCGCCGTAGACCACGGCCTTGAGGCCCGGCGCCTGGCCGACGGCCTCGGGCAGGAAGTCCTTCACGGCGCCGATGGCCTGGGGCAGGCCGATGAGGAAGATGGCGCCCAGGAAAGCGCCATGCAGGGAGCCCAGCCCGCCGATCACCACCATCAGCAGCAGGTCGATGGACTGGATGATGTTGAACTGGTCGGGCGAAAGGAAACGGATCTGGTGGGCATAGAGCGCGCCGCCGATGCCCGCCAGCGCCGCCGACAGCGCGAAGCTCAGCGTCTTGTAGCGCGCCAGGTGGATGCCCATGCTCTGCGCGGAGATCTCGGAGTCGCGGATCGCCACCAGGGCCCGTCCGGTGGACGAGCGCATGAGGTTGGCGCAAGCCAGCGTGGACAGGACGGCGATGACCAGGCAGACGAAATAGAACGACGTGCCGGTGTCCGCGGCCCAACCGAAGAAATTGGGCGTGCCCACAGTCTTGCCCGCATTGCCGCCGGTGACCGATTCCCAGCGGGCGAACACCTCCTCGACCACGAAGCCGAACGACAGCGTGGCGATGCCCAGGTAGATGCCCTTGACCCGCAGCGCCGGCAGCCCCACCACCACTCCCACCGCCGCCGACAGCGTGCCCGCCACGGCCAGCGCCAGCGGGAACGGCCAGCCCATCCCCGTGAGCACCGCCTGCGTGTATGCGCCCACACCGAAAAAGGCGGCATGGCCGATGGAGAACAGGCCCGTGTAGCCCGCCAGCACCATCAGCCCGAGGCCGACCACGCCGTAGATGAGAATGAACGTGAGCTGGGCCAGCAGGTATTCGGAGATGAGCACCGGCGCGGCAACCAGCAGCGCCAGCAGCAACCCATACCAGAACACGTGGCCCGCGTGCTTGGCGAGCTTTATGTCCTGCCGGTAGTCGGTCTTGAAGATGAATCGCATTTTGTTGTCAGACTTTTTTACGCAACTTCTCGCCGAACAGGCCGTTGGGCATGACCACCAGCATGATGAGCACGACGATGTAGGCCGCGACGTCCTTGAAGCCTTCGGGCAGGTAGAAGCCCGACAGCGATTCGACGATACCGATGATCAGGCCGCCGACGATGGCGCCGGGCAGGCTGCCGAAGCCGCCTACCACCGCGGCGGGAAAAGCCTTCAGGCCGATAAAGCCCATGTTGGCGTGCACGAAAGTGATGGGCGCCAGGAGCAGCCCCGCCACGGCTGCGACCGCGGCGGCCAGCCCCCAGACCAGACCGTTGAGCCGCTTGACCGGGATGCCCATGTAGTAGGCGGCCAGCTGGTTCTGCGACGATGCCTGCATCGCGATGCCCACCTTGCTATACCTGAAGACCGTGAACAGCAGCAGGCACAGCGCGGCGGTGGCGCCGATCACCACCATCTGCTCGGCGTTGAGCAGCAGCGGGCCCGCCGTCCACATCTGATCCTTGTAGGGCACGGGCAGGGTGTGCGTTTCGGTGCCGATGGTGGGGATCATCGTGATCAGCCCGCGCGCGACATAGCCGATACCAATGGTGAGCATGACGATGGAAAACGCCGGCTGCCCCAGGATGGGGCGGATCACCAAGCGTTCTAGCATCACACCGAACACGGCCATGGCCGCGATGGAACTGAGGACCGCCAGCCAGAACGGAAAGCCCATCATGGTCATGGCGGCCAGGCCGAAGAAAGCACCCAGCATCATGAGTTCTCCCTGGGCGAAGCTCACGGTTTCGGTGGCTTTATAGATGAGCACGAAGCCCAGCGCGATCAGGCCGTAGATGCATCCTTGCGCGATGCCGCTGATCACAAGTTGAACAAATTGCACAGTCTCTCCCTTCCTTGTGGTCCCGGTTATAGCGTCCTGCGGGCCGCACCATGTACAGGGTCTGCCCGAATCGGTGTCACTTAGTGGACCGCCCCAGGGCGTTGAGGTTTAATGTTCCGATGCAAGCGAGTGTTCGCGTTGAAAAGCTCGGGCCCGTCACCCTGGTGACGCTGGACCGGCCCCAGTTACGCAATGCGGTAGACCCGGACACGGCCCAGGCGCTGTACCGGGCATTCCTCGCCTTCGATGCCGACAAGGAGGCGCTGGCCGCCGTATTCCATGGCGCCCATGGGCATTTTTGCGCCGGGTGGGACCTGCAAGCGGGCGCGCAGCTGGCGCGTGAACCCGAAGGCCCGAACCCGCTGGAAAAGCTGGACTTCAGCACGGAGGACGAAAGGCCGCTGGGACCGATGGGCCCGTCGCGCTTGCTGTTGTCCAAGCCGGTGATCGCCGCCGTCAGCGGCGCCGCCGTCGCGGGCGGGATGGAGCTGGCGCTGTGGTGCGACATGCGCGTGATGGAAGAAGACGCCTACTTCGGCGTCTATTGCCGGCGCTTCGGCGTGCCGCTGATCGACGGGGGCACGGTGCGCCTGCCGCGCCTGGTCGGCATGGGCCACGCGATGGACCTCATCCTTACCGGCCGCAAGGTCGAGGCGGCCGAGGCCTTGCAGATGGGCCTGTGCAACCGGGTGGTGCCCAAGGGCGCTGCGCGCGAGGCGGCGCTGGCGCTGGCCCACCAGCTCACCAGGTTTCCACAAGCGACAATGCGGGCGGACCGGATGAATGCCTATCAGCAATGGGACCTGCCGCTGCCCGAAGCAATGCACCTGGAGTGGGAGCGCAGCAAGCACCGCATCGGCGATGGTCTGGCCGGCGCCACCCGCTTCGCCGCCGGCGAAGGCAGGCACGGAAAGTTCCAGGAGAGGTCATGACCGCCAGCACACACACCACCTTCACCGGTCCGCAGTATTACGACGAATACCTCGGGCCGGTACAGTTCCAGCCGTTCGCGCACTATCTGGCCATGCGCCTGCCGGCGCGTCCGCCGGGGGACGTGTTGGAACTGGCCTGCGGCACGGGATTGCTCACGCGCGAACTTCGGACGCGGCTCGAGCCCGGGGTCAAGATCATCGCCACCGACCTCAGCAAGCCGATGCTGGACTACGCCGCCGCCAAGGTGCCGCTGCTCGAGGACGTCGAGTGGCGCGAGGCGAACATGATGCAGTTGCCTTTCGAGGACGGGCGCTTCGGCGCCGTGGTCGCCGCCTTCGGGATCATGTTCGCGCCCGATCGCGGCGCTGCGCTTAAGGAAGCGCGCCGGGTGCTCCACCCCGGCGGCTGGCTGGCGCTCTCCGTGTGGGACCGCCTCGAGGAGAACAGCGCCAGTTTCGCGAATGCCCAGGCGATCGAAGCCTTGTTTCGGGGCGACGCCGAGATGAAGTTCCGCCTGCCCTATGAGATGTGCGACGGTGACGCAACGCGGCGTCTGATCGAGTCCGCCGGCTTCGGCGAGGTGAAGATCGAGAAGAAGCGCTACGAGTTCAGCGGGGCCGACCCGCGCAAGATCGCCATCGGCCAGGTGCGCGGCACCCCGCGCTCGGCCATGATCGAGAAGAAGGGTGTTGCGCTCGAAGAAGCGATCGACCGCGTGGCCGAAAGCCTGGCGGCGCACGGCGGCTCGCCGTACCGCGGCCACGTGCAGGGCTTCCTGATCACGGCTCGCGCCGCCTAATTCCTGCGGATGGGCCGGGGCTTGCCGCCTTCGTCGATGGCCACGTAGGTCAGTGACGCTTCCGTCACCTTCACGTACTGGCCCTGCGCACGGAAGCGCTCGGCGTACACCTCCACCTGCACCGTGATCGACGTGTTGCCGATGCGCGTGACCTCGGCAAAGAACGACAGGATGTCGCCGACGCGCACCGGCTGCTTGAAGATGAACTGGTTCACCGCCACGGTCGCCATCCGGCCGTCCACGTAGCGCGCAGGCACGACCGAGCCGGCCAGGTCGACCTGGGCCATGACCCAGCCGCCGAAGATGTCGCCATTGGCGTTGCAGTCGGCCGGCAGGGGAATTACCTTGAGTACCAGTTCCTTGTCGGTGGGCAAGGCGACATTGGGAGCGCTCGAATTGGCGGACATGGGCACAATCTCAGTCTTGAAAACACAAGCCTGGATTGTCCCCGATGCGCCGTGCCGGCGAACTTAGCCCCCCTTCCGCCTCTTTGCCCGCCGGCGCCCCTGCCCCCGCACGCGCCCACACCGACTGGGCCACGCTGCGCCGCCTGTTCCCTTACCTGTGGCAATACAAGTGGCGGGTGATCGCCGCGCTGGTCTTCATGGTCGCCGCCAAGGTGGCGAACGTGGGCGTGCCGGTGCTGCTGAAAAACCTGGTCGATGCGATGAGCTTCAAGCCGGGCGATCCCGCCATGGTGCTGGTGGTGCCGGTGGGCCTGCTGCTGGCCTACGGCCTGCTGCGCCTGTCGACATCCTTCTTCACCGAGCTGCGCGAGCTGGTATTCGCCAAGGCCACGCAGGGCGCCGCGCGCAGCATCGCGCTGGAAACCTTCCAGCACCTGCACGCGCTGAGCCTGCGCTTCCACCTGGAGCGTCAGACCGGCGGGATGACGCGCGACATCGAGCGGGGCGTGCGCGGCATCGAATCGCTGATCTCCTATTCGCTCTTCAGCATCGTGCCGACGCTGATCGAGGTGACGCTGGTGCTGTCCATCCTGGCGATCAAGTTCGACGCCTGGTTCGCGTGGATCACGATTGCCGCGCTGGCCGTGTATATCGTCTTGACGGTGAGCGTGACCGAGTGGCGCACCAAGTTCCGCAAGGAAGCCAACGAGTTCGATTCGGCGGCGCACACCAAGGCGGTGGATTCGCTGCTGAACTACGAAACCGTCAAGTACTTCAACAACGAAGGCTTCGAAGCCGGCCGCTACAACGACAGCCTGGAAAAGCTGCGCCGCGCCCGGCTGAAGAGCCAGACCACGCTGTCGATGCTCAACACCGGGCAACAGCTGGTCATCGCCACCGGCCTGGTGGCCATGCTGTGGCGCGCGACCGAGGGCGTGGTGCAAGGGCGCATGACGCTGGGCGACCTGGTGATGGTCAACGCCTTCATGATTCAGCTGTATATCCCCCTGAACTTCCTGGGCGTGCTGTACCGCGAGATAAAGCAAAGCCTGACGGACCTGGACAAGATGTTCGTGCTGATGGAAAAAGAACGCGAAGTGGCCGACAAGCCCGGCGCGCAACCGCTCACGGGGCTGCATCAGCCGACTGTCCGCTTCGAAAGCGTGAGCTTCTCCTACGAGCCCGCGCGCCAGATCCTGCACCACGTGAGCTTCGAGATCCCCGCGGGCAAGACGGTGGCGGTGGTGGGGCCCTCGGGGTCGGGCAAGAGCACGCTGGCGCGCCTGCTGTACCGCTTCTATGACGTGCAGCAGGGAAGGGTCACCATCTCCGGGCAGGATATCCGCGAGGTGACGCAGACCAGCGTGCGCCAGGCCATCGGCATCGTGCCGCAGGACACGGTGCTGTTCAACGACACCGTGGAATACAACATTGCCTATGGCAAGACCGGTGCCGGCCGCGCCGAAGTGGAAGAGGCCGCGCGTGCCGCGCGCATCCACGACTTCATCGAATCCACGCCCAAGGGCTACGCCACCATGGTCGGCGAGCGCGGCCTCAAGCTGTCGGGTGGCGAGAAGCAGCGCGTGGCGATCGCGCGCACGCTGCTGAAAAACCCGCCCATCATGATTTTCGACGAGGCGACGTCGGCGCTCGATTCAGCCAACGAACGCGCCATCCAGGCCGAACTGAAGGGCGTGGCGCAGAACAAGACCGCGCTGGTCATCGCGCACCGCTTGTCCACGGTGGTGGACGCGCACGAGATCCTGGTCATGGACGCCGGCCGCATCGTCGAGCGCGGAACGCATCAGGCGCTGCTGGCCAAGGGCGGGCGCTACGCGGAAATGTGGGCGCTGCAGCAGCAAAGCGGGGAGCGGGCCGAGGAAATTCTCGTCTGATCCCTGGCTGTCCGCTACGGGCGTTTCAAGCGTATTCCGTGTGGCCGACCAATACACTTCGTCCTTTCAACACCGAAGGGATGCGCTTCGCATATCCGGGCCGCTTGATGCCATCCATCCACGGCAATTGCACGCCCAGCACTTCACGGTAAAGAAGAGCAGCGCGCTCAGCGCCTGGTTGTGAGTGGACGACGACACGCGCCGCTCCGTGGCCAGCATGGTGAGAAACGCCTCCACTCCTGCGCCGCCATGTCGCGCGGATGCTTCATGCCGTGCCAGCGGATGAAAAAGCGCACCCAGTACAGGTACGACTTTTCGGTGCTGAGGCTATAGTGCAGATACCGCGCCTGCTCCCGAACCTGATCGAGCCGCTTCAAAGAGGGGTCCATGCGCAGATTATTTTGCAGCCGCCAAAATAATCCGCAAGTTTTGCGGGATATCTGCGCCTGGGTGGATTGGAGTTGGGATTGATACCCGATGCGATCGGTCCGCCTCGGATGGAAAGCAGGCTGGACAAGGACTTACGTCGCTTCCGGTAGTCGGATTGATGACTGATGCTGGATATATACCGCAGGAGCTGCGGTCTACATTACGTTAGGCATCTCGTATGCGTTTCTCTTCACGTCTCGCCGCCAGCAAGGGAGCGCGCGCGGCAATCCTTGAAGACGCACCGCGTCCCACCCGCGTTGGCTACATCAAGGGAATTCTGGGTGAGTTCGTTGGCAGCCAGGGCTCCTATGGGAAGTCAGGCGAACCACTAGACGCCCAAGAGACGCACCAAGCGTTCATCGCGCTCATTCGAGACGAATCGGACCCATGGGACTACGACAACCAGAGCTCTTGGAGTGCGCTCACCTCGCATCTGAAGGACTGCGAGTGGCCTGAGTTCTACGACTTTGTCGAACTGGTGGGGAGCCTCCTCCTAAAGAAGGACGACGACATTCCGTTCAGCGAGCCGGAATACTTCAAGGCCTACCAGACCAAGGTCAATGCTCTTCTGCAAGAGGACCACATTGGATGGAGTCTGAATGAAAAGTCAGAGCTCTATCGCCAGATTCCGAAACCCCTGAGCAAGCGAATGCAACTCGCTGAATCGGAGTTGGGAGATCGCTTCGCCACAGCACGTGTCCACTATCAAAAGGCAGTCGCCTACCTCTACCAGCACCCACTCGATGAGGCGAACAGCATCAAGGAAATCGTGAGCGCGCTTGAAAGCGTTTCAAGGGCTTTGGTGCCGAAGGCCACTACGCTTGGTGACGCCATCAAAGCAATGCGTAAGAACTCAAAGTACTCTGCACACCTCCTCGACGCCCTGGAGCGCCTGTACGTGTATTCGAACGCCACTCCCCTCGTGCGTCACGGACACGTTCAGTCAGGCAGGCCGCTGCTGCCTGAGGCGGAACTCTCGCTATTCATCGGCGTGGCATACATCCGCTACCTCATCGAGGTCGGTGGCAAAGATGCCTAACCCCTCCATCGAGCGGACGTGCCACGGCAGGCTTCGCCTGCCGCGTCACGCCGCTCATGTCGAACGTTGAGGCTGTAAAAAAACCTCTGCCAATCGTGATTCTCGTCAGCGCCGGGATTGCAAGAAACGTTTTCAATGCGATGCAAACGTCTCTATAGAACCATGGCCCGCTACAAACCTCAAGACCGCAACAGCCTGTTGTTGCCCGTGGTGTTGTCCGAGCAGATCGTGCCCGGCAGCTTCGCCTTTGCGCTGGACTACCTGGTTGATCACGAACTGGACCTCACGGCCATGGACGCCAAGTTCAAGAACGACGAAGTCGGCGCCAGTGCCTATGACCCGCGCGTCATGCTCAAGATCGTGCTGCTGGCCTACAGCCAGGGGGCTGGTATCGAGCCGGGCCATCGAGCAAGCCTGTCTTCGCAACGCCAGAACCGCAAAGGCCAGGAACTCAAGACCAACGTCACCGACCCCGACAGCGCCAAGATGGCCACCAGCAAAGGCGTCATCCAGGGCTACGCCGCGCAGGCGGCAGTCGACAGCGCCCACCAGGTCATCATCGCCGCCGCCGTCATTGGCTCAGGCTCCGAGCAGGCCATGCTGGTGCCCATAATCGAGCAGGTGGCGGCGTACCGTACCGCCCAGACATTGATCACGGCGGATGCGGGCTACCACAGCGATGCCAATGTGCAGCATCTCAAGGACAACAACATCCCTGCGCTGATTGCAGACAACCAGATGCGCAGCCGCGACGAACGCTTTGCCGGGCAAGAAAAATACAAAGACAAGCCCGACCCGCTGTCTGAGAAGAAAGCGACAGGACAGGCCAAAGACACCAAACGCTTTCAACCCAAAGATTTCAGCTTCAACGACAACAACACGGCCACTTGCCCGGCGCGCAAATTGATGATCAGCCCAGGCAGCATCTACACCAGCGTCAGAGGGTTGCAGTACCAGACGTACACAGCCAGGGCGGTGGATTGCAATGCGTGCAAACTCAGTGGCCAATGCCTCAGAGGCCCACTCAAGCCCAACGACGGCCGCGGGCGGCAAGTGACTCGTTTCGAGCCCAAGGCGAGGGACCCGCAAAGTGCCATGGAGCGCATGCGCCAGGCGATTGACTCACCCAAAGGCAGACAGCTGTATAGCCAGCGCATCGGCACGGTGGAGCCGGTGTTGGCAACATCCGGTACAACAAGCGCCTGGCCCGCCTGAACCACAGGGGGCGCATCAAGGTCAACACGCAGTGGATGCTGTACTGCATGGTGCACAACATAGAGAAACTGTCCGGCACGAACCTGGGGCGCCAGGCGGTTCAATAGAAGGGCAATCAGACCCGAGAGCGATCATCGGCGGTAACAGGAGGCGAAATTGCGGCACACTTTGCGCATGAACCCCCAATTCCTGAATGCCGATCCGCGAAAGAGACACAGCCCAAATGGCGTGCGCGTAGATCGGGTTTATTTACAGCCTCATTAGCCCTCGAGAGTCGCGCTCGTGGAGCTTCAGCGATCTTGCCAATACCCCGGACGCTTACGCTGATGCGAAATTGCGAAGACGGTCACTTGCTGCGCGATGACCTCATACATAACCGTGTACGGGAAGTGCCTGAGGTGGTAGCGTCGGATCCCGTCGTCGTTTTTAGGCCAATCCTTGGCCGTGGAGACCAGTCCGTCGATGGCGTCAAACAGCTCGGTACGGAAGGCGTCCGCGGCTATCGGACTTCTGTCGAAATACCAGAGGGACGCCTCGCGGGCTTCTGCCTCCGCTTCGGGCAGTACTTCGACTTCGAAGGAACTCAAAGGGAGCCGAGGCGCTGTCGAACTTCAGCCCAAGGAGCGGGTAGTACTCGCCCGGCGCGCAGCTCTGCGCGGCGTCGATTCACTTCGGCGCGCCACTGCTCGGATATCGTCGCCTCGTCGGCCGTTTCGAGGCTGTCGAGAAGGGCAACCGCCAGAGCTGAGCGTTCCTCGACCGGAAGGCCAAGGACCTCGTCCAGAAGGTGGACCACGCGAGCGTTCATAGCTGGCAGTTTAGCACTGCAGGTATCACTGCGGAAGGGATCGATGGATAACATGTCAATCGACACGGACACACACCTGCTACGCCTCAGGCGCGCAGGTGTGTGCCGGTCATCTTCACGTTAAGCCTCAGATGAAAAACCTTGGGCTCCTGCTTGCAGTGTTGCTAAACGGACCGTTCTTGATTCTGGCCTGCATTGCGGCTGCAGATCGCGAACTTGAAGCTGCGCCGCGCATTACCGCCGGACTCGTTACCTTAGCCCTCGCGGCCGCGCTCGTGCTCTTGCTGCTAGTGCGGGTGCGCAGGCTGCCCGCGAATGGTTCTCGGCTCATGGCCTATTTATGCCTTGCTGTTCCCCTCCTGTGGTTAGCCGGTTCGATGGACAGGGGCATCATCTCGGGCCAGGAGTGGGCGTTTCTGATTGTGGTGTGCCTGGTGACCGTTGGGACGTGGTATGTCTTCAGGCTGCTCCGCAAACCGGCTTAACAGGTCAGTCAGCACGGACGCCCAGAGGCGTCTGGCCGCTGCGCGGCCCACCTTGAGTGGGCGCCGGTTACTTTTACGTTATGCCTCATTCAAGAACGCGAGGGCATCATGATCCAGTGCAAGTGCGGCTGTGGCGCCGTCGTGAAGAAGGGCCGTGTGTTCCTGAATAAGGAGCACCAGATTCGGTGGCTGAATGCAGGTGGCGCTGCGGAACTGAACGCACTTCTTCCTGACGAAGTGAGAGTCCGGGGCTGACTTACAGCTGGCGTTGCAGCCCTGGAAAGTGGGCGCCTGGCGAAGGCATCAAAGCTGGGCGCCGCAAAAGTCCGCGCAATTGCGCAACGAGTCCGCGAGGGCGGCGGCCACAAAACATGAATGGCGGCGTGAGGCATAACAGTCGTTCGACGCGGACGCCCAGGTGCTTCAGTGCGCGTCGCGCACACGCCTCCCGGTCGCCGGCCCCCCGCTTCAGAATAGTTGTCGCCTCCATAGAACCAAGAACCCGGGGGCGGCGATGAAGGACAGAAGTGGCTCGCGAAAAACGGGTTTTGCTACAGCCTCGTTAGCCCGCAGTGAGCGCGACGGTGTGGGCCGGAAATTCGCGCAAAAGCTTTTTATCCATCGTGACCAGCTTCGTTCCGAACCGCATCGCCAAGGCGACAAACTCGCAGTCGTACGCCGAGCAATTGCTGTCCCGCACAAGTTCGAGGACGCTCAGCGAATCAATATCAAACTCCGAAGCAGCAAGCAGGCTCTCGGCCTCAGTTTGCATTTCGTGCGCCTGCTTGAAGGTCAGCGTCCCTCGCCTCAGGTACCCCGCCAGAATATTCCGAAACTCGCTGCGCCAGAGTGCGGGCGCAGCCCATTCGAGGTCGCGCTCAAGCAGCGCCTCTGCAAGAGGCGTGTACTCGCCCGGCAGGTACAAGTACGCTATTACGTTGGAATCCACAACAATCATGCGCGGCCTTCTCGCTTTAGCGCGTCTATGTCGCGCGGCCGGAACTTGGTCTGCGTCAGCGCACCACGAAGAGCACGCGCGCGTACCAGGCGTTCACTGGCAGCCACCCTCGCAGGCAACAGCACCGACTCCAGGCACACAATCGCCTCACCGTTCAGGCTCCGATGGTGGGTTTCGGCCGAAAGCCTCAGCCGCTCATACACTGCGTCCGGAATGTTCTTCAACGTCAAAGTAGTAGGCATAGTCACTCCAATTCACGAATAAACCATTATGGTTCCGTTTTGGTTCCTGGTCAAGCTCGCGCTCCTCGGGCAGCGGGCTAACATGTCGTATATGGACTCCCCCGCAACGGCAAGAAACTGACCGACATTTTTAGCCTGGGTGAACGCGTGCAGTCGTATATCCGGCATCTGAGGGGGGCTCGCAGTGGCCCGTGCCGACATGGAATCTGCTCACACGGTGCCAATCGATACGAACGGCAGGCAAGCTGCCGGAAATGTTATCGGCATCGAAGTGTGATGGTGCGAACCGGTTAGCCATGAGGGATCGATCAATCTCGTCGCAACGCGGGAATGGGAAACAGCTCTTTCTTGGGTGACGGTATTCAGGCCGGCATGACGAACGCCTGGCGGCTCAGCTTCTTGTTGACGGACTGCGCCTCATCGAATTTCTCCTTGTCACGCAGCGTCGCGTAGCAAATGCGCGCCAGCTTGTTGGCCAGGGCGCAGGCGGCCTTGTTGTGGTTTGAGTGGCCCTGCACCTCCAGGGCCCAGCTACGAACGCCGTGCACTTCGCGGCCCTTGCCACGCGCCACGCAAGCCGCGGCGCATGGGATTGGTCCAGCCGAACATCGTGGATTACGAACGCAGGCGTCAGGAGCAGGGCGCCTACGCGGTCGTGCGCGAGGTGCTCGATACGCACTTCGCGATGACCCACGACGCAGTCATGCGGCAACGCGCCGACGCGGTGCTGTGGTCGGAGACGACATACCCCACCACATTCGGCCATCCCAAGAGCGAGGCCGGCGCCGAACTCGACCGCGAGCTCCTCGGCGTCGTCAGCTCCGCCGGGGTACCGCTCGTGTTCGGGACTTACGATGTAGACGCGGCCGGCGAATACAACGCGGCCGCGTTCGTGGTGCCGGGCACGGACCTGCTGGGCTTTTACCGCAAGTCCCGCCTGTTCCCGCTCACCGAGTACGTGCCCGCCTGGCTCGACGGGCCGGCTTTCCGGCGCTGGCTGCCGTGGACGGGCACCTGGCGGCCGGGCACGGGCGCACGGGTGTTTCCGTTGCGCCTGGCCGACGGCCGCGAGATCCCGGTGTTGCCAATGATCTGCCTCGACGACGTGGATACCAACCTCGCCATCGACGGCGCCCGGCTGGGTGCGCAGGCCATCCTGACCATGTCGAACGATGCCTGGTTCACCGACCACCCCCAGGGTGCGCGAATGCACCAGGCCGCGGCGGCGTTCCGCAGCATCGAAACGCGCCTGCCGCAATTCCGCGTCACCACGAACGGCTACAGCGCCGTGATCGACGCGACCGGCGCTGTGCTCGCCGGGTCGCGCATGGGCGAACGCACGCTGGTGATGGGAGACGTGCCCGTCGGGGCGCCGCCGCGCACGCTCATGGTGACCTGGGGCGACTGGGTCGGGCTCGCGGGGACCGCGTTCCTCGTGCTGCTGGCCCTCGCGGCGGCATTCCCCTCCTGGCGCACGCGCGGCACGCAGGAAGCGCAGGCACCGGCAAATTCGATGGCGTTCGCCAATGACGTGGCCGTGCTGCCGCCGGCTGCCCGCCTTGCCGCGGGCGCGCTGCGCGCCTTCGCGCGCGGCAGCCTGCTCTGGATGTGCGCGGCCATGCTGCTCAGCGACGCGTTGCGGGCGAACACGCTGGCCCAGATCCGCACATTCGCCGCCTTCTTCCTTGCCCCCGAGGCCGCCGCGTGGTGCCTGCTGCTCGCCTTTGCCGCGCGGGCCTCGATCCAGAACAGCGTGCTCGTGCTGTCACGCGGCGCGCAGCGCCTCGAACTGCCGGTGCGGGACATCGACGCCGTCGAAGCATGGCGCGTGCCCATCCCCGGCCCCGGCGCTTCGCTGCGGATGGCCTCGGGCCAACGCTGGCGGTACGGGCTGGCGATCGGCGATCCCACAGCCCTGGCGCGGGCGCTAGCCGCGGCAGGTGGCGCGCCGGTGCAGGAGAACATGCCTTCGCGCGAGACGGCGTACGCGCAAGCCCGCTGGGCGATCCGGCGTGGGCGCCTCGACCGGCCGATTGCGAAGTTCGTCCTGTTCCCGCTCGTGCTCGCGCTGCCGGCGTTTCGCCTGCACCAGCACATTGCCTACGGCAACGGATTCGGCGAGTTCTACATGTTCGGGCTGAAGGCTTACCTCACGGCCTTCGCGCTCTGGTGGGCCGCGTGGGCCATCGGCGTCGTGCTGGCCGCCGCCGCGCTGCGCGCGGTGATCGAAGCCGGCACGCTGATCGCGGTGCTTCTGCGTCCCCGAGAGGCGGTCGGTATCCGGCACTGGCTCGAACGTCTCGGCCTCGCCGCCCTCTACCTCGGCCTGCCGGCGTGGCTGCTTTTACGTATCGTCAGCGGGTAATCGAATGGTCAGCCACAACAACAGGAATCGGACGTGCCGCTAATCTGGTCGCAATCGGTCGATGGCCTCGACTGGAATGAGCTCTCTGCCCTCTACGCCGCCGCGCCTCTCGGAAACAAGAGTCCGGCCGGCTTGAAGACCGCATTCACAAACAGCATGTTCAGGTGCTTCGTCCACGAGGGCGGAAAGCTTGTGGGTGTCGGCCGGGCGCTTGCTGATGGAGTGGATTGCTCATACATCTGCGACGTCGCGATGCTTCCCAGCCATCAAGGCCTTGGCCTCGGCAAGCAGATCGTCGCTAAACTCGTTAGCCTGTCCAGCGGACACAAGAAAATCATCCTTTACTCGGTGCCGGGTAAAGAATCGTTCTACAAGAAGCTGGGGTTCAAGCGTATGAGCACCGCCATGGCAATCTTCGGAAATCAAACGCTCGCTCTGGAGCAAGGATACGTGGATGAGACCTGAATCTTCACCAATCGGCGCTCTCCAATGTTTGGCCGGCGGCCGAGGTTCAGGCAAGTGGCATCTTTGCAAAAGGGGCAGTAATGGCGGAGATCAATGAGGACTCTGCAGTTGTCGTGATCGATGTGCAGCAAGGGCTTTGCGAGGGCGATGGAAAGGCCTTCGAGTGCGAAGCGATCATCGCTCGCATCAACGCCCTCACACGCAAGGCAAGAAGCGCGGGCATTCCCGCCGATCTCGTGGACTTCGCGCCGTGATGCCCATGGCAGATTTCCTCTGGGTCGGCATTGGCGGCCTGCTCGGGTCGATGGCACGGTATGCGGTGGCATTGGCCTTCGCGGGCGCGCCGGCCTCGAGCCGCTTTCCGGTGGCGACACTGATCGTCAACCTGGTGGGCTGCGCGTTGATCGGCGTCCTCGCGGGCTGGTTCGAGCGAAACGCGGCACTCGGCGCGGGCTTGCGCCTGTTCCTCCTGACCGGCGTCCTGGGCGGCTTCACGACTTTCTCGGCCTTCGGCCTCGAGACGATCACGCTGCTGCGCCGCGGAGAGCCCGCGTTGGCGCTTGCCTACGTGGCCGCCAGCGTGGTGCTGGGCCTGCTGGCCGTCTGGTTGGGCCTGCGGCTGGCGGGTTCCCCGGGCTTGTAAGCGGCCACGCAATAATCGCGGCCATGGAAACAAAATGGCTGGAAGATTTCGTCAGCCTCGCCGAAACGCGCAGCTTCAGCCGGTCGGCCCAGTTGCGCCACGTCACGCAGCCCGCCTTCTCGCGCCGCATCCAGGCGCTGGAAGCATGGGCGGGCGCCGACCTGGTCGATCGCAGCTCGTATCCCACCCGCCTCACGCCTGCCGGGGAGACGCTGTACTCGCAATCGCTGGAAATGCTGCAGGCGCTGCAGAGCACCAGGGCGATGCTTCGCGGGTATTCGGCGGCGGGGCAGGACGTGATCGAGTTCGCGGTGCCGCATACCCTGGCATTCACTTTCTTTCCGGCATGGGTGTCGTCCCTGCGCGAAAAATTCGGCCCCATTAAGAGCCGGCTGATCGCGCTCAATGTTCATGACGCGGTGATGCGGCTGGTCGAAGGCGGCTGCGACGTGCTGATCGCCTATCACCACCCGTCGCAGCCCTTTCAGCTGGACGCCGATCGCTACGAGATGGTGACCCTGGGCCAGGAGGCCATGGCGCCTTATTGCAAGCCCGACCCGCACGGCGCAGCGATGTTCGAGTTGCCGGGCGAAGCCGGTCACCCCTTGCCCTACCTGGGATACGCGCCCGGGGCTTACCTGGGGCGGGTGACCGATCTGATCCTCAAGGAATCCGCCACGCCCATCCATCTCGACCGGGTTTACGAGACGGACATGGCCGAGGGGCTCAAGGTCATGGCGCTGGAAGGCCATGGTGTTGCCTTCCTGCCCCATAGCGCCGTGCGCAAGGAGCTGCGCGCGCGCCGCCTGGTGAGCGCCGCGCCGCCGGCAATGAAGGGCCTGGAAATGACCATGGACGTTCGGGCTTACCGCGAGAAACCGTCCCGCAAAGAGGCTCCCAAGGGCGCCGCGCAGGCACTGTGGGCGTATCTGGCGGGGGGAAGTGCCGTAAAGTGAGCCATTGCGCCCGGGCAGACACAAAGCCTGCTTGGCGATGTCGAGGGTATTCCCGAAAGCCCGAGACCCTAGAATTTCGTTGTCTGATAACTCTATCGCTTCACCACAGGAGATTTGTATGAAGAAGCATTTGTTGGCTTTTGCAGTCGCGGCCCTGGCCGCCGGTGGCGCGTTTGCCCAGGCGGGCGACACCATTGCCAAGGTCAAGGCCTCCGGCGTGGTCACCATGGGCGTGCGCGATTCCTCGGGTGCCCTGTCGTACACGCTGGGCGATGGCAAGTACGCCGGCTACCACGTCGAAATCTGCCAGCGCATCGTCGCCAACCTGGAAAAGGCCGCCGGCAAGAAGCTGGAAGTCAAGTACCAGCCCGTCACCTCGCAGAACCGCATCCCCCTGGTGCAAAACGGAACCGTGGACATCGAGTGCGGCTCGACCACGAACAATGCCACCCGCCAGAAGGACGTCGCCTTCGCGCTGACCACCTACGTGGAAGAAGTGCGTATCGCCGCCAAGGCCAACTCGGGCATCGACTCGCTGGCCAAGCTCAACGGCAAGAACGTGGCCACCACCACCGGCACTACCTCGGTGCAGCTGCTGCGCAAGCACGAGCGCGCCAATGGGGTGGACTTCAAGGAAGTCTTCGGCAAGGACCATTCCGAAAGCTTCCTGCTGCTCGAGTCGGGCCGTGCCGACGCGTTCGTGATGGACGGCCAGATCCTGGCCGGCAACATCGCCACTTCCAAGAGCCCGGCTGACTACCGCATCGTCGGCGAAGTGATCAGCGTCGAGCCGATCGCCATCATGCTGCGCAAGGACGATCCGGCGTTCAAGAAACTGGCCGACGACACCATCCGCGAACTGGTCCGCACGGGCGAACTCGCGAAGCTGTACGACAAGTGGTTCGTCCAGCCCATCCCGCCAAAGAACACCAAGGTGGGCCTGCCCGCCAGCGACGCCACCAAGTCCGCCTGGGCCAGCCCCAACGACAAGCCGCTGGAGGAGTACCTGAAGAAGTAATCGCAGCAGGCAGCCAGACGAACCCCGCCCGCTATTGCCCAGGCGGGGTTTCTGCTTTAAGGTAAGTCAGGCACGCGGAATGCGTGCCTTTTCATTCCAAATGTTCCCCCGCAGGGAGATTCTTCATGGCTTGGGACTGGCAGGTTTTCTGCAAGACGACGGACGAGGGCGCCTTGATGCCCAGCTGCCTGGGCAAGGCCGGCGACATCACCTACCTCGACTGGATGCTCCACGCCTGGGGCTGGACGCTTTCGGTGGCCGCCAGCGCCTGGGTGATCGCGGTGGTGACAGGTGCGCTGGTCGGCACCTTGCGCACGCTGCCCGACAGCCCCTGGATCGTGCGCCTGGCCAATGTGTGGGTCGAGTTGTTCCGCAATATCCCCATCCTGGTGCAGCTGTTCATCTGGTATTTCGTGATCCCCAAGCTGTTCCCGCTGTTCCAGCAAGTGCCCGGTTTCCTGCTGGTAATCTTCGCCCTGGGTTTTTTCACGTCGGCGCGCATCGCCGAACAGGTTCGCGCGGGCATCCAGGCCCTGCCACGCGGCCAGCGCTATGCCGGCATGGCGGTGGGTTTCAGCACGGTGCAGACCTACCGCTATGTGCTGCTTCCGATGGCGGTGCGGATCATCATGCCGCCGCTCACCAGCGAATCGATGAACCTGCTGAAGAATTCGTCGGTCGCTTTCGCGGTGTCCATCGCCGAACTCACCATGTTCGCCATGCAGGCGCAGGAAGAGACCTCGCGCGGCATCGAGATCTACCTGGGCGTCACGGCCCTGTACGCCGTGTCGGCGTTCGCCGTGAACCGCATCTTCGCCTTCATCGAGAAGAAAGTGCAGATTCCCGGCTTCATCGTGGCCGGCGGGACGGGAGGCCACTGATGAATATGAGCCCCCGCGTTCACTATCGTTCTCTGCCCCCCAAGGAGGTGCCTGCCTCCCTGGAGACGGCTCGTCGGGAGGCATGATGGGAAACCTCGACCTCACCTTCCTCAACTGGGACCTGATCAGCAAGTTCGTCATCAAGGGTTTCTGGTTCAGCGTCGAGCTGACCGTCATCGCCACCATCGGCGGCATCATCTTCGGCACCATCCTCGCGCTGATGCGCCTGTCGGGCAGGACGGTGCTGGCGCTGCCGGCCACCATCTATGTCAACGGCATGCGCTCCATCCCGCTGGTGATGGTGATCCTCTGGTTCTTCCTGCTGGTGCCGGCGATCATCGGGCGGCCGGTGGGCGCCGAGTACTCGGCCATCATCACCTTCATTGCTTTCGAGGCCGCGTACTTCAGCGAGATCATGCGCGCGGGCATCCAGTCGATCGCCCGCGGCCAGGTGCATGCGGGCCAGGCGCTGGGCATGACGTACGGCCAGAACATGCGGCTGGTCATCCTGCCGCAGGCTTTTCGCAACATGCTGCCCGTGCTGCTGACGCAGACCATCATCCTGTTCCAGGACACCTCGCTGGTCTATGCCATTGGCGCCTATGACCTGCTCAAGGGGTTCGTGACCGCCGGCAAGATCTATGGGCGGCCCGAAGAGGCGTACCTGCTCGCCGCCGTCGTCTATTTCGCCGTCTGCTACGGCCTGTCCTACATGGTCAAGCGCCTGCAGGCCAGGATCGCCATCATCCGCTGAACATTTTCAAGAGAAGCTGCCATGATTGAAATGAAGAACGTGTCGAAGTGGTATGGCCCGGTGCAGGTGCTCACCGATTGCTCGGTCAAGATCAACAAGGGCGATGTGGTCGTGGTTTGCGGCCCCTCGGGATCGGGCAAATCCACCTTGATCAAGACGGTGAATGCCCTCGAGCCCTTTCAGAAAGGCGAGATCTTCGTCGACGGCATCGCGGTGCACGACCCGAAGACCGACCTGCCCAAGCTGCGCAGCCGCGTGGGCATGGTGTTCCAGCACTTCGAGCTGTTCCCGCACCTGTCCGTGACCGAGAACCTGACCATTGCCCAGGTCAAGGTGCTCAACCGCAGCAAGGACGAAGCCCTGGCGCGCGGCCTGAAGATGCTCGACCGCGTGGGCCTGATGGTGCACAAGGACAAGTTCCCCGGCCAGCTTTCGGGCGGCCAGCAGCAGCGGGTGGCCATCGCGCGCGCGCTGTCGATGGACCCGATCGTGATGCTGTTCGACGAGCCGACCTCGGCGCTCGACCCCGAGATGGTGGGCGAGGTGCTGGACGTGATGGTGAAGCTGGCTAAGGAAGGCATGACCATGATGGTCGTCACGCACGAAATGGGATTCGCCCGCAAGGTGGCCAGCCGCGTGATCTTCATCGATGTGGGGGGCCGCATCCTGGAGGACTGTTCCAAGGACGACTTCTTCGGCCACCCCGAAGCCCGCCAGCCGCGCACCAAGGACTTCCTGAACAAGATCCTGGCTCACTAAAGGACGCCCCCCGAAGCGGCTGCGCCGCCTCCCCCACTGGGGGGCGCCGCCAGCGGCCCGGCAAAGCCGGTTGCGCGGCTACCCCGAACGGTCCGGCGACAATAGCGCCATGACCCAGCAAATCACCATCACGCGTCCCGACGACTGGCACCTGCATGTGCGGGACGGCGAAGCGCTGAAGGCGGTGGTGCCGCACACGGCCGCACAGTTCGGCCGCGCCATTATCATGCCCAACCTCAGGCCGCCCATCACCACGGCGGCCCAGGCCGTCGCCTATCGCGAGCGCATCGCGGCGGCTGTGCCGCGGGGCATGAGTTTCGAGCCGTTGATGACGCTGTACCTCACCGACAACCTGCAGCCCGAAGAGATCAGGCGGGCGAAAGAGGCGGGTGTGGTGGCTGTCAAGCTGTATCCGGCGGGCGCCACCACGAACAGCGACGCCGGCGTGACCGACCTGCGCAAGACCTACAAGACTCTGGAAGAGATGCAGCGCCAGGGCCTCGTGCTGCTGGTGCACGGCGAGGTGACATCGCCCGAGGTCGACTTGTTCGATCGCGAGGCCACCTTCATCGACACGCAGCTCATTCCGCTGCGGCGCGATTTCGCGCAACTCAAGATCGTGTTCGAGCACATCACCACGCGCGAGGCGGCTCAGTATGTGCAGGGCGCGGATCGCTTCACCGCGGCGACGATCACGGCGCATCACCTGCTCTACAACCGTAACGCCATCTTCATGGGTGGCATCCGGCCGCACTACTACTGCCTGCCGGTGCTCAAGCGCGAGGTGCACCGCGTCGCGCTGGTCGAGGCGGCCACCGGCGGAAGCGAAAAGTTCTTCCTGGGCACGGACAGCGCGCCGCATCCGGCCCACCTGAAGGAGCATGCCAGCGGCTGCGCCGGCTGCTACACGGCGCACGCCGCGATCGAGCTGTATGCCGAGGCCTTCGACAGCGCCGGTGCGCTCGACAAGCTCGAAGGCTTCGCAAGCATCCACGGCCCCGGCTTCTATGGTCTTGCGCGCAACGGCGCGACGATCACCTTGAAGCGCGAGAGCTGGACGGTGCCCGAGAGCTACGCCTTCGGCGAAGCCAAGCTCAAGCCGCTGCGCGCCGATGAATCCGTGGCCTGGAAGCTCGCATGAACAATTCCGGGCGGGTGATGCTGCTGATCGATGCGGACAATGTGTCGGCCGACGTGATCGAACAGGCGGTGCAGCGCACGATGGCCGGGCACGGCGCCATCCACGTGCGCCGCGCCTACTGCAACGCCGAGGCGGCGGTGAAGCACCAGGCGCTGTTCAAGCGGCTGTCGGTGCGGCCCATGGTCAACCTGTCGGCGGGAAAGAACAGCACCGACATCGCCTTGGCAGTCGACGCCATCGACCTGGTCATCGCGGAGCGGCCCGACCTGGTCGTGCTGGTCTCATCCGATTCCGATTTCGCGCCGCTGGTCATCCGGCTGCGCGAAAAGGGATGCCGGGTGTGCGGCATCGGCCAGCAAGGCAAGACCGGCGAAGAGACAACGGCCGTGTACGACGAATTCATCGATCTGCGGCACCAGCCCGCACGTGCGGCGGCGCGGCCGACACCGGCGCCGGCGGTCAAGCGGCCCGCGAGGGCGCCGGCCCGTGCCAAGGCGGCCGTGGCCGCGCCCGTTGCGCCGGCCCCGCCCGATGACGTGGTGCGCATCTTGCAGGCCCTGCCCGAGATGCGCGCCGGCGAGCGGATGGAGTTGAATCAGGCGGCCGAGGCGCTGCGCGCCGCCAAGCTGCTGGGCCGCGGCGGCAGTTCGCTCAAGCTGTTCAAGAAGCACCCCGAGTTCTTCGCCCTCACGCCTGAAACGCGGCCCAGCAAGGTCCAATACCTGCGGGCTCAGGCCAGGTAAGGAATGGCTGGCTGGCAAGCGCAGCTCGCGGCACTGCAAGAGGGAGGCCCCTGGTTCGACCCGTGGCGCGATATCGGTGCGCAAGTCGCCGCCGAGGTGCAAGCCGGGGCCGGCCTTCACGAGGCGCTCAACCTCCATGCCGCCGCGTCCGTGCGCTTCGCTCCCGCGCAGGAGCTTCCGCGGGGAATGGCCTACGAGCGCTACGTCCACGAAACCACCCGCTGCCCCACCCGCGACAACCTGCACGACTTCTTCAATGGATTGTGCTGGGGGCAGCTGCCGAAAGCCAAGAAAAAACTCAACGAACTGCAAGCCATGCAAATCGCCCGGGCGGGCGTGGGCGATGCGCGCGGGCCGGTGCGCGACGCGATCACGGTGTTCGACGAGAACGGAGCGGTGCTGCACGCTCCGCCCGAGCTGTGGGCGGCGCTGGCCGGGCGGCAATGGCGGCGGCTTTTCGTGGACTTGCGCCCGCTCTGGCGGCAAGCCAGGCTCATCGTGTTCGGCCATGCGCTGCTCGAAAAGCTGGTGCAGCCGCGCAAGGACATCGCGGCCCACGTCTGGCGCGGCGACTGCCCGGCAGGGTCCATGGTCGAGGTGGACGCCTGGCTGGCCGGCGAGTTCACGGCAGAGCGGCTGGCAGCCAAGCCCTTCGCCCCGCTGCCGGTTCTGGGAATACCCGGCTGGGCGGCCGAAAACGAGAACCTTTCCTTTTATGATGACTCACTGGTATTTCGCCCGCCCGGGCGAAGAACGCCCAGCACTTGATTTGGGCGGCCCCAGCCACATCTGAAGGCAAGGTGACCTTTTCCACCTGTCGGAGACTTCCATACATGAAACGCATCGTCCTGTTCGTCTTGACCAACCTGGCCATCGTGGTCGTGCTGGGCATCGTGGCCAGCCTGCTGGGCGTCAACCGCTATCTCACGGCGAACGGCCTCAACCTGGGCGCGCTGCTGGTGTTCGCCTTCATCATGGGCTTCGGCGGCGCGTTTATATCGCTGCTGCTGTCCAAACCCATCGCCAAGTGGAGCTCGGGCGTGCAGGTGATAGCGCAGCCGGCCAACGCCGATGAGGCCTGGATCGTGGACACGGTGCGCAAGTTCGCCGACAAGTCGGGCATCGGCATGCCCGAGGTCGGCATTTTCCAGGGCGAGCCCAACGCGTTTGCCACCGGCGCCTTCAAGAACAACGCGCTGGTGGCCGTGTCGACGGGCCTCCTGCAGGGCATGACGCGCGAGGAAGTCGAGGCGGTGATCGGCCACGAGGTCGCGCACATCGCCAACGGCGACATGGTCACCATGACGCTGATCCAGGGCGTGATGAACACCTTCGTCGTGTTCCTGTCGCGGGTGATCGGCTACGCCGTGGACAGCTTCCTGCATCGCGGGGAAAGCCGCTCCGGCCCGGGCATCGGCTACTGGGTGACCACCATCGTGCTCGACATCCTGCTGGGCTTCCTGGCTGCAATCATCGTTGCCTGGTTCTCGCGCCAGCGCGAGTTCCGCGCCGACGCAGGCGCATCGCAATTGCTGGGCCGCAAGCAACCCATGATCAACGCCCTGGCGCGCCTGGGCGGCATGGTGCCGGGCGAACTGCCCAAGGGCCTGCAAACCCTCGGCATCACTTCCGGCGTGGGCAAGCTGTTCTCCACGCACCCGCCGATCGAAGAGCGTATCGCCCGGCTGCAGGCTGCCTGAGCTGCAGGCGGCCTAAGTAGCCGCGGCCGTGCCGGACAGCAGCATCTGGATGGCCACCGCTTCCCCGACGCGGATGCCGTCCACGCCCGCTGAAAGAATGCCGCCGGCGTAGCTGGCCCCTTCGCCGGCCGGGTAGAGGCCGCGCACATTCACGCTCTGGTAGTCCTCGCCGCGGGTGATCTTGAGCGGCGAGGACGTGCGCGTCTCCACGCCCGTCAGCACGGCGTCGGCCCGGTCGAACCCCTTGATCTTGCGGCCGAACGCGGGCAGCGCCTCGCGCAGCGCTTCGATGGCGTAGCCGGGCAGGGCGGCATGCAGGTCGCCCGGCTTCACGCCCGGCTTGTACGACGGCTCCACATCGCCCCACTGGGTGGACGGGCGGCCGGCGATGAAATCGCCCACCAGCTGGCCGGGGGCTTCATAGGTGCCGCCGCCCAGCACAAAGGCATGGGACTCGAGCTGCCGTTGCAGGGCGATGCCGGCCAGCGGACCGCCGGGGTAGTCGCGCGGATCGATGCCCACCACCATGCCCGCGTTGGCGTTGCGTTCGTTGCGCGAATACTGGCTCATGCCGTTGGTCACCACCCGATTCGGCTCCGACGTGGCCGCGACGACGGTGCCGCCCGGGCACATGCAGAAACTGTAGACCGAGCGCCCGTTGCTGGCGTGATGCACCAGCTTGTAGTCGGCCGCGCCCAGCAAGGGGTGCCCGGCATGCCGGCCCCAGCGGGCGCGGTCGATCACGCCCTGCGGATGCTCGATGCGAAAGCCGATCGAAAAGGGCTTGGCCTCCAGGAAGACGCCGCGCTCATGCAGCATCTCGAAGGTGTCGCGCGAGCTGTGGCCCAGCGCCAGCACCACCTGGTCGGCGCGCAGTTCGCTGCTGCGGCCGCTGGCCTGGTCCAGCACCGTGAGGCCGCGCAGGTGGCCCTCCTCGATCAGGAGGTCGGTGACGCGCTGCTCGAAACGGATCTCGCCCCCCATGGCGATGATCTGCTCGCGCATGTTTTCCACCACCTTCACCAGCTTGAAGGTGCCGATGTGGGGGTGGGCCGCCCACAGGATTTCCGCGGGCGCGCCGGCCTTCACGAACTCGTTCATGACCTTGCGGCCCAGGTGCCTCGGGTCCTTGATCTGGCTGTAGAGCTTGCCGTCGGAGAAGGTGCCGGCGCCGCCTTCGCCGAACTGCACGTTGCTCTCGGGGTCGAGCACGTTCTTGCGCCACAGGCCCCAGGTGTCCTTGGTGCGCTCGCGTACCGGCTTGCCGCGCTCCAGCACGATCGGCCGCAGTCCCATCTGCGCCAGCGCCAGCGCGGCGAAGATGCCGCAGGGCCCGAAGCCGACGACCACCGGCCGGTGAGGCAGGGGTGAGGGCACCTGCACCGGGGGCCGCCAGACCATGTCGGGCGTGGACACGATGTGCGGATGGCTGGAAAATTTCGCCAGCAGGGCGGCTTCGCCAAAGCCATCTGCCAATGTCACATCGACGATGTAGACGGCGGCCAGATCCGCCTTGCGTGCATCGAAGCTGCGCTTGAACACGTCGACTCCGGCGATGTCATCGGCGCGCAGCCCGAGCAGGCGCTGGGCCGCCGCGCGCAAGGCGGGCTCGGGCTGCTCCGCCTGTGCCAGCGTGAGCTTGATTTCGCAGAGTCTGATCATGTCCCATGGGCCCGTGTCGATCGGGCAAATCGGAGGTGACGGATAATACCGCCCGTGAAGCCCGCCAGACCGCCGCTGGTGCCGGGATCCAGGCGACGCTTGCGTCGCGTGGGAAACCAGGCACTGGAGGAACGTCCGGACTGCACAGGGCAGCGTAGCAGGTAACACCTGTCCACCGTGAGGTGAGGATCAGAGCAACAGAGACGAGTCGCGGCGGGCAACCGCTGCGGGTGAAACGGGCAATCTCTACGCGCAGCAATACCAAGTAGGCCAGCCTGGAGCGGCGCGGTACGCCGCGACTCTCCGCCTTGTGGCACCGCAAGGAGAGCTGGCGGGTAGGTAGCACCGAGCTGCTTGGCGACAAGCAGCCCAGAGGAATGGCGGTCACGCCGCGCCTTCGAAAGAAAGTGCGGCGCCACAGAATCCGGCTTATCGGCGGACTTCACACTTTTTTTGGAGCGTCAGCAGCCTTCCAGGCGGCGCGGCTAGAAACGCTCGCCCAGCTGAAGGTAGCGCCACCCGCCCGGCGGCAGGCCCGCCATTGGCACCCGCCCCAGCCGGATCCGCTTTAGCGACGTCAGGCGCAGGCCGACCTGCTCGCACATCCAGGGCACGGTGGCGGGCGCGATTCCCTTGATGGCGAATCGCAGCCGCTTCTCGCTTTGCCAGCTGGCCTTGGCCGGCGGCAGGGGCCGGCCTTCGAACGACATGCCATGGCACAGCAAGGCCAGGCCCCCGGCCGCGATGTCTCCGCAGACCTCGGCGACCAGCTCCTGCTCGATATGCCAGGCGTCTTCGGTGAGCTTGCGAACCACGCGCCGGTCCTGGCTGTACACCGCCAGCCCGCTGGCCGGCGAAGGCAATGCCATCAGGCTCGCCAGCTGCGCAAAATGGCGCTTCACCGTGCGAATATCAGACGCGTCGTCAGCGACACGACTGGCCGGCATCAGCAGGCGCTGCGCCTCTTCATAGGCGATGCCGACAGGCTTGTGCAGCAGCAACGTGACCGGCTCCAGGGCCGCCGTGGTGGCCCCCGGGTCCAATTCGATCTTCTGGCCGCCAACGCGAAACTGCGGCTCTTCGATGACCACACCGTCGACCCGCACCCAGCCGCCCTCGATGTACTGCTCGGCCTCGCGGCGCGAGCACGGCACCATCGCCGCGACGCGCTTGGCAAGCCGGACCGGCTCGGTCATCGCGCCAGGTCCAGTGCCTGGATCCGCTGCACGTGGGCCAGCAGCGACCGCTTGGCCACGGGCCACAGGGCCTGCGGCACGTCGTCGTAGGCCAGCCGGACCCAATCGTCGGCGGCACCTTCGGGCCGCTGCCGCATGGCAGCGATGATCCTGGCCTCGCGTTGCAGCCGGTGCTGCTTCAGGCGGGCAATGGCCTGGGCGGCAAAGCCCAGCACCCAGCCGTGCGCCGGCAGGATGAACTCGATGGCATGCGCCTGGCAGGCCGCCGCCAGCTTGTCCAGCGAGCCGAGGTAGGCGCTCATGTCGCCGTCGGGCGGGTCCACCACGGTGGTGCTGCCATTGAGAACATGGTCGCCGGAGAACAGCAGGCCGTCCTCCAGCAGCACCAGGCACAGGTGGTTGGCGGCGTGGCCGGGCGTGGTGACGACGCGGAGGGTATGGCGTGTCCCGTCGCCCTCCAGAACGAGCTGTTCGCCATCGGCGAGAGCCCGGTCCGGCACGAACTGGCTGGCAGCGCGCGCCGTGGGAAGGGAGGGCAGCCCGAGGATGGCAGGCTCGCCGGCGCACAGAGCCTGCAGCGGACGGGCCCCGGGCGAATGGTCGGGATGCGAATGGGTGCACACGATCATGCGGATATCCCCGCCCGCCGCCCGCCACAGCCGCTCCAGATGAACGGGTTCGTTGGGGCCCGGGTCGATGGCGATGTAACCCGTCGCGGCGTCGCCGACGAGGTAGCTGTTGGTGCCGGGCCCGGTCATCGCGCCGGGGTTGGGTGCGGTCAGGCGCGTCACATTCCTCAGCAGCGCCACCGGCTGGTCGTTGCGCCAGTCGAGGTGGTGCACGATCTGCCCATCGGGACTGACGAGCGCCAGCTCGCCATAGGCCATTTCGTGCTCCATGAATCGGGCTTCTTCGCCGCCGAGCAAGCCCGCGCGCGGGCAGCTCGTCCACAGCGGCTGGCCGCCGGCGCATGCTTGGAGCACCGCCTGGACCGATTCGAACTTCGCCAGCCGCTCGAGCGTGCGGATGGTCGGGAAGATCATGAAGAAGCTGCCGGCTGCGTGGCGCGCCAGCGCGTCGGCGGGGTGCATCCAGACCGGCTCGAACTGTTCCGCCTCGTCGGCCACCGGGGTCTGGCCCTCGGGCATGCGCGCCACGAGAAAGGGGACATCGAAACGGCGCGGCAAGTCGCGGTCGGTGACCCAGTGCGCGAGCACGAAGACCTGGTCGGCCGCCAGCACCAGTCCTTGCTCTCGGCATTGCGGGGGCAGCGGCCGGCTCCGGTCGAGCGCAGCGACGGCCTGGGGCCCGGCCGGGCGGCCGTCGGAATGGCGGGCCAGGAGAATGCCGAGCTCTTCAAAGCTCTCGCGGATGACGGCGATGGCCTGGGTCAGCCGCTGGCCTTCCTGTCCGGGCCGGTGGGCCGCGATGTCGTGCACCTGCGCGTCCTCGGCATCGATCACGCCGCCCGGAAACACGTACGCGCCGGGCGCGAAACTGGCAGTGGGTGAGCGGCGCGTCATCAGCACTTCCAGGCCGTACGCGCCGTCGCGCAGCAAGAGCACGGTGGCTGCCGGGCGAAGGACGGTTGGTTCGCGTTGAGGATGCAGAAGTTGGGTAGGACGGACCATGAATCGAATTATGAGCGGCAGACTTCCGGGCACGGCCCGCGACCGAATCTGCTGAGGTGCATCAAATGGCGGTGTGGGTCCGCAGGCCCCCAAACGTGGCAGCGAGCGATGCTTTCGGCTGAAGGTAGTTGCCCGATGGTCGCATGCTTGCACAAGCGCTGCACGGGCGTACATTCGGTTGATACGCTTCGCACAGGCAACCTTGGAGTCTGCAAAGCAGAGGTACACGATGAACAAAAAGCTCCGTCTCTGGGTTCTTGCGATTCTTGCGTTCAGTGGCGGCCTGGCTCGGGCCGAAACCGGCGTGACCGACCGCGAAGTGACGGTGGGCCAGTTCGCCGCCTTCAGCGGCCCCGCGGGACAGCTCGGGCAGCGCATGCGCGCGGGCATCGATCTGTTGCTTAAGCTCGCGCACGCTGGTGAATGAGTTGCGGCGAATCGCTCGCTCGGTGATCAGGGCGAACCAGCGCTCGACCTGGTTCAGCCAGGAGCTGTAAGTTGGCGTGAAGTGCATGTGCACACGTGGATGGCGCGCCAGCCATGCCTTGACCCGACATAGCGCGTGCGCCACTTGCGCACCGTGGGCTGCGAGACCTCAAGCTGCCCGCCAATAGCCGCAGGCCCGATACCCTGAGCAGTCATCAGCACGATGCGCGCGCGCTGCGCGACCGCCTGAGGAGTGCGCCGCGAGCGCGCCAGCTTCTCCAGCTCGGCCCGTTGTCCCATTGTCAATTCAATAACCGCATCGGCTCGAACATGCATGGTCATCTCCGGTCATCAATGTACCGGAAGACATGCAAGAAAATGCAAGTTATTTCTGCGACAGGACACTAGCGCACGAACTTGCCGCCGCGACCGATGATGGTGAGATCGGTGAACTTCGAACCCATGTGCTGGTTGGGCCCGTAATTGATCGTGAAGCCGCCCAGGTCGACGTCGCGCATGGCCTCCAGGCCGTTGATCAGCCCGTCGCGGGTGAGGTTGCGCCCGGCGCGCCGCAGGCCTTCGGCAAAGACCTTCGCCGTCAGGTAGCCTTCCATGCTCGAGAAGTCGAATTCCTTGTCCCCGGCCTGCGTCATGCGCTGCTGGTACTCGCGCACGAGAGCGCTGGAAGCAACGTAGGGAAACGGTACCACCTGCGAGATCACCACGCCGTTGCCCACGTCGCCCAGTTCGTCGGCCAGCGCCTTCGAGCCGACGAAGCTGACGTTGAAGAATTGCCCACCGTAGCCCCTGGCGCGCGCCTGCTTGATGAAAGCCGCGCAGGACTTGTAGGCGCTGATCTGAACGACGGCTTCGGGCGAGCCCGCCAGGATCGCGTCCAAGGCCTTGCCGACGTCGGTGCTGTTGCGCTCCACGGTGCCGGTTGCCGAGGGCTTGAGCTGGCGCTTCGCCAGCGCCCGCTCGACGCCTTCGAGCCCGGCCTTGCCATAGGCATCGTTCTGGTAGAACACCGCGATCTTCTTCAAGCCGAAGGTCGTCAGGTGCTGCACGATCCGCTCGGTTTCATCGAAGTAGCCGGCGCGCACATGGAACACGTTGCGGTTGAACGGTTCGCGCAGCGCTTGCGCGCCGGTGAACATGCCCACCATCGGAACCGCGGCCGCCGTCAGCACCGGCAGCGCGGCCAGGCCGGTGGGCGTGCCCACGGAGCCCATCAGCGCGAACACCTTGTCCTCCTCGATGAGGGCCTTGACGGCCGCCTTGGCTTTTTCCGGCTCGTAGCCGTCGTCCCGCGCAACCAGCTTGAGCTGCCGGCCGTTGATTCCGCCCTGGGCATTGACCGCTTTGAAATACGCCTCGATGCCCGCGCGCATGCGCTGCCCGAGCTGTCCCGCGGGGCCGCTGAAGGCGGCGAACTGGCCCACCGTCACTTCGCGGTCGGTCACGCCGGTTTCGGCCCGAGCCAAGCCGCCACTGAACGCAAGAATCGCAAGAACCCAGAGACGGAGCTTTTTGTTCATCGTGTACCTCTGCTTTGAAGGCTCCAAGGTTGCCCGTGCGAAGCCGTTTGCGCAACTCCCGCGCGGGAAAATCGCGTATTTCCCCACGCTTGCCGCGACAACTTGTCGCAGCGGCGCTGAAGCTGACGCAACAGAGAGACTTGCTGCGACGCAGCATCCGCTTCTTGCCTCTCAAGACTACCGATCTCGGCAATGGCATGCTTTCTGCTGAAGCAATTTACCGGTGCTGGCGCTTGCGCTACCAGTTTGCGGGCGCTACATTCCATCGAGCAGTTCGTTGTGCTTCGAATTCCGAAGACACCAGGAGACAAATATGAGCAAGCCAAAGAGCAAGCTGTCGCGCAGAACCCTGTTCGCGGGCGCCGGCACCGCCGGCGCCGTCGTGGCCGCGGCCACCCTGCTTCCCGGGGTGGTGCAGCGAACCGATTCCGCGCCAGAGGCCAAGCAGCCGCCGGACAAAGGCGGCGGCTACCAGCTGACGGAACACGTCAAGCGCTATTACAAAACCACGCTCGTCTAGCCCTCATTTCTCCGCGGAGTTTCCTATGTTGCTGACCAAAAAATCGGGCGTGGCGCCGACGGACGCCCGCTCGCCGTTCGTCCACAGCCTGCAGCGCGGTCTGTCCCACGCGCTGCCCACCATGGACCGGCGCGGCTTCTTGCGGCGCTCCGGCCTGGGCGTGGGCGTGGGCATCGCGGCGTCGTCGCTGACGCTGGTGAAGAAGGCCAAGGCCGCGGAGGGCGCCGCGCCGGCCGTTGGCCGCGGAAACATCGAAGTCAAGCGCACGGTGTGCAGCCATTGTTCGGTAGGCTGCGCCATCGATGCGGTGGTCGAGAACGGCGTGTGGGTGCGTCAGGAACCGGTGTTCGACTCGCCGCTGAACCTGGGCGCGCATTGCGCCAAGGGCGCGGCGATCCGCGAGCATGGCCACGGCGAATTCCGCCTGCGCTATCCGATGAAGCTGGTCAACGGCAAGTATCAGCGTATCAGCTGGGATGCGGCCCTCAACGAGATCAGCGCGAAGATGCTGGAACTGCGCAAGGCCAGCGGCCCCGACTCGGTGTACTGGGTGGGCTCTTCCAAGCACAACAACGAGCAGGCGTACCTGATGCGCAAGTTCGTGAGTTTCTGGGGCAGCAACAACTGCGACCACCAGGCCCGCATCTGCCACTCCACCACGGTGGCCGGCGTCGCCAACACATGGGGCTACGGCGCCATGACCAATTCGTACAACGACATGCAGAACAGCAAGTGCGCGTTGTACATCGGCTCCAACGCCGCCGAGGCGCACCCGGTGAGCATGCTGCACATGCTGCACGCCAAGGAGAACGGCACCAAGATGATCGTGGTGGACCCGCGATTCACCCGCACGGCGGCCAAGGCCGATGAGTTCATCCGCATCCGCTCGGGCTCGGACATCCCGTTCCTGTTCGGCATGCTGTACCACATCTTCAAGAACGGCTGGGAAGACCAGAAGTACATCAACGACCGCGTCTTCGGCATGGACCAGGTCAAGGCCGACGTGATGGCGAAGTGGACGCCCGACAAGGTCGAGGAAGCCTGCGGCGTGCCGGAAGCACAGGTCTTCAAGGCAGCGGAGATGATGGCCAAGAACCGGCCCTCCACGCTGGTGTGGTGCATGGGCCAGACCCAGCACACCATCGGCAACGCCATGGTCCGCGCCTCCTGCATCGTGCAGCTGGCGCTGGGCAACATCGGCGTGTCCGGGGGCGGCGCCAACATCTTCCGCGGCCATGACAACGTGCAGGGTGCCACCGACGTGGGGCCCAACCCCGACTCGCTGCCCGGCTACTACGGCATCGTCGAAGGCTCGTGGCGGCACTTCGCCAAGGCCTGGGGCGTCGACTTCGACTGGATCAAGGGCCGGTTCGCCAGCCAGGCGATGATGAGCAAGCCGGGCATCACGGTGTCGCGCTGGATCGACGGCGTGATGGAAAAGAACGAGATGATCGACCAGGATCCGAACCTTCGGGCGCTGGTGTTCTGGGGCCATGCCCCTAACTCGCAGACCCGCGGCCTCGAAATGAAGAAGGCCATGGACATGCTCGACCTGCTGGTGGTCGTCGACCCCTACCCGTCGGCGACGGCCGCGATGGCCGCCATGCCCGGCAAGGACGGCGACCTCAACCCCAATCGCGCGGTGTACCTGCTGCCCGCGGCCACCCAGTTCGAGACCAGCGGCTCGGTTACGGCGTCCAACCGCTCGATCCAGTGGCGCGAGAAGGTCATCGAGCCGCTCTGGGAGAGCCGCAGCGACCACATGATCATGCATCAGCTGGCCGAGAAGCTCGGCTTCGCCAAGGAGCTGTCCAAGAACTACAAGATGCAGAAAGTGAAGGGCCTGGACGAGCCCGTGCCCGAGGACATCCTGCGCGAGATCAACAAGAGCGTCTGGACCATCGGCTACACCGGCCAGAGCCCCGAGCGGCTCAAGGCCCATATGCGCAACATGGCCAATTTCGATGTGAAGACGCTCAAGTCCAAGGGGGGCAAGGACAAGCTCACCGGCTACGATCTCACGGGTGACTACTTCGGCCTGCCCTGGCCCTGCTTCGGCAACCCGGAGCTCAAGCACCCGGGCTCGCCCAACCTATACGACACCTCCAAGCATGTGATGGATGGCGGCGGGAATTTTCGCGCCAACTTCGGTGTCGAAAAGGACGGCAAGAACCTGCTGGCCGAGGATGGCTCCGCCTCCAAGGGCGCCGACATCCAGACTGGCTACCCGGAGTTCGACCATGTGCTGCTCAAGAAGCTGGGCTGGTGGAACGAACTCACCGACGTGGAGAAGGTGGCGGCCGAAGGCAAGAACTGGAAGACCGACAATTCGGGGGGCATCATCCGCGTGACCATGAAGAACCATGGCTGCCACGTGTTCGGCAACGCCAAGGCCCGGGCGGTGGTGTGGAACTTTCCGGACGCGATTCCCCAGCACCGCGAGGCGCTCTACAGCACTCGGCCGGACCTGGTGGCCAAATACCCGTCGCACGACGACAAGAAAGCCTTCTGGCGCCTGCCCACGCTGTACAAGACTATCCAGCAGAAGAACCTGACCGATAAGGTGCACGAGAAATTCCCGCTCATCCTCACTTCAGGGCGGCTGGTGGAATACGAGGGCGGCGGCGAGGAAACGCGCGCCAATCCGTGGCTGGCCGAGCTGCAGCAGGAAGCCTTCGTGGAGATCAATCCCAAGGCGGCCGCCGAGCGTGGCATCAGGAACGGCGACCGCGTCTGGCTCGCCAGCCCGACCGGGGCACGCCTGAACGTGCAGGCCATGGTGACCGAGCGGGTCGGCCCCGACACGGTGTGGATGCCCTTCCACTTCTCGGGACGCTGGCAGGGCGCGGACATGCTGGCCTACTACCCCAATGGCGCGGCGCCGGTGGTGCGCGGCGAAGCGGTCAACACGGCCACGACCTATGGGTACGACAGCGTGACGATGATGCAGGAAACCAAGACCACGGTCTGCAATATTGAGAGGGCCTGAAGAATATGACCCCCGCGCTCTTCACTACGTGTAATTCGCTGCCCCCCGAGGGGGCCCAAGCCTCCTTAGAGGCGGCTCGTCAGGAGGCTTGACATGGCACGCATGAAATTCGTCTGCGACTCGGAACGCTGCATCGAATGCAACGGCTGCGTCACGGCCTGCAAGAACGAGAACGAGGTGCCATGGGGCGTGAACCGCCGCCGCGTGGTGACGCTCAACGACGGCGTGCCGGGCGAACGATCGATCTCGGTCGCCTGCATGCATTGCTCGGACGCACCCTGCATGGCGGTGTGCCCGGTCAATTGCTTCTATCGCACCGACGAGGGCGTGGTGCTGCACGACAAGGACACCTGCATCGGCTGCGGCTACTGCAGCTATGCGTGCCCGTTCGGCGCGCCGCAGTTCCCCTCATCCGGCACGTTCGGCGTGCGCGGCAAGATGGACAAGTGCACCTTCTGCGCCGGCGGCCCCGAAGCCAATGGCTCGCAGGCCGAGTTCGAGAAGTACGGGCGCAATCGGCTGGCCGAAGGCAAGCTGCCCGCCTGCGCGGAGATGTGCTCGACCAAGGCGCTGCTGGCCGGTGACGGCGATGTGGTCGCCGACATCTTCCGCAACCGCGTGATCAAGCGCGGCAAGGGCGCCGAGGCCTGGGGCTGGGGGACGGCCTATGGGTCCAAGCAGGCTGGCCAGCCCGGTGGAGGGAAATCATGAGGCGCGCCCTGGCCACGGCATGGCTACTCGCAGCGGCGGCGGCTTTGGCCGGCTGCGGCGACAAGCCTCAGACACTGCAAAGCGGCGTGAAGGTGGATACCCAGGCCTTCCAGGGCACCGGCCTGCCGTACGCGGTACCCGGTTGGAAGCAGGGCGACAAGGGCAGCTGGGAGCAGCAGTTGAAAACGCGCACCCAGCAGACCCAGAACGAATACACCAAGGTCAATTGATCATGCGGTCATTGCTGCTGGTTCTTTCCCTGGCGTTCAGTGTCTCGGTGTCCGCACAGACCAGGCCCCCGGACGATCCCGCGCCGGCCGGGCCCGGCGGCATCCAGGGCCAGAACATCCTGGACGTCAAGCCCGAGGTGAAGCCCGACGCGAGCTCCGACCCCAAATACATGCAGCAGGGCAACGCGGAGCGCAACAGGGTCCAGCCCGGCAACAACGCGCCGATGTGGCGTGGCGTGGCGGCGGGCGTGGAAGGTTTCACCAGCCTGCCCAGGAGCCAGGCACCCGAAGCCGGCGTGCTGATACAGCCGCCGGTGCAGTACCCCGGATCGCGCATGACCACGGCGGGTGAAGCATGGCGGCAGGTGCGCAACAACTGGATCATCCCGTATGGCGGCGCCCTGTTGCTCATCGCGCTGGGGGCGCTTGCGATCTTCTATTTCGCGCGCGGGCCGCTGGGCCATGCCGAAGCCGACGGCGGTGGTCGCCGGATCGAACGCTTCACGCCTTTCGAGCGCTCGGCGCATTGGGCCAATGCCATCGCCTTCGTCATCCTTGCCGTGTCCGGCATCGTCATGGCGTTCGGCAAGTTCTTCCTGCTGCCCGTCCTGGGGCTCAGCCTGTTCGGCTGGCTCACCTACGCGCTCAAGACGATGCACAACTTCGCCGGGCCGGTGTTCGCGGTGTCGCTGGTGGTCGTGTTCTTCACGTTCCTGCGCGACGAATGGCCCCAGCGCGGTGACTTGAAATGGATGCTCAAGGCCGGCGGGGTGTTCAGCAAATCCGGCGAGGAACCACCTTCGCACCGCTTCAACGCGGGCGAGAAGGTGGTGTTCTGGCTGGGGGTGCTGTTCCTGGGCGTCTTCGTTGTGTCGTCCGGCCTCGTCATGGACAAGCTCATTCCCAACCTCGTGTACGAGCGCGGCACCATGCAGATCGCCCATATGGTGCATGCGGTGTCGTCCGTGCTGATGATGTGCCTGATGGCGCTGCATATCTACCTGGGCACCATTGGCATGCGTGGCGCCTACGCGGCGATGCGCACAGGCTATGTCGACGAGGCCTGGGCCCGCGAGCACCATGCCTATTGGCACGACGATATCCAGGCCGGCAAGATCTCCGCGCACCGCAGCCGCCAGCTGGTGGGCGGCGACCATGCCGAGACCGCGCGCGTCGCTTGATGCAGGAGCAAAGAAGATGAAAAGATACCTCGTGTGCGCCATCCTGGTTGCGGCCTGTGCCGCGTCTTTCGCCAAGCTCCCGCCACTGGACGACGCGGCCAAGGCAAAGGCTGCCGAAGCCGCGTCAAAAGCTGCCTGGCAAGCCAAGGTGGATGGGTTCCAGCTGTGCAAGGCCCAGGACAAGGTGGCGGCGCAGTACATGAAGACCGCGGGCAGGAACGTGCCGGCCAAGGATGCGAAGCTGGTCGCGACGGCGGCAACTGCGGCAACTTCGGCGGCACCGGCCACCGCTCCTGCCGCCCCCGCTGCAGCTACTGCGGCTGCAGCGCAGCCCCCGGCCGCGGCGGCATCGGGCACGCCCGTTTTGACAGCCGCTGCGCCATTGCCCCCGTGTAACGAGCCGGGGCCCTATGCCTCCAACCCCGTCGAGCAAAAGCCCCTGGAAACCTCGGGTGCGCATTCGCCTACCGGAACCGCGGCCAGCCCGCCCAGCGTCAAGCCGGACTCCGCCGCGATGGCGCCCAAGAAATAGCCCGGGAGGCTGTCTCCCTGGCCCTGCCCTTCCTCTCCGAAGCACGTGCGCCGCTGACGCGCGAGATCGAAACCGTCAACGAGTACGGGGAGCGCGCGGCTATCTCGATCCCGGCCGAGCGGCCCCTGACCGTGTACGTCGACCGGCGCGAGCTGGTCACGCTGATGACCCTGGGCGCGATGCCGGAACTCCTGGTGCTGGGCTACCTGCGCAACCAGCGGCTGGTACGCCTGGTCGATGAGGTCGAGTCCATCACCGTCGATTGGGAAGTGGGCGCCGCGGCCGTGAAGACGCGATCGGGCATCCGGCGGCTCAAGGAGCGCACCGCCCGGCGCGTCGTCACGACGGGATGCGGCCAGGGCAGCGTCTTCGGCGGGCTCATGGACGATATCGAGTCGATCCACTTGCCTGCGGCCTCCATCACGCAGGCCCAGCTGTACGCGATTGTCAACGCGATCCGCCTGCAGGAGAGCACGTACAAGTCGGCCGGCTCGGTGCACGGCTGTGCGTTGTTCAGCGGCGAGGAGATGTTGCTGTTCGTCGAGGATGTCGGCCGGCACAACGCCATCGACACCATCGCCGGGTGGATGTGGATGCAAGAAATCGCCCCCACGCTCCCCGCTGCGCGAGGTTCGCTGCCCCCCGAGAGGGTCCTCGCGCCCAAGGGCGGCCTGTCGGCGCTCGACGCCGCGCAAAGCGACAGCGACCCGTTCGTCTTTTACACCACGGGCCGCCTGACCAGCGAGATGGTGATCAAGTCCGCGCAGATGGGCGTGCCGATCGTGGTGTCGCGCAGCGGCATCACGCAGATGGGCCACGAGATCGCGCAGCGTCTGGGCCTGTGCGCCATCGGGCGGGCGACCAACAAGCATTTTCTCTGCTACTGCGGCGCCGATCGCCTGAAACTGCAGCCCGAACTGGCGGGCCCCAAATTGCGCGCGATCGCCTGAGCCCCGCCGGCGGTGGCATGATTGCCGTCGTGGACGATGTGCAATCCCTTTCCAATGCTCCCGGCATGACCACGCCCCCGCGGCGCATGCCCTTGCCGGCGTGGCTGCGCGAAGGCCTGCGAGCGGGTTTGCTCATGCGGCCGCGGGTCGCCCGCGAGCAGCCCACGCCGGTGCAGGTCGCCTTGCTGCTGCTCATCTTGTGGGCGGTCGAGCTCGGCTTGGCGCGCCTGGAGATCGCCGGGCCCGCGCAGTTCGACCTGCGCGGCTGGCTCGCGCCCTGGTGGAGCACGGCGGCTTTGCTGCTTCTGGCCTGGTGGGGCCTGTCCGGCGCACGCGCCGGACAGGCCCAGCCTGCCAGCCTCGCTGCCTGGCTCGCGCTGTGGATGGCCGCCGTCATGCCGGCCAACGTCGTGTCGCAGTTGCTGGGCATCGCGCATGCCCACGGCGCGTTGCCGATGCTCGGGAACTCGGCCACCGCGGCGTGGGCGGTCTATCTCTGCCTGTGGGCCTGGACCGTCGCGGCGGTGCTGCTGTTGTTCCGGCACTTCGGCGTGCCCCGCGCGCGCATCGCCGTGCTCGGCCTGGGCATGGTGGGGCTTTTTGCGCTCACGGCGTGGCAGTTTCCAGACCGCCCCTGGCGGGCCGATATCGCCCATGCGCCCGCCGAGCAGCGTGCGGCGCTGCAGTTGAGCCAGAGCGTCTTCGAGGCCCAGCAGGCACTTTGGCAGCGCACGGTATCCGGCTTGGCGGCCGAACGGGCCGGTGTGGTCGACGTCTATGGGCTGGTCTTTGCGCCCTTCGCCGACGAGGACGTGTTCCTGCGCGAAGGCAACATGGTGGCCAAGGTGCTGGCGGAACGGTTCGACGCCCACGGCCGGGTCATTCATCTGGCCAATCACCCCGAGACCACCGAAACGCACGCCTGGGCGACGCCGGCCAACCTGGAGCGCGCCATCGAGGCGCTGGCGACCCGCATGGACCGGGAGCATGACGTGCTGGTGGTGTACCTCACCTCGCATGGGGCGAAGGATTTCCGCCTGGCGGCCGCCCACGGGCCCTTGCAGGTCGACCCCGTGAGCCCCGGCGAGCTCAGGCGCGCGCTCGACCGCGCCGGCATACGCAATCTGGTTGTTGCCGTATCCGCCTGCTATTCCGGCGGCTGGGTTGGGCCCTTGGCAAGCGATACGACGCTGGTCATGACGGCGGCGGACGCCGACCACACTTCGTTCGGCTGCGGGCGCCTGTCCGAGCTCACCTTCTTCGGCCGGGCCTTGTTCGACGAGCAGCTGCGCAAGACCCACTCCTTCGAGCAGGCGTTTGCGCAGGCCGTGCCCTTGATCCGCCAGCGTGAGGTCGAGGCGGGCAAGGACGACGGCTTCTCCAATCCCCAGATCAGCGTGGGCGACCGGATCCGCCCGGTACTGCGCGAGCTGGAACAGCGCCTTGCGCCCGCCAAGCCCTAATTCCCGGCTGAGTCTCTCCCGATAAGGTACGCCCATGATATTGACCTCTCCCTGGCGGCTGGGGTGGCGCACCCTGTGGCGCGACTTGCGCGCCGGCGAGCTGCGGCTGCTGATCGTCGCCGTGACCCTGGCGGTGGCGGCCCTTACGGCCGTGGGATTCTTCGCGGACCGGCTCAAGGGCGGGCTGGCACGGGACGCACGCCAGTTGCTCGGCGGCGATGCCGTCGTCTCCAGCGACAACCCCACACCCCAGGCTTTCATCGACAAGGCGCGCTCGCTGGGGCTGCAAGCCGTCATGACGCTGGGCTTTCCGACGATGGCCCGCGCCCCCGATGCCAAGGGCGGTGCGAGCAAGCTGGTGGCTTTCAAGGCCGTGCCGCCGGGTTATCCGCTGCGCGGCAGCCTCACGGTGGCCGGCGGACCCGAGGCGCCGGGCGCCACCACGCGCGACATCCCGGCCCAGGGCGAGGCCTGGGCCGATGCTCCGCTGCTCGAGGCACTGGAGCTGAAAGTCGGCGACCTGCTGCTGCTGGGGGACACCCAGCTGCGGGTCGGGCGCGTGATCGTGGCCGAGCCCGACCGGGGTACCGGCTTCTCCAATTTCGCGCCGCGCGTGATGATCAACGAAGCCGATCTGGCCGCTACGCGGCTCATCCAGCCGGCCAGCCGCGTGGGCTACCGCTTCGCCGTGGCCGGTGCCGATGCGCAGGTGGCCACCTTCGTCGAATGGGCGTTGCACGAGGCCAGGAACCCCGCGGTGCGTGGCGTGCGAATCGAATCGCTGGAGGGCGGCCGCCCGGAGATGCGCCAAACCCTCGACCGCGCCGAGAAGTTCCTGAATCTGGTGGCCTTGCTGTCGGCGCTGCTGAGCGCGGTGGCCGTTGCGCTGGCCGCGCGCGGCTTTGCCGCGGCGCACCTGAACGACTGCGCCATGCTGCGCGTGCTGGGGCAGAGCCAGAGCACCATCGCCTGGAGCTATGCCTTCGAGTTCGCGATGATCGGCATCGCTGCGAGCCTGCTGGGCGTAGTGATCGGCTACGCGGTGCACTTCGTTTTCATCCTGCTGCTGGCCGGGCTGGTCGGCACCGAGTTGCCCGGTGCGAGCCTGTGGCCGGCCGGGTTCGGCGTCGGCATGGGCCTGACCTTGCTGTTCGCCTTCGGCCTGCCGCCGGTGCTGCAGCTCGCCCAGGTGCCGCCCCTGCGGGTAATCCGCCGCGATGTCGGCAACCTCAAGCCCGCCTCGGCCGCCGTGCTGACGGTGGGGGTGATCGGCTTCGCGGCCTTGCTGCTGGCGGCCAGCAGCGACCTTCGCCTGGGCGGCATCGCGGTGGGCGGCTTCGCCGTCGCCGTGCTGCTCTTCGCCGGCTTGAGCTGGGTCGCCGTCAAGCTGCTGCGCATGTCGGTGAACGAGTCGACGGCGCCGCGCTGGCTGGTGCTGGCCACGCGCCAGATCTCCGCGCGGCCCGCATACGCGGTAGTGCAGGTCAGCGCGCTGGCGGTGGGCTTGCTCGCGCTGGTACTGCTGGTGCTGCTGCGCACCGACCTGGTCGCGAGCTGGCGCAAGGCCACCCCCCCCGATGCGCCGAACCGATTCGTCATCAACGTGATGCCGGACCAAAGCGAGGCCTTCCAGAAGACGTTGCGCGATGCCGGGGTCAAGCGCTTCGACTGGTACCCGATGATCCGCGGGCGCCTGGTCTCGGTGAACGGCAAGACGGTGACGCCGGACGACTACACCGAAGACCGGGCCAGGCGCCTGGTCGATCGCGAGTTCAACCTGTCCGCCACCCCGGTTCAGCCGCCGCACAACCAGGTGGTGGCGGGCCAGTGGCTGCCCGGTGAGCGCGGCGCCGTGAGCGTGGAAGAAGGGATCGCGCAAACGCTGGGCCTGAAGCTGGGCGACCAGCTGCGCTTCGACATCGGGGGCGTGCAGACCGATGGGAAGGTCACGTCGCTGCGCAAGGTCGACTGGGGCTCGATGCGGGCCAATTTCTTCGTCATCTACCCGGTGAGCCAGCTCGCCGACGTGCCCGTCACCTACATGAGCGCGTTCCGCGCGCCCGAGCGCCGCGGCTTCGACAACCAGCTGGTCCGCTCGTTTCCCAACATCACGAACGTCGACATGACCAGCACCATCAACCAGGTGCAGGGCGTGCTGGACAAGGTGATCCGCGCCGTCGAGTTCCTGTTCGGCTTCACGCTGGCCGCCGGCGTGGTGGTGCTGTTCGCCGCCGTCACGGCCACGCGGGAAGAACGAGCCCGCGAGTTCGCGATCATGCGAGCCGTGGGCGCCAGCAGCGTGCTGCTGCGCCAGGTCCAGCGCGCCGAGCTGGTGGGCATCGGCCTGCTCGCCGGGTTTCTGGCCAGCACCGTCGCCAGCGCGGTGGGGTGGGCCATGGCCCGCTACGCCTTCGATTTCGCCTGGACCGCTTCGCCCTGGGTGCCGCTCTTCGGCGCCCTGGCCGGTGCGGCGCTGGCGCTTGCGGCGGGCTGGTGGGGCCTGCGCGAAGTGCTCAATCGCCCGGTGGTGGAGACCCTGCGGCGCGCGGCTGAATGACCCGGCCATCGACAATGGTGGGCATGCAGATTCAGGAAAAAACTCCACCGGGCACCCCTTTCGAACGGATCGGCGGGGAAGAGAGAGTCAAGGCGCTGGTCGAGCGCTTCTACGACCTCTTCCAAACGGCAGATTGGATGCGCAACACGCACGGCTGAAGAATGCTCGCCAGCTTGGTGGGCAAGGCCGGCGGCCGGGGTGGGTCGTTCTCCGGTCACGCTCGCGGGCGCCCGGGTAGGCGCGCCTGCGTCATTGCGTCAACACCGCTGTTTCAACGCCTACTTTGGGCCAACCGCGAATGGACCTGCGCCCGACCCACCCCGACCACCGACCTTCAGGGACGGGGTAAGCGTTCGGCGGTTTCGGGGCCCGCGTTCCGGCAGTTCTGTCGGCGTGCGGCCACATCACTTGAGGCTGGGGGTTGGGGTGGCCGGGCGCAGGTCCATTCGCGGTTGCCCCAGAGGCGGCGTACCTATCAGGGCGTTGACGCAATGATGCAGGCATGCCCGGATAGCCGCCCGCGAGCGTGACCGGAGAACGGCCACCCCGGCCCCCAGCCGTGCCCACCAACATCGAGCGAAAAAGGCGCTAGCTCATCCCGCCGACGGCTTGAGCAGGACCACCACCGCCCCGGCACCGCCCTCGTCGCCGCGCGCCTGCACGAAGGCCAGTACTTCGTCCTTCTGGATCAGCCAGCTTTGCACCTTGCCTTTAAGCACCGGCATCTTGCCCGGCGAGCCCAGGCCTTTTCCATGCACCACGCGCACGCAGCGCAAGCCGCGGCGATGGGCGTCGCGCATGAAACCGGCGAGCGCTTCGCGCGCTTCCTCGCGCCGCAGCCCGTGCAGGTCGATCTCGCCCTGGATGCTCCAGCCGCCCTTGCGCAGCTTGCGCGTGACGTCGGTGCCAATGCCCGGACGGCGAAAGCTCAGCGCATCGTCGATGTCGAGCAAGGTGGCGGCATCGAACTCGTCGCTGATCGCTTCGCGCAACACGCGTTGCTCGTCCAGTTGCTGCTGCACTGCGATCGGCGGCGGCTGGTCGGGTGCCAGGTGCACGCGCCGGTGATCGCGGACCGGTTTGACGGCGCCGGCGGCTCGCACGAAAAGATCCTTCTCGGCGTGGGCGCGGCGTTCGGCTTCGAGGCGCGCGGCTTCCTGCGCGGCGGCCAGCTTCTGTTGCTCCGCCAGCTTCTGCTGGATGTGCTGCAGGTCCTTGAGCGACTTGGCTTTCACGAACGAGCCCCCACGCTTGTCACTTCGTGTACTGCCGGCTCGCGCAGCGTCCGTGCGCGCAGCTGTGCAGTGGAGCGAGCCGACAACGGGCCTACGCTATGCACGTTCCGAGGCATTGCGCTGCGGCCCGTTCCCCCCGAGGGGGCCTTCGCGCCTTGGGGCGGCCCGGCGGCGCTCATGACCTTAGATCAGGCCCTTTTCGGCCATCGACAGCGCGTCGCCCTGAGCCACGATCACATGATCGAGCACGCGCACGTCCACCAGCGCGAGCGCGGCCTTGAGTGTCTGCGTCAGCGCCTCGTCGGCGCGCGAGGGCTGCACGGTGCCGCTCGGGTGGTTGTGCGCCAGCACCACCGAGGCCGCGTCGCGCTGCAGCGCCCGCTGGACCACTTCGCGCGGGTAGACGCTGGTCTGCGTCAGGGTGCCTCGAAACAGCTCCTCCATCGCGATCAGGCGGTTCTGCGCATCCAGAAACAGCACGGCGAATACCTCGTGCGGCCTGGCCCCCAGGTGCAGCTGCAAATACTGCTTCACGGCCCCCGGTGAGCTGAAAACCTCGCGGGCCTTGAGCTGCTGGCCGACGGCGCGCCGCGCCAGTTCCATCACCGCCAGCAGTTCCGCGCGCTTGGCGTCCCCCCGCAACCCCTTGATGCGCTTCAGCTCGTCGACCCCCGCATTGAGCAGGCCCGAGAGGCCGCCAAAGCCGCCGTGGGCGGGCTCGGCCAGCAATTCGGTGGCCATTTGCAGCACGCCGCGCCCGGCGGTACCGGTGCGCAGCAGCAGAGCCAGCAGCTCGGTATCGCTCAATGAGGCCGCGCCGCGGGCCAGCAGTTTCTCGCGCGGCCGGGTGTCGGCGGGAAGGTCTTTCATGGCGCACCTAAAATGGGGCAGTTTATCGGGACTTCCATGGCTTCCACCGCGCACCGGGTCCAGCCGGGCTCCTTCCTCACGCTGCACTACCGGCTGGCGGGGCCCGGCGGCGACATCATCAATACCTTCAGGGACAAGCCCGCCACGCTCACGCTCGGCACGGGCGAGCTCTCGCCCGCCGTCGAGAAGCGCCTGATCGGGCTGGACGAGGGCGCGCGCGTCACGTTCGAGATCCCCGCGGGCGAGGCCTTCGGCGACCGCAGCCCCGAGATGCGGCAGTGGGTGGCGCGGCGCCTGCTCAACGAGATGGGCGATCCGGGCGAAAAATACCAGGTGGGCGATGTGGTGCAGTTCCCGACGCCTGATGGAATGTCCAGTTATGCGGGTTCGGTGCAGCAGGTGGGCAAGGCAGGCGACGGCGACGGCCGCGTCGACGCCGTGCTGTTCGATTTCAACCATCCGCTCGCCGGCGAGCCTGTCACCTTCGAAGTGCACCTGATCGGCGTGCTATGAACCCCGGCGCAGAAATCCTTCTGGCCGAACCGCGCGGCTTTTGCGCCGGCGTCGATCGGGCGATCGAGATCGTCGAGCGCGCGCTGCGCAAGTTCGGCCCGCCGATCTACGTGCGCCACGAAATCGTGCACAACACCTTCGTGGTCAATGACCTCAAGGCCAAGGGCGCCATCTTCATCGAGGACCTGGCCGAGGTGCCGCCCGGCTCGACCCTGGTGTTTTCCGCGCACGGCGTCAGCAAGGCCGTGCAGGACGAGGCCCGGGCCCGCGGCTTCGACATCTTCGACGCGACCTGCCCGCTGGTGACCAAGGTGCACGTCGAAGTGGCCAAGCTCGCCAGGGAAGGCTATGAGTTCGTCATGATCGGGCACAAGGGCCATCCCGAGGTGGAGGGCACCATGGGCCAGCTCGATCACGGCATCCACCTGGTCGAGGACGTGGCCGACGTGGCGGCCATCGCGCCGGCGCAGACCGGCAAGCTCGCCGTGGTGACGCAGACGACGTTGTCCGTGGATGATGCGGCCCAGATCAAGGACGCGATACGCAGGCGCTTTCCCGACATCCGCGAGCCCAAGCAGCAGGACATCTGCTACGCGACGCAGAACCGTCAGGACGCGGTAAAGGTCATGTCCGGGCAGGTGGACGTGGTGATCGTGGTGGGCAGCCCCACCAGTTCCAACAGCAACCGGCTGGCCGAGCTCGCACGCAAGCTGGGCGTGGACAGCTACATGGTGGACAACGCCGGCGAGCTGCGGGCCGAGTGGCTGGAAGGCAAGTCGCGCGTCGGGCTGACAGCCGGTGCTTCTGCACCGGAAATTCTGGTCAACGAGGTCATCGACCGCGTCAAGGCGCTGGGCGCGGTGTCCGTGCGCAAGATGGGCGGCATCGAGGAGACCGTCAAGTTCCCCTTGCCCAAGGGCCTGAAGCTGTGAACCGCGACGGGATCGAAAGCGCCGCGGCACGGTTTCGGCTGGGGCCTGCCGACTTCATCCGGGCAACGCCGCTGTGGAAGCTTCCCGGCAAGTCGCTCGGCATCGAATGCGCCGAGGTCTGGCTGAAGCTGGAACATCTGCAGGTCGGCGGCAGCTTCAAGGCGCGCGGCATGCTCAACCGGCTGCTGGCCAACACCATTCCGGCCGCGGGCGTCATCGTCGCCTCGGGCGGCAATGCGGGCATCGCCAGCGCTGCGGCCGCCCAGGCGCTGGGTGTCCCGTGCGAAGTGTTCGTGCCCACCATGGCCAGCCCGATGAAGCAGGCCAGGCTGCGTGAATTGGGCGCGAACGTGGTGGTCACCGGCGCCGTCTATGCCGAGGCGCTCGAAGCCTGCCTGGCGAGGCAGAAGGCCAGCAGCGCGTTGCTGACGCACGCCTACGACCAGCCCGAGGTAGTGGCCGGCGCGGGCACCCTCGCGCAGGAGATCGAGGCGCAGGCCGGGGGGCGGCCCGATAGCGTGCTGGTCAGCGTCGGCGGCGGCGGGCTGATCGCGGGCATCGCCGCATGGTTCGGCGACCAATCACGTGTGGTGGCCCTGGAACCCGAACTCGCGCCCACGCTGGACCAGGCCCGCCAGGCCGGTGCGCCGGTGGATGTGGCCGTCGGCGGCATCGCCGCCGATTCGCTGGGCGCCAAGCGCATCGGCGCCATCGCGTGGGACGTCACTCAGCGCCACGTCCGGGATTGCCTGCTGCTGCCGGACGAGGCGATCCGCACCGCGCAGCTGTGGCTGTGGAAGCAGATGAAGCTGGCGGTAGAGCCGGCGGCGGCTCTGGGATTGGCGGCCTTGCAAACGCGGGCTTACCGTCCGCGCCCGGACGAGAAAGTCTGCCTGGTCATCTGCGGCGCCAATCTGGACCCGGCGACGCTGGCGTAGGGCCGGGGTGGCCGTTCTCCGGTCACGCTCGCGGGCGACGTCGCAGTTCACCATCCAGGGAACGCCGAACTGGGCGCCCCGGAAGGAGCTACTGCTCCCACTAAAATCGCCGCATGCTCGATATCGCTCTGTTACGTAAAGACCTGCCTTCGGTGGTGGCCCGCCTGGAGGCGCGCAAGAAGCCCCAGGCCTTCCTCGATGTCGGCGCTTTCACCGCGCTGGAGGCCGAGCGCAAGGCGATCCAGACGCGCACCGAAGAGCTGCAGTCGCGGCGCAACCAGCTGTCCAAGCAGATCGGGCAGCGCAAGGCCAGGGGCGAGCCGGTCGACGGTGTGATGGCGCAGGTGGCCGCGCTCAAGGCTGAGCTGGACGGCTCCGCCACGCGCCTGGAGCAGATCCAGCCGGAGATGCAGGCGCTGCTGCTGGCCGTGCCCAATCTCCCGCATGAAACCGTGCCCGTGGGCGCCGACGAATACGGCAACCGTGAAGTGCGCCGATGGGGCGCGCCGCGCGCCTTCGGTTTCGCAGTGAAGGACCATGTGGACATCGGCGAGAAGCTGGGCCTGGATTTCGAGACTGGCGTCAAGCTCAGCGGTTCGCGGTTCACCGTGATGAAGGGCCCGATCGCCCGTCTGCACCGCGCTCTCGCGCAGTTCATGCTGGACGTTCAGACCCAGGAGCACGGCTATACCGAGTGCTATACGCCCTATATCGTCAATGCCGAAACGCTGCGCGGCACCGGCCAGCTTCCCAAGTTCGAGGCCGACCTGTTCGCGGTTAACAAGGGCGGGCAGGAGGGCGAAGCTGCGAGCGCGAACGCGGCGCTGTACCTCATCCCAACGAGTGAAGTGACGCTGACGAATTTCGTGCGCGACGAGGTCGTGCCGCCCGAGCAGCTGCCGATCAAGCTCACGGCCCATTCGCCGTGCTTTCGCTCGGAAGCCGGCAGCGCGGGCCGCGACACCCGCGGCATGATCCGCCAGCACCAGTTCGACAAGGTGGAGATGGTGCAGGTAACGCACCCGGACAAAAGCTACGAGGCGCTGGAAGAGATGACGCGCCATGCCGAAGCCATCCTGCAGAAGCTGGGCCTGCCCTACCGCGTGATGCTGCTTTGTACCGGTGACTTGGGTTTCGGCGCGGCCAAGACCTACGACCTGGAGGTGTGGCTGCCCGCCCAGGGCACTTTCCGCGAGATCAGCTCGGTGTCCAATTGCGAAGCCTTTCAGGCGCGCCGCCTGCAGGCCCGCTTCAAGACGGCCCAGGGCAAGAACGAACTCGTCCATACGCTCAACGGATCGGGGCTGGCGGTGGGACGCACGCTGGTGGCGGTGCTGGAGAACTGCCAGCAGGAAGACGGCTCGGTCACGGTGCCGCAGGTGCTGCGGCCCTATATGGGCGGGATGGAAAGCCTGCGGCCGTGATCGGTTAGAATTTCCGCCTTCGCACCACGCGAGACAGACCTGGAGAGGTGGCAGAGTGGTCGAATGCGCCGGACTCGAAATCCGGTGTACGTTTTCAACGTACCGTCGGTTCGAATCCGACCCTCTCCGCCACCCCAGCGCTTCCTATCGCCGGCTGTCCGGCGCCCGCACCGCAGGTTCGTCCGGCATTGCCTCGCCATGTGAGCGCCATCGCCGCAACCGGGATAACGCAGCAAAATTCATGGGCGGGTTCCGCTCCCGGTAGGGCCGACCGGCCTAGCGTTTCGTTCCCCCGCCCAAGGTGGCGATGGCTGCCTTGAGCTTCGCATCGGCCAGCTTGCGAAGCAGCCGGGCTTCGGCCTGGAGCACGATCGACGGTTCCGGTCCATCGCGGCTGAGGTATTCGTACCGTGCTGCCGTGAGGGCAATCTCCGCTTCACGCGCCCGTGCGTCCGCCTCGCGCCACTCGGCAACGGCATTTCGGGATGCGTGAGGCATGGAAGTGAAGAAGGGCTGGCCCGGTTTGACCGCGATGTTAATCGAATGTGAGCCGGCGCCCCCTGGCCGGAGGGCGCCGCGCAGCTCCCATCAGGCCCATAACATGCACAAACAGTGTAATAAGAGCATACTGTCCTGCGCTTCTGTGGGCGCCGATCCTGGAGGTTCTTGTCCTACTGACTCCAACGTGGCTCTCTGAAGCATGGGGTCGGGATTTCTCCGCATGACAGCAATTCCAAACCAAGATGCAGGCAGCGCCGCCCAGTCACTGTTGGGTGCGTTGGACGCCTATTCGGCATGGCTGTCTCGCTTCATGGCCGCGGAAGTTGGAACCGGCACCGAAGTCCAGTCCGGGACCCAGCTGATCGCCACCGTGTCCGAGATTCGCCGAACGCACTTTCCCTACGACTCGCAGCTCATGAGCGAGCTGCTGATCGTGCATACCCATCTGACGACGCTCCTGTTCGAGTACCAGCTCACGAAAGTCCGCGGTACACCCACGCAGCCGTTGCTCAAATCGACCAGGTGCATCGGGCTGGTCCAGCGCCAGATCGCCGCGATCGAGGCGCTGCGCGCCAGTGCCACGAACAGGATGGGCCAGATCCCCTTGAAGTCGACGGCCTCGCTCACGACCGGCGTGCCGGCCTCCGGCCCCGAGCAGTAACGGCAAGAAGCCGGTCCGTTCAGCTTGCGTTCACGCAAGGGGCCGCAAGATGCGGTCGTCCCCATTAAGGGCGTCCTGTACCATTCCCCGATGGCTGCTGGCCGACCCATCGAATCATGAACTCAATTGCCAAGCTGATCTGTTCCGCCCTGGTGGCGATCACCATGCCCGTCTGGGCCGAACTCAGCCGCGACGACGCCGCCGCGGTCGCGCAACGCGTCAGTAGCGGACGCGTTCTTTCCGTGGACAAAGCCGGGTCGGCTGGACGCGCGGTGTGGCGGGTCAAGGTCGTGACCGCGCAAGGCGAGGTCAGGGTCATCCTGATCGACGCAGCCAGCGGCCAGACACTTTGACCAGCCTCTGACGCGGGCCCCCATGCGCTTGCTGCTGATCGAGGATGATGCCGCGCTTCGGCTCGGCCTGGCGCGAAAGCTCGAGGCGGATGGGTATCGGGTGGATCAGGCCGCGGACGGCGAGGACGGCCTGTTCCAGGCGCAGGAATATCCGGTCGACCTCGCGATCGTCGACCTGGGCTTGCCCAAATTGAACGGTCTGGCCGTCGTCCAGCGCTTGCGCGCGCAAGGCCGGACCTTGCCCGTCCTGGTCTTGACAGCACGCGGCAGCTGGCAGGACAAGGTGGTGGGGCTCGAGTCGGGAGCGGACGACTACCTGGTGAAGCCCTTCGAATACCCGGAGCTGGCAGCCCGGGTCAAGGCCCTGTTGCGCCGCTCGCTCAAGGCCGCGTCTGATGTCCTGACGCTGGGGCCCATCAGCATCGATTTTTCTGCGCAGACCGCCAAGCTGGAGGGCGCCGACCTGGAGCTCACGGCATTCGAATACCGCGTGCTGGAGTTCCTGGTGCGCGAGCGCGCCCGCGTGGTGAGCAAGCAGGAGCTGTCGGACTACCTGTACCCGCACGACCAGGACCGGGACAGCAACGTGCTCGAAGTGCTGGTTGGGCGGTTGCGGCGCAAACTCGACCCGGCCGGCACGCTCGGTCCCATCGAGACGCTGCGTGGGCGCGGCTACCGCTTCACCCTCGGATGAGGTTCGATTCCTCCATCCGAACGCGGCTGGGCGTCGGCGCGGCCCTGGTGCTGGTGGCATTCATGGCGGGGGCGGGGATGGCGGTGCAACGGGCCCATTCGGACAGTGTGCGGGCCGCGCACTTCGCACGGCTGCAGAGCACTGTGTACCTGCTATTGGCCGGCGCCGAACTCGACGCCGACGGCAAGCTGGTCATGCCCGTGGCGCTGGCCGAACCTCGCCTGGCCCTGCCGGGTTCGGGCCTGTACGCCGGCATCCAGAACATCAACCGCCGCGAGGAATGGCAATCGGCCTCCGCAGTGGGTGTGAATCCCCCGTTCGGCCGCAACGCCCCGGTGGGCGAGTGGCGCTATGAAACCGTAGAAGGCACCGACGGGGCCTTCCTGGGCGCCACCTATGCGGTGAAGTGGGCAGGGCGCACGGTGGAGGCCCCGCTGGTCCTTTCGGTGCTGGAGCACAAGTCCGGCTTCGATCGAGAGATCCGGGTCTTCGGGCGGACCTTGTGGGGCTGGCTGGGCGGTGCGGGCGTGCTGCTGCTGCTGTCGCAGACGTTGCTGCTGCAATGGGGCCTGGCGCCGCTTCGCCGGGTGGCGCACGAAATCTCGCGGATCGAGAACGGCGAGCAATCCCAGGTCGACGGACGCTACCCGGCGGAAATTTCCGCGCTGACCGGCAACCTCAATACTTTGATCCGCCAGGAGCGGGTGCGCCAGACCCGTTACAAGGAGGCCTTGAGCTTCCTCGCGCACAGCCTCAAGACACCCCTGGCGGTGCTGCGCAATGCCCTGGATGAGCCGGCCCAGCTGCCGGTGACCGTGGCTGAGCAGGTGACTCGCATGGACGATATCGTGCAGCACCAGCTCGGTCGGGCAGCGGCCAGCGGCTCAGCCCGTTTCGCGCCCTATTTGCCCCTGGCACCCGTGCTGGAGCGCATAAGCGACTCGCTGGCCAAGGTGTACGCCGAGAAGGCCCTGGCGTTCAGCATAGACTGTGCGCCCGGGCTATCCTGGCGCATCGACGAGGGCGATGCGTTCGAAATACTGGGCAACCTGCTGGACAACGCAGCCAAGTGGGCAGCGCATCGCGTGGTGGCGCGGGTCTGGCGCGAGGCCAACCGCCTGCACATCCGCGTCGAGGACGACGGGCCGGGATTCAGCGATACCGAGTCGATACTGCGAATCCATGTGCGCCTGGACGAACGCGTTCCCGGCCACGGCGTGGGGCTGGCGGTCGTGAATGACCTCGTGGCCAGCCATGAGGGCGAGCTGGCCCTCGCGCGCGGGCAGTTGGGCGGCGCGAAGGTGGACATCATGTTGCCTGCCGCCTGAAGGACGTGAGAAAGCCCGGCGTTGCCGGGCTTTTTCTATGGCGTTCTCGATCACAGGGTTCGTTCGAACGCCAGCTGTCACGGGTATGCGGCGGCCGTCATGCGCTGCGCTGGCCAGAGATCTTCGGCGCCGGCTACACGCCTGAGCTTGTCGGCTGCGGCGTAGACCGCTCGGGCATGCAGGCGCCACAGTTCAATGAATAGCCTGTCGTGGTCCGACTCCAGCCAGGCTTCGGGATCGCTCAGGCGCAGCAATTGCTGAGTCCACAGGAAGTCGATCATGCGGGCGTGCACAGACAAAATCTCCGCTGCCTCGGCCGACAGCTCCGGAAACCACTGCTGCCTGAGCTTGTGCACCTCCTGCAATGGCGATTCGTCGTGGGCGTCGCCCTGGAAGAATGGGGTGCGCTGCTGCGCCGCGACCCAGTCCGAATAGCGTCCCAGTGCAGCCAGGACTTCGACCGCCTTTACCCGCCGAAGCAGGCGTTGGTGCACAGGCCCGGCAATGGTCGCGCTGATGATGGCGATAGCCACCAGCCCACCCGCGAGCCAGAGCAGGTAATAGGTGAAATTCGACACGATCTCCCTGTGCGTTGCGAGCAGTGTGCGAATTTTGTCACCGCGCGGACGTCAGACAAAGGCCGTCTACCTTGTAGGCTGCGCCGCACAAGCTGTTATCGCGCTTTCCAGAAAGACTGAATGAACTCGAGGCCGCGCAGCGGCTTGTCGTGTTGCCCGGCCAGCTGGTCGGCCTTGGCGCCCCAGTGCCGCGAGAGCTTGGCGAAGCTGGCCCGCGAGGCGGGGCTGAAGCAATCCTCTTCTCGCAGCGTGGCAAAGTTTCTGGAAATTCTGCGCGCCAGCAGCAAGCGGTGTGCCGGAGCGGGGTTGTGCATGAACGCGGTCATCAACGACAGCGTGGCCGCCCACAAGGCGGTACACGCGTGCGAGAGCGCGTCTGCAGGGCTGGCGTCGGCGTTCATTGCTGGGGATCCTTTGGATGGCGTTGTGTCATCCTAGGGTCAGCCGCAACGCCCTCCTGTCAGCCCCTGGACCCAAGAGCGGCCCGACTTTTCCTACGCCCTGCCGTTGAGCTTACTTTTCCGATTTGCGGGCGTGGCGCTTGCGGCCGGCAGCGCGCGCCTCTTCGCTCGTGAACTCATGCGCGTGGCCGCTCTGGTGAGCTGCACGCCCGCCGAGGCTGGCGATCTCGCGCTGGCGCTGCGGATCCATCGCCGCGAAGCCGCGAGGGCTCCTGCGCTGGCCGCCCGATTTGCTCTCGCCGCTCTGGTTGGAATCTTGCAAAGACATTTTCAATCCTTTGGGTGTTGGGGTGAAGACATCGCTGCTATGGCAAGGGCCGTGCCCGGGCTCTGGGCAAGCAAGAGGCCGGTTGTGCCGCCTGGAATCCGTTGTGCGGCGCTCTACGGTAAATATTGCGGCAAGCCGAGCTAGATTCCGTATTCCTTGAGCCGGTTGTACAGTGTCTTGAGGCTCACGCCCAGCGCCGCGGCGGTACGTTCCTTCTGGTGGCCGAAGTGCTCCAGTGTCGCCAGGATCACCTGGCGCTCGATGGACGCCAGCGGGGTACCGACAGTGACTTCCAGGGTCGCGCTCCCCGCGGCTCGCACCGGGTCGGCCGGGACATCGCGCGGCAACCACTGGTCGCCGATCTCGGCGCCCGCCGTCATCACGTAGGCACGCTGCAGCACGTTGCGCAACTCGCGCACATTACCGGGCCATCGGTATTGCGCCAGCCGATCCAGCGCGGCGGGGCTGGCGTGCTTGAACGCCCCTTCCCGCCGCCCGAGGTCCTGCAGGAAATGCGAAACCAGGAGCGAAATGTCCTCGCGCCGCTCCCGCAGCGGCGGCAGTTCTACCGGAAAGACATTGAGGCGGTAGTACAGGTCCTCGCGCAGGGCGCCGCTGGCCACGGCGGCTCCGGGGTCGCGGTTGGTCGCAGCGATCACGCGGACGTCGGTTTCCTGCGGCGTGGTGGAACCCACCCGCATGAAGGTGCCGGTCTCCAGCACGCGCAACAGCTTCACCTGCAGCGACGGCGGCATCTCGGTCACTTCGTCCAGGAACAGCGTGCCGCCGTGGGCGCGCTCGAAAAAGCCCTGGTGCTGGCGTTCCGCGCCGGTGAAGCTGCCTCGCTCGTGGCCGAAGATCTCGCTCTCGATCAGGTTGGGCGAAATCGCCCCGCAGTTGACGGCAAGGAACGGGCGCGAGCGGCGCCGGCTCAAGTCGTGCACGGTGCGCGCGACCAGTTCCTTGCCGGTGCCGCTCTCGCCCGTGATGAACACCGTGACCGATGTGCCGGCCACGCACGCGATCTGCTCGTACACGCGGACCATGGGCTCGGACTTGCCCACCAGATGCCCGAAGCGCCCGGTCCGTTGCAGGTCTTCGTTCAAGCTGTCCACCTCGGCGCGCAGCACCGAGGGCCTGGTCACCCGCGACAGGATGCTTTGCAGCTGCTTGGCGCTGACAGGTTTGATGAGGTAGTCGGCCGCGCCATAGCGCAGGGCCTGGATGGAAGTCTCCAGGCTGGCATGTCCGGTCATCAGCACTACTTCCGAATTGCCCATTAGGTCCTGGTCATCCAGGAGCGCCATGCCATTGCCGTCGGGCAGCCGCAGGTCGAGCAGCACCAGGTCGGGCTGCTGCAGGGCCAACTGCTTGCGCGCGTCGCGCAGCGAACGTGCCGTGGCGGCGGAGAAGCCTTGGGCCCCCACCAGCGCGGCCATCATTCGCGCGGAATCTGCGTCGTCCTCGACGATCAGTGCGTGCCCCATTGAATCCTTAATCGGCAAAAGGAGCCCGGACTGAGCCCAACAGATTATTGAGTCACTGTCGGGCGAAGAGGTGTAACACGAAGTGATTTGACGGATCAATCCTCGCTCATGCTGGCCCGCAGCTGGTCGCGGTCGACGGGCTTGACGAGGTACGCGTCGAAGCCGGCAACCAGCGCCTCCTGTGCGTCGCGCTCGGTGCCGTAGCCCGACAGCGCGATCATCCGGCCGGCGTAACCGGCAGCTCGAGCGTGGCGGGCAAACTCGAACCCCGTCAGGTCGGGCAAGCCGATGTCGACAATCGAAACCTCCGGCCTCTGCTTGAACAGTCGGCTGAGTCCCTCGATCCCGTCGACCGCCGTGGTTACGGTGTGGCCGTCGAGTTCGAGCCTGGCGCGCAGGGCCGACAGCACGTCCTCGTTGTCTTCGACCACGAGGACCTTGCGCCGCCGCAATACCGGCAGCATGTCGCCGTCCTCGGGGCGGTGAGGGGGCTGTACGGCCGGCAGGCGCACGGTGAATCGGCTGCCCTCCTGCGAGCTTTCCACGCCGACGCTGCCGCCGTGCAGCTCTACCAGCTTGCGCACGAGCGTCAGGCCGATGCCCAGGCTCCCCGCGCGGCGGTCGAGCGTGCGCTGGCCCTGCACGAACAGCCCGAAGATGTGCGGCAGCAGCGCAGCCGGGATGCCCATTCCCGCGTCCTGCACCTGGAGGAGGGCCGCCCCTTGCTCGACCCCGACAACGACCTTGATCGCCCGGCCCGCGGGCGTGTACTTCACTGCGTTGGTCAGCAGATGGGTGGCCACCTGCTCGATCCGCACGGCGTCGCCGTCGATCCAGGCATCCCTCAGGTCAAGCCGCAGCTCGTGGTCCTTGGCTTCTCCCGTCAGGGCCAGGGTTTCCTCGACCCGCCGGACGACGGCGGCGAGGTTGACCGGCTGGCGGGCCAGCAGGATCTTGCCGGCAATGACGCGGCCCACATCGAGCAGGTCATTCATCATGCGGGCGAGGTTGCGGGTTTGCCGGGCTATGATGGCCCGCGCCTCGACGCCGGTCGGGCCGCCGGGGTCGGCCACGTCGAGCACATCGATGGCGGCGGAGATGGCGCCCAGCGGGTTGCGCAACTCATGGCTGAGAATGGTCAGGAACTCATCTTTCGCTCGGCTCGCATCCTCGGCATCGCGGTGCGCAGCCAGCGCGCGCTCGGCGAGCTGCGCGCGTTCGCGTTGCGCCTCTTTCCGGTCGGTCATGTCCACCGTCACTCCCGTCATCTGCGCGGCCCGGCCTTCGGCGTCGTAGTGCAGCATCACGCTGCTGGACAGCCAATGTGAGCCGCCATCGCGCCGGCCCACGCAGTATTCGAATGTTTCGCGTTCGCGCCGCAAGGTGCATGCCCCGGCGAACTGCCTCTCGACGCGCTCCCGGTCGTCGGAATCGATGCGGTCGAACCAGTCGCGCAGGCCGCCGTCGCCAAGCGCTTCCAGGGCGAACAGCTTGCACTGGCCGGGGCTCCAGACCAGCCGGTCGTTGGCGAACTGGTAGTGGAAGAACCCGATGCGGCCCGCCTCCTGGGCCAGCTCCATCAGGCGCTGGCTTTCGCGCAGCTGTTCATCGGCCGCGAGCAGCCGCTCCTCGGCTTGCTTGCGCTGGCTGATGTCGACCATCGCGCTGATCGCCCCGCGCGGGCGGCCTCCGGCATCCCGCAGCGGGGCCGGCGGCCCGGGCAGTGCGTTCATGGCTGCGTTGTGCCGAATGACGCCGCAGCTGGTGTCCTGCGCGAAGGCCATGCCGACGGGGCTGCTGTTGAACAGGGTCTCGAATTCGTGGGCCTGGGGTTCCAGCGTGCTGTGTGCGGCTGTATCTTCGAATCGGGCGCGAAGCAGCGCATCGCGCAGCATCGCCACTTCGGTAACCTGTATGCGGCCGCCGACACCTGCCGGGCCCCGGGTCGCCAGCTGGCGCAAGGGGCGGTCGATGCGGCGCGCCACCAGCAAGGCCAACAGCAAGCCCAGCAACAGGCTGCCGCCGCTGGTGGACAGTGCGGCGACGATGGCCTTGCGGTGCGCGGTATCGATCGGGCCGGCGGGAAGCGCAACGCGAACCCGCCAGCCGGACTGCGGCACGGTCTGCCAGGCAGCATAGACGATGCGGCCGTCGACATCGCTCGAGCGGTGTACGCCCGAACTGCGGCCCTGCATGGAAGCCGCGGCGTCGCCGGGCAGTGCGGTGCCGGCGGGCGCGGCACCGCCCAGCGAATAGCTGATGAGGCGGTGCTGGCCGTCGAAAATTGCGGCATGCGCACCTCCCGGAACGCTGGCGGTGGAAACCAGCCGCTGCCATACGGCCTCACCCATGCGGGCACCCAGCACGTAGCGCAGGGTGCCTCCTTGCACGACCGGCAGAGCTACCGCGATGGCGCGGTGCCCGGCAGCCTCGTGGTCCGCCATGCCGGACACCGCCGCGCGCCCCGACCGCGCGACTTGCTGATGGAGTTCGTGCACGGGCCGGGCAGAGTCCTGCTTCGTCTGCTGTGGTCCGGTATCCAGCGCCAGGGCGCCGTCGCGGTCGAACAGGAAAATGCTGTCCCAGTCGCGGCGGGGGCGCCCGTGCAGCAGGCGGCCCAGGGCGGCGACCCTTCCCTGCTGGAACAGCTCGGATTGCGACAGCACCGCCAGCGCATCCAGCGAAGAAGCCAGTTCGCGTTCCACCGTTTGCGAAAGGGCCGTGGCCGAGCGCGCCAACTCTTCCTCGATACGAGCCTGCTCGTGCCGCACTTCCATGAAAATCTGCAAGCTCATGCTGGCTGCTATCGGCAGCGTCGCGAGCAACATCACCGCCACCAGGTACGTACGCAGCGACGCAGCGGGCCAGCAGCGCTCCAGCCAGTGCTTTAACGGTCGCGGGTATTGCATTTCTGTGGGTTTTCAATAGCCGAGCGTAACCCCGGGCGCGCCAAAATGCCGGGTGGAGCCGGAACAGCGCCGTCTGTTTGCGGCAATTCGTACACGGTCGAGAGGGCTCGCGCATTTGCGAGGCATCTGACACGGTGCCATCAAAAGCTCAGCAGGCGCAATGCTCAACCTTTTGCGCAGTCAAGGCAGGGCAGACGTTACGACACGCTTCAGTAGTCACAGCCCGGCACTGGCGCAACGATGCGGCACGGTCATTGCAGCGCATCATCTTCTATTCGCCAAGCAGCCGCAACGGCGGCAACAAATCCGGGGATCCTACTGATGAGTTCACTCAGACTGCATGCGACAACGACGCTGCAATCCACGCTGTCGCCACGGTTGCAGCGCGCCGTTCGCCTGTTGCAGCTGTCGTCGCAGGATTTCGCGCAGGAGCTGCGCGATGTGCTGGACAGCAATCCTTTCCTGGAGCAAGAGGAGCCCGTACCCACCGAGGAAGCCGAGCCGGACGCACCGGCCGAGCCGGCGATGGCCGAGCCTGGAGAGGGTTGGGGAGTCGATGGCACCGGCCGCATGCGGCAGGGCGCCGGCGGCGCCGGCGATTTCGATACGCTCGTGGCGGCAACCTCGCTGACGGCCCACCTGCTCGGGCAGCTGAACGTGATGCCCTTGCCCGAGCGCGACCGGGCGCTGGCGGCAGCCGTGGTGGAGTCGCTCGACGACGACGGGTACCTGCGCGGGCCGCTCGAGGAAGTGGCCCTGGTGCTGGCCTTGTCGCCCGCACCCGATCCCGATGAATTGTCCATCGCGCTGCGCCGCGTGCAGGCGCTGGACCCGGCCGGGGTCGCCGCGCGCAGCGCCCGCGAATGCCTTCAATTGCAGCTGCCGGCCGTCGCCGACCCGGGGGCCAGGGCGCTCGCGGCCGAGATCCTGCGCGACCATCTGGAAGCGCTCGCCGGGCGCGACATGAGGGTCCTGGCCCGGCGGTTGGGCGCCGACCAGGTCGCGGTGGAGGCCGCTTGCGCCGCCATACGCCGGCTCGATCCGCACCCCGGCTGGCGCTTTTCGCAGGCGGCCGTCCAGTACGTGACGCCCGATGTCATCGTCAGGAAAATTCGCGGGCTCTGGACGGCGACGCTGAACGAATCGGTGATCCCGCGCTTGCGCTTGAACCGCAGCTACGTGGAGCTGTTCCGGCAGCACCGCAACGCCCAGCATGCGGAACTCGGCGCGCATTTGCAGGAAGCGAAGTGGGCGGTGCGCAACGTGGAGCAGCGCTTTTCGACCATCCTGAGCGTGGCCCAGGCGATCCTCAAGCGCCAGCAGCATTTCCTGGCTTACGGGCCGATGGCGATGAAGCCCCTGGCGCTGCGCGAAATAGCGCAGGAAGTGGGCGTCCACGAATCCACTGTTTCGCGCGTTACCAACAACAAGTACATGGCGACGCCTTGCGGTGTGTTCGAGTTGAAGTACTTCTTCTCGCGCGGGCTGGCGACGGCAGCCGGCGGCGAATGCTCGCCCACGGCCATCCGGGGGCTGATCCAGGAAATGGTCGCTGCCGAGGCCTCGAGCCAGCCGCTCTCCGATGTGGAGATCGCCCGCGAACTCGACAGCCAGGGGCTCAAGGTCGCCCGCCGAACGGTGACGAAATACCGCCAACTGCTGCGCATCGAGCCTTCCGAGCGCCGTCGTGGGCGCTTGGTCGGCCTGTCCGCGTCAGCCTGATCTGGGCCGGTCATTCTCGCTGGAGTAGTATTTTTTCTGCTCTAGACTCGGGCAATGAAGCCCGACACTGCTGCCGCGATTGCGACGCCCGCCGAGGCCCAGTGGGTCGAGGCCGAGCTGGTGCGCAACCTGATGCGCACCGTGCGCAACACCCAGATCACGGGTGCGCTGCTGATTCCTGTCTTCCTCGGTGTGGTGTGGAGCGACATCGCCACAGGCGCATTGCTTGTCTGGAGCATGGCGGCCGTGACCATTGCCGTCACCCGTTTCTGGATCATCCGAAAGTACGTGCGCGAGGTAATGGGCGCGGGGACTGCGGAATTACTCGCCTTCTTTGCCCGCTACCGCGTGCTGTGGCCCGTGAGCGCACTGGTATGGGGCCTGTCCACGCTCCTGTACTTCGACCGGTCTTCGCTGGCCGATCAGTTCATCTGCTGGCTCATCATGGCCGGGCTGGCGATGTATTCGATCAATGCGCTTTCCAGCCACCTGCGCACGCTGTGCGCCTACCTGGACACGCTGGCCGTCGCGGCACTGGCCGTGATGCTGTGGCGCATCGGCGTGGAGCTGCAATTTCGCGGCCCCTACTACCATTACTGGGTCATCCTGCTACTGATCATCTTCTGGCTGGTGCTGCGCCGCGCGGGCGGGCGCCTGCACGGCACCCACCGCAGGAATTTCGAGCTGCAATACCGCAACAACCAGCTGATCGAGTCGCTCACCCGGCAGACCCAGGCCGCGCTGGACGCGGTGGAGATCAAGAACCGGTTCCTCGCCAGCGCGGCCCATGACATCCGCCAGCCGGTGCATGCGCTCGGGCTGTACGCTGACTGGCTGGGCAGCGAGCCGGAGCTTGTGCACGAGATCGCCCCGAAGATCGTCGAGTCGACCAAGGCAGTGAACGCATTGTTCGATTCGCTGTTCGACCTGGTGCGGCTGGACTCCGGCAAGATCAAGCTGGACATCGAGCCGGTGGACTTGCTCAAACTGCTGCACGACCTGGAACTGCAGTACCGTCCGCTCGCCCAGGCGAAGGGCCTGCAGTTCCGCGTGCACGTGACACCGGGAACGGCCATTTCCGATCCGATTCTGCTGCGGCGCATCGTCGGAAACCTGATTTCCAACGCGGTGAAATACACCGGGCGCGGCGGCGTGCTGGTGGCCTCGCGGCGCGCGCGCGGCGGGGCGCGCTGCATCGAAGTTTGGGATACCGGCCTGGGCATCGCCCCCGTGCACCAGCGGGAGATTTTCCGCGAGTTCTACAAGGTGCCCAGCCACGCCGGCACCGAGGACGGCTTCGGGTTGGGGTTGTACATTGTCGCGCGGCTCGCCACGATCCTGGGCCATCCGTTGAGCCTGCGCTCGCGGCCCGGCCGCGGCACCGTGTTCCGCCTGGCGCTCAAGCCGACGAATGTGCGCGACGCGGCCAACCGCGCGGCCGCCTCCGTACTCAGCTCGTGAGCATGCCGTGAGTGCGGGCGTAGTGGATGGTCTGGGTACGGCTCTTCACGCCCAGGCGGCGGAACAGTCGCCACAAGTGGACCTTGACCGTGTGCTCGCTGATGCCCAGTTCGTCGGCGATCTCGCGGTTGGACAGGCCTCGATCGAGCATCACGATCAACTGCTTCTGGCGCTTGGACAGCTTGTTGTCGGTGGGCGATAGCTCCTCGAAGCCGCCGTCGGCGTTGAGCAGGGCCCGCAGCGCGTTGCCGATTTCCTGGGCGCCCGAGGATTTTTCGATGTAGATATCGGCGCCGGCCTCGATACAGCCTTCCTCGGCGTCCGACGCGGGCGAGGCCGACAGCACGGCCAGGGGCGTTTCGGCGAAACGCTTCTTCAGCTCGTGGATGCCCGACGTTCCCGTGGTGTCGGGCAGCTTCAGGTCGAGGCAGATCAGGTCCGGCGTGCCGTGCTGCTTGACGGCCGACTCCATGCCGCCCATGCGATCGAGTTCGATCACGTTCGCACCGGGACGCAGCCGGCGCAGGAGCATGACCACGGCCTCGCGCATCAGGGGATGGTCATCGATAACGTACAGCGTGACGGGCTTGGGAGTTTTGGTTTCAAGTGACATACAACTAAGAATAACTCCGAATGGGCGGCCGCGGAAGCAGGCTTGCTATTAGCATGCCATCCACGCCGCCGCCAGCGCGGCCATGGCCGACTCGAGCTCGGCCGGTGCCACGCCCGGCCCCGGCTGTAGCGCGTCCGGCATCCCCCCCAATCCGCCCTGCTTGAGCTGGGAGATGGTTTGTCCCGCTTCCTGGGGCGATTGGAAGCCCTTGCTCTGCGCCAGCAAGCGGCCGGCCGCATCGATCAGCTTGAAGTAATGCAGGCCGTCCGCCTCACGGTACTGCTTGAAAGAAGGCAGCGCAGCCTTGGCGCTTTTTTGCTTCACGCTCGACCCGCTTGGCGCGCCCAGGTTGCGCAGGCCGACCGCATGCCTCAGCCGGGCCATGAAAGGCGTGGCAATGGCGCGGGCCTTGTCGGCGCCGGCGCGCAGGATCTGCTCGAGCTGCGCGGGATCGCCGATCAGCGCATCGTGGCGCCCTCGCAAGGGCGCGATCTCGCGATCGATCCGCTCGAACAGCAGCTGCTTGGCGTCGCCCCAGGCAATGCCGTCGGCGTACGCCTTGCGCATCTGCCGAGTTTCTTCGGGCGTGGCGAAGGCTTCGTAGATCTGGAACAGGGCGGAACCCTCGACCGGCTTGGGCTCGCCGGGCGCCCGTGAATCGGTGACGATTCCGGCGATCTGCCTTCTCATCTGCTCAGGCGGCGCGAACAGGGCAATGACGTTGTCGTAGCTCTTGCTCATCTTGCGGCCATCCAGGCCGGGCAACATGGCCACCGAATCGCTGACGAATGCTTCCGGCAGCACGAAATGCTCGCCATAGAGATGGTTGAAGCTTTGCGCCATGTCGCGCGCCATTTCGATGTGCTGAATCTGGTCGCGGCCCACGGGAATCTTGCGCCCGTTGAAAAGCAGAATGTCGGCACCCATCAGCACCGGGTACATGAACAGTCCCGCCGTGACGTCGGCGTCGTGGTCGTTGCCGGCGGCGGTGTTCTTGTCGACCGACGCCTTGTAGGCATGGGCGCGATTGAGCAGGCCCTTTCCGGTGACGCAGGTGAGCAGCCAAGTCAGCTCGGTGATTTCCGGAATGTCGGACTGGCGGTAGAAGAACACCTGCTCGGGGTCGAGCCCCGCGGCAAGCCAGCAGGCAGCGATCTCCAGCGTGGAGCGCTGGATGCGGGCGGGCTCGTCGCACTTGATCAGGGCGTGGTAGTCGGCCAGGAAATAGAAATTCTGGGCCCCCGGATCACGGCTGGCCTGCACCGAAGGCCGGATGGCGCCAACGTAGTTGCCCAGATGGGGCGTGCCGGTGGTCGTGATGCCGGCGAGGAAACGGATGGGAGCGGTCATGGCCTAGAGAAACAGGGAGGTCAATGGCGTGAGCAGGAAATCGAGCGAAACATAGCCGATCGACATCAGCGGGCGCAGCCAGTAGGTTCCGACGACGCCGACCAGCACCAGTCCCAGCACGATGAAGAAGCCCCACGGCTCGATGCGGCTGAACGAATAGGCGAGGCGCCGCGGCAGCAGCCCCACCAGCACCCGCCCGCCGTCCAGCGGCGGGAGCGGGAACAGGTTGAAGGCCCACATGACCAGGTTCACCAGGACGCCGGCCTTGCACATCTCCAGGAAAAAACGTTCGTTGATGTCGGTGCCCACGAGGACCGTGAACGCGATCGCCCAGAGGATGGCCTGGATGAAGTTGGAGGCCGGCCCCGCCAGCGCGACCCACACCATGTCGCGCTTGGGCCGGCGAAGCTGGCCGAAATTCACCGGCACCGGCTTGGCATATCCGAAGAGAAATGCTCCCGACGTCGCGAAGTACAGCATCAGCGGCATCACGATGGTGCCCAGGGGATCGATGTGCCTGATCGGGTTGAGGGTGACCCGGCCCATCATGTAGGCCGTGTCGTCGCCCAGTGCCCGCGCCACGTAGCCGTGCGCCGCCTCATGGATGGTGATGGCGAACAGCACCGGCAATGCGTAGATGAGGACGGTTTGAATGAGGTTGTTGATATCCACCCGGTGGATTGTGTCAGACGCGCCCGCGCTACAGGCCCAGGGCGGCGATGTCGCCGCGCCCTTCGCGCACCACCAGTGCTTCGCCGCCGGTGCCCATGGGCGTCAGGTCTATGACGGTGGTGGGCTGCGACGGGCACGCGCCGGCATCGATCACGCCGGCCAGCTGGTGCTCGAAGCGCTCGCGGATCTCGTGCGCGTCGTTGATCGATTCGGTCTCGCGCGGCGCCATCAGCGTGGTCGCCAGAAGCGGCGCGCCGTGCATCGCCAGCAGCTCCTGCAAGACGCGATGGCCCGGCACGCGCAGGCCGATGGTCTTGCGCTGCGGATGGCTGACGCGGCGGGGCACTTCGCGCGTGGCTTCCAGGATGAAGGTGTAGGCGCCGGGCGTGGCGGATTTCAGCAGCCGGTACTGGCGGTTGTCCACCCGCGCGTAGTTGGCCAGTTCGCTCAGGTCGCGGCACAGCAAGGTGAGGTGGTGCTTGTCGTCCACGCCCCGGATCTGGCGCAGGCGGTCGGCGGCCGTCTTGTCGTCCAGGTGGCAGGCCAGCGCATAGCTGGAATCGGTCGGCACCGCGAGCACGCCGCCGCGCTCGAGCAGCGCCACGGCCTGCTTGAGCAGCCGGGGCTGCGGGTTGTCCGGGTGGACTTCGAAATATTGGGCCATGGCTCCTCAAGCCTCAACCGGTTGCATCGGGATGCGGCTCTCGCGCACCGTGAGCCACGCGCCGGCCGCGCCGCACACGGCGATCATCGCCATGCCCGCCAGGGACCAGGCGTCCGGCAGGTGCGAAAACACCAGCCACCCCCCGAGCACGGCAAAGGCGATCTGGCTGTAAAGGTAGGGGGTCAAGGTGGCTGCGGGCGCGCGTTGGTAAGCCAGGATCAGGAAGAAATGGCCCACCGTGCCCATCAATCCCATGAAGCACAAGCATGCCCACAGCCACCAGGCCGGCAGCGCCGTCCAGGCGAAGGGCAGGGCCAGCGAAGCGAGCAGGGTGCCGACCCAGCCGGTGTACAGGTGCATGGTGAGCGGGTCTTCGGTGCGCGCCAGCTTGCTGGTCAGTATCTGGAACCATGAATTGCTGGCGACCAGCCCGACCGGAAGCAGGCTGGCCCAGTGGAAGGCCTCGCCCCCCGGGCGAATGATCACCAGCGTGCCCGCGAACCCGCACGCCACCAGCGTCCAGCGCATGGGCGACACCCGTTCCTTGAGCACGGTGGCCGCCAGCAGCGTGATGGCGAGCGGCGCGATCATGACGATGGCCGTGAACTCGCCCACCGGCATGTACTTAAGGCTGGCGAAGGCGAACAGGCTGCTGGTCAAGAGCAGCACGCCGCGCAGGACCTGGAACCGGGGATGCAGCGTGCGCAGCGCCGACAGGCCGCGCAGGGGAAGGACAGTGACCGTTGTCGCGACGGCCTGGAATGCGTAGCGAAACCACAGCGCCATCAAGAGCGGCACGGAGGCACTGATGAATTTGGTGGCTGTGTCCAGCGCCGAGAAGCAGGCCCCCGCCGCGACGACAAGGCCAATACCGACGAGCGCGGCGCAGCCGCGGGCGGCCAACGGCGGCCTCACTGGATCCGGTCGGCCAGCACTTCCCAGACCGGCGTGAGGTCGCCGGGCAGGAAGGGCAATCGGCCCAGGTCGGTGTGGCTCTCGACAGGACTGTGGAAATCGCTGCCGCGCGATGCGGCCAGGTCGAACTCGCGCGCGGTTTCGGCATAGCGGACGTACTCGGCCGCCGTGTGGCTTCCGGTCACGACCTCGACGCCCCGGCCGCCGTGGACCTTGAATTCGCTGAACAGCGCGTACTCTTCATTGGCCGTGAAGCGGTAGCGCGCCGGATGCGCGATCACTGCCATTCCGCCGGCGCTCGTGATCCATTGAACGGCGGCTTTCAGCGAGGCCCAGCGGTGCGACACATAGCCCGGGTGGCCTTCGGTCAGGTATTTGCGAAACACCTCGCCCGTGTCCTTGCAGACACCGGTTTCCACGAGAAAGCGCGCGAAATGCATGCGCGAAACCAGCTCGGGGTTGCCGACATACCGCAGCGCGCCCTCGTAGGCATCCTTGATGCCGACCAGGGCCAGCTGCTGCGCCATCTCCATGGCCCGGGCGGTTCGCCCGCCGCGGGTCTCGCCCAGCCCCTGCCGCATGGCCGGGTCATCCGGATCGAATCCCAGGCCGAGAATGTGGACGGTTTCGTTCGCGAAGGTGACCGAAATCTCGGTCCCGGTCAGGTATTTCATGCCGTGCCCCCGCGCCGCCTGCGCAGCGCGCTCCTGCCCGCCGATCTCGTCGTGATCGGTCAATGACCAGAGTTCAACCCCGTTCGCCGCTGCGCGCGACGCGAGCTCTTCCGGAGTGAGCGTGCCGTCGGAAACAACGGAATGACAGTGCAGGTCGGCATTGAGAATGGACACAGGCCCATTTTAGGCGTGCCCTCAATTCAGCGCGCCGGCCTGCTGGCGAATGTCCGTCACGGTCACCGCGGCGCATTCGACCGCCAGCTTGAGTCCAGCCACGATCTCATCCAGCCGCATCGACGGCTGGCCCTGCGCAGGCAGCCAGGGCATATGGATGAGTCCGCCGCGCGTGCCGGCCAGCTCGGGCCGGGCCGCCAGCTCATGCATGAGGCCGTAGAAAACGTGGTTGCAGACGAACGTTCCGGCCGTTTGCGACACTTCGGCGTTGATCCCGGCATCCAGCAAGGTCATCAGCATGGCCTTGATGGGAAGGCTGCTGAAGTAGGCGGCGGGCCCGCCCGCGATGACGGGCGTATCCACGGGCTGCAACCCGGCGTTGTCCGGGATGCGGGCGTCATTGACGTTGATCGCGACACGTTCGAAGGACAGCGCCCCCCGGCCGCCGGCCTGGCCGCAGCAGATCACCAGCGCGGGCCGATGCCTCAGCAGCAGGGTGCGCAGCACTTCCATGGAATGACCGAATTCGACGGGGAGCTGCGCGCCGACGATCCGGTGCCCGGCCACGGGCCGACCGTGCAGGGCCTGCGCCGCCATCCCGCTGGGGTTGATGGTGTGGCCGCCAAAGGGGTCGAAGCCGGTTACCAAGACAGTGGGAAAGCGGCCCACGGCCGCGTCTGATGCGGATACCATGGTTTCACTGTACCGCAGCGGTGCGTCACGTCAGGAGAACAAGATGCGTTGGGAAGGTAACCGGGAATCGAGCAACGTCGAAGACCA